>NZ_JAUSBX010000159.1 GCF_030651835.1 Methylicorpusculum sp. | reverse complement strand
CGAATCATAATAACGCGTTCCGCCTTGCGTTTTACGGGCTGGCAAAAGCTCACCTGTCCGCTCCCATTTTCTGAGTGTGTCAACACTAACTCCTAAAAGAGCTGCCGCCTCACCAATCTTGATTAATCTCTTATCCATGTGCAATAACATACATAAATCTGATTTAAAAAGCAGTATTTATTTACAGATTAATATAGATTATTTGTTTCAGTTACAAACCCTTTTACCGCTTGGCGACTATACGTTGATCGGTTACGAGCGTCGTCAAGTGTTCGATATTGATATTCGATGCGTCGTAACCGAATATCAGGCGGAAATTCTCCAGGATCAGCAGAGGCAGCGTTTTACGGCGGCTTTCCCGGCGGAGGTCAGCAAAGCCGCTAAGTACGGCAACGGCGTCAAAGTCCAGGCGGTGTATTTGTCCCAATATCAATTGATCCCTTACAACCGGGTTCAAGAACATTTTCAGAATCAGTTTTCGCTGCCGATCAGTGAAGGCTCGATTTTGGTGGGTTTTTTAGGGATTGTGGGTGATTAGCAATAGCCGCAAAGACCTTGGCCACATTCAAGTCGATCAAATCTGAAATGAATGCATCCGGATGTTGCCCCTCAACATCGTATTTTTCCAGTTCCGTTTCAGGAAAATCCCTCAGGTTAAAGGTCAAAATGACGCTTGATTGACTGCGAATCGTTGTAGCGAGAACATGCCGATCATTTTGGTCTGGCAAAGTCAGAGTTGGGATCAGAAATTCGTAGCCAGTGACGAGACAGTCACGGGGACTGGTATCCATCAGTTTTCGTGTTCGTTCAAGTTGCTCGCGAGTCAAATCCTGGTGAACGGTCAAGACGTTTCGCATCCATTTTTCGTGGATTTCTGCCGTCCATTTTGCATGCTATCGATCGGTCAGCGAAAGGTACATCAGTAAATCGCGCAAGGGTGGTGGATGCAACACACATGCGTCGTAGGCTACGGAAAAGCTTGTTATTAATTAATAACCCGTATTGAGTTCTTGTGCCTGGGCTGACAGTTCTTCCAACGCGGCTAATCGTCCCGAATCGACCTTAGCTTTGTAATCTACCAAATAGTGATAACGTACACGACGACGATGGGTGCCTAATTTGTGAAAAGGAATCACGCCGCTGTCGAGCAATTTGATCAGATGCGGCCATTAATTCGAGTATTCGGCTCTGTATGGGGCCCGCATCAAAGATATCCTACAAATTAATGTTCTGATTTTCGCTCCTTTTTTAGCGGCATCTGGATCGTTCGTTATACGATTAATTTCTGTCACAAAAACTAAAATACCAAGGTCCGCAATTGGCCGATCTTTCAAAAATGGTTGATATGAGCCACCGCCGAGCCTTAGCTAACCAAATTAGCGGTGCCTCACGTACTTTCGTTGTCTGCAACAAAAATCGCGTTGTCGCTTATTATGCGCTTGCTTCGGGTGCGATCAATAGCATTAGTTCTTCTGGCCGCTTCCGCCGCAATATGCCTGACCCCATACCAGTCGTCGTACTTGGCCGTCTAGCCGTGGACTTGTCTTTCCAAGGCTGCGGTCTGGGCCGGGGCCTTTTTCGGGATGCCGCGCAAAGAGTTTCCTATGCTGCCGATGCTATCGGCATTCGCGGAATTATCGTCCATGCTCTTTCAGAACAAGCCCGCTCATTCTATCTGGCCCTCGGTTTCGATCCCTCCCCCGAAGAGCCGATGACACTCATGGTAAGCCTCGCTGATATCCGTTCATTTCTGTGAATACTGCATTTGTCGGCAAAACTCGACGGTTTGTCCTGATGAGTAAAAATGAAGATGAATCTATAACTTGAAATAGGTATGGTGCTGATTAGTCAATCCAGTAATATTTAATCGGCAAAAAAAATTTTGCTTCTCAATACCAGTCATTCGAAACATTAATTTTTTCACTTCGTAGAATGTGCCAGTCCGATCCATTCTTGAGGGTCGTGTTTCTCCATAGCGGCCTGCCAGCCAAATCCAGATTCTGCGAACTGGAGGGCTACAAAGCAGCCATTGGTGACCTCACCCTATCGGCCATAAACAGACCGCTGCGGAATGTGTCAATGAAAATTAGAAATCTTTCTCAAAAGCAGACGTCCAATCCGTCATTGTTTGCAATTTCGAAAACAGGCAATGTCAGGAGTTTTTACATTTTATAAGTCATGAGTTCTTGATTTTATTGCGTTGAAATTCTTAAATCGAGCCTGACCCTATTGGTTCACAAGAGTGAACTCTTCATCCTCAGAAGCCGAGGAAACAATCAAAAGCGCTTACCAAAAGGCCAGCTTGGCGTGGCGTTTTATCAAGGATAGGTTCGAAAATGCCTTTAAATTTGGCTATGTTCGCGTTAGTAGTTGAAAGTAAACCAACACCGTCATTCCGGCATGGATTGCCGGAATCCAGGTCACAAGGATGTGAAAGCCCAACGCCATCCATGGCTTCTGGACCCCGGCAATCCCTGCCGGGGCGACGCCTGCTATTAACGCGAACATAGCCTTTAAATTTCCTATATTTTTGGCCTTCACTCATTCGTTGCCCTGCACCTGTTGGCCCTTGTGCGCGTTGATCAGCATGTGGCATTCCAAGCAGGATCGCTCGAGCCTAAGCGCTGCCTCCTTGGTCAGTTCGGCATCGCTTTGTGCAGTTGCTCGTTTCAGGTCGTGTATGGCTTCATTGAAGGATTTACCATGCTTCTCGTAGACGTCTGTGGACAGATAGCCATCAATCGTGGCGACGTACCTTTCCATGTCCAAGGCTGCGGCATTAACACGGTTGAGTCTGCCCCGAACGATCGCATCGAGGACATCTTGCATCGAGTCTGACTTTCGACGCATCAATTGGTTCTTCAAGTTGCGTTGAGACGGATTCTTATCATATTCGCCTGCATAGCGCCAAACCTCGCCAAAGAGCCACACGCCTAGAGCGACAACCAAAGCGCCACTTAAAAGCGCAACCGTCCACTGCAATCGATTTCTTTGGCTCATGTTTTTCTCCTAGCAGAAAACGAAGTAAAGGCCCCCGCGTTTTTGGCGATGGCCAACGGTTTGGACCACTGTTATTAAGACGTTCCTGGGCTTGTTGAGTGGATAAACCATCTCTGTCGACCTGCAAGTATTCCAATACCTGCTTGATATATTAAGGAATGCCAGTCTATTGGTTTTTGAAATACGGCTTTTTTGTCATGGTTTCTTGAAGTTCAATTGTAAAGATTGATTCTTATTCCCATTCCAGTACAAGGACTTTAACAAAAGTAGCTTACTATTTACTGACTCAAAGCAAGATTTGAATGCGGTTCTAAGCCAGGGCTAATGAGGTCGAAGCAACATATTTTTCTGTTTATATAATTTAGCTTTACAGTTTTGTGAATGTCTTCTTAGCGGAAAGCTCCATGTTATAAAGCAGCGAAAGGGGGGGCACCCATTAGCCTGTCGTAGTCAATAAGCCAAACTAATCCCTCAAGCAAATTTTGGCTTTTGCTCGAATTTACTGTTTTTTAAGATCAATCTCTTCAATCTGTTATTGAACCGGTGGGTTTCGTGGTCGCGAGGTCCGAGAGTATGGTTAAGTTGTGGGCAGCAGGGACGCTGTCCATGACTTAGGATTCGGTCATAAATAACTTCCCTATTTTATGTGGGTCTCGGTTGCTCGATTGGCAGGTGTCGGCGAGCAAATGACATTATCACGGCGTCACTACTGCCATTTGCAGACGATTGCCTTTCGATCATCAATGACAGTATTTGAATGAATATCTGCCAAACAGTTTAGCTATATAGAGGTGCTTGATTGAAAAACATACCCCGACTTCGTTCAGCGCATCCTGTGCGATTAAAACTTGCTTGATCTATTTTACATTCTGAATCGCTAGCCCATATATAGTTTTAACGATTCAATAATCTTATAAATAGTGCGGCATTTGACTTGAATGTCATAAGTCATATCACTTGTTATTTAAAAAGTTTTTATGTGTTTTTGAAAGCCATTTCTTACAAAACAAAGAGTTAATTACTGGCATGCCTTTTGTAATACCTATTTAGAACGCTGCAGCTTTAGTGTTCTTAGATTCTATGAAAGATAACGACAACTAGGTATTACATGAAAAAGACACTTTTATTCGGTGCAATCTCGGCAATTCTTACGAACACAGCAATGGCGGATGAACTGGATCCTTTGTCAGCAGCAGAAAGACATCAGCAAGCTTATGACTACCGGGAACAACAGGCAAATATCAATTTCATCAACTCGCCCGCCGAACATCCCAATAATAGCGATGAAACCGACGTGCCAAATTATGCGGGGCAATTTCACAAAACCTTACCGCATGCCGCTAACGGTATCGTTGACAGTGCGGCCTACCAACAATTACTGACTGCCATCCAAGCGGGTAGCTTTGCGGCTTTTGAACAGGTTCCTGCCGGCGGCCCGGTCAAGCTGGCCAATCCGCTGGCAGCACAGGTTTATGATTTGGAAGGTAGAGACTCCCACGCTTACGGTATGAAGCCGGCACCCGCGCTCGGCAGTGCCGAGGCTGCGGCTGAGATGGTTGAAGTATACGCGCAAGCTTTGTTGCGTGATGTGCCGTTCAGCGAATACACCTCTAATAAAAACATCATGAAAGCAGCTAACGAGCTGGCGAATTTGATCGACTTTACCGGTCCAACCAGTGCTGAACTGTTGTTTAGAGGTATATTTGAGGGCGATCAGACAGGTCCGTACATTTCGCAATTTTTATATAAAGACATCCCGACCGGTCCCAAAGTGGTCGATCAAAAATACACGCGCTACAAAGCGGGTGAAAATTTCATGACCACGCCGAGTGAATGGCTGGCAATTGAGAACGGGCAAATGCCAAGCAAATCGGTAACCACTCAAGCAGCTCGTTATATGCTCAACGGGCGAGATTTGTCGAGATACGTGCATCAAGATTACACTTATCAAGCATTCCATAACGCCGCATTGATTATGCTGAGTTGGGGGCCAAGCGTTTGGGATGACGGCAATCCTTATAAAACAGCAACCCGACAGGGAGCGTTTATCGATTTAGGGGCCGGTGAAATTCTCGATACCGTCGCTAAAGCCGGCAATGCTGCCTTGCGGGCGGCATGGTTTCAAAAATGGAATGTACATCGCCGCTTACGCCCTGAAGAGTACGGCGGCTTAGCCCAAAACAACCCTAGCTTGTTACATGCTCAATTCAACTCGTCCATTGTGTTAAATTACGTGCAGGCACAGTATGGCAATAAATTATTACCCATGGGCTATCCGGAAGGCGCTCCCACGCATCCGGCTTATCCTGCCGGGCATGCCTCTATTTCAGGCGCGTGCGTGACTGTGCTGAAAGCCTTCTTTAAAGAAGGGGCCACTATCCCTTCACCAGTACAACCTAGTGCCAACGGTTCGGTATTAGAGCCCATTGCCGATGTATTAACCATCGGTGGTGAACTCAATAAACTGGCTTCAAACATCAGCTTGGGCCGTGATTGGGCCGGTGTGCATTATCGTAGCGATGGCACAGAAGGTATGCTGCTAGGCGAGGAAGTGGGTATTGCCATTCTGAAAGATTGGCGCGATGCTCACCCCGAGGCGCCTACACTGACACTGAAAAAATTTGATGGCGAAGAAATCCAGATATAACGGGTAATAAAGAGTGGGCATGCATAAAACGCATGCCCACGCATCAACATTTAATTATCTTGAATCGTCAAAACAACTTACCGTTCCGCAGTAGATTGCTACCGATTTGCGTGTAATACCAAAAAAAGCTGACTGGATTTGATCAATAAAACGCCATTTAAAAGTGTGGTGTCTAAGACGACTTTGGGTCGATCACTGCCTGCGATCCTCTAAAAAATTGTCGGTTCGAATGTCAGGTATTCAGCATATAAACATTCGATAAAGTCCGAAACAAAGTTGGCTTTTCATTGGTTTCAACAAGGCTATGTTCACGTTAATAGTAGGCGTCGCCCCGGCAGGGATTGCCGGGGTCCAGAAGCCATGGATGGCGTTGGGCTTTCACATCCTTGTGACCCGGATTCCGGAAATCCATGCCGGAATGACGGTCTTCGGTAAGAAGAGAAATTAAACCAAAAAAACACAACCCGCTGAATAAAGGCATAACCTGTAGGGCGTTTTCGCGATAGCAAAACGCCAAGCCTTCAAAGCCAAGGCGGCTTGCCAGTTGGCGAATCCGCTTTACGGGTTATGCCCCTTTAGAGACAGTATTAGGGTCATAGCTTGTGTCGGTGAGGCGACAAAACCATGATGCTCATAGAAAGCTTTTGCTTCAATTGAAAGAGCATGAACAAGAAGGCCGCGTATGCCGAGTATTCCACCAGCTTGGGCAGTCCGCACAACAGCATCTTGAAGCAAGGCAACCCCAAGTCCTTTCCCCTGAAAAGACTTATCAACAGCAAGACGGCCAAGAATGGCGACAGGAATAGGATTAGGCATATTGCGACGGACTTGGGTAGGTGCATCGTTCAATTCCAGTGCGCCTGAAGCAAGGCAGTAATAGCCGACAACCCTTTTACCTTCCAACACTACGTAGGTACGAGAGGTTCCACTGAGCTGATTTTGGTACGCCCGCTTCTTGAGCCAATCATTAAGGCTATCAACATTACAGGCAAAGTCATCAAGCTGATGATCCGTAGCTAACAGAATGGGGGAAGAAAGCACTATTTATTCCAAGGTTTTGCGGCAGCCATCAGTCTTTCAAAACCCTCACCTTTAGGCGGTTGATCAAGAACCTCAAGAAAATGGTCGTAAGTTTCTTGATCAACCCGCACGAGTGCTTGGTCGAGCAAGGACTCTTCCGCTGCACGTCGAGCGGCATCAATCATAAAATCAGAGCGTGTTTTACCCTGAGCCTTTGCCGCTCTATCAATTAGACTGCGGATATCATGGCGAACACGCAGGTTGACAGCATGGGTTTGTGTATCGGTTTTTGTTTGGTTATAAGACATAGAAAATACCTCTCTTTTAATCTACATCAACCTTATCATAAATAGATACATGTTGTGTATCTGTTTAGTCATAGCATCACAATGGCTGCATTGTTAAACAAATTTGTTGGACTCATGACATGTTATTTTTACGTGTTTCTTATTGTGTTTAAAAACCTTCGTTATTTAGACACAGACGGGCAGTCATAAAAAGCGTTACCCATCTTACATCTGAAGTTTCCCAGTTTTTATTATATTGTCCAGGCTTGTTTGAGAACTTGGTTTGTATTAATCGTCGCCATCGTTCCGGCAGGGATTGCCGTAATCTAGAAGCCATGGATGGCAAAGGCTGTAGCACATCCTTGCGCTCTGGGTACCGGCAATCCATGACGGAATGACGGTCTTCGTTAAGGAAAGAAATTAAACCAAAAAACAAAACCCGTTGTAAAACTACATAACCCGTAGGGTGTTTTCGCGCTAGCAAAACGCCAATAGCCTTCAAAGCCATGGCGGATTGCCTGTTGGCGAATCCGCCTTACCGGGTTGTGCTCAATGACGACAGGGATTCAATGGGCTGCCATTCAACGCAGCTATAACCTGCGACCAAAGTGGAGCTGGTTTTGGATATCAGGTTGATAGCGTTATTAGGGGTTTGTAACTGAAACAAATAATCTATATTAATCTGTAAATAACTACTGCTTTTTAAATCAGATTTATGTATGTTATTACACATGGATAAGAGATTAATCAAGATTGGTGAGGCGGCAGCTCTTTTAGGAGTTACTGTTGACACGCTCAGAAAATGGGAGCGGACAGGTGAGCTTTTGCCAGCCCGTAAAACGCAAGGCGGAACGCGTTATTATGATTCGGCGGCTTTACTTGGCCTTGGAGATACTAATACCCCGACGATTTGCTACGCCAGGGTATCTAGTCACGACCAAAAGGCGGACTTAGACAGGCAGCATGAAATGCTTGAAACCTATTGCGCTGCTAAAGGTTGGCGGTCTGAAGTCATAAGAGATTTAGGCTCTGGGA
>NZ_JAUSBX010000153.1 GCF_030651835.1 Methylicorpusculum sp. | reverse complement strand
GAGTCGTAACACCCGAAACTGGGATTGGCAGCCAGAAGTCTGTTTAAATCCTGATAAACCAAACAATAATGCGGCGAAAAAAACCGACACTACTGTCCACTAATTTTTAACTGATGCGACAACTACGTTGACATTTACCGCTCTCTGCAACATCCCTGTTGCAGAAGCCTTTTCAATCAACCACCTACACCCACTAAAATTGGAGGGGTGAGCAGATACGATTTTTCAATCAATCTTTGGCAATAAAGCTTGACATAGCGCTGCCATTTACAAAATCAGATACCTGATGTTTTTCCACAATTTCTGTGGATAACTCTGTGTACAAGCTATCATTAACTATGCCAAACCCCTATTGGTAAAGGCTGTTAGTTAGCTTGTCGATTTTTTATACAGCAATATTAATAGCTATATATAACAATGGGTTAAAAACAGCCATCGCCTTTTCCATACCCTTTATGCAAATCAGGTAAGTTCATTTCAATCTACCGACAATTCTGTGCATAAAAAGATTTTGAAAAACTCATATTCGTCAATACGTTTTCTGCATGAGTTGAATATTTTCTTGAAAAAACAGCATCAACTACTCCCTTTTGATTAAAAAACCGTCTAAGAATAGAAGGTATGGGATGTGTCTATCGAGGACCGCCGTGAACCCCTCCATGGGGGCTTGACGGCAGCAATCCCTGCTGCCGACATCCTCGATAGCCACACCCCATACCTTCATAAAGTTAACCATTTTTTGAGTATAAAGAGAGTAATAAAACGAAGTGCGTCAACAAAACGTACGAGAGACACTAACAAATGAGTCTATTGATGTCGGCAGGCCTTCATCCTTTGGGTAACAGTCTACACCTTTGTTTCTGGTTGCCTATTTCGTAGATCGAATCATTTTTCTGATATTACTCCTATCTGATCTAAAAACGTCTATTTCCGAGACGATCCCTGCAATTCTCAATTTAAAGTTGAAAAGGCTGGGAGAAGCTTTTCGAGGATATCGGGCAGCAGGGCAGATTTTTTATTCCGGACAAAATCTGCATTTCCACCCTCCTTGGCTGTCAGATGCCGCTGTCAAGCCCCCATGGAAAAGTTTACGGCATTCATCGAATGGCTTTTTCCCTGCCCAAACCGTTTGAAACGTCCTATCAGCGTAGCTTTCAATCGAGACAAAATACAAAGTGCCCCGCTCATTTGACATCTCGTCCGGCAACACGCATCATCCCGTATCATTTATCAATCGCCCCTTTATGTATGAGTAATGACACGCTGCAAATACGCCGTATAGGCATCGATACCTATCATGAAAACGTAGCCTATTTAAACCGGGATTGCGCGATTTACCGGGCCGAAGGTTTTCAGGCTTTATCCAAGATCAAAGTTTGCGCAAACGGTACCAAGCTGTTTGCAGTATTGAATGTGGTCGATGACAATTCCATAGTTCTGCCAGGCGAATTGGGACTCTCCGAACAGGCATTCAATCAGCTTAACATTGGTGAAGGCACGTTCGTGACTGTCGATCATGCCGAGCATCCTGAGTCCATGGATGCCGTCCGGCGAAAAATCAACGGTGAACGACTGGATCAAAGCGACTTTCACAGCATTACCCGGGATATTGTCGAAACGCGTTATTCCAAAATGGAAATGGCCGCTTTTCTGGTTGCCACAGGGCAAAACAATCTCGATCGCGACGAACTGCTTTATCTAACCCGCGCGATGCTGGATTCGGGCGAACGCATGAACTGGCACGAATCGCTGGTCGCCGACAAACACTGTATAGGCGGCATACCGGGCAACCGAACCTCAATGCTGGTAGTACCCATTGTCGCCGCGCACGGCATGCTGATACCTAAAACATCAAGCCGGGCAATCACCTCGCCGGCAGGAACCGCCGATACGATGGAGGTTCTTGCGGAAGTAAACCTGTCTCCGGAACGTCTGCACGATATTGTGCGGCAGGAACGCGGCTGCCTCGCGTGGGGCGGTACTGCCAAATTGGCGCCTGTGGACGATATACTGATTTCGGTAGAGCGCCCGTTGGGCATTGACTCACAGGGTCAAATGGTCGCATCCATACTCTCAAAAAAACTGGCGGCCGGTTCTACCCATTTGATCATTGATATTCCGGTTGGGCCTACGGCTAAGGTCCGGCACATGCGCCAGGCATTGGCACTGCGCAAGCTATTTGAATTTGTGGGTGACCGACTGAACATCCACCTTGAAGTCATGATTACCGACGGCCGCCAACCCATAGGCCGAGGGATAGGCCCAGTGCTTGAAGCACGGGATATTATGGAAGTTCTTGAAAATAACCCCAACGCACCGTCTGATCTGCGGCAAAAATCGCTACAACTGGCCGGACGAATTATAGAATTTGACCCTGATGTCAGAGGTGGCCAGGGTTATGCGATTGCCAGAGATATCCTGGATTCGGGCCGGGCGATTGCCAAAATGAATGATATCATTCGGGCTCAAGGCGCCAAATCCATTGACCTGAGTCCGGGATCTCTTTGTCAGGAAGTCTATGCCAAACAAGACGGCGTCGTGACACATATTGATAATTTTCAGATGGCTAAGATTGCCCGTATCGCCGGAGCCCCGCTGGATAAAAAGGCAGGCGTCGACTTGCTGAAAAAACTGGGCGAAAGCGTTCAAAAAGGCGAGCCGATTTACCGAATTTATGCCGAATTTCCGGCCGATTTTAAGTTTGCTCAAAAGCTGGCTGCCGACAATAATGGCTATATGATAGGCACCGAAGAACATGTCCTTAAACCGCTGGTCGCATTCTGAATACCATGCTGATACTCGCTTTTCCCGATTACCTGGAACAGGCTCAAAGACTGGCTAACCAGCTTAACGTTCCGATTGCTCAAACTTTCCTGCACCGTTTTCCCGACGGTGAAAGTCTGGTTCGCCTGCCCACGGCATTGCCGCGCCATATCGTCATTTTCAGGAGTCTGGACCATCCCAACGACAAGCTCATTGAGCTATTGTTATGTGCCAAAACAGCCCGCAAACTGGGCGTCCAACGCATCACGCTGGTCGTGCCTTACTTATGCTATATGCGCCAGGATATCGCCAATAATCCCGGCGAAGCAGTCAGTCAGCGAATTATCGGACAGCTTTTGGCCGATCTGTTTGACGATGTGATTACTGTCGACCCCCATTTACATCGTATCTCCCGTTTGGATCAGGCCATTCCGCTGCAAAATGCAATAAGCCTTTCAGCCTCAGACATTATTGGAAGCTATCTCAAATCACAGCTGGATCATGCTGTTCTGCTGGGACCGGACAGTGAATCCGAACAATGGGTGGCAAATATCGCAGCAGAAATAGGTTTCGAATACGGCATCGCCAAAAAAATCAGGCACGGTGACCGTGATGTCAAAATCACCCTGCCCAACAGAAATTTTAGCGGCCATCCCGTTGTCATCATCGATGATATGGCCAGCACCGGACGCACGCTGACCCAAACAATTCACTTACTTCGCAAAGCGGGTGCAACAGAGATCTATGCGGCAATCACCCATCCTTTGTTCTGCGACGATGCTGAAACCGCTATCCGTTCTGCCGGTGTCAAAGACATTTGGTGCACAGACAGTATCCGGCATTCAACTTCTTGTATAAAACTTGACGCCTTATTAGCGACGGCGGTGAAATCTATTTTATGACAGCAATTCTGAGTTTGATCTTTTCGGCATCATTTTGGGCTGAGAAAAGCCTTTTGAGGAACGCCGTAAACCCTTCCATGGGGGCTTGACAGCAGCATCCTGCTGCTGACATCCTCAAAAAGCTTCCCCCAGCCCCTTTTTCCATTCAAATTGAGAATTGCTGATTTTATGATGATCGCTTGATCTTCTTGACAAACACTCATCAATTAATCCTGCGCATCCGGTAAAAAGCCCCCGGCTTGCATGGTCCATAGCCGATGGTAAAAACCTTTTAGCGCCATCAAGTCTTGATGCGTGCCGTCTTCGACGATACGCCCCTGATCAAACACCAGAATCCTGTCCAGATGCGCGATGGTCGATAAACGATGAGCAATGGCAATCACGGTTTTTCGCCCCATCGCACTGTCCAGATTATCCTGAATCGTTTTTTCTGTGACCGAATCGAGACTGGAGGTGGCTTCATCAAGAATCAGTATCGGCGCATCCTTCAGCATCACTCTGGCTATCGCGATGCGTTGACGCTGACCGCCGGACAACTTGACACCGCGCTCGCCGACCAACGAATCATAACCTTCAGGAATTGCCTCTATAAAGCTATCGGCATTGGCTTGCCGAGCGGCTTCCTGTATCTCGGCATCACTCGCATGCAAGCGGCCGTATCCGATATTTTCTCTCAGGCTGCGATGAAACAGACTGGGATCTTGCGGAATCAAACTGACCTGGTGGTGAAGAGAATCCTGAGTCGCTTGGCCTATGTCCTGGTCATCGATCAAAATATGCCCGGACTGCGGTTCAAAATTTCTCAGTATCAGGCTGACAAACGTCGATTTTCCCGATCCTGAAAAGCCGACCAAACCGACCCGCTCCCCGGATTCGATCACGACATTCAGATGCTCGAGTACAGGCCGGTTGGGTTCATAGGCAAAACACACATCACGAAACTCTATCCGTCCACGGGTAATTTGCAGGGGTTTGGCATCCGGCACATCGACTATTTCATGCGATTTAACAATTGTTTCGACCCCGTTGGCGACATTGCCTATGTATTCAAAAAATTCCAGAAATCGCCGGGTCAGATTGCGCGCATCGCCAATAATCAATAAGGCCAAACCTGTGCTCATCGCAAAATCACCGACGCTGATAGCACCTTCGCGCCATAGCATCAGCGCATAAGCGATAGTGCCTATTTTCAATGATGCAGCGGCGATAAACTGAAACCAGCGCACCCGTTCCATATACCAGAAGGTACGCCGTCCCGCCTGAACTTCCGTTTCCAGAAAACCGTTCAGATACTCACGCTCAAAATCCAGGCGGGCAAACAACTTGGCATTGAGTATATTGGTTACCGCATCCACGATTTTGCCGTTGACCATGCTGCGTGTAGCGGCGTAGTTTTGCGCATAAGGCTGGCAACGTGTCGCCAGCCAAAAAGAGATGACTACATACAACAACATCCAGCCGCCGACAAATCCGCCTAATTCGATATGGGTCTGAAACAACAGTGAAACCGATACGGCGAATATAATCATGATCGGCCAGAAATCAAACAAGATTGACCACGTCGTGTGATTAACACTCATAGAAGTTTCGCTGATGCGATGCGCAAGTCCCCCGGCAAAATGATTGCCGAAATAACGCGGCGCATGCTGTTGCAGGTAGGCATAGAGCAGTTGACTGGTGCGCTGTCGTAAGCGGGGACCCACAATAATCAGCACGGCACCGCTGCTTCGGCTGAATATAATCTCTGCCAGATTCAATCCAACCAGCAATAACAAAGGCTGCTGAAAAGTATCCCACAATCCCGCACCGGCAGGTTGACTGGCAACCGTATCCATGAGTGTTTTGATCGCATAAGGCACCATAATACTGCCTGCCGCCTGCCCTGCCTCAAGCACCATCATCAACACCAGCCAGACCTTAAATTGCCGTAAACAATAAAGGATAAAACTGAACGTGTGGACGGGCAGTGGCGGCGCTTCAGCCGCTCTTTTAAACGGGGAATCGGGTATTTTTTTTGCCATTTTCTTTTTATAAAATGATAGGACCGGCATTATATAGCAATACTCAATTCACAACGGCCCATGCCCGCTAAAGTTTAAATCGGTTAAGATGGCTCAATAATAAAGGTTGAAGAGACTTTTTAAATGACTGCACCTGCATTTCATTGGACCAGTATAATTCACGCATCAATTCTATTGCTGGTTGCCAACGGCGCTCCGATTATTGCTTATAAGCTTATGGGAAAACGCTTTGCATGGCCGGTGGACCATGGTCTGTGTTTAGGTGATAGGCAGCCTGTGTTCGGTCGCTCAAAAACCTGGCGCGGCATAGCATTTTCAGCCGGATTGAGCGGCTGTGTCGCTATTCTCTTGGGTTTCAGTTTTTGGCTCGGAATGCTGTTCGGCTTGTTGGCGATGAGCGGCGACCTTCTGGCTAGCTTTATCAAGCGCAGGCGCGGATGGGTCGAAAGCAGCCGGGCAAGAGGACTCGACACGGTGCCCGAGTCACTGCTACCTTTATGGTTTTTAAGACACTCAATGGCTTTGGAATGGCCGGATATCACGGTTGTCATGGTACTTTTTTTTATGATCGAAGAATTTCTCTCGCCGATTCTGTTCCGGCTGCATATTCGCAAACGTCCTTATTAAATCAAGCCCATGACTGACAGCACTTTTCGCGTATTAACCTACAACATCCATAAAGGCTTTAATGTAGGAAACCGGCGCTTTGTTTTGCATCAAATCCGCGAAGCGTTGATTGAAGCCGATGCGGACTTACTGTTTCTTCAGGAAATGCAGGGTGAACATGCGCATAAAGAAAAACACGTTCCGGATTGGCCGGACCGGCCGCAGATCGAATTTATCGCAGAGGGTGTCTGGCCTCATTATGCGTATGGTAAAAATGCAATCTATACCGCCGGTCACCACGGCAATGCCCTGTTAAGTAAATACCCCTTTGAAAGCTTCGAAAATATCAATGTTTCCCCATTCTCGTGGGCTAGCCGGAGCTTGTTGCACGGCGTAATCCGGATTAAACCGGATGTTCAACCCCTGCATGTGGTGTGCATTCATTTCGGATTAACCGGAAAGGAACGCCGACTTCAGCTTGAACGCCTTTGTCAGCGCATAGAATCTCATGTGCCTCATGATGCACCCTTAATCGTTGCCGGTGATTTTAATGATTGGCTGGGACACGCTGATCGTCACTTTTACGAGCATCTGGGACTTAAAGAGGTTTTTAAAACGACGCATGGCCGTTACGCGAAAACATTTCCGGCATGGTTACCGATTTTGACCATGGACCGGATTTATTTTCGAGGCTTAACGCCGCTATCTTGCAATCGGCTGGCCCATTCCCCATGGCATACTCTTTCCGATCACGCTCCGTTAGCCGGTTTATTCCAACTATGACAAAGCCATCCATATTAACCTTGCCCAACTTACTGACCAGTTTTCGCTTTATCGCTGCACCCGCTTTATTATGGCTGGCGTGGCACGGTCATGGATTGGCTTTTATGGGCTTGCTGGCCCTTGCCTTTTTAACCGATGTATTAGACGGCTGGGCCGCAAGAATGATGGGGCAGGTCTCGGAATTCGGCGCCATTCTGGACAGTTGTGCGGACGTGGTGAATTATCTCACCATAGCCGTTTGCTGTTGGTGGCTGTGGCCTGAAATTGTCGAACTGGAATGGTTCTATGTTGCGCTGATTATTGCCAGTTGTTTACTGCCTACCGTTTTTGGATTGATCAAATTCGGCAGTTTTACCTGTTATCACACCTGGACTGTAAAAGCGGCAGCGGCGGCTATGGGGAGTAGTTTATTTCTGATGTTTCTGAATGGCCCGATCTGGCCTTTTCGAATTGCCGCGATCCTGTGTATTGCCGCGGCCATTGAAGAGATGGCGATAACCTTTTTCCTGACAGAACCTCGACCCAATGTGCGTTCACTTTTTAACGTGCTGAAATCAATCAGGAACCAAACGAGACATTAATTTTGGGAACGCAGGCCCGGGCGTAAAAACGATTCCAGTTTTTGTCTGATCATACGGGGATTCTCGCTTTCCTGTAACGCTAAAATGCCTTCGATAATTAACTCTCTGATAAATATTTCATCTTTATCTTTCTGTTTGAGTTTATTAGCCATCGGACTGAAAATCAGATTACCCATCAATGAGCCGTATAGCGTCGTTAAAAAAGCCACCGCAATAGACGGCCCCAATTGGGAAGGATCGGATAAATGGCCCATGACGCCGATCAGACCGACCACAGTGCCTATCATTCCCATCGCGGGAGCGACCCCGGCCATAGTCGACAGCATTGCAATACCGACATGATGCCGCTGAGACGTCATTTCATTATCGTTTTCCAGTACCTGCCTTACCTCGTCCATATCTACGCCATCGATAACCAGCATTAATGCGTTGCGAATGAAGGAATCAGCAATCGACGGCAACTCTTCTTCCAATGCCAGCAGGCCTCCCCTACGGGCTTTATCGGCCAAGTTTACAAACAGATCTATATATTCCTGGGGATTTTCGGGGAGTCGCTATTTTTGCGAAAGCTTGTTTTGGGCATCCCAGCCCAATCAAGCAGCAAAAAAATACGCGACCACTGATGCCTCCGGCGGCCCCGATTCGTCCGCGTCGCCTCGTTTCGACCCAACAAGGGGTCGAAA
>NZ_JAUSBX010000152.1 GCF_030651835.1 Methylicorpusculum sp. | reverse complement strand
CCGCTTTGAATTAAGGGTGTAGGTGCTTGATTTCAAAGGACGCATCAATACGTCCCTGTAGCTCTCTGCAACATCCCTGTTGCAGAAGCCTTTTCAATCAACCACCTACACCCACTAAAATTGGAGGGGGTGAGCAGATACAACAGAATCTTGATTTATTTCAGGCTGATTTCATAGTGTAAGAGCCTGAGGTTGCCACGTCTTTTTGAGCAGTTACAGTTTAACTAGTTTTAACTGCTATTTTAGGGTTAAAGCTCTACTCATAGTCATCAGCCGATGCGGCCTATCTCCATGTTCTTTTGTAGATCGAAAAGCACTTGATCTGACGTGTCAACTCTAATGAGACCCAGGCGCGGGTATTCAAGATCGACAATCACATAGATAGCCAGCGACATTACGGCTGAGAAAGATAAGGTATGTAACCAGCTGCGTTCTTGGTTGACTGACATGCTGTAGCCGACCAGCAATGAACCGATAAAGCTCAATCCATAAAGCATTATATAGATTTGTACCGGAGGATGATTCTGGGTTGCCATCTCTCTGGTGGTGGTTATATCGATCATTTCATTTAATGCGGGAATCAGTAACATGGCTGCCTGTGGCGATGCGTCGGGCATCCTGATCGCGGACAATGACAAAGTCCATATCCGTTTTTGCAGGTCCGCGACCTTGTCCTGTTTGATTTCCATGAGCGGCTTATTTTCCCTGTCTTCATAAATGGTTGTTCGGAGGCCGGTGTAGGTACGAAACAATTCACGCATTTCGGGCTGTACTTGCTTGGAAATCAAGTCAATACGCAGATAGGCTGTACCGATGGCATTGGCTTCCTGGGTTATCAAGTCTCTGCGTTCTTCCAGTCTCGTCAAGCAGTTACCTGATTTGAAGGTTAGGCGCACAAACGCATCAGGATTCCTGATTCAAATACTTCATCGCAAAAACGGCGGCGGTCGTGCGGTTTTCCACATTCAATTTTCGGAAAACCTGTTCCAGGTGTTTATTAACCGTACGCGGACTCATACTCAAAATAGTGCCGATTTCCCGGTTGGTTTTGCCACGGGCAATCCAGAGTAACACTTCGGCTTCCCGTTCGGTAATGGGCAGTGCCGAGCGTAAGCGTTCGATTTCGCTGGGGCGCTGTAAATCAATCAGTCGTAATAAGAATTCGTTGGCTCCGGTTTGGCCTATATAACGAATTTCCAGTGGCTTCTCGTTCACCTTGATGAGCAAACCTTTTTCTTTGTTAAACTGAGGTTGAAGTAACTGACGCAATTGGTTAGGTAGATTTTCCTCCAGCCAGTCTATCGTGACACCAGCCGTATTGAACAGTTGATTAGCCTGGGGTGTAGTCCACAGCAACGCACCTTCCGAGGATGCGGCGAACAGGTATTGGCCGGCGGTATCCAGGGCGGTTTGAGCGCTTAAAGTGAGCCGGGCATTGGCTAAGTGGACTTGCATACGCGCAATCAATTCATCACCTTTGACGGGTTTGTTGATGTAATCGACGCCTCCGGCCTGAAGACCTTTGACGATGCTTTCCGTATCGGACAGTCCGGTCATAAATATGACGGGGATATGAGCCAGCGAACGGTTGGCTTTCAGCCTTTTACAAGCTTCAAAGCCGTCCATGTGCGGCATGATTGCATCCATCAAGATGATGTCCGGCGTAATGTTGTCGACAATGGTCAGTGCTTGAGCGCCTTCCAGCGCCACCAGCACGGTCAGTCCAGCCTGATCGAGTGTATCGTTTAGCATGCTCAGGGTTTCAGGTGAATCATCCACAATCAAAACCACGTCCTTTTTCCGGCCGGTCTGCATCATGCCTGTTCCTTGAGTAGTTTAATCAGTGCTGAAAACTGGAACTGATGTGTTAGTTCTTCAAGCTGCTGCATCAGGTCGGCATCAATCTGATGCTCATTTTTAAGCTGTTCGAGTAATGAACATATGCCATTGGCATACCCGATTTGTGCCAGCCGGATTAACTCGCCGCGAGCTTCTTGATCGGTTATCAGGTGGTTTTTTAACGTGTCGCTGATACCTTTATTTATTTGTGTTGCAGCCAAAGTAACATTGGCTTGATTTTGGGTGTCTTGTTCACAGGATTTATAGAGCCAGGTGAGTCCTGTCTGTTGTTGAAGCGTGTCCAGAAGCTGAGCTATGCGCAGGGGTTTTACCAAATAGGCATTATGGGGAGCCATTAAAAGCTGTTGCGGTACTTGTTCATTGGCATTGGCTGATACCATCAGGATGACAGCGGCGGGTATGCGTTTGCGGATGATATGAGCCAGTTCCCAGCCGCTGATGCCGGGCATCGCGATATCCAGCAGAAAAATGTGCGGTTCGCATTCACAGTATTGCAGCATGTCCAGACAGGACAGGCCGTCCTGGGCCTGAATCACATTAAATCCCAATGGCGTCAGCATTTCCTGAAGCAAACCGCGGTGACTGGGTTCATCGTCGACGACAAATACGGTTTGCTCTTTGCCCGCGTAACCGCAGACTATTTTTTCGGGCGCTGTATTAGCAGCAAGGTTCATGGCGCTGCTTAACATCAGGCGGACATTAAAATGGCTGCCCACACCCGGTGTGCTCTCTACGCTGATATCGCCGCCCATGATCTCGGTCAGGAAACGGGTAATGGTCAGACCCAACCCCGTTCCGGTGATATGGGGCGATCCGGCTTTTCGTATCCGTTCGAAAGGTCGGAAAATACGATCCAAATCCTTGGGTGCGATACCTACACCGGTATCTTTTATGGAAAATTCGGCAACCTGATTTCGATAACTGACCGAAAGGCTGACTTGACCTTGATGAGTATATTTAATCGCGTTGGAAATCACATTGATCAGAATCTGACGCAGGCGTTTTTCATCGGTGCGCACCGTATCGGGAAGCGGAGTCAGGCACGTGTAATCAAAATGGATGCCCTTTGACATCGCCTGTACTTCGAACATGCTGACAATCTGATCCAGCAGACTGCCCAGCTGGACATCGCTGCGCGACAGATGAAGACGTCCTGCCTCAATGCGGGAAATATCAAGCAGACCTTCGATCAAGTCGGCCAGATGTTCACTGCTGCGCCGGATAACGGCCAGCGCATCCCTCCGTTTTGCCGGGATGGCAGGGTCTTTTTCCAGCAGTTGCGCATAGCCCATGATGGCATTGAGCGGTGAGCGTAATTCATGACTGATCCCCGTCAAATAGCGGCTCTTGGCCTTGTTGGCGGATTCGGCAACCTCTTTGGCTTGTTGTAATTCCTGATCGGTTTTTTTATGGGCGGTAATTTCAGCCATCAATAGTTGTGTCTGGCGCCGGGATTCTTCCTGTGCAATTTTTCTGTTTTCATGGACCAGCGCGAACATCCAGGCCACTACGCCCGATACGATCAAAAGGATAAAGAAAACGTTGATCAAGGCCCGGGCTACCACCTTTTTTTCAACCCCATCATCCAGCGTGATTTGAAAATACACCAGTGTCAACAAACTTGCGATCATCAAGCTGGTCAGTATGAACAAACCCAGAAAATGGCCCATACGGGTATTCAGCACTTTTACCCAGCTCAGTGGAAACACCAGGCTTAACGTTGCCGTGAGTTGATCCGACAGTCTGGCGTTGGTTTTACACATGTCGTGACAACGGCTATCCAATGAACAACACAGCGAACAGATAGGCCCGGCATAAGCGGGGCAATGACTCATGTCCTCCGGTTCGAAATGGTGTTCACAAATACAACAGCTAATTTCAGCACGAGAAGGAAAAACCGTGGGTTCGCGGGCGATATAGTAACGTCCCTGGGTTAAGCAGGCGATTAGCGGCGCGCAAACAAACGTTGAGCCCAGTGCGATAAACGACGACAGGGCGCGCGGAATGTCCCCGAACAGCCCGCCGTGAGCCATAAAGCCGGTGACTGATGCAACGAACATGGAGCCGACGCCGACAGGATTAATATCATAAAGATGGGCGCGTTTAAACTCCATGGTTTGAGGGCGTAAGCCCAGCGGTTTGTTGATGACCAGATCCGCAACCATTGAGCCTACCCAGGCCAGAGCAATAATCGCATAGACACCCAGAATTTCTTTTAGAACCCGGTAAATGCCGAGTTCCATCAGCATCAATGCAATTGCAACATTGAACACCAGCCAGACGACTCGGCCGGGATGGTTTTGAGTGAGTCTGGAGAAAAAATTGGACCAGGCAATTGATCCAGCATAGGCGTTTGTCACGTTGATTTTAAGCTGGGACAAAATAACAAACACGCCGGTCAGCAACAGCGTGAATTGCGGACTTTGATTCATATAACTGAATGCGGTCAGATACATCCGGTTAGGATCGGAAGCTTCATCATCCGCGATACCGTGCTTGAGGGCCAGCACGGCTAAAAAAGATCCTATCAATATCTTGCCCGACCCGATGATGATCCAGCCGGGCCCGGCGGTCAGCATCGCTAACCACCAACTGCGCGACGATTTATTTTTCTGGGGTAGAAAACGGAGAAAGTCTACCTGTTCGCCGATTTGCGCTATCAGCGAGAACAAAACCGCAGACGCTGCGCCAAAAGCAATCAAGTTGAAATCCGGGCCGGTTGCCGTGGGATTGTAGCCAGTCCAAAGGCTGATGGCTTCATCCGATTTTAAAGCAATGCAGGCCAGAGGCAGGATTTGCAGCACAATCCACAGCGGTTGCGTCCAGATTTGAAACCGGCTGATCAGGGTGATGCCGTGGGTAACCAGCGGAATGACCAGCAAGGCGCTGATTAAATAGCCGATCGATAACGGGATGTTGAGGATAAGTTCCAGCGCCAATGACAGAATTGCAGCTTCCAGTGCGAAAAAAATAAACGTGAAAGACGCATAAATAAGCGAAGTGATGGTCGAGCCGATATAACCGAAACCTGCTCCCCGGGTGAGCAAGTCAATATCAATGCCTTGTTTTGCCGCGTGATAACAAATAGGCAAACCGGTCAAAAAAATGATGGTTCCGACCACCGCAACTGCGGTTACGGCGTTAGTAAAGCCATAGCTGAGGGTGATTGCGCCGCCGATGGCCTCCAAAGCCAGAAATGAAATCGCACCCAAAGCAGTAAGCGCCACCTGCATGGCCGACCATTTTCTAGCGCTATTAGCCGTGAAACGTAGCGCGTAGTCTTCAAGCGTTTGGTTGGCTACCCAGCGATTGTAATTCCTGCGGACCCGGAAAACTTTTTGCTGAGCATTCATGAGCTGAAAGCAGGCACTTGGGAGAAACGTGCTTTCGAAAGTGACGGATATTGTTTTAAGTCAATTAAACAATTGATGTGCGTAAACCGATCCGGGCCGGGATCAAACGGAGGGTGTTCTGATTGCGAGTTACCACAGGCAACAGCAGAAAGCTTGGCTAAACGGGTTTTCATAGTTCAAAGCATACTCGGGCAGGGTGTCATTAGCTATACGTCATATGACGTAACGGGGGTGACCATCCGACGAATGGCGGACAACGCCGCTTTGACGGACACTAACTGCGAACCACATAAACCTTAGGAGAGCACATTATGCGTAACCCATCCGATCTTCGACTATCCAATGCCGGCAGCCCTTGTCAGGTGTCCGGACGTCGTCTGGCTGTCAAAGCGCTATGCGCCCTGCCTGTGAGCCTTTTGCTGGCGTCACACATGGCCTGGGCGGCACCGGCAACCAGTGAAGTCAATACCACGGGACTGGCCGTAACCGATGATACCGTAACCGTCGGGATTTTGCATTCGGTGACCGGTACCATGGCGATCAGCGAAACCGGCTCGGTGCAGGCTGAGAAATTGGCTATCGACCAGATCAACGCCATGGGTGGCGTATTAGGCCGTAAGATCGAATACATTCAGGAAGATGGCGCCAGTGATTGGCCGACCTTTGCTGAAAAATCAAAAAAACTGCTGGTCAATGACAAAACGGCGGCTGTATTCGGTTGCTGGACCTCCGCGTCCCGTAAGGCGGTATTGCCGGTATTTGAACAATATAACGGCATGTTGTATTACCCGACATTTTATGAAGGATTGGAACAGTCTCCCAACGTCATTTATACCGGTCAGGAAGCGACACAACAAATTATTGCCGGTATCGACTGGGTCGTAAAAGAGAAGGGGGCTAAAACGTTTTATCTGCTCGGTTCCGATTACATCTGGCCGCGTACCTCCAACAAGATTGCCCGTAAACATATCGAAAAATTGGGCCTGACCGTCGTCGGGGAAGAATACTATCCGCTGGGACATACCCAGTTCAACTCCGTGATCAACAAGATCAAACTCAAAAAGCCGGATGTGATCTACGCCATTGTGGTGGGTGGATCTAACGTAGCCTTTTACAAACAGTTGAATGCCGCTGGTATCAAACTGACCAGCGAAAAACCGCTGTTACTGACTATTTCCGTTACTGAAGATGAAATCCTGGGTATAGGGGGAGAAAATATTGAAGGCGCCTATGCCGCGATGAAGTATTTCCAAAGTTTGGATAATCCCAATAACGCTGCATTTGTCCAGGCCTTCAAAGACAAATGGGGTAAAGACATTGTCATCGGTGACGTAACACAGGCTGCCTATCTGGGACCTTGGTTGTGGAAAGCTGCGGTCGAAAAAGCGGGTTCATTCGATATCGATAAAGTGCGTGCCGCGTCTCCTGGTATCGAACTGACCACCGCGCCTGAAGGCTATGTCAAGATTCATGAAAACCACCATCTTTGGTCCAAGACCCGCGTCGGTTTGGCTCAGAAAGACGGCCAATACAAAGTCGTATTTGAAAGTGCCGATTTGATCGAACCTAATCCATTCCCGGTGGGTTATCAGTAAACGCTTTAAAGGGCCGGACAAAGTTAACACTGAATCCGGCCCACGCTATTCAAATGGCAGCAATGGAGGATTGAACGATGTTTGATGAGTACACCATGAGTGAGCTGACCTCAATCCTTGCGATGCAAGGATTTGCAGGATTGATTCTTTTTTCAGTGCTGGTTCTGATGGCGTTGGGCTTAGCCATTATTTTCGGTCAGATGGGGGTCATCAATATGGCACACGGGGAGTTCATGATCCTGGGTGCTTACGTAACCTATTTAACAGCTAAATTATTTGAGACCTACCTGCCCAGTCTGTTTGACGGATATTTCTTTGTCGCGATGGGCTTGGCGTTTCTTGCTTCATTTGCGCTGGGTGTGCTGGTGGAGTGGTGCATGATTCGCTTCCTGTTTAAACGTCCGCTGGATACTTTGCTGGCAACCTGGGGCTTGAGCCTGATTTTACAGCAGCTTTATCGGACGATTTTCGGGGCGCGCGAAGTAGGCGTCACTTTGCCGGACTGGATGATGGGTTCTTATCCATTGAGCGAAACCATTGAGGTACCGATCAACGGTATTTTCGTCATGGTGCTGACGCTGTTTATTTCTTTGTGCGTTTATTTACTGATGTTCCGTTCCCGATGGGGAAAACAGGTGCGTGCGGTGGTGCTTAATCGGCCCATGGCCGGAGCGGTAGGCATCAATACCGAAAAAATCGATAGATATACTTTTGGCATCGGTTGCGGCGTTGCGGGTGTCGCAGGCAGTGCTTTTACGATGATAGGCTCCACCGGACCAACATCGGGACAGTTATATATCGTCGATACATTTCTGGTTGTTGTATTCGGAGGTGCGCAAAGTTTGCTGGGTACTATCGCATCAGCGTTCACCATCTCGCAATCGCAGTCCACACTGGAATTTTTTCTCAGCGGGTCAATGGCCAAGGTGATTACCTTGCTTCTGGTGGTTGGGATTCTCATGTTGCGGCCTCAAGGTCTCTTCGCTCTCAAGATCCGTCATTAATACTATCAAGGAGATATTCCCATGCAGGAACGTGCTAAAGCTTTGTTTATGCCGCGTCAGGACCTGATTGGATTTGCAGTGCTGGCGCTTATTTTGATCGTGATACTACCGCTGATTTTGGATGTGTTTCGTTTGAATCTGGTCGGCAAATACCTGACCTATTCCTTCGTCGCATTGGGTCTGGTGCTGTGCTGGGGATACGGCGGTATTCTGAGTTTGGGTCAGGGCCTTTTTTTCGGACTGGGCGGCTATTGTATGGCCATGTTTTTGAAGTTGGAAGCGTCCGATCCCGTATCGACGAAAATCCAGTCGACTCCCGGTATTCCCGATTTTATGGACTGGAATCAGATTACTGCGATTCCCTGGTGGTGGCAGCCTTTTAACAGTCTGACGCTGAGCTTGATTGCGGTGGTTCTGGTGCCCACACTGTTTGCGTTTATTATCAGCGTGGCGATGTTCAAACGCCGGGTGGGCGGTGTTTATTTCGCCATCATAACCCAGGCGTTGGCGGCAATACTGACCATTCTGATCATCGGTCAGCAAGGTTATACCGGCGGCGTTAATGGCATTACCGATTTACGCACGCTACTGGGTTGGGACATCCGCAGCGATAATGCGAAGCTGGTTCTTTATTTTGTCAATTGCATCCTGTTGTTTGGCTGCCTGCTGATCGCTCAGTTTATCCGTAAGAACAAATTAGGCCGGATTCTGGTAGCGATGCGTGACCGTGAAGAACGGGTCCGGTTTTCCGGCTACGATGTGGCCAACTTCAAAATCTTTGTGTTTTGTCTGGCCGCTGCCATTTCATCAGTCGGTGGAGCGATGTTTACGCTGCAGGTCGGGTTTATGTCGCCTTCTTTTGTCGGCATTGTGCCGTCGATAGAAATGGTGATTTTCTGCGCTGTGGGCGGAAGATTGTCGATACTCGGCGCGGTATACGGTTCTTTGCTGGTGAATTGGGCCAAAACCAGTTTTTCCGAATCATTTCCAGAATTATGGCTGTTTGCCATGGGCGCACTGTTCATTGGTGTCGTCATGGCTTTTCCCAATGGTCTTGCCAGTCTGTTTCTTCGCTACATAGAACCCTATCTTCCCGCCTGGTATCACGGCAAGGCAAAACCGGTCCAACCTGCTGAAGTTGTGGAAAAGGCGCCGTTGACTTCAACGGATACTCAGCCTGAAACCGCAACCAGTAAAAGCACTGAAAAACAATCCGATGAAACGGTGCCTGTCAATTCGCTGGAAGGAGGCGTTTATGTCGATTAAGGCGAATGATTTTGTCCTTGAAGTGGAAGGTCTTACGGTGTCGTTCGACGGATTTAAAGCCGTCAATGACTTGTCGTTTTATGTCAATGAAGGCGAAATCCGGGTCATTATCGGACCGAACGGAGCAGGCAAGACTACTGTGCTGGATTTGATTTGCGGACGCACGCAGGCCACAACAGGCTCCATCAAATTCCGTGGGAAAGAGCTGACGCGGATGAAAGAACACGAAATTGTACATACGGGCGTGGGCCGAAAGTTTCAAAACCCTTCCATCTACGATGACTTGACCGTCTTTGAAAACCTGGAGATTTCTTACCCGCGTGGTCGCAGCGTTTTTGGTGCGTTAGCCTTCAAGCGCGATAAGGAAGTCATCCGGGAGGTGGAGGCAACCGCTGAGACCATATTTCTAAAAGATGACCTGGACAAACAGGCCGGTCTGTTAAGCCATGGTCAGAAACAATGGCTGGAAATCGGGATGTTACTGATTCAGAAACCGGATTTGCTGATGCTGGATGAACCGGTTGCGGGCATGTCCGTTGCCGAACGTAAAAAAACGGCGGATTTGCTTAATCGAATTACCGAAGGACGTTCTGTGCTGGTGGTCGAACATGATATGCAGTTCGTTGAAGACATTGCGCACCGGGTAACCGTCATGCACCAGGGCAAAGTGTTGTCGGAAGGCTCCATGACGCGCGTGAAAAATGATCCCAAAGTAATTGAAGTTTATCTTGGGCATTGATGAGAATCAGGAGAAATCAGAATGTTGAGCGTTAGAGATTATCACGTGGCTTATGGTCAGAGTGAAGTACTGCATGGGCTTAACTTTCAGGTTAAACCCAGAGAAATTGTTGCGGTGATGGGCCGCAACGGCATGGGTAAATCGACGCTGATGAAGTCGCTGATCGGCATGGTACCGGTTGCGCAGGGCATGGTTACGCTGGAAGACATCGATATTACCCATCTTAAAAGTCATCAGCGCGTGGCTGGCGGTTTAGGTTTTGTACCACAAGGACGGATGATTTTTTCAACCATGACCGTCAAGGAAAACATCGAAACCGGCCTGACCAGTACCGGTGAAAAAACCATCCCGGAAGATCTTTACGAACTGTTTCCAGTGCTTGAGGAAATGCGTAACCGCCGCGGCGGCAATCTATCCGGCGGACAGCAACAGCAACTGGCCATCGCCAGAGCATTGGCCAGCAAGCCCAAACTGTTGTTGCTGGATGAGCCGACAGAAGGGATTCAGCCTTCGATCATCCGTGAAATGGCTCGCACGTTGAAAAAGATCAGGGATACCCGCGGCTTGTCCATTATCGTATCCGAGCAGGTGCTGAGCTTTACGCTTGAAATTGCGGATCGGGTCATCGTGCTGGAGAAAGGCGAAATTGTGCATGAAGAAGAGCGGGCATCGCTTAACGAAGCCAAAGTCGCGGCTTATTTGTCCGTTTGAACCACCCAAACAATCAATCCACTCAGGAGAAATCATATGGCTGACACCATTATAAAAGTTGATTTGAACAAATCCCCTTACGAAAACGATATGATTCACAACCGCTGGCACCCGGATATACCAATGGTGGCGATGGTGAAACCCGGCGATGATTTTATCGTCGAGTCGGTGGACTGGACCGGCGGACAGATCAAAAACAATGACTCCGCCGATGATGTGCGTGATGTCGACTTGTCAAAAGTGCATTTTCTATCAGGACCTGTAGGCGTTGAAGGCGCAGAACCCGGTGATTTGCTGGTCGTAGAAATTCTC
Source organism: Methylicorpusculum sp. (assembly GCF_030651835.1). Taxonomy (GTDB): domain Bacteria; phylum Pseudomonadota; class Gammaproteobacteria; order Methylococcales; family Methylomonadaceae; genus Methylicorpusculum. Next base: position 14,831 of record NZ_JAUSBX010000152.1, on the reverse strand, counting down.
GATATCGGTGCTTTTGAGGAGAGTCAGTGGGGTTTTAACGGCTTCTTTTCCAAACAGAACGGCGGCGGATTTTTGACCGAACATTTCCCGGAAGCGCAAAAGACAATCTGGGATTTTAACGGCATGTTTACCAAATCGCGCCACGTACCGGGCGTCGAATTTGCCGGCTTGATCCACCCGGGACTGATCGGAACATTGCCTTCCAAAGCCATGTTAGAAGAGTGGAACACACGAGAAAAAGCGCTATATGATACCGATCCCGATAGAGTGCCCGCTCTGGCAACATTGCCATATGCGGATACCGCGCATATGGGTCGGATGAAAGGCGAAGAGGCTAAGGCCGCTGCAGCAGAGGGCGCCAGGACGGTTCCGCCGCGCGAACATGGCGGCAACTGTGATATCAAGGATTTATCCCGCGGTTCAACCGTGTATTTTCCGGTTTATGTCGACAATGCCGGGCTCAGTGTCGGCGATTTGCATTTCAGTCAGGGCGACGGCGAAATTACGTTCTGCGGCGCCATCGAAATGGCCGGTTGGATTCATATGCGGGTTAACCTAATCAAGGATGGCATGCAGAAATACGGAATCAAGAATCCAATTTTCAAACCCAGTCCGATGGCGCCCAAATATGACGATTACTTGATATTTGAAGGTATCTCTGTCGATGAGGGCGGCAAACAGCATTATCTGGATGTTCATATTGCATATCGCCAGGCCTGTTTAAATGCGATTGAATATCTCACCAAATTCGGCTATTCGCGCGCCCAAGCTTATACCATTCTCGGCGTTGCGCCGGTTCAAGGTCACATCAGCGGAGTTGTGGATATACCAAACGCCTGTGCGACCTTATGGTTACCCACGGATATTTTCAAATTTGAGGTCAAACCCAATGCCGATGGTCCAAAAATAGAAGTGGACGGCAGTGTTCAAGTGCCTTTGTCACCCGATCTTTAATCTTAAAATGTGCGAATCTACTCACCCCATCCGATTGTATTAGGTGTAGATGCTTGATTTCAAAGGACGCATAAATACGTCCCTGTAGCTCTCTGCAACATCCCTGTTGCAGAAGCCTTTTCAATCAACCACCTACACCCTCTATTACAAGCGAGCGAGTAGTTACAAATTTACAATGAGTCCACATTTGAGTGGTTTCGTGTATCAGTGATGTTTCTAAGTTAATCGAATCAAGAGGAGTGCTGACCGTGCCTGTTTATGATTATAAATGTTCAGATCATGGCGTTTTCCACGAGCTTGCTACCATGGACCAAGCCGGTATGCCCTGTGCGTGCCCAAGATGCGGCAAGCCCAGCGCCCGTGTGATTTTAATTGCTCCGCAGGTGCTGGCCATGGCGCCGGCCAAACGAAAAATTATCGAAACCAACGAGAAAGCAAGGCATGAACCCCGGCTATCAACACCGGATGCCCGAGAAGAAACGGCCCTACGCCATCAGCATGGCAAAGGCTGCGGTTGCAGCGTTAAACATCCGGATCGCAGTGATTTGAGTCAGCAGGTGGTGTTTATGCCCGATGGCAGCAAGGTCTTTCCGTCCCAGCGGCCTTGGATGATCAGTCATTAGTATTTTGCGTCGAAATGGGTAACTTAAGCCTCTAGGCTTTAGCAGCAATTTCCAGGTTGAAATTTTCAGCGTCACTTTGGGCTGGGAAATGCCTTTCGAGGAACGTGTAAACCCTTCCATAGGGACTTGACAGCAGCATCTGACCGCCAAGGAGGGTGGAAATGCAGATTTTGTCCGGAATAAAAATCTGCCCTGCTGCCGAAATCCTCGAAAAGCTTCTCCCAACCCTTTTTTACTTCAAATTGAGAATTGCTGAGGCTATAAGCATTGGGTTGCAAACAGCTTGCAATCCAACTCATGCTATTGGATTCGCAAATACAGATGAATCCGGCTTACGGTTTACACATTATAAGGCTGGGCAATCCAGTCGCGAAGAATGGCTTCGTCCCGTTCCGGAAGGTAAGCAAAATCTCCGGTGATGTCTTTGTAAACCGATTGCGCACTGTACGGCGAAACCAGCTTGCCTTTGACCATATAAAAAAACCAGGCAAAGGGATAGCCGGCCTGGCGATCGAACCGGTTTAACAGATTGTTGAGTGTGTTGCCTTTGATTCCGCTGATATCTTCAAGGTAAGGCAGGTGATTGAGGTGGGTGTTGATAATTTCGGCGTTCACAATCTGTTCGCCGAAACGTCCGGTATGTTGATAGGGTCGGATGATCCAGTCTTCAGACAGTTTATGACTTTGGCCGGCGCTGCTGCGATTCCAGTCGTCCATGAAACGTTGAACCGGATGTTCGAACGCATGATGTTTGTTGATTTCTTCCATGAATAAATTGATATCGGTTTTGCGCCGATACGTGTAGTTGGAAGAACCCAGGTAAAAAGTTTCAATACTGGCCGGATTCATCGGATCAATAAATTCCTCTAAATCTTCCGGCAGCTCTTTTTCATTGACCATTAACCGGTCGGAAATTTCATGGGTCTTATCGATTTCAATCAAAGTGAAATCAGCCGCTTGTTTGCCGGTTTGAACGACATAATACAGCGTTTTGCCGGTTTGCCGGGTGGCTATCAGTTTTTGTTCGCGGGCATGGTCGATCAGGATTTGCAGATTTTGACCGCACTGGATATAGGTTCTTTCAGTCCACTCAATTAGATCCTGGGCGATACGTTTACCTTCGGAGTCGACCACGCCGCCTATGCGATACCATTCTTCGCCAATCATGGCCAAACGTACCGGATAATCCGGAATCAGTGATTCTAATTTAGCCAGCAACAACTCATCGCTTTGGCCCGGAATAATTTTTTTACAGCATTCAGAAAGGGTTTGACCGGCAATGATTAATTGCGATTCATTCATAATCGGCTCCAGAAGGATGCGCAGCATTAAGGCGTTGATGTACCAAGGCCCGGACATCGGGTTCCGGATCGTCGGCCAGTACCGACAAGTCATCAGGGTTGGCCCGTAGCGCGGCGGTATAGCGCACCAGCCAGTCATCATCGTTAAACAGCACCGAAACATCGTCTGGCGCCATTCGTTCTGCCAGGATTCGTCTTATTTCCGGGTCGGCATCATGTATCATCAGGCCAAGGCTCATCTCCGGAAGCCGTTTGGCAACGATTTTGCGCACTTCCAGGTCCCCGTCCTTGATAAAACGAAATAAACGGCCGGTAGGCAGGCGTTTGGCGACGGTTACCCTAACGATGTAATCCCGGTCCGTTGCCAGCTTTTCCAGGTGTTCAAGATCGATGCGATCAGCAACCGTCATGCGCACTTCCCGGTCAGGGTCATCGATCATGGGCAGCAACTGGTGCGGGGGTAGCCGAAAAGCAACGGCGCGTCTGACGACTTCATCTTCATCCGTAATCACATTCAGCAATGCTTTTAAGGGTGCATAACGAACTGCTATTGCCCGTCTTTCCCAAAAGGAATCGTTCAGGAACAGCACGGCATAAACCGGATTGACCCTAAGAAAACGGTCGATTTGCCGGCCACTTTCGGCCATCACACAAGTGTCACCCGGCATGCAGCGGCCCATCAGCAAGGTTTTGCTGCGAAAACGGCATAGACTGCAGTCGGCCATCGGAGTCGAAACGGGGCGTTGTTCACCGTCCATCGAGTATCCTTATCAGTCGTATTCCACAATTTCAGCGACGACGAAACCGGATGCCTGTTCATAACTTTGCGTCAGGCACAGGCAATGATCTTTTCCGTCAACCAGATATAAATTAAATTCGGGATGTTCCAATACAGGGGATTGATCCGGGATGTCGTCGTCCATGCAATAGGTAAAGTGAATCCCCGGATGTTGCTCTCTCAATAAACCGATTACCGTTTCATCAATCCCTTGCGAGGCAATGGTTTCAGCAATGGTTTGTGTCAGTTGCGGGTTAATCATAAAACCGGTTCCTGTTTTTCGAAACGAAAGCGCTGAGTCCCCTCGATACCCATCACCTTGGCGAGCCAGGGAGGAGGAGACTCGACAAGTATGTGTTGCAGTTGTTCCAGCACGGAGGCTATCGTTTTATGGTTGCCGATTTTAATCAAATGAACGCCTTTTTTTACGATTTTAGCTGCTGCCGCTCCGCCTATGGAGGCGATATGCAGAATTTGGCAATCAGCAATCAAATCGGCACGGTATTCGTTTTTATCCGAATATTTTCGGGCATCATCCATCTGAATCGGACGAATATCGATAGGACGGATTTCGCTGGTCGATATTTGATAAATCATGAATTGCAGGCATGAACTGAAATGTCCGTCGACGTGGAAGCCATCCTGACTGCCAATCGCAATTCGGATAGAGCCTGGCATTTCGCCGTCTTGATAGACCGGTTGGTCAGTCGCGGCTATTTCTTCCGGTTGGACTGTTTTAAGAATGCTTAATGCGTTATCCAGCACAGCTTTATTAAATTCTCGCCCGTGCTGCTTAAAAATCGCGTTGAACCGAGCTTTATCCAAGGAGTCAACCGACTCTTCCGTCAAGGGTAATCCGGTGCATTCGGTTAATACAGTCATAAATAACTTAGTCTGTATATCGGGTAGGGAGCGAGCTGCCAACCCGATACGCAAAGCCAGATCCCTGTTTAGATTTGGCTTGTTCATGACTAGGCCGTTAACGGAAGGATACAGTTGTCGATGGGGCATACCCTGACGCATTCAGGCTTGTCATGGTCACCCAGACATTCAGTACAGGTTTTTTTGTTGATTTCGTAGACGATGGCGCCTTCTTTGATCGAGCCGGTCGGACAGACCGGTTCACAATCACCGCAGGAAATACATTCGTCAGCCACAATATATAAAGCCATGACAGCCTCCTTATAAACGTTTTGCTTGTAAAGTCGTTGGAATTTTAGGCGGTGGCGAGGTGGGTTCGAAGTAGTAGCGTGAGCCGTCCCCTAACACCACTTCGCCGCCCCATTTGTCGGGGGTATCAAATTCCATAGACTCAATCGTTTCTTCAAGATCTTTCTTAGCCACATAAAACAGCAGTTTGCCGTCTTCACGTTTTCTCAGCATGACGCTGGGCATAGGGTTCTCCAAACAAAAGTAGGTTGGGTTGGCAACAGCCAACCCAACGTTGAAGCTTGAGCGTTGGGTCAGCGATTGTCAGCTAACCCAAACTTGAATTAACTAGCGAACCAAATCGTAGTTATAGTCGGTAGTGCCCATGCCGCGTGTTTCTTTATCCAGCTGCTCAAGAACCGCATTGACCAGGGTAGTCAGTATATACATGCCCCCTTCGTAACCCAGAGTCGTCATTCTGTGTAAATGATGACGGTCAAATATTGGAAAGCCTATCCGGATTAACGGAACTTCAAACTCTTCACCTTTATACAAAGTATCCCGCTGAATGAATTTTCCATAGGAATTACCGATCATGAAATCAGGCTTGTTGGTGAAAACCAATGAGCGGAAATGCCACAAGTCTTTGCTGATATGAACTGTCGCAGTTTGGCCGTAAGGTGAAGCATTTAAGATTTCTTCACAGGCTTTTTTCCAGCGTTTGTTTGCATGGTTAGCCAAGACGTCAGTTACTTCAGCACCCAGTTCCAGCAGGAATTTGGTCATGCCCAAGACAAAGTCGGCATCGCCATACAGAGCAAACTTCTTACCGTGTAACCAGGCATGAGAGTCAGTCATCATGTCGACAAAGCGGCCGCGCTCTTTTTCCAGTGAGGCTGGAATGGGTTTGCCGGTCAGGTCGGAAATGGTCATCAACAACTTGTCGGTCCACTCCAGTCCCATCGGAATTTCCAGCTTCGGTGTTTCGTGTTTCCAGGTATTGTTCAGATATTTCTTGGTTTTTTCCAATTGCCAAGGTTGCAGTAGAATCGTATTGATGGCATTCGGTGCATCTTTGACTTCATCCATCGTTGTGCCGCCGGCATACATGCGGAATTGACCGTCAGCAGGAGTATCCAGCACTTCGGTAGGATCACTGAGCAATGAATAATCGACACCCATTTCTTTCATCATGCGATGAATAACGCGAAAGTTTCCAAGATAGGTTTCAAAGCCGGGTACAAAATTAATTTTGCCGTTGGAACCGACTTCTTTACCTTCCATGAAATTTAGCGTGAAATACCGGGCAATCCCTTCGAACATATTATCCCAACCGGTCGTATGACTGCCTACGAAGCTTGGCGTATGCGCAAACGGAGTTGGAAATTCCTGTTCGATATGCCCTTCTTTTTTAGCGTTGTTAATAAACGCATTCAAGTCGTCACCAATCACTTCAGCCATACAGGTTGTCGAAACGGCAATCATGTCGGGTTTGTAAAGGGCTTTTGCGTTTTCAAGACCGGCAAACATATTTTTTTGCCCACCGAAAACAGCCGCATCTTCAGTCATCGAGTCGGAGACGCAGGCGATCGGTTCTTTAAAATGACGATTGAAATAGGTACGAAAATAAGCCACACAACCTTGAGATCCATGCACATAAGGCAGGGTTTTTTCAAAGCCCAGTGCACATAATACCGCACCTAAAGGTTGACAGGCTTTGGCTGGGTTAACGGTCAGCGCTTCGCGGTTGAAGTTTAATTCTTTGTATTCCTGACTGGTCGTCCATTGGAACACTTCGTCAATGGTTTCCTGCGGGTGACGTTCTTCATAGGCTTCGCGTTTATTGGCCAGGTTCTCTTTGTATTCGTCAGTACGGAACAAGGGATAACTGGGTTGAATGTTGTCGACTTCTTGGCTCATGATAATCTCCTGACGCGCCACTAATCTGTGGACAGCGTAGATTGGATTTTGCCGGGTTGGTTTATCGGTCAACCCAGCCTGCATTAGGTAGATATGTTTAGGATGGGTTGCAGGTGTTTGCAACCCAACACAGGGTGTTATGCCACCGCTTTTACCGCATCACTGGCAGCCTCGGTTTTCCAAGGTGCTTTAAAGTTTTTCCAGCAAGGATTGTTGATAGTCATATCCATATCCTTGGCGAAGATGGCAAAGCCGTCGTAGCCGTGATAAGGACCTGAATAATCCCAAGAGTGCATCTGACGGAAAGGCACTCCCATTTTTTGGAAAATATACTTTTCCTTGATGCCGGAGCCGACGAGGTCAGGCTGGACTTTTTTGACGAATTCTTCAAACTCGTAGCCGGTCACATCATCATAAAGCAGGGTAGCGTTACCCATTTCCTTGATGGTACGGTCGTAGTCATCATTGTGAGCAAATTCGTAGCCTGTACCTACCACTTCCATGCCCAGGTCTTCATAAGCGCCGATCACATGACGTGGACGTAAGCCGCCAACATAGAGCATCACGCGTTTACCTTGGAGACGTGGTTTGTACTTGGCGATAACCGCTTCATACTCGATCTTGTAACGTTCAATTACGCGTTCTGCGCCTGCCTGGATGGTTTCATCGAAATGGGATGCGATTCTGCGCAATGATTCCGCGATTTTGGTAGGACCGAAGAAGTTATACTCAATCCAGGGAATGCTGTACTTTTCTTCCATATGCCGTGCGATGTAGTTCATCGAACGGTAACAGTGAATCAGGTTCAGCTTCACTTTCGGGGTTTTTTCGATTTCAGCGATGGTGCCGTCACCGGACCATTGTGCCACTACGCGCAGACCCATTTCTTCCAGTAAGGTTCTGGATGACCAGGCATCTCCGCCGATGTTGTAATCGCCGATAACTGCGACATCGTAGGGTGTGGTCGGGAAGCTGTCATCGCCATCGCGATTTTCCAGGACCCAGTCGCGGATCGCATCATTCGCAATATGATGGCCTAATGATTGAGAAACACCGCGGAAGCCTTCGCAACGAACCGGTACGATGGTTTTTCCGTGTTCTTTTTTCTTCACTTTGGCGACCGCTTCGATGTCGTCACCGATCAAGCCGATAGGGCATTCTGATTGAATCGAGATGCCTTTATTCAATGGAAACAACACTTCGATTTCATCGATCAGCTTAGCGAGTTTTTTATCGCCGCCGAAAACGATGTCTTTTTCCTGAAAATCGGAAGTGAAGTTCATTGTGCCGAAGGTGTTGACACCGGTGGTACCGACGTAATAGTTACGGCGACCGGCGCGGGAATATTGTCCGCAGCCGACCGGGCCGTGGGAAATATGGATCATGTCTTTGATCGGACCCCAAACCACCCCTTTTGAACCGGCATAGGCGCAACCACGAATGGTCATGACACCCGGCAGGGACTTACGATTTGAAGTAATACATTTATTTGCTTTTTCCAGGCTTTGATCGTTCACGGCCAAATGTTTGGCGCGATCGAGTTTAGCTTTTTCTGGGTAGACTTCCAGCACTTCCTGAATGAGTGCTTCAGTCTCTTCTCTTGTCATGGCTGCCATGATGTTATCCTCCTAATGCCGTGGGTAATCTCCCAACAGGCAGTTGTGGGAATCGTAGGTTGGGTCAGGCAAATGCCTAACCCAACATCTTGAGCTGTGTGTCGGGTTTGACTTATAAGCCAAACCCAATCAGCTTTAAGCAGTAGCTTCAGCTGCTGCAGTCTTGCCAACGATGCTCTCGTCAACTTCTTCCATGATGCCAAATTCCATCAACATATCTTCCAGTTCGTCCATCGTGATGGGTGTTGGAATGACCAGATTTTTGTTGTGGAGGATTTTAGTAGCAAGATCGCGGTACTCTTGCGCCTGTTTGGCTTGCGGTTCGTACTCGATGACTGTCATACGGCGAATTTCAGCACGTTGAACCACGTTGTCGCGTGGAACGAAGTGAATCATGTGTGAACCGAGTTTAGAAGCCAACTCCATAATCAGTTCGTCTTCACGAGCTGTTTGACGTGAGTTGCAGATTAAACCGGCTAAACGAACGCCGCCTGAGTTAGCGTATTTCACGATACCTTTGGCGATATTGTTGGCCGCATACATGGCCATCATTTCGCCCGAACAAACGATATAAATTTCCTGCGCCTTGTTTTCACGGATTGGCATGGCAAAACCACCACAGACAACATCCCCAAGTACATCATAGAAAACAAAATCAAGGTCTTCATCGTACGCACCTTCTTCTTCAAGGAAGTTGATCGCTGTGATAACACCACGGCCGGCACAACCAACGCCTGGCTCTGGGCCACCTGATTCAACACATTTAATGTCGCGATAACCTACCTTTAATACATCTTCAAGTTCCAAATCTTCTACGCTGCCTGCATCCGCAGCCATTTGCATAATTGAGTTTTGTGCTTTGGCGTGAAGGATCAAACGGGTAGAGTCAGCTTTTGGGTCGCAGCCGACAATCATCACTTTCTTGCCGAGTTCGGCTAAACCAGCGACCAGATTTTGAGTAGTGGTTGATTTACCGATACCACCTTTACCGTATATAGCGCATTGACGTAATGCCATGTTATTCTCCTGCTTGGGCTTGTTGTGAACAGTACTTGGTATTTAGCAAGCGGTGTGCCAAACTGAAAAACAAGCATAAGCTATTGAAATAAAAGATAAACAAAATTTGTTGTAAGATGATTGTTGGTTGTGTTACCAACAAATTGTTTGGGCTGGTCGTATTTTCAACAAGAACAGTACGTTTTTTCAGGACGGCAGTGAGGTTAAGCGTATTGTGTAGGAGCGGGCCAGGCCCGCGATTGAATTATACCTTTCGCACTGCAAATTTCGGCAGTGCCTAAGGAGGCAGCGGGTTGTTCGGCAAAGGCTTTGTCAGCATGGATGCTGGCATAGAACCTACATGGATGTATTTACGGCGTCCTTTGACGGGCACCCCGGCGCCGATTTCGATCTAAGATATGGCCTATCAATTTATTGCGATGGCCTTGAATTCAAGCATTGACTTCACTCCAGCAGTTATAAAGAAACATTTTAGGATTAATGGTAACTACTCGCCCGCTTTGAATTAAGGGTGTAGGTGCTTGATTTCAAAGGACGCATCAATAAGTCCCTGTAGCTCTCTGCAACATCCCTGTTGCAGAAGCCTTTTCAATCAACCACCTACACCCACTAAAATTGGAGGGGGTGAGCAGATACGATTAATGTTTACAGATTCGAAGTTTCTATTACTACCTACACCCGGAATTTACAGATGAAAATCATTTCATGGAACGTTAACGGTATTCGCGCCATACAAGGTAAAGGCTTTGCCGAGACGCTGGCTCAACTTGATGCGGATTGCATCCTGCTTCAGGAAACCAAGGCGCAGTCCGATCAGATCGAAAAAGCGCTGGAAGGTATCAACGGTTATCACATCTATTCCAATTGTGCTGAACGTAAAGGTTATTCCGGCGTGACGATTTTATCCCGGCACGAGCCGCTGCTCGTTATCCGTGATATCGGGATAGCAGAACATGACAGGGAAGGGCGCGTCATTGTTGCCGAGTTCGAGGGGTTTTATTTGCTCAATGTTTATGTGCCTAATTCCGGCGAAGCCTTGGCACGGCTTGATTACAGGCAAATCTGGGATGGTGAGTTTTTAGCTTATCTGCAGGAACTGCAAAGCAAAAAGCCCGTGATTGCCTGTGGCGACTTTAATGTGGCGCACCAGGAAATCGATATTGCCCGCCCTAAGGCCAACTACAATAAATCGTCCGGTTATACCCAGGTCGAAATCGACGGCTTTAGCCGCATGATCAAGGCCGGATGGGTCGATACTTTCCGGCATTTTCATCCGGATACTGTCGCCTACAGTTGGTGGAGTTACCGGGCCAATGCGAGGGTGAAAAACATCGGGTGGCGGATTGATTACGTTTTGACCAGTCAGACACTGATCGATAAGGTCAGGCAGGCTTTTATTCTGCCGGATATTTTAGGCTCGGATCACTGTCCGGTCGGTATTGAGATTGCGTTGTAACCAATGATTAAACCAGAACATTTGCTGCTGGAGCATCGCGCGGCTTTGTCCAATTGCCGAGCCTGTCCTCATATGAAAGGCCCGGTTGTCAGTGGCAGTCCAATACTGTCGCCTATATTGATGATTGGTCAGGCGCCGGGTGATAAAGAAGGCATTTATGGCAAGCCCTTTGCCTGGACTGCAGGCAAAACGCTGTTCAAATGGTTCCAGCGTATCGGGCTAGATGAAGCTTCTTTCCGGCAGCGAATTTACATGGCCGCTGTGTGCCGATGTTTTCCCGGAAAAAACCCAAAGGGTGGTGACCGTGTTCCCAATCTGCCCGAAATCGATAACTGTGCGCGATGGCTGCATACTGAAATCGAGTTACTCAAACCGGCGCTGATTTTGCCGGTTGGCAAACTGGCGATCAGCCAGTTGATGCCGGTCAAAAAACTGAACGATGTGATAGGAAAACTTCATGAAGTCACCTATCACGGGCACACCACAGAAGCGATACCGCTACCCCATCCCTCTGGTGCTTCAACCTGGCACCGGACTGAACCGGGCATCAGGTTACTGGATTTGGCTTTGACCGAAGTGCAAAATCATCCGGCCTGGCAGCAAGTCTGCACTCACCGTTGATCTGTCAAGCCGGGGTGAGCGGATTTGTGATCCGGCTGCTTTCACGTCAATTTGATTTCTGAACGATATCAGGTGTAAACGGTGTGGCCATTGTTTCGCTGGCGTACCTGTGGCAGATATAAATCAAAAACTGCACGCCGAAAATGAGATTGGCCATCAATAAGTGTATCGGTTGAGCGAATGCCGGAAATCCTAATCTATCCAGCGAAACGCCGGCTAATATTGCAATGACAACACAACTGGCCAAAAGCATCCCGAGTTGCTGTAATGCTCTGTTATTACCTGTCAGTTTGAATAGTTTCCAGCCCAGCCACAAATTGGTAAACAGAATAATCGCTGAGAATGAGCGATGGACATAAAAAATAATCGGGAAATCATTTCGCCAGAATTGCCTGTCAATATAACTGTGTTGATTTGCGATGAGATCAACCACTTCACGAACCTGAGTGCCCATGGAAATCTGTACTAAAGTCATGCCCATGGCAACTTTGATTACCGTTCCGAATTGGGTGGGTAATTGGGCGATGGATAGGGTTTGCAATGTGTCATGTTGAGATCGGGCGATCACATAAATCAGTAATGCCACGATAAACAGGGCCAGCATCATATGCAGCGTGATGATCAGCGGTTTGAGATTGCTGGCGACCACGGCTGATCCCAGCCAGCCTTGAAAACCGACGATCAACACCACCGAGCAGGATAAATAAAACACGGTTTTATCCGTTTTCAAATAAATGCGCGATGCCCAGGCGGTTGCCAGAATTAAAATGCCTATTGTGACGCCGCTGAGGCGGTTCAGGTATTCGGTCCAGGTTTTTACCCGATTAAACGTTGTGTTTTTATAGCCCCGTTCGGCATAAATGGTTTGGTAATCATCAGGTAACTGACTCACATCGGTAGGTGGTACCCAAGATCCAAAGCAAGTAGGCCAATCGGGGCAGCCCATTCCGGCACCGGAAGCCCGCACGATGCCGCCAACAAGGATCAAGAAATAAACGGCGATTATGGTTATGGTGCCCAGTCGTCTGAAGCCTTTAAAAGAGTGTGTGTCGGTCATTGCTTTGTGTTGCTGATTTAGTTAAGGAGCATTTGCGCTAATTCAATTTCTTCAGAGACGCCCTCAATTTCCAAAATCTCAGAGTCAGGGGCAATGCCCAGCTTGGCAAATGCCGGTACTGTTGACCAGTCGACCCGGGTGGCCGGGTGATCTGTTCCAACTATGCTTTGCAAAAAGGCAACCTGGACCAGGTCGACATAATCGGCTTTAGGCCCTGAATCGTAAGAGAAATTAATATATTGGTAAGGCACCGCTTTTAGCTCTTCAGGAAACGTCCAGTTTTGCATAATGATTTTTCCAATCGCAGGATGGGCTTTTTCCAATAATTTTGAAAGCCGTGACGGACTGTCGCTGAACTCGGGCATATTTTCAACCAGCATTAATATAGGCAGTTTGCCGATTTGATGTATCAACCCTGCCAGCATCGCTTCATCAGGGTTTAAATGAGGCACAAAGGCTGCAAGTGCCCGACTGATAGCCGATACATTAACACTTTGTTCCCAGGTTTCCCTGAAATAGTGTTTTAAATTATTTGACTTGGGGTTAAACATTTGTTGCATAACCAAACTGGTTATCAACGATTTAAGGGTTTTATGCCCCAACCGGGTTACTGCTGTCTGGATATTCTTGATTTCATTGGATCCCCGGTATAAAGGGCTGTTTGCAACCTGAATAAGCCGTGCAGATAAGGCCGCATCGGTCACAATCATATTGGCCAGATCGTGGGCAGTAGCTTCGCCTTTGTTGACGGTATCTCTGACCTTTATAGCAATATCCGGCAGGGTCGGCAAAATAAGACGGTTTGCATTCAGTTCCTGCTGAACATGCTCCAGAAAATCTTGAACGGATTTAAATTGCATCGGGGAAAGTCTCAAAAAAGATGGAAATAGCTGACTCTAATAAAGCGATTTATAGTTAACCCGGTTAGTGATGATTGAAGAGGCATCGATTACACCTGTTAAAAAATTAAATGCTTTATTCGACTTAGCCGAAATTATTTACAGCTGTAAAGTATAGCTATAAATAATTTCTCAGTTGTAACCTTGCCGATTTTACTTGCAGGGCATCACTGGTGCTCTCAGTCGTGGGTAAAACGACTTGAAGGCTACAGTTTTTGCCGTTAAAAAAGGCTTGCAGCACTTTTCCCACCGTTTCGCCTTTATTGTCAGAAACTTCAGTGTTGGGTAAGGGTGCTGTTTCACAATCGGCCTCGGCCAGATAAAGTTCTCGTTTGGCTTTGCCAAGAAAGTGAGTGCGAGCAACAATTTCCTGGCCGGTATAACATCCTTTGTTAAAACTGATTCCACCCAGCTTATCCAGGTTCAGCATTTGCGGAATAAATTCTTCGGAAGTGGTTTCGTCAAGCCAGGGAATGCCGGCATTTAAATCCAGCAGTTGCCATTCCTCACTCGTAATAGTCCTAAAGGGTTTGTCAGAACCGGATATTGACGCCAGCCGGTCTGAGCTTTCTTCGGCACTCAGAATAACCAGAAAACGGAAAGCGGGTGATGGCAGTTTAAGGCCATAGACGGGTGTTAGAAAAACCCCAAAATCGGGCTCCGGCAAATTGAGTTCCGGCGCATTCCGATTTAGCATTAATCCCGCCAAACAGTCAGATTCACTCGAATCAATCAGCTTGACATCAGATCTCAGCACATAGCGCTGCAATGTTGTTTTTACAACATCCAGCAAAGTTCGGGGCAGGATCAGTTTGTAAGATTCATGGTGTTTGATGACAATAAAGGTGGAGATAACTCGACCTTTGACATTGCATAAAGCGCCCAGGCTGCCTTTTTCTTCCGTAATGTCGTTGATGTTGCAAGTGACCTGGCCTTGTATAAAACGACCTGCATCCTTTCCTGTTAAGGTGAGTATGCCTAGATGTGATAAGCGGTTTGGAAAATTAGTTGTCATTGCAAGTTAATTAGAATGCTTATAAGGGTGGTAGGGGTAATATCAACAGGTGAAGGTAGCAGTTTTGTACAAAATTATAACGTTCTTTCATGGTTGAAAAATACAAAACTTAATTTCAGTGTTGTGTGTATACCTTTCGCACTTCAAATTTCGACAGTGCCTAAGGAGGCAACGGGTTGTTCGGCAAAGGCTTTGCCAGCATGGATGCTGGCATAGAGCCTACATGGATGTATTTACGGCGTCCTTTGACGGACACCCCGGTGCCGAATTTCGATCTACGATGGGTCGGGGAGTCGCTATTTTTGCGAAAGCTTGTTTTGGGCATCCCAGCCCAATCAAGCAGCAAAAAAATACGCGACCACTGATGCCTCCGGCGGCCCCGATTCGTCCGCGTCGCCTCGTTTCGACCCAACAAGGGGTCGAAA
>NZ_JAUSBX010000146.1 GCF_030651835.1 Methylicorpusculum sp. | reverse complement strand
GCGTCTATGAAAAGGGCGTTAAATTAGCCGCTGATCAGGTCCGTGAACTTGAGGCAAGACTGCAGCGGTCAACGGCTTTGAAATGGTGGGACATTACCATCTCGCCAAAAATGGTATTTTGAGAAACGCATCATCCCTTACATAATTTCTGCCTTTTTGCAGAACTGGATCAATGCGTCTGGTGGAGCACTTGCGATGTAACGTTTTAATCAAACCCTAAGCGACCTGATTTTACGTCATGTTCTACTGACGGCGGCGTTTAAGAGTGACAATGAGGCAAGATTCACCAGCAGAAATTATGTTAAGGCCTTTACCTGCTCTCTAGCCTGTGAGCTTCTGAAAATCTAGTTTGGCTTGTCCGTCGTAACGCCACTGCTCATAATTTGATACTCTACATAATGGCCGGACTGGGACGATCAGCGAACTCCAAATTTGATATTTGCCAGCAACTGCTTTCAAGCGATT
This sequence comes from Methylicorpusculum sp., assembly GCF_030651835.1. Classification (GTDB taxonomy): domain Bacteria; phylum Pseudomonadota; class Gammaproteobacteria; order Methylococcales; family Methylomonadaceae; genus Methylicorpusculum. The sequence goes on along the minus strand of NZ_JAUSBX010000146.1, from coordinate 22,017 downwards.
TTCGGTGGCTCGTTTGCTGTAAAATTATAGTTGGCTGCTTCATATAATTCCGGGTGGACGCATGGAATGAAATATGCCAGTTTGCTATTCAAGCGAAGTGATGTCGACCCTCAGAGTCACCATCTCTCGGTTGTTGCTTGTACTTAGCACTTTTAGTTCAGCATTTACGTAATTCAACACAGTTTCAACCCAACATACTTTTAACGGTTTTTGATCTGTTGTGGTACGCCAAATCAAGGTCGTAACCCGATATTTTTCACGTATTACCCGTTTCATTGCAGTCAATATTTGCAATTTTGCTGTGCGCAAGTACGATCCGATCCGCCAGAAACCGCGCAAACGGCTCAAGATCATCTTTTGCACTGGCGATCTCCAGTGCTTCCATATAAACCTCGCGATCATCCACTCGAATGACAGTCCAAGGATAGCCGCCCTCGGCCAGCATAAGGTTCATGGTGAAGCGTGCCATCCGGCCATTGCCATCCATAAAGGGGTGAATATATCCCAGCAACCAATGGCTCAATGTTGCCCGAACGAACGCATCACCTTCATCGACCATACATTCCTTGAGCGCCTCCATACCGTCCAGCACATGATCAAAGTGTGGAGGCGAGTGCAATGATCCACGCAGAAAAACCATATGCCGACGATAACCGATCAAATCACTTGGCTTCAATATACCGGCATCGACTGATGGTGCAAATAGCTGACGAAACCAGGCTTGATGATGATCCGCAAATAAATCCGCTGCCGATCTCTTATGCGCATAAGCCTGTCCAGCATCACCTTTAACGAGACTGAAGGCGAGCAAATATCCTTTGGCCGCCATGGCTGCAATATGTTGCCTGTCTTCCGGTGAATCGGAATTCCATTGGCCTTCAGCAATCTTTTGGATGAGCTCTGGCGTTACTCGATAACGCTCGATAGATAGACTGTGGTAGGCATCCTCGATTTTCAATGATTCTATGGCAGCCAGATAATGATCCTGGGCGACATCGATTACCTCAACCTTTGGCTTGTACGCCAGGACTGTATTTCGATGCTTGCTCCATAACAATTTGATCCTGGAATACAAGGCATGGCGATTTCGAGCGCTCAAGTGATAGATCGGGTTTTGATCGAACGGTGAGTTGGTAACGACTACTTTGATCGGCAAGCCATCCAACTGTTTTTGAATGCCGTCAGCGAAAGATTGATCGCCTATTTGTCGATAAGCACCAATCAGTCTACCGACACCAACCGCATTGAGTTCGGCCAAAACAGCGATCTCGGAGGGATCGCCGATCTTGCTCATGACAATCTGGATATCGCCGGCATTCGATTGAAAAAAACGCGGCCCCAATGCCGTCAGGCAAACCGGCGCCGTCAAGCAGTAAACACCGCGTACGATTTGTTTTAATGATTTACCCTGAGCCGATTTGCCTGGGTAAATGAATAGTGAGTAATCGCCATACAAGTCAACTTTATAAGTGGCATTCTGGCTGGTGAGAATATTGACCTGCTTAGGAATGACATTGTTTTCGGCATGCATTAACAATGAGTGCTCCGGGCTTAAACAATATTGGTCACCGAATCGCTCCTGAAGGTAGCGTGACACATACTCCCAATAATTGGCAAAGAAAGGTGTTGTATCTCCCGGCGAAGCGGTTGGATCGGAAACAAAGTACCAGCCTTTGATAATTTCCTGCAAAAAGCCATTTTTTTGCAGAATTTCACGTTCAGACTGTTTAAGCTGATTGCCCCTAACAACCCCAAGATCTGAACCCAGCACATCATGCAATGCGCTCAAAGCGGCGGCTAATTTTTTGTTTTCCGGGATACGCTGTCTGCCCATGACGGATCAATTTGCTTGTTATTAAAAAATATATCAACTTGTTTTTGTAAATTATATTTACTTGTTTTTATAAAAACAATATATTTTCATTTTCCTCTGCTGAAGGGGGTGCCTCGCTCATTGCTCATTTATGACCACCCGGCCAGTCATTTCAAAATGCACTATAAATGCACAAATTATTTTGTGCATTTATTATATAATTGATTTATTTGTATTATTTTAATTTGTCTGTCCAATCCAGCATTGGGGCTACGCAGAACCTGTGAGGTTTGAATTTACTGAATTCTGGGATGTTGGTAGCTTGGTAGATTGTGTTCAACATGTGAGATTGATCTTCATTTTTAAACATTTCATGGATATTTTTTATCTATTTTACAGTGTCAAAGACACAAAACATTGGATCGATTTTGTCGATCCCCGGCTACAACTTTACCAAAAGCTTGCGATCGGATTGTTTCAGCGTACAGTTTTCAAATATAGCAGCCCCCATTGTCCAGACAAATTGCGGTGTCTGCGATGTTTTGGTCTCTGGGCAATAATTATCGAACTTCCAGCATTGTCATGGTTTAAGTCCGATGGCTACGAATCTTCATGGTGTCGAAATATCAGGTGCCATGGCTTGGTTGATGATGACATTTTAATAACACCTAAAAGTCCAAATACGCAGCAATGAGTCTTAGCGTACCGACTACGATTAATTTTGAGACTAGAGTTCCTACAAGGTTTTTAGGCAAGCCAAGTATCACTTGAGACCCAGACTTTAGCCGAAATGACTTGTTTATTTTTGGTCAATGCTTTTTTTAATCCAAGAGAACACCATGAATCAACCAGCTTATGCCCATACAAGCTCTGTACATTCGATGCAAGACTGTATCGAATCCTGTAACCAGTGTCATCAAGCCTGCCTGCAAACCGCAATGAACCATTGCCTTAAAGTCGGAGGGAAGCATGTTGAAACTGCGCACTTTCGCCTGATGCTGAACTGTGCTGAAATTTGTCAGACATCGGCAAATTTTCAGCTCAGCAGTTCTCCTTTTCATCCGCTTGTTTGTGAAGTCTGCGCCAAGATTTGTGAAGCCTGCGCAGAAAGTTGCAAAAAGATTGGTGGAATGGATGAGTGCGTTGAAGCCTGTTTAAATTGTGCCGAAAGTTGCCGGAAAATGGCAACTACTGCCCAGCACTAATCATTATACGGATGAACTCAAGCGGTTACTTACGAGGGCTACAACCAACAGTATCGAGCCAAATCAAACGAAGTAGACAGCGCATTAGGCGAGTAATTTAATTTTTACGCGCGCTCGTATCCTGTTTTTTGCTGAACCCAACACCCAGCGATAACCGATCGGAAAGTCTGACGTGGGTTCGGCGCAAAGACCCAAGAGTTATCGAATAAGCCCAACTATTAATTGTTCCTGATTATAAAGATACCTCAGCAACAACGTCTTTCCGGCAGGGATTGCCGGAATCCAGAGCACAAGGAGGTGTTCGGCGCTCGCCATCCATGGCATCTGGATCTCGGCAATCCCTGCCGAGATGACGATTTTTGACTGAGCTGATTGATCTTTATAATCAGGTAATTGTTTGTTGTAAGCCCTATTTCACACCAACTTAAACAGGAAATTTCATCATGAGCACGATCACTACCAAAGATGGCACAGAAATCTACTACAAAGACTGGGGCTCAGGTCCACCCGTAGTATTTAGTCACGGCTGGCCACTCAGCTCTGACGCCTGGGAAAGTCAGATGGTCTTCCTGGCAGCCAATGGCTATCGCTGTATTGCTCATGATCGTCGTGGTCATGGTCGTTCCAGTCAGCCTTACAATGGCAACGACATGGACACCTATGCTGACGATCTCTCAGAGCTGATCGAAAGACTGGATCTAAATGATATTTCTTTAGTTGGCCACTCGACCGGCGGCGGTGAGGTTGTCCGGTATATTGGCCGCCATGGATCTCAACGCGTTGCCAAGGTGGTATTGATGGGTTCTGTTTCGCCGCTGATGCTCAAGACCAACGCCAATCCTGCAGGCCTGCCAGTGGAGGTGTTTGATAAGATTCGTGCCGGGGTAATCGCTGATCGTTCGCAATTTTTCAAGGATCTCACCTCGTCATTCTTCGGCACTGATAGACCTGGGGCCAATATCAGTCAAGGTGTACGCGATGCATTTTGGTTACAGGGCATGCAGGGCGGTTTAAAGAACCAGCTCGACTGTATCAAAGCCTTTTCCGAGACGGATTTTACTCCGGACCTCAAGAAATTCGATATGCCTACCCTTATCATTCACGGCGATGAGGACCAGATTGTGCCGATCGATGCCTCGGCTCACGCTTCGGCAAAATTGATTAAAAATGCGACGTTAATGATTTACCCTGATGGCCCTCATGGTCTCGCAGACACGCATAAAGATAAGCTCAATGCCAACTTATTGGCCTTTCTGAGAGGTAACTAATCACCTGATTAGAATTGATGGCGTAGGTGCTTGATTTCAAGGGACGCGTGAAAACATCCTTGTTGCAGAAGCCTTTTCAACCACCCACCCACACCCATTAAAATTGGAGGGATGAGCAGATACTCTGAAAGCTTAAAACGGCCAGCATTATTGCAACATCATTCGTGCACGCCAACTCCACCTTTGTTCGCTTCCGTACAGAACACGGCTAGATCTAGGTATATCTTAAAAGCCGAGTGCAGGGAGCTAGCCTTTTGCGCTTTAGCCATTGCTATCTGGCGATGACTAAATAATTATTCAGATACGCACTTAACAAAGACAAATAAACGAGTGCTGCAAGCGACCTTCAGCTTTGGTCCAGCAAAGACATCATTTCATTACCTTGAAAACAACACTCACCAGCCAGGAGATCACCATGTTTAAACAATCAACGTTAGTTGTGGTTACGCTAACGGCCGGTCTGCTAATGATGACCAGCCCTATACAAGCCGAATCTGCATTGGAAAATTCCGAAATCAATGTTCGCGACAAAGATAACGCTACATTAACCCCGGAAGATCAAAAGGAAACTGAAGGCGATATCACTATCACGGCTGCAATACGGCAAGCCGTGGTTAAAGATGAGTCGCTATCAGTCAATGCACAGAATATAAAAATTATCACCCGTAATGGCGTAGTGACTTTGCGCGGCCCAGTTGAAACTGAAGCTGAAAGCATAAAACTACAAAAAATCGCCGTGGAAACGAGCGGTGTAGTAAAGGTAGATAATCAACTAGAAAATAAAGCGCCCTAAAGGCCCAGGAGAACGTCATGACTAAATCAGTTTTTTGTATCGCCCAAAATCTCGAACAAACAGAGAGTATTGTTAGTCACCTGAGCACCGCGGGGTTTTCAAACGATGCTATATCGGTGCTTTTTCCCGACAAATCCACGACTCAGGATTTTGCCCATGAAAAGCACACTAAAGCACCCGAAGGAGCGGCTATTGGTGGCACTGTGGGCTTAGGCACGGGTGCTGTAGTTGGTTTGTTAGCCGGGATTGGCGCTTTGGCTATTCCGGGTGTTGGACCGTTAATCGCCGCAGGTCCTATTATGTCGGCACTGAGCGGTGCAGCAGTCGGTGCGGCCACGGGTGGTTTGGCTGGCGGTTTAATAGGCATGGGTATTCCTGAATATGAAGCCAAGCGCTATGAAGGAAAAATAAAAGGAGGAAGCGCCCTGATTTCTGTCCTCGCTAGAACCAGGGATGAGATTGATAAGGCGAAAGATATTTTCGAGAAAGCGGATGCAGAGGATATTTCCTCGACTGAGGAAGCCTCTGTCTAATTAGTGAGAGGCGCATCATTTTTAAATGATGCGCTTCACTCTTCATCTGATACAGGGCTAAGTAAACGTTATCATTAAATAATTACTTCGGAATCTGTCATGCATAACATTGAAGCAATCAACAAATTATTGAAAGATGAATTAGCAGCAACGGAAACCTATCAACAGGCTTTAAATAAGCTTAAAGAAGATGTCAGTCTAGGCGAAGCAGAACAATTAATGCCCATTTATGAGGATCATATCGTTGCAGTTGCCAGTCTCCAGACACAAAGCCGTGATCATGGAGGTACTGCTGATGAGGATGCAGGCGCTTGGGGCACATGGGCAAAATTACTTCTGGGAGGTGCTACTATTCTTGGCCAACAGTCAGTTCTAAAAGCGCTACACGAAGGTGAAAAAAGTGGTGTAGAGGATTATGAAGAAGCTTTAAAGGATACCCAGCTAGCTGCCGATCTTCGCTCATTGATTGAAACAAAGCTGCTGCCTGCTCAAAAAGCGCATGTTCGCACTTTAGATCTACTGTTAGACGCTGCTTAGGCTTTGAGACGATGGCTTTATTACTGATCTATTAGACAGTAAAGTCCGTTAATCAGATTTTTTGAAGTCATTGTCGACTCATCACATCCGTTTGATACGATCTGTTTACAACCCTTTTTACTATCAATGGAGTTACACTCATGATTAATCACTTACCATATAGTTTATTGGCTCTCTTGTTTACCTGCTCGACAGCCTGGGCGAATGAACCAGCAAACTCATCCACAAAAAGTGAGGGCAAACAAAATTGCCCGTCATTCAGCACGCTTGATAACAATCACGATGACTTAATCAGTCGAGATGAAGGTTTAAGCAATGAGTATGTTGCAAGATACTGGGACACACTGGACGTCGACCTGGACGGAAGTTTAACGCCCACAGAATTTGCCAAGCTGGAATCGGTTATGAAAAGAGAAAAGTCTTTAAAAACTGACCATCCTCAAAATGTCGAACAGTATAAAAAGGGGAAATATATTTCTCCCAACGAACAGATCGAACGCAATCGACGCGAAGGTAAGCAGTAATCATATCAAAAAATCAATAGGTTATTCATCGGGGTGCGACGAAAGCAACGTCTATAAGCTTTCCAGCATCGGCTAAATCAGTTGCCGCTGTGATGCGCTTTTTTCTCTATGTGCGCAGTCGTCCAGACCCGTTTTAGTCCTGCGTATAGATTCAAAACGCAGGCTAATGCATTAAAAAAGGCTATGTTGGCGTTAATAGTTGATGTCGCCCCGGCACGGATTGCCGGGGTCTAGAAGCCATGGATGGCGTTGGACTTTCACTTCCTTGTGACTTGGTTTCAGGCAATCCATGCCGGAATGACGGCGTTGACGTAGTTTCAACTACTAAAGCAAACATAGCCAAAAAAACAGGGTAAATGACGTACCTTGGATTCAACTCATCAGCACGCATTAACCCGCTAACCGAAAAAACCTTATATGACATGAATTAAGATAATGCTACCGATATCACTTAGCCTACGTGCAGCAAATTAGTCACCGCCGTTTACGAAGAGACGTTCAGATGCAGTCCGTTGCCCCCCCTGACACACTCTAATAAACTTAACTGACAGGAAATCATTTATGCCTCTTACCAATAATGTCAACACAAACGAACTCGGGCGCCCACTACCAGGCTTCTATCAAGAATCCATCTAATCCCAAACAAGCGCAGCGTCGTTGGAAGCCATCATCGCAGGAGACGCTGCTACAACGGCTCTGAGGCTGATCCTGTTGATGTTAGGAACAGGAATGGGGGGTTACCTTGCCGACAGACTAATAACAAAGTGGGTTGATACGCAATTAGACGAGGACTACTTTAGCGATACCGCGAATGGTTTTTTGTCCTGGGCGGTTGCGGCGCTTATAACCGCCGCGCTAACTGACTTCTTTCATTGGGTCGATGGTTAGCGGTGGAATTCTGGCGAGTGCTACTTTAGCTGGCGGTGTAACCACGAAGATGGGCATTGGGTCCGAGAAAACAAAATTTGATGATGGCCATGAATCCATGGGCTATTTCGTGGATTTTCTGTTTCAAAGAGATATCAATCCTACAGGGCCATAGGATGTACTGAACAGCGTGAAGCGCATCGTTCGCAAACGGTGCGGCTCGCAAACTCACCACCCGCTAGGCTGATTTGGTCTGGACATTAACCATTGGCATTAAGGTTTCGTCTGACACGCTGTTGGCCATAACCCGTCAACCCTCATTCACCTATCACATCTTCAAACGTCTGGCTGTGGGGTTAGGAAAATCAAGATTATAAGAACTGAAAAATAAAGCCTCTATAACAGCCACCCATGCCGACGATATCCACTTGATTGCTGCGCTGCGGCATGGATGTAGTAATGGATTTAAGCTAAAATATTCCACCTGAGGCAGCTGGAAATCCTAGTCATTGTTTCACTGCATGAGGCTTTGTAGCTGCGAACTCCCCGTCCGAATACGCCTTCCCCCGATGCATAGCAAGGAGAGACAATCCATGACCGTACACATTTGCAGAGAGCCCGATGAGAGTCACCCCAACGAATGGTTAAAGCGGGCCGCACACAGCGACACCATCAAGTTTCCGGGAGTCGATAGTTGCCTGGCGATGGCCTTCCTGATGAGCAATGGCTCGATGGTCGGCGCTCATGTCGGCGTATTTTGGGCCGGGCAGAGCGAGATGAGCGATGACTGCGCCAAGAAGATGCTAAAGGCAATGTTGGATTGCCTGCATGTCAGCGACGGCAGAATCGCCAAGTTTCTGATGATCACAGACCTGGCACGAGCGGCCGATGCGGGACTTAAAGTCGGTGGAGGCGGAACGTTTGCCAACGAGGGCAGTTTTTACTTCGACACGAACGCCCGAGAAGCACAGGTACGGCTGAAGCGCTCCGAAACGATCGATATGTGCGTATTCAATAAAGTTACAGGGGCAGTGGACATCGAGCTGAACGGCAATGCGAGCCTGCTCACGATTCACCGCAGTAACCGTACTGTGCTTTCTGTCAATTTCAGCAAGATCAAGTCCGGAACGACGGATATTCCAAATTAAGTGGGCAGATAAGACAGAATAAAAGCCAGCGGCAAGCATTTCAATTCAATGATCCGTAATTGACCCCCTGATTGCCCTGGTAGAACGGGTTAAAACCCTACTCGGCATTCTGTTCTAATGCAGTTAAAAAATAGTGGTTGAGCTTTCAAGTCATTTAAAAAGGGACAATTACTCATGAAAAAAAAAGAAAAATCCAAACATAACGTTGATGCGCACAGTCCCTCGGTTGAGATTGCCGCACCGATCACCATAGACCGACGTTCGCGAGCCGATCGCAAGGACGAGGGCAAAGCAATACGTCTTGCGGTACCGTTGGCGAACCATGCCGACTGGCATGCACCGGCCAATCGCCGAGATCCGATTGATCTCTTAATCGAAACCGGCGCGGGTCGCGTGCCCGAATTGCTGCCGATTCGTTATGGCCGAATGATGCAATCGCCGTTTGCCTTCTACCGGGGAGCGGCAGCTATCATGTCAGCCGATCTGGCGGGATTGCCCTCCACCGGGATTCGTGTGCAGGCCTGCGGCGATTGCCATTTGGTCAACTTCGGTAGCTTTGCTACGCCGGAACGACGGCAGGTCACCGCTATCAACGACTTCGATGAAACCCTGCCGGCGCCCTGGGAGTTTGATATCAAACGACTGGCGGTCAGTTTTGTGGTCGCCGGGCGGAACAACCGCTTCACTGCTGAAGAAGCACGTGGGGCAGCGCAGGCCTGTGCGCGCAGTTATCGCGAGCGCATGCGCGAATTTTCGAAGATGGGAGTGCTCGATACGTGGTACTTCAGCATCGACATGGACGATATAGTTGAACGGATCGAAGACGAGACGACTAAGGCGCGAGCAAAAAAGCGTTTCGCCAAAGCCCGTGACCGCAATATACTGAGTGAGGATTTCCCCGAACTGGTAACCTTCGAAGGCGGCACTCATCGTATCCGTGACAATCCACCTTTAATCTACCATGCTCAGGGCGAAGAAGCGTCCAAAATGGAATCGCGCGTTCGCGAGGCTTTTGAGCGCTACCGCGCTACACTGGCAGAAGACAAGCGACTATTGCTAGATCGCTATGAATATAAGGACCTCGCCGCTAAAGTGGTTGGCGTCGGCAGCGTCGGCACCCGTTGTGCCATTATACTGATGATGGGGGGAGCGGACGAACCGTTGTTCCTGCAGGTCAAGGAAGCAAACGCTTCAGTGCTGGAGCCTTATGTTGGAAAAAGTTCGTACCCGAACCACGGACAGCGCGTGGTGATGGGGCAACGGCTGATGCAGTCGTCAACTGACATTTTTCTGGGTTGGACAGAGACTGATATCGGGAAACACTTTTATATCCGGCAAATGCGCGATATGAAACTCAAACCACTGATCGAGTTGTTCAGCCCAGCCACGATGGCGCAGTACGCTGAAATTTGCGGTTGGGCACTGGCAGGCGCCCATGCCCGTTCCGGCGATGCCGCAAAAATCGCCGGCTATCTGGGCAAGAAAGAAGATTTTGAAATAGCGCTGGCTGATTTCTCTGAAGCCTACGCCGATCAGAATGACAAGGATCACCAGGCGCTCGTTCATGCGGTGCAACAGGGACGACTAGAGGTTTATCTGGAGCGTTGAAGTGAGGCGATCAGTTCCAATAAATCGATAGGCCGTATTGCCAGCAATTCTCAATTTGAGGGTGAAAAAGGGCCGGGGGAAGTTATTTGTGGATGTCGAGCCCCATGGAAGGGTTTACGGCAATCCTCGAAAGGCTTTTCCCAGCCCAAAATGACGCTTAACTTAACAGCCGGTAGCCCTCTTCAATCTGCCTTTGACAGATGCGCCTCAAACTTTTCCAGTGGCACCGGCATGCCGAACAGATACCCCTGGCCTAACCGACAACCTTGTTGTTCCAGAAAATTCCGTTGCTCGGTTGTTTCGACTCCTTCAGCGATAACTTCAATACCTAAATTATTGGCCATGCCGATAATGGTTTGAACAATCAAGGCGTCTGAATGCGTTACGCCGATATTGCGGACAAAGCTCTTGTCGATCTTGAGTTGATCAAGTGGTAATTGCGTCAGATAAGACAGTGATGAGTAGCCGGTGCCAAAATCATCCACCGATAAACTGACCCCAAGTTTTTTGAGTGCCAGCATTTTAGTGACCGAATCACCAATGTCCTTGAGCATCACGTTCTCTGTAAGTTCCAAGGTAAGACGGTTGGGCCGGATGGCCGTTTTTACCAACACCGCCTCGACTTTTTCAACGAATTCAGCTTGACGAAACTGGTTGGCGCTCACATTGACGGCCAATTTAAAGGGGTGCATTTGTGCATTGTTTTCCCAGGCCTTAAGCAAAACACAAGCCGTTTCCAGCACCCAGAGCCCAATCGGCACTATCAGTCCGGTTTCTTCCGCCAAGGGGATAAACTCCATCGGAAGTATCAATCCTCGCTCCGGATGCTGCCAGCGCAATAAGGCCTCGGCGCCGAAGACCTGACCATCGAGGCTGGTTTGTTGCTGAAAATACAGTTGTAATTGATTCTGCGCGAGAGCTACGCGTAAATCAGCCTCCAAAGCCGCACGTTCGGTGACTACTGCCTGCATCTTCTCATCAAAAAAACACAGGGAATTACGTCCATTAACTTTGGCTTGGTACATCGCAATATCAACATGCCTTAATAATTCATCCTCTTCCACTAAATGATCGACAAACAACGTGGCACCCATACTGGATGAACAACGGTAGTCATACCCTTCGAGCAGATAAGGCTCATTCAACGCGGCCAATATTTTTAAACCGGCAGCCTTGACATGTATGGCCGCATCCTCAGGACACGTTCCCAGGTCTTCCAGCATCACGACGAATTCATCGCCTCCCAGACGAGCAGCCGTATCATTCTCGCGAACATTGCTCAACAGCCGCCGAGCAACCTGCTGAAGCAACATATCACCCTTGTTATGCCCCAGCGAGTCATTCAACATTTTGAAGTTATCCAGGTCAATAAACAACAACGCGCCGTATTGCTTGTTCCTGGTACTGGAAGCCAGCGCTTTATGCAATCTATCCTTAAAGAGCTGCCGGTTTGGTAAATGTGTTAATGGATCAAAAAAGGCCAGTTGTTCGATCTGCTCGTTCGCGGCCTTTTGTTGCGAAATATCAGTCAGTGCAATTCGTAAGAGCGGCAGAGCATTGTCGGACTCCCTCAGCAGACAGTCGGCACGAGCATAAAACAAAGTCCCGTCAGCATGATTCATGCGCAAGTCAATTTCTTGCTTCTGACCTTTGGGCTGTTTCATCATAGTCAGGAACAAGCGATACCAACGGTCCCTGTCCTGGTTATCAACAAATTGTGAGAAACGGCGTCTGATCAATTGAGCGCGTTCAATACCCAACAATGCGCATCCGGTCAAGTTTGTCTGGCTAATCAGTCCGTCTTGATTAACGGTAATATAAGCGACCGGGGCAAATTCATAGAGATCGATATAGCGATCCCGCGCTTCCTCCAGTTTGAGATGAGCGTTGCGCAATTGTTCATTCTGCATCTCCAGCTCAATCTTATGGACAAGCAACTCATGCATCAACATATCAGTAGGCTGAGCGGTTTTTTCTGATGGCGACATGCTGACCACCATTGCTTCTGCTTCTGTTCTGAGTAATCGGCGCCGCTCAGATCCATCCCATTTTTGATTCATACTTTGTTTTCCTTAGTTAGTTCGTCGCCAATATCTTCAGTAGTTAACAGAATCAACGACGATTTAATTGACTTGCCCGCCAACCTGCGTGCATTCAGTTTAATTTTGTGGTGTCCGATATCAGGAAAATCATGTTCTACAACATAGCCTTCAACTCTCTGATCGCGGGGCAATATGATTTCCAGTAATTCGCGCAACGCAGGTATATTCCACTGACTGTTACCCAGCTCGTAAATCTTGCGGCCGATGGTGTCTACGGCGATGACCTGAAAATACTGGTAAAAGGCACGGTTAGCTGACACTACCTGTAATTCGCTATCCAGCACCAGCAGCGGTTCACGGATGGTATTGACAATGTTCTCGGCAAGTTCACCCGCCAATTGCACCCGGGTCTCCGCCTCGATACGCTTGCTGATGTCGGTAAATGTAAGCACGACGCCTTCGATCACATTATCCAGTGTACGGTAAGGCTGAATTCGAACCAGATACCATGCACCGCTGTCGGCACGCATTTCCAGCTCTACCGGCACCAACGAGTCAAGCACGGCCTGTGCCTTGTCCAATAATAATTCACTATCAAGATCAGACTTAATATCGCTCAACAATCGACCCACATCAGAGGGCACCAACCGGAAGATACGAATGGCTTCCCGCGTGAAACGCCGAATCTTCATGTGATCATCAAGAAACACGGTGCCAATATTGGTATTGTCCAGCAAATTCTTCATATCATTCTGCATGCCGGCCAGCTGCTCAATTTTGGCCTGCAGTTCTGAATTTACCGTAATAAGCTCTTCATTGACCGATTGGAGTTCCTCTTTGGAGGTTTCCAATTCTTCATTGGTGGATTGCAGCTCCTCGTTGGTTGATTGCATTTCTTCATTGGCAGATTTCAGCTCCTCGTTGGTCGCTTGTTGCTCTTCATTCTGCAATTGATGACTTTCTTTCAGGTAGGCAAGATTACGCTCCAGTTCTTCAATTCGTCCCAGTTCGGCTGTTTTTGCGATGTGTTTATTTTTCGGTTTGACATCCTCCGCAATGGCAACGTCTTGAAAACTCACCAACAACAGATTATGAATGCCATCGAGATCGGGTAAAGGCCGAACACTGAGACTGACCGTCGAGAATCCGCCATTGGTTTTAACCTGTAGCTCATGACCTAGAACAGACGCGCCCTCATTTGCAGCGGCACGAATGGCGGCACGCAACTCCAGTTCCATGCCCTCGCGAGCCATGTCAACCACGTTCAGACTGGCCTGACCGGGTGCCGGGCGAAGATATTTTCCGGTGTCACCGTGTACATAGAGAATATTCCCCTTGTGATCGGTAACCACCGAGGCGGGAGCAAAGCATTGTACGAGCAGCCTGCGGGTCAGTTCGGCAAAGTTGGGTTCAGTTGTTTTTTTCATTGTTTCCTCTGGGGCTGTATCGCCTGATTCTGAGGCCCAGGACACGACATGCGCCATCAGCGCACGAGACGATTTGATGGAATGAGTAGCCCGATAAAGCTTCCATTTTCGATTGAGTGATGAAAAAAGCTCGGTATGATTACCAATGCTTTCCGATGGAGACAGGAACAGCACTCCGTCGGGTTTGAGTGCGTAATGAAACACCGGAATCAATCGGTTCTGCATTTCTGCTTCCAGATAGATCATCAGGTTGCGGCAACTGAGCAGATCGAGTTTGGTGAAAGGCGGATCCTTGATCACATTCTGGGTAGCGAACACAATCATTTCACGAATTTCCTTCTTCACCCGATACCCGGCCTCTTCCTTGATAAAGAATCGGCGCAGCCGTTCCGGCGTGACATCCTGGGCAATATTGGGTGGATAAAAGCCGGCGCGCGCAATTGCTATGGCGTCGTCATCCAGATCGGTACTGTAGATCTGCACCTTGAGTTCCTGGCGTGACTGTTCCATCCGTTCGCGTAACAGTATGGCAATAGAAAATGCCTCCTCACCGGTCGCACAACCCGCAACCCAGACGCGAAAAAGATAGTTATCCGGCTTGTCTGCGCACAGTTGGGGCAATATTTCATTTTCCAAAACAGAAAAGGCCTCTGTGTCGCGAAAGAAATTAGTGACATTGATCAACAACTCTTTGAACAGCAGGTGTACCTCAGCGGGATTCTCCTTGAGATAAAGAGCATAGATATCGGCATCATCGATATTGTTTTGTGACATGCGGCGCTCGATGCGCCGGCCAATAGTGCTTTTTTTATATAATGCAAAATCATGTCCGGTTATGGTACGCAATTGCATTAATATCCGGTTTATGCCTTTTACGACTTTGGGCATTTCCGGGTGAACCGCCATTTTGCCGGCACCTTTGCGCAACGCATCCGGCATTTTATCGACGGGCAGCACATGGGAGGCATAACCGGCATGAATGGCGCTGGTAGGCATACCGTCGTATTTTGCAGTAGCAGGCTCCTGTACCAGCGAGAGTCCGCCCGCACCGAGGATAGCGCGTAAACCCAAGGTACCATCGGTGCCCGTTCCGGAAAGGATGATGCCGACGGCTTTTTCCTCCTGGTCTTCAGCCAGTGACCGCAGAAATGCATCAATCGGCATCCGCTGCCCGCGGGGTTCATTAGGCACACTCAGTTGCAGTTTTCCATGAAAAATCGCCATATCTCTGTTCGGCGGAATGACATACACACAATTGCGGGCCACCTGTAATTGATCCTGTGCCTCGACCACCGGCATAGAGGTAGTGCGCTGCAGGATTTCAGTCAGCAGACTGGCGTGGTTGGGATCGAGATGCTGTACCAACACAAAGGCCATACCGCTATCAATAGGCGCATGACGGAAAAATTGCTCCAAAGCTTCCAGGCCACCGGCAGAAGCGCCAATGCCTACGATGGGGAAACGGTCTTCTGTGTTTTTTGATTCCATAATGGGCGAATTATTCAGACGGGGAGCTTAGCAGGGATAATTTATTCAAATTCATAAATCGCCTCGCAAAATTAAGCGGAATTTCTTCATTGCCATTCTACACCTAGTGTTTCCGGTTGTTGATGAATAGCCTCGACCCAGCAATTCCCAGTTTGATGATAAAAAAAGGAGAGACGTAAGCTTTGCGGGGTTGTCGGCAGCAGGGATGCTGTCGTCAAGCCCCCATGGATGGGTTTACGGCGTTCCTCGCAAGGCTTGCGCCTCCCCACGAATCTACATAAAAGTTCAAACTGGCAATTGCTCGCCTCGGCCAGGAAAAAAGAGTCTCACCGGATACAGGAAACGCTCAATCATTATCGAAATGAATCGATAGGCAGTATTTTAGGCGCGGGCCATGCCCGCGACCAAAGGCGGTTCAAACGCGTCCATGGCCAGCACCTACAAAATACACCGTTTTTTTTATAACGGGTCTGTACGATCAGGCACATTGAACAAGACTTATGTTTGCCACCGAACCGACTCAAGTCATCCCTGCGATCTATAGTGACTCAGGCTTGATGAATTGATGTGAAATAAAGGCATAAGCATTCGTTTTAACTCAAGAGATACAAGCCCCTATCACGCGGTGCGCTTACAAGCTCTAAGAAATTAGAGATCCGGTGAACGCACCGCATTCAAAACAGGTTATCAGCTCGAAATTTTAATTGAACCTGCTTAATCCCAACTCAATGTAACCTTTATGAAAAACAAAAATTCAACTCGCACAACACCTTATAAAAGCATGCAGTTATCCAGAATCATTCCGGTAGCTGTCGTAATCGGTCTCGGCCTTGCCATTGTAATTAATCCGGCAAATGCAGGTAAATCAACGTCCAACAGTCTTCACTCGCAAAGTAATCCGGCAGAAAATACTGGAGATGGCAAAGGAAAATTACCCACATTTGCCGAAGCCGATACCAATGGCGATCATTTCGTGACCAAAAGAGAATTACAAAATTTCCCTTATTTATTGCAAACCTTTGACAAAGTCGACGCAGGAAATGATGGCAAACTGGAACAACATGAATACCAGAACCTTGAAATGGAAACCAAACGGGAAGGCGAAGTCAAGTAACCCAGCAACTATAGCCAAACCGCAGAAAAATTAGCCCCTCTATAATCCGTTGATGTAAATCGACGGATGCTTAGAATTCTTGGTGATTGACGCAACACCCTTAGTGGCCTGAGACAGGAGCCACTCGCCAGACAATATTGCCAACGTCATCGGCGACCAGCAAGGCCGATTGCTTATCAAGCGCGACACCTACTGGACGACCAAAGGCTTCCCCGTCTTTGCTGACAAAATCCGTCAACACATCAATCGGCTCACCGAAAGGTTTGCCTGCGCTAAAAGGCACAAAAAGAACCCTGTAGCCGCTACTTGGCTTGCGGTTCCACGAACCATGCTGACCGATAAACACGCCATTATTGAATGGCGACGGCCATGTTGAATTTCTGGAATAAACAAGGCCCAGCGAAGCGGTATGGGAACCCAGCCCATAATCGGGCACTCTGGCTTTGGCAACAAGATCGGGCCGCTGCGGCTGAACCCGTACATCCACATGTTGGCCAAAATAGCTGTAAGGCCAGCCGAAAAAACTGCCGTCGGGCACCGATGTCAGGTAATCCGGAACAAGATCGCTGCCGAGTAAATCGCGCTCGTTGACCACAGTCCAGAGTGCTCCGCCATCAGGCTCCCAGGCCAGGCCATTGGGATTGCGAAGACCGGATGCGTAAATCCGGTAACTTCCCTGAACAGGATCGACCTCCCAAATAGCGGCACGGCCCACTTCCTGATCCATGCCGTTCTCGGCTATATTGCTGTTTGATCCCACTGTCACATAGAGCCTTGATCCGTCAGGACTAGCCAGCACATTTTTGGTCCAGTGGTGATTGAGTGAACCACCCGGCAAATCCAAAACCTTGACGCCCTTTTGGGTAATCCGGGTTTCACCGCCCTTATAGTGAAACCTCATCAGTGCATCCGTGTTGGCCACATAGAAATCGTTACCGATTAGCGCCATGCCGAAAGGTGAATTAAGTCCTTCGAGAAATACAGTACGCGTTTCTGCCACGCCGTCACCATCTTCATCACGCAGAAAGGTGATGCGATTCGCACTGGGCCGCCCTGCTCCAGCCTTGTTCATTGCCAACTTAATCAACCAACTTTTGATCCCATCGACAGGCCGATCCGGCCCATTGGTCTCGGCAACCAGTACATCACCATTCGGCAACACATAAAGCCAGCGCGGGTGATCGAGATTAGCGGCAAATGCGTTTACGGTCAGCCCTGGCGCCGGAACGGGTGAAGCGTTTTCCGGCCAGCCTACTGCTTTTGCAATGTTGACGGTGGGTATCAGGGTTGGATTAGGTGGCGGCAGCTGCGGATCCGGACCGATGCCCGCTGAAATCGGCAACTGAGCAGTTTCCCCGCAGGCCGACAGCACTGTCGCTATCAGTGTAAATAAAATGACGAACCGTGGACGCATAACGTCAGAACTCCTGTGTTTAATGCTAATCGCTGATCATTTTCTGCAAAAACTCGGACATCCCGTCAATTAACGGGCGATGGGATATGCAGGCCATGTAGATCTCGATAGAACCAGCACAGTCGAGGCGTTGAACATTTGGTTGTGAAGTCATCCCGGCAGGGATTGCCGGGATCCAGGACACAAGGAAGTGCCACAGCCTTTGCCATCCATGGCTTCTGGATTCCGGCGATACCTGCCGGAAAGACGGCAACTATTAATGTAAACATAATTGCCCAACAAGCCTGAGCATCTCTATATAAACTGAGAAACTAAAGTTTTAAAGCATTCTTGCAGGGGCGAATAACTGCGCCCCTGCAGATATTTTCGGATAGATCTTTGGCCTAATCCTAAAGTGCTCTTCGTCCTTGAATGATATTAAGCACAACAACGATCAATGCGATTACCAGCAAAATGTGGATAAATCCGCCCAAAGTGTATGAGGACACCAGACCTAATACCCAAAGAACGACCAGGATAATTGCTAGATTGATTAACATATCATTCTCCCTAAAGAGCCGTCGATTGACGGCGTTGGATGAGCCGTTACAGCCAAAGGGTATTAACCCGTCATGACTGGAAGCTCAATAAAGCGCAATTATTTGTCTTCCTTGATATCCTGTTTAATGTCGCCATAGCCCTTTTGAGCTTTACCGAGATTCTTTTGGATGTTTCCTTCTATCTCCATGCCTTTATCATCCAGTATCTTGCCGGTAACTTCCTTGACTGTCCCTTTCGTCTCTTCGACGCGGCCTTCTACTTGATCTTCATTCATGGGCGCTTCTATTTTGCTTTCTTCGGCATAAATTGCAAACGATGAGAGAGCCAGAATAATGCCGGCTACTTTTAAGATGAGTTTCATATTTATTTCCTGTAAAAAAGGTTGGAGAATCTAATGACCTCCGGAAGGCCTGGGTAATAAGATGTAATCCGTTCGCCTGAGCTTCTAAAAGGGCGGAGGTTCATGGTCCGATAAACTCGCCACGAACGTTTTTTACAACCACCCGTCAGAACCAAATTGACCGACTATTAGTCGTCAACTGCCTTCTTGATATCTTCTTTAAGGTCACCAAAACCGGATTTAATCTTGCCGACATTTTTCTCGATAGTACCTTCCGCTTCCAATTCATCGTCATCCAGTACCTTGCCAATGACTTCCTTGACTTTACCTTTCGCTTCTTCGGCTCGGCCTTTTACTTGATCTTTGTTCATGGGGAACTCCTGATAATTGTTTTTATTTGTTTTTGAGTGAAGTCTGATACGGCTTATCACTCGATTAAAACAATACTCAAAATTTTGAACGCAGTCGGTACGCCAGCGCACATTACCGAGACAGCAATTTTCAATTTGAAGGGGAAAAAGGGCTGGGGAAAGCTTTTTGAGGGTGTCGGCAGAAGGGATTGAAGCACTGGAAAAGCGCCTCAAATTCGCAGGGATAGCATTTTACTTAATCAGCTATCCCCACGAAAGATTGGGATGACTTCTTATCTTGTTAACATTGACTCGATTTTAGTTTAATCCGCCACAAGCCAGGTCAATAGACTTTTCTTGTGGCGGGATTTCAAACTAAAACACCCGCTCGCTCTCCAGGTCACCCGGGTGACATTTATACGGAGAATAGAACGTGCTTCCTGCCACACAGCGCCACATACTGGGGTTTGTAAAACTGGGCGCGAGCCGCACATTCGTCGCTTGCTCTAAGGCATAGCCGGCGGCAAGGAGTTTATCCTCGCTAAAGGCTGTGCCGACGAACGTGACACCTATCGGGTTACGGCCCGCGCTGCCCGTGCCATAGCCCGCAGGAACGGTCAGGACAGGGTAACCTGCGCGGTCGGCGATCCCAACCAGCGTGTTGCCGCTAGGTACAACGATGGCGACGAAGTCATCGGTGACATCATCGGGCGTCCCGTTAGTCAGGATGGTATCAATCAGCGCCTGACTGGAGACTTGCCCCAACACCTTTTCAGACTCGTAAATGGAATTTACGGCCGGATCGGACAAATTCACTTCCTGAGCACTCAGCAGCTCTCTCTGCTGGTACTTCAGACCCTCGACGGGATTAGCATCATTGTAATCAATGATTGCCTGCAGTGACTTGGCTCCACTACCTTGAAGGGTTGATAAATAGCTGTTCAAGTCACGCTTAAACTCCCTGGTTACGATACTGTCCGGATTTGGATTAGGCGCCCCAATTGATTTGACGACCACTGTGGCACCCAGCCCCTGAAGCGCGCTCACCACGGCAGGATAGGGTGCTGCCGTAGATGATATTACGGCAATTCGCTTGCCGCTTAATGCTGCCGGCGAAAGCCCCGAGAGGTAATCCGGTACATCCGGTATCTCCGAAGTCGCGTCATCGACAGGATCAATACCCGCCAAAACTCCCAACGCAGTGGCGGCATCGTAAACTGTCCGCGTGATAGGACCTGGCGAGTCCTGCGATTTAGCTACCGGCAACACACCGGTGCGACTGACCAGACCAACTGTCGGCTTGAGCGCTACGACACCAGCAATACCGGCTGGTGCAATGATCTGCGCCGAGTCGGTCGATGTTTCCATCCCCACTGTCATGGCGGCCAAACCGGTAGCTGTCGCAGCCGCTGAACCGGCCGACGAACCGCCTGGCGTTTTATCGGTATCGGACGGGATCAACACCTGGCCTCCCAGCGAGGAGTAACCCTCAGGCAGGTTTTGGTCAAATATTCCGTTAAGCTCAGTAACATTGGTCTTGCCAAGAATAATGGCGCCAGCCGCCTTGAGCTTGGCAACTATCATGGAATCCTTCGCAGGCAGTGCATGCTGTAAGGCGATTGAACCCGCAGTTGTCGGCATTCCGGAAACGTCAATCACGTCGTCAAGCAACACCGGTATACCGTGCAAGGGTCCACGCAACTTGCCCCGTTTCCGCTCGGCATCAAGACGGCCCGCCTCGCCCAGCGCTCCCAAATTGACCTCTCTAACAGCCTGGATCGCAGGCCCTTCTGCATTGGTCAAAGCAATACGAGCCAGGTAAGCTCTCGTCAACTGCTGCGCTGTCAGCGTGCCTGCCGTCATACGCGCCTGCAGACTTTCTACCGATTCAGTCTCTAATGAGAACGGCAGCTTCGGTGCGGTTTTAACCATACCCTTGAGGCTTTCGTAATCTGGATTGCAACTGCCTCGTTCGTGGAATGGCGGCAGCGGCACTGTCTTGGCGCAGCGGTACATGCTCGGGTTCAATTCAGAAGCCGTTTGGCGTAACTGAGTGGACTGCTCTATCACGTAAGCCACACCGATCAGATCACGCTCGCTGTTCGCGTTGCCATGAATCGATAGACCGATCGCGCGCCTGTTGGTCAAGTTATAGCCCATCGGGATCGTGATCTGCGGCGTTCCGGCAGTCGCACCGCTGGGCACGGTTCCGAGGATGGCAATGAAATCATCGCTAGGATCGTCAGGCGTATCGTTGTTCATCATTCGGTTGATGGCGGCCCATTGTGCTGCGCGTCTGATAGGCATAGCTGCACGATAAGCAATCTCCTGGGGGCCGCCGGGAGTAACATCGCCATTATTCAAGGCATTGACATGATTGATGTGACCAAACTTCAGCGCCTCCTGCGAATTTGCAATATTATCGGCAACCTCCTCCGCCAGTGACTGTATAGGGGCGCTAGGGCCAAGGTTTTTGTAATATTCGTTGATGGATTTGTGCTGTTGGTAGCCGGCTGGCAGGCCAGGCACGGTCCCTACCGCAATTTGCGGGCGCTCGACCATAATTGCGCCTGCAGCGACTAGCGCGTCAAATGCAATCTTGGCTGGGGACCCGTCTGCGAACGTACCGTTGTAGCCTATGCGTTTTCCCTGAACGAAGTCCATACGCAGTGCCGACATATAGTCCGGTAACTGATCCGGAACCCTGGTGATAGACTCAAACCAGTTCGGGCCAAAAACAGACTCGTAGGCTGCATCGCTAACTGGATCAAACCCGACGATAGACTGCAGCGTCATCGCCGCTTCAGCCACAGTTTTGGTCATTGGACCGGCCGTATCTTGTGACGCAGAAATTGGAGCAATGCCGTCGGGGAGTCGCTATTTTTGCGAAAGCTTGTTTTGGGCATCCCAGCCCAATCAAGCAGCAAAAAAATACGCGACCACTGATGCCTCCGGCGGCCCCGATTCGTCCGCGTCGCCTCGTTTCGACCCAACAAGGGGTCGAAA
>NZ_JAUSBX010000145.1 GCF_030651835.1 Methylicorpusculum sp. | reverse complement strand
AAGCCCAGAAAATCCTGATGCCAGTCTTGAATATCGGTCTGCCCGACGCCTTCATCGAACAAGGCACCCGCGAGGAATTGCTGACTTTATGCGGTCTGGATCAGGCCGGTATTCAGGCGGCTATCGAGCAGTTTTGTGCTTGACAGAAATCGGTAAACTTTGCCTTACAAGCCAGGGATGGCTTTGCCGACTGCATCTTACTGATTAAAAACGCATGAGCTTTCCTTGATGGCCAGAATTTTCACCATCACCGCCAATACGGCAATCGACCATGTCATTGAAGTCGAACATCTGGGACAATCCGATAATCTGCAAGCGCGATCCAGTATCGAATTTGCTGCAGGAAAAGGCGTCAATGTTGCCAAAACCCTTGAATCCCTGGCTTGCCCGGTCAGTGCTCTGGGCTTTGTTGGACAGGATTCACTTAATCTGTTCGAACACCTGGACTCACAGTTTCTTAAAACCTGCTTCATCGAGGTTCCCGGTAGAACCCGGACAAATCTGACGCTCATTGATACCGAAAACCAAAAAGAGCTGCATATCCGCACTCCCGGTTATTGCCTTACTTCTGGACATCAAGAAAAACTGATTCAACAAATCAAAAGCATAATCCGCAAAGACGATATTGTCATATTATCAGGAAGCCTGCCTCCTGGGGCTTCTGACAACTTTTACCGACAGTTGATTGAAATTTGCCATTTCCAATCGGCTATTACATTGCTGGACAGCAGCGGTGTTGCTTTACAACACGGCATCGCCGCCAGGCCTTATTTAATCAAACCCAATCAACATGAACTGGCAGAACTGGCCAATCGTCCCCTGATGATGGAAACTGACTATTTATCAGCGGCAAGATCAGTCATCGGCCAAGGTGTTCAATGGGTAGTTGTGTCAAGAGGTTCGAAAGGCATCATTGCAATCAACCGGTCATCGGCTACTGTAATCAGCCTCCATCCATCAACACCAAGCGCCCCACTTTGCAGCGTTGGCTGTGGCGATACGTTGCTGGGGGGAATCGCTTATGCTCTGTTGAATCAGTATGATCCATTAGAAACCTTCAGCTATGGCGTAGCCTGTGCAACGGCCAACCTGACCCATTTAGAACCAGGCCGCATTGACGGACTGGATGTAGCCGATTATTTAAACCGGCTGACAATCGATCAACTCAAAGCATCGTAAATAGTTGTTTTCAACCCGGCACGGATTGCCGGAATGACGGCGTTGATGTCCGAATCAGGTTTTGTGTCGCTATCGCGAAACTTATGTGAAGTCGGTACGCGGACCGACAACCGCGTTACAGCTACGAAACCCATCCCTGGGTTTCGCCCTTTGGGCCGGCTAAAACGAGCGGCATCCCTGACGCCCCCCTTTCGAGCTATTCTCGGCAAAATCGCCCGTGCTCGGCGGGGCCTATTGGGATCCAGGTGAGGGCTCTGAATCAAATCAAATTGGCTGACGGTTCTCAGTCATCAGGAAGTTTTATTTCAAAAAAGTCTTTCGCAATGGGATGATCCAAATCCGGACCCGCATTCCCCTCCCTGACCAGCCATGTTGTCTTGAATCCTGCGGCTTTAGCGGCATCGAGTTCTTCTTTAATATCCGATAAAAACAGAATATCGACAGCCGCAAGCCCGATTTGATCCGCTATGGCTTGATAAGAATCCCGCTCTTTTTTACCGCCAATTTGGGTATCAAAATAGCCTGAAAATAAAGCAGTCAGATCGCCGTAGGCGGTGTGGCCAAACAACAGCTTTTGAGCATAAACGGAACCTGAAGAATAAACGTAAAGTGCAATACCCTGCTCTTTCCAGGCAGCAAGACATTGCTGGGCATCTTCATAAATATGACCTTTAAAATCGCCATTTTGATAGCCGTGTTCCCATATCAGGCCCTGCAGCGATTTAAGCGACGTAATCTTCTTATCTTGATCTATCCAGCTGATAAATTGATCAATAAGCCCGTCTATATCGGTTTTCTCACCCAATAGATGTTCTGCATCGGCCAATATTTTTTTAAACCTCGGTTCATCGGCATGGCTTCTGACAAAATCGGCCACATGTTGCCGGGAATACGGAAACAATACCTCTTTAACAAAAGACAAAGAAGAAGTGGTGCCTTCAATATCAGTCACTATGGCTTTAATCACGACAATTCGGCCACAAACTGGTCCAGCGTGGGGAACTGCGCGGCAATCGGGTCTCCGGTAAATTGAGCCACCCAACCTTCCTGCGTAGTAAACAAACGGATACATTTAAAATCAGGCTGCTCGCCCATATCAAACCAATGCCGGGTGCCTGCCGGAACGCTGATCAAATCGCCTTGTTCGCAAAGCATGGCATACACTTTATCGTCTACATGCAAGCAAAAAAGTCCGCGGCCTTTTATAAAAAACCGTACTTCAAAATCCTCGTGCACATGTTCTGAAAGGAATTTTGCACGCAAGGTTTCCTTATCAGGATGACCGGCGTTCATACTGATTAGATCCACCGATTGAAAGCCGTATTCTTTTTTTAATTGCTCTATAGACTGCTTGTAGGCACTAAAAACAGTGTCCTGATCGGCAACGTCCGACAACGGAAATGCGGCATTCCATCGTTCGAATCGAACACCCAGCGAAGCCAGCTGTTGCTGAATATCATCAAAGTCAAAATAAGTGGTCTTTTGTTGGGGCTGCTCTTCGTGGTAAACAGATAATGCGCTCATGGCAGTTGAACTCCGTACAGTTTAATTTCACATTCAAATAAAAATTCCAGCGCTTCGACATGCCGTAATGCCTCAGCGACATCCTTACCCCAGGTGTAAAATCCATGACCGGCAATGATGTAGGCATGAATCGGATCGTTTTGATCCATATAACTTTCAACTTCGGCGGATAAGCGTGCAATATTTTGATCATTCGCAAAAACAGGCACAACCGTTTGGGCCTCATGAGTGTCGATATCGGTCAGGGCTTTCAGTAATTCGTAATTTTTCAATACCAGCGCCGATTTGAATAAGCGAGAGACCAGCATCGAACTTTGAGAATGAGGATGCAAAACGCACTGAACTTGCTCAAAACGCTTATAAATAGTCGTGTGCAGCAGCGTTTCGGCAGAGGGTTTCTTGCCGTCCAACGATTGCCCCATGCTGTCTATCAACATGATATCGTCTTCTACCAGCCGCCCTTTGTGACGACCGGAAACAGTTATGGCTATATTTCCATCGGAAAGCCTCGCCGAAAAATTTCCACTGGTGGCAGGTACCCAGCCTTTACTGTCGATAAAACGCCCTACGTCTATTAACTGTTGCGCCTTTTCCAGAAATTCGTTGTTGTGTATCATCGTCAAATAAGAGTGCTCGTAGTCATATTCACTTCTATTCTACCGCAGAATCATAAATACTTGTTTTTCAGCTCGACCCTTTAAGCAATCATGTTATAACTTGGGTGACAACCTGCTTTCTGATAAAAATAGTCGCAAGGATGCGAATTCAATGATTCAGCAACCAAGAACCTTTCAATTCAATTTATCCTGACATCCACTTTCTTTATTTAATGATAAAAAACCGCCTTATATCCTCTCGCCTGATGCTATTACTTATCACGATTTTAATTGCGCTGGATGCTTCAGCCATTGGAACTGTGCTGCTCGATGACAACTCGGTACTTGACGAACAAACGCTGGAAACTAAAATCGAGGCATTAAATGCTAATCAGGATCTTGACGAAAGCACGAAAGCCAGGGTACTCAAGCATTACCGCTCAGTTAAAGACAACAGGCTTAATAATCGACGATTTAACGAACTGTCAGACGTCTACCAAAAAGACATGAAAGAGGCGCCGCAAAAAATAAAAGCATTTTCAGAGGAAATTACACGCCTTCAAAGCAAATTGAATGAGCCTATAAAAAACGATTTTTACGCTATTCCTCAAGAAGAACTGGAGCAACGCTTACTGATTGAAAAAGGAAAAATCAGTGAATTAGAGGAACAAATAAAAAAAATTGAAGGCCGTCTGGTTACTGAAAATAACCGCTCTAATTTTATTCGGTTGGAAACAGTCAAAGCAAGACAGGACATTGAGGAAATCACCAAGAGACTCGAATCACCGGCAAGAGCAGGAGAGTCAATTCTTGAATCAGAAGCGCTGAAACACTATTTAAATTCCATCATCGCCTCCCGAACAGCAGAAATTAAACTCCTGGAATTGGAAGCGGTCAGCCAGCCGTTAAGAATTGAGGTTCTCAACACCGAATTACGTTTACTGGACCTTAAGAAAAATATTCAATCCCCCATTGTAGGAACGATTGAAGGGTTGATAGCAGAGCGACGGCAAGAAAAAGCCCGAGAGATTCAAGAGGCTCTTGATCAGGCAGAACAGGAAATCACCGGCAAACACCCGGTTATCCAGACGATAACGCGCGAAAACATCCAATTCAGCCGAGATCTGCAAGCAGTTAACCAAAAAATAGAACGCTACGTCGAACTCAAAACAAAAATTGAAACGAAGACCAGCGAACTCGATTCTGATTTTAAAAGTGCCGAACGTAAAATCAGCCTTGCTGGATTAAGCCCTGCGCTAGGAAAAATCCTGCGAGAACAACGCAGAAACCTCCCCTCAGGTGACCGGTTTATTATTCGATCCGAGACGATACAAGACGAAACCGCCTTAACCAGTCTTAATTTATTCAAAATAGAAGACAAATTAAAATCTCATACGGATATTAATGTCGTATTAAACGAGTTAATGGACAAACTCGTTGCTCCGTCTTTACCCGGGAATGAAAGGATGATGATTCAGGCGGAGTTGAGAGTACTGTTAAACAATCAAACGGAAATTCTCAATCGTCTGACGTCTGCTTATACCTCTTACCTGCGCTCACTGGGGGATTTCGATTTTGCCCGTCAACAATTGTTCGGCCAGTCCGAAAAATTTGCCAATTTTCTTGATAAACGCCTTTTGTGGGTACCGAGTTCCAACCCCATTGGCCTTAACTTTATTACAGGGCTTTATCAAGCCTCACTTTGGTTATTGTCGCCTCACCATTGGTTCGGATTAATCAAGGATTTAGGCTACAGCGCCAGGGAAAATCTATTTTTTGCCATAGTTGCTCTCATGAGCATTGTTATTCTTCGCATGCTCAAAGTGTGGGCCAAAACCGAATTGTCGGCCACGACAGAAAAGATTGATAAAATCTATACCGACAGTTTTAACCTTACGATTAAAGCTTTAGTCTGTACGTTTATTCTGGCTAGCCAAATGCCCTTGCTGTTTTTCTATGCAAGCCTTTTTCTTACGCTACCAGGAAATATCTCGGAATTTGGTAACGCAATAGGTACAGGATTAGGCGCCGCAGCCATCCCTTATTTATTGATACAGTTTTTTTATAAACTGTTTCGTCCTCAGGGCATTGCTCATAAACATTTTTTGTGGCGTGAACAAACTGTAAAACGGGTCAGTCAAGAATTACGCTGGGTTCGCTATATCGCTGTCCCCTGCTTTTTTCTGATCTCAGTAGGAACGCCTTTACCCTATTCAACCATCAGCGATCACTTGGGGCGTTTGGCACATATTATTGTCATGGTCTCATTGGCTCTGTTTTTAGGCCGCTTACTGAAACCCAATAACGGTTTATTGACCCATTTAATCCTGGAAAATAAAAATGGCTGGCTGACTCGATTACGTATTTTTTGGTATCCCGGCATCGTTGTCACACCTTTGATTATTGCTGGTTTTGCTATTGCAGGTTATTACCTGAGCGCACTGGAATTACAACACAAATTGATTGTCACCCTCAGGCTGATCATGGCAAATCTGCTGCTTCACGAGCTGGTCATGCGCTGGTTAACATTGGCCAATCGTCAATTGGCATTAAAAAATGCCCGGCAAAAACGCAAAACCGCGGCCGCGCAAATTTCGAAACCCGCCGGCGGATCTAGCGACGATCCTATCATTCCGATTGACGAACAATTGCTCGATATTCCTAAAATCAACGCCCAAACCAAAACATTGCTCAGCGTCTTTATCGGCTTCAGTTTGATCGTCGGCATATGGATGATCTGGCGCGATATTCTGCCTGCATTTTCATTCATGGATAACATTGTGTTATGGCAGCATCTGCAAATCATCGATAGTCAGGAAACTTTTCAACCGGTGACATTGACGAATCTGCTGTTGGCCGGACTTTATGTGTTTATGGTTATCGTCGCCGTCAAAAACTTTTCAGGGTTGATGGAATTATTGATTTTCAGGCAAATATCGGCTGAAGCGGGAACACGATATGCCGTCAATCAGCTCGCCAAATATGGCCTGATTGCTATCGGCTTTATCATCATCGCCAATGAACTGGGAGGCAGCTGGTCGCAGGTTCAATGGCTGGTTGCTGCACTCAGTTTGGGCTTGGGTTTCGGTTTACAGGAAATATTCGCCAATCTGGTTTCTGGGATTATTATCCTGTTTGAGCGCCCGATCCGGGTCGGTGATACCGTGACCATAGGCGACATCAGCGGCAAAGTCAGCCGCATTCAAATGCGGGCAACGACTTTGACCGATTGGGATCAAAAAGAACTTATTGTGCCTAATAAAACATTTATCACCGGACAAATGATCAATTGGACACTGACCGACCAGATTACCCGCGTGGTCATTCCGATAGGAATCGCCTATGGAACAGATATAGAGATGGCCTATAAAGTCATGATTGATACCGTCAAAGAGACGCCGCGAGTCATGGCCGAACCCGAACCCAGTGTCTGGATGGTTGGATTTGGCGCCAATTCATTAGACTTTTCGATACGGATCTACGTCAGCGACTTATCAGGCCGGCTGGCCGCAACGCATGATTTACATATGCGGCTCAATAAGGCTTTCAAAGATCACAACATTCAAATTCCTTTTCCGCAACGCGATATTCATATAAAAACGGCACCGCCCGGCGCTTTGAATAGTCCGGTGATTGAACAAAATCTGCCCTCTCCTGCTGACGCTTATATCAACAATGGCAGTTCAACATGAATGAGACCAATACCGATAAAAAAAGAGACATTATCTGCCACTGCACGGGAACTACTGAAGAGAAAATCAAGGAACTTATTGATAGCGGCTTCGATAGCCTGGACAAGCTATCAAGACAAACAGGCGCCTGCTCAGGCTGCGGGGCGTGTGAAACTTCTATAACTGATCTGTTAGCAGCTGCCGACGTTGAGTCACTGACATCAACAAGATGATGATTATCAGCTTATATCATTGAAAAAACAGGGCAAAAATGAGAGGGATTCAGTGTTAAATCGCTACTCACCTGGCATTTTGAAAGAAAACCAGGTGAGTTCATATCCAAGCAAAGAAAACTTTACAATTTGTATAATACGTCGTTGGTTTTATCGCGGTCTCTAGGATCGACTTTGATAGTTCGGTCCTGATTCATCCGTTCCTGGCCAAACTTGCTGATCATGTCTTCCCAGGAAGAATATTGCTCATATTCCTTAAAACCCTGACTTTTACGTTGGTCATATATTTCTTTGCCTAACATAATAATTTCATCAGGATTTTTCCCATCCACGGCATCCAAAAATGCTGACTCGTCTTTATTAGCATCCCTGATGGTCCAAAAAGACACTTCAAATTGAATTCGTTTTTCCTGTGGTAAACGCTCTTTTATCATTTTCACCGATCGAAAAGCGGTGCTACTGTTTCGACCATTGATTTCACCACCGCTACCGCAACCAAATAGGGATAAGGCGCTAGCAAGTATCAATAAGATAGAAAAATTCCTCATAAAGTTAACCTCAATTCGTTGTCTGGTGATCTGCTATTGTTATTATGTCCGTCATCAGGCAATCACTGGTTCATTCAGTTCTTGCCGCAGTGCTCTCTACACTGTTTGCATCATTGACCGGGCGTTATCGATGCTTAATATCTATAGTAAATTCGTATCTACTCACCCCCTCCAATTTTATTGGGTGTCGGTGGTTGATTGAAAAGGCTTCTGCAACAGGGATGTTTTGCAGAGAGCTAAATGGACGAATTGATGCGTCCTTTGAAATCAAGCACCTACGCCCTCAATTCAAAGTGGACGATTAGATACATAAATTCTTTACCATAGCGGCACGCTGAAAACTTGAAATGACAGTTTCAGCGTGACTTGGAAAATACTGACTTCCGCAGCATTTTCTAAATACATTATTTGTTTAACGCGAACCGAATTAAACACAGTAAAATGTTCGTCGATTATAAACCTAAGCCACTTCTATATGCTGGAATTTATTAAATTACTCAAGCAGCGCTACCAACAAGTCTCAGCGCACGATAAAAGTGACAATGAGAAAACATTCTATCAGCAAAAAATCGATCAGCTAGTTCTTGCCGAAGCTTTTATTCGTAAAACGAATTTCATCACTTCATCCTCAGTCCTTCCAGCCAATATTGCCGTGATTGGTCCAACTCAAGCGGGAAAAAGCACACTGGTTAATTTATTGCTGGGCGACAACTGCGCCGGTGTCAGTCCTCTGGCCGGTTACACCGTTCATGCCCAAGGTTTTTGTCATCAGTTAGCTTCGCAAGATTGCACGCATTTGCAGCACTACTTTGGTCATTATGAACAGGTGCTACCCTCTCAGCTGTCCAAGGATCGTTACGACTGCTATTCGTTGAGCGAGTCGCAAGGCGAATCCAAACTACTGTCGCCCTGCATTATTTGGGATACGCCGGATTTTGACTCAATCGACGCCTCCGGCTATAGCGAGAGCTTGCTGCGCACCATAGCCCTTGCCGATGTACTCGTCCTGGTCGTCAGCAAGGAAAAATATGCCGATCAGTCCGTCTGGACCATGATGCATGAGCTGGAAGCGTTTAATCAGCCGACGCTGATCGTCGTCAATAAATTACCGGAAGGGTCCGAAGCGATCATTACTGCCTCACTCAAACAAAAATGGCACAGCGCCAGAACCGATGCCTTGCCCGAGATCATTCCCCTGTTTTATCAAGCGCAAGGCAAAACGCCTCAATGGCCTGCTCACACCCAACCAGCTGTTAAAGAAGCTATCCGGCTCGCCACTCGCCGCAAACCGGCAGAACTGGCCAAACAGTTTCTTAAAGTCCATTGGCAAAACTGGCTTGAACCCGTCATTGCAGAACATGAAGCTTACCGGCAATGGGCAAGCCTGGTAGATGAATTGACTGATCAGGCACTTCATCACTATCAGCGTGATTATCTCAACCATCCGCATCACTACGAAACCTTTCAACATGCATTAGCGTCATTATTGACCCTGCTTGAAATTCCGGGTCTGGACAAGGCGATTTTCAAAACACGCCAGATTTTAACCTGGCCCATAAAAAAATTGGGGCGATTGACGCAGCGCCGCCCTCCCCTCACCGACAGCAGCCACGAAGTGATGCTGTTGAATCAACTGGCTGAACATATCCTGATTCAACTGGCCGAACAATTATTCGATAAAGCCGGCCAGGATCAAACCCGCCTGTGGTGGAAAAGTGCCAACGGACTGCTAAGACAACACCGCAAAACCATGCTTGCCCAATTCAGCCAGGCGGTGGACCACTACCATTTAAATTTTCAAGTGGAAGTGGACACCGCAGCGCAGCGCCTTTACACAAAATTAAAAGAACAACCGTTTGTGCTCAATAGTCTCAGAGCGACACGCGCAACAACCGATGCGGCCGCCATCGCATTATCGCTGCAATTCGGCGGTATTGGGCTGCATGATTTACTGATTGCCCCGGCGATGTTTTCGGTTACCTCTTTATTAGCCGAAAGCGCGATCGGCAGTTATGTCAACAAAGTGCAGGCGGAATTAAAAACCAAGCAATTGCACATGGTTAAACACACCTTGTTTTTCGACTTCCTTCAAAAACAATTGTATGCGCTACCAGAGCAAATTAACCTCGATGCGCATTTCAACATCACCCCTCATCAACTCGAAATGGCCGAACAACAACTAAGAGAAAAACCGCATGGATTACGATTACTCTGAATTGACTCAACAAGCAAAAAGCTGGATTAGTTTGGTGACCGATGAAGGCTGGATTGATTCAAGCTGCGCCAAAAGACTCAATGACCTGGAAGCGGCAAACCCCGAACATCTGCTCTCGCATCCGCAGTTTCGGCCACTAATCGTTGCTTTTATGGGCGGAACAGGCGTTGGAAAAAGCACTTTGCTTAACCGCCTGGCCAATCAGGCTATCGCCAAAACAGGACTGGAAAGACCCACCTCCAAAGAAGTCACGGTTTACTGTCACAAAGATGTTCAACTCCACAAACTGCCCGACGCACTGCCGCTGGATAAAATCCGTATCGCAACGCATGATGAATCCGGCAAAAAAACGGTGGTCTGGATAGACATGCCCGATTTTGACAGTGTCGAAGCGCATAACAAGGAAATCGTCATGGGCTGGTTACCCCATATTGACTTATTGATTTATGTGGTTAGTCCGGAACGCTACCGCGACGATAAAGCCTGGCGTCTTCTGCAGAGTGAGGGAGCCCGGCATGCCTGGGTCTTCGTGATGAATCAATGGGATCGGGCAGACAGCATTCAGCTGGAAGCATTCAAGCAACAATTAGGCAGTGCTGGATTTAGCGATCCTTTGGTGTTTAAAACGGCTTGCGGCCTTGAAATGCCCGATGATTTTCCAACACTGCAAGCCACGATTGAGACGATGGCGACCGAACGCACCATAGAACAACTTCAGCGAAGGGGCCTTCGCATCAGAAAAGAAGCGATGCATGAATTGCTATCCGACTGCATCGGCCAATTAGGGCCTGAACAGGCTTTTTCAACCTTAACCGATCATTGGCAAAGGGTTTGGAAAAAAAACGCACAAACGCTAACGACAGGCATGGAGTGGTCTGTTCTACAAATGGCCAGGCATTATGCAGAAAAGGCTCAGATGACCGGATCCAAAGGCCTGACGCTCTGGGACGACTGGGCACAAACTCTTTACGAGGATGGCCTGGATGAGCTACTGATTCAGGCCGACTCACAAAATCTGGCGACCGCGCCACTCAAACAACAGCTTTTGCCGCTGCGAACCCGAGCGCAAAAGATTCTCCATGAACAGGTTGAATTATCTCTGCGGCAAGCCTTGGCCAAACCGGGCCATGCCATGCAAAGAATGTTTTTAAAGTGTCTGCAAATAGCTGAATTTATTCTGCCACTGACAGCCATGGGCTTAGTCGGCTACGAAGTCTTACACGGGTATTACAACAGCCACATCACTCATACTCACTATCTGGGAACCGAATTTGCCATCCATAGCTTACTGGTAATCACCATCACTTGGCTGGTGCCTTTTTACCTGCATAAAAAACTTTTACCCTCAGAAGAAAAGACCGCTCTCAACGGCTTGAGAAAAGGCGTAGCGCTGGCTTTTAACCTGCTTGAAGCCGAGGTCATTCAAACCCTGGAACAAACCGATATTCAGCGCCGTCAACGCATCACTGATGGCAAAAAATTACTGGCACAATGCAATCAAGCAAACTCAGACTCGAAAGCAATCGGCAATAATGAACAACTAGCCCGGATGCTGGTGGAATAGACTCTTAATAAACAACCTATTTTTTTCACAAAAGCTTGAAATTGACTTTGGCACCCCAATATCAAACTTTGTAAAGGTTAGAAATAAATCAAGTTGAACTAAAAGCCAGCTTGTAAAACTAACCGATAGCGACTTTATCTTAATGAATCAGTCGATGAGTAAACCAAAATTTAAAGTTTGCTTATTGATGATACGTTCTGATAGTATCGCAAAACACTAAGGGGGCGACATGGCTTCGACGTGGGTAGCGAAACCTTAAGTGCATGCCGAGCACAGTACAGCTCGTAAAACCTACTGAAAAAAAGTATTCGCAAATGACGAAAACTACTCAATGGCTTTAGCTGCCTAAAAACAGCTACCATTCCTTTGACTGTGTGTGCTTATGCGCGCAGAGTTCTTGAAGCTCTTCGGAGTCGAGGGGACGCTCAGAGGTCATATTACATAAGATCGTGCTGACGCTAGTCCGGAGCTGATGCCCTAAAACTTACGGAATCGCTGACAGTTTTCTTGGCCTGACGGGTAGCTGGCGGTTAAATCAAAAGTTCAGGATAAGCATGTAGATCTTGTGGCGGAGTACTTGCGGACGCGGGTTCAATCCCCGCCGCCTCCACCAAATATGTTAAGAGAAAACAGTCACTTACGAGTGGCTGTTTCTTTTTTGGCACAGAATTGGCACATTTAAGTTCAGCTGAATCTAAAACGGATGATCTTTGCTTTGACTGTAAAGAAGAAAGCGTTTCTTCAAGTATTGATAACTCCCTTCCTTTGTCTGCTTTAATCAATCCACAGTGCATAGCGATCATGAAAAATTTTTCACACTATGCCCGAGATGTTTTGCCACCCAAGCCCGATTAATCCTGACATGAGCAATAACGTTGCGTAAGTATGTCGTGTTTGATAACAATGTCTGTATCTCAGTGATAATGCTTTGAGAGTTGGAACCCAAATCCAACGCATCAATGGGCTGTCATCAATAGACACTTTATCAGTATTTGGATTTAACTAGGTATAATACCCTATGAAACTGCCGCTTTAACGCATCTAAAGCCCTTGTATTAAGCTCCATATCTCGCGACTTGTATGTTTTAGTTGGCAGTCAACAACTTGCCTGACTTTCGCTCTACTGATATGAGCAATTTTGTTAATAAGATCAATATCATTTCAATTCAATTAACTCGTAAGCTCTCAAGCCCGTAAAGAATGCAAATTCAAAAAGGCTCATTTTTTATCGACATCACGGATAAATTCCGCATGATTGTTTCCCTGTTGGGAACTATACCAACCGCACTTCAAATTTAGGCACTCGGTTCTAACCGATAATTTGGAAATGGTCAGTCAATAGCGAGCGCAACGAGACCTGGTGCTGATCTAATTCTGCAAAGAAGTCGTCGCGAGCCGTTTTGAATTGGCAAAAGCTTTCGTAATACCGCCCATGGAGCCCGGTTTTTTTGAAAAACCTCCAGAACCGCTCAATCAAGTTAAGATTGGGTGCATAGGGCGGAAGCAATACCAGCCCGATTTTAGAGTCTGTCAGATAATCCTTCACTAACTGTGCATGGTAACACCGAGCATTATCACAAATGATCTGAATCCGGCTTGCCTGCGGATATTGGGCTTCGATTTGTTGAAACAGTTTGATGGTCGATATCGCATTAGGAAAGTTTCAAGCTGGTTGTCGCCGAAGATTGGGCCAGCAATTCAGATCCGAAATCTAATAATTACAGTTGAGGAAGTTCTAACCGGACGGGTTTTGTAAACCCGTCCGTATTTTAGATAGAAACAATTAAAGCAAGGTTGCCCACCAAGCCCCGCCTGAGACTTTTATAATTTTATTCGAGGCTTGAACGAACTACTCTTTACACGAGACAACCCCGTCCTCCATATGAACTATGCAATCTACGGCAATATCTTTATCTCCTGAATTTTCAGCAGCATATGCTGTAGTCACAATGACTGAGCCAAAAATAAACGCCAATACCATAAACAATTTATTCATCTTGAATTCTCCTTAAAGATATCAAAGAAAAAACTGGGCTTGTTAAGCCATTTGTCAGGTTTTTGGAGAATTGGCTGATCAAGTCAACGGACCGGTTTTAATCCATTACGATAGAAATTGTTCATTACCTAAAGACAGTCACCTGTTTATTTTTATAAGCCCGGCAATCGGATATAGCCTTTATCTCCACAATGACAGACACACTTTATAACCATCAAGTTCATGTAACCAAGTGATTTAGTCAATTATTTTTTGATTCTTGAACAATCGAAGTCTTTGCCAACCGATCATCATTAAGCCGTTCAAAAACAGGAACATGCCAGGGGGGCATAGGCGCCAACTTAAGAATCTGAGTCTATGATCAAGCAAAGCTTACACCTGGAGTAGCGCGCTCAGTAACGAGGTCCAAAACACGATCAGGCAACCCCTGTAGCTTTCTCTTGCGCGGACGTTCACAGAGACTTTTTATGCAGTCGTCAATAAAGCGCTCTTTTTTTGGAAAACAAGCCTTCAGTCCGGACTTGGTCTCCTCAGCAATCATGCGCCATAAACACCACGGGGTAAGTGAACGCTCGGCGTCCATCTTGGTTGCTGCCCGACTGAATCGACGTCGCGCGATCTTTTGCGTCACCGCAGCAAACAGTGTCCGATGCATCGTATGCTTTCCGTCAGCTGCCGAATCAAGACCAATCGATGTGACTCAATGTTCAACTATTCAAACATATTGCCTTATCGAAAGGCGTTGCGAATGATGAATTCTACTTGGGAAAAGATACTCATCGGAATTCAGTTGACCCAGGCCAATCCAATTAGAAAACGTGTCTTTGGTTTATACGTTATCTCAAATTGAACCAGTCTATGCGTTTTCTGCTGCATTTGATTGCATGCGCTGACACCCGACCAACCTCCCCGGTGTCAGGATGAGCTAATTTCATGAAAGGATGAGGCATTAGTTACCTCTTTGGTCAAAGATTTTGAACAGGCTCTCAAAGCCAACTCGAATCCGATTAGTGAAGCGCTAGAGCGCATGTTTTTGAGCATAGATTTTTACCAGGAAAGTTGACTAACCTTATTCCAATGTCGCCAACCGCATCAAAGCAGACTGCAAGGGTTTTACGTCAACTCCTGGCACCGTTTTCCAACCAATACAGCAGTCGTGAGCAAAGATTAGCCGGATCAAACGGTTTGGATAGATAATCATTCATACCTGCTTGCAAACACCGCTCACGGTCCTCAGCAAAAGCGTTTGCAGTCATGGCAATAATCGGTACATTTTGCCAGTCGTCCAGTAAGCGGATCTGCCGGGTAGCCTCAAGCCCATCCATCACCGGCATCTGCATGTCCATGATTACCAAAGCAAAGAGCTGTTGCTTGGCCAACGCCAGCGCCTCTTCGCCATTGTCCGCTACCGTGACCTTAAAACCGGCCGCTTCTAACAGAATGACACCCACCGCTTGATTGATGGGTTCGTCTTCTACCAGCAATAAGCTAGTGCCGGCATACTGGCCACGCAGAATCTGCTCCGCCGTGTCGTCGCTGCTGTCCACCAATTGCCTAGTGCCGGTTTTATGGCTACCCTTGCTTAGCCAAGCGGTAAACCAAAAGGTACTGCCTTGACCAACCACACTAGTTGCGCCAGCCTGGCCGCCCATTAACTGAGCGAGCCGTTTGGTGATTGCCAAGCCCAACCCGGTGCCCCCGTGCTTGCGGGTGATGGAATTATCAATTTGCTCGAATGCAGAAAATAACTTTGGAATAAGATCCGACGGAATGCCGCTGCCGCTGTCACGCACCTCAGCCTTTAGCAGCACTTTGTCGCCTTGTTCGCTGACCGGAAAAATGCGTACCTGCACAAATCCCTTTTCAGTGTTCTTGATCGCGTTACTGATGTAGTTGAGTAGCGCCTGATTAAAACGGAGAGGGTCTCCTCGCAATTGATAGTTTACAGCTGAGCAATCCATGCTTAACTTCAGGCCTTTGTTTACCGCCAATTCGTTCATAATTGTCAGGGCCTTGGTCGCCACTTCGTCCAAATCAAATTCCAAGGATTCCAACACCAATTTTTCCGCCTCGATCTTGGTCAAATCAAGGATATCGCTGATGACACCTAGCAGATGTTGAGCCGAGCTACCGATCTGCTTTAGAAAACTCATTTGCTCAGGGTCCGTTACTTTGCGTGACAAAATGTGAGTGAGACCGACAATCGCATTGAGCGGGGTGCGGATTTCGTGACTCATATTGGCCAAAAATGCAGTCTTTGCCTGGTTGGCCGTATCAGCACGCAGATTCGCTTCAACCAGTTCGTCCAAACGTTGGTGCATCTGCGTAATATCAATATGACACCCCACCATACGAACGGGTTCACCATTATCCGTCCACTGGACCACTCGACCCGCGCAAATCACCCAAACCGTCGAACCGTTCTTGTGTCGATACCTTACTTCGTTGTAGTAAGGTTCTTCACCATGACTGGCCACATGACGCTCGAACTTCTCGGTAACACTTGGCAAATCCTCGCTAAAAATAAGTTTTTGCCAAGTTTCCGGGACATTAGGGAATTCTTCATCCTCGTAACCCAGCATGCTTTTGAAGGTATCACTAAAATACTCGGTGCCTTTGGGAATATTCCAATCCCAGTAGCCAGCAAAAGCCGAATCCAAAAGCCCCTGCAAATGGTTCAACTCTTCCTCTAACAGGACATTTTTGCGCAATTGTACTTCAGATTTCTTCCGAGCGGAAATATCGATCACCACACCGATACATTTGATCACACTGCCATCGTCATTCAATAGCGGCCGACCTCGGCACATCAGCCATCGCGGCTCCTGGCCTGCAGGGAGCAGCACCCGCCATTCAGCTTCGAAAGACTCCGAACGCGCAATGGCAGCGGCATAAATGGCCTCTACCTGCCCGATGTCGTCCGGATGCACCGTTTTTAGCCATGACGCATAACAGGGTTCGACAGAGCCATAGGGAAGGTTATAAAAACCCCAGAGTTCATCAGACCAATAATTCCGGTTGGTAGCCAATTCCCATTCCCAAGAACCGCCCATGACTGCGTCCATGGCCAAACGAACGCGTTGTTCGCTCTCGCGTAAAACACGTTCTGCCAGCCTCTGCGAGGTTACCTCTGTCGCCACGCCGGCGATATAACACCGACCTTCCACATCGCAGAAGGTAAACTTGCTGCTGTGCCAAATTTGTTCGCTACCGTCTTTTTCGATGATCGTTTCATCTATCTCTAAAGCCTGGCCCGTCTGCATGACCACCAGGTCATTGGCGTGTAACTGTTCGGCAACGCTTTTCGGCCATACATCAAAATCGGTTTTACCCAGCCAGTCTTGGAGTTTTACGCGAAAGCGCTGCTCATAAACTTTATTCAAATATACGTAACGGCCGACCTCGTCTTTAATCCAAGCTGCAGCAGAACTGTTATCCATAAACAGCCGGAAGCGGGCTTCGATATTTCGTTGAGCTTCTTCGGCAGAATACAATTCGGAAATGTCGGAAAAGCTCAACACCGCGCCGGCAATGTCGCCCACCTCGTTCTCGAAGGGATCGATCTGCATCAGAAAATGAAATTCCTTGTGGTGTATCTGTTCTACTAGCGAGTCGCCGCTAGCCACTACGTTGGTGACGTAGTCTCGTAACTTGGGTATAGGAATATGACAGGGAATGCCGTACAAAAACTGGCCGATATCATCCGGTACCAAGCCAAAGACCCGAGTGGCGAAGGCGTTGTAGCGTGTGACATGCCCTTCCTTGTCGACTAGGACCAGACTGCTGCGCAGGGAGTTTTGAATACTGGTCAGTGTGGCATTGAGCTGAGCAGATTCCACTGACTTGATCCGCAACTCATCATTGAGTGTGGTTAATTCTTCATTCGAGGCCTGCAGTTCCTCATTGGACGCCTGTAACTCCTCGCTGGAGCATTGCACTTCCTCGCGCAGTATTTGCAACTCGGTATTGGCGGATTCGAGTTGGTTAATCACGCTGTGCAAGAGCTCTCGACTGTCCGCCAATTCTCGGCGAATTTGCTCCATTTCGTCATAGGGTTGTTCAACTGTTCCTGACG
This sequence comes from Methylicorpusculum sp., assembly GCF_030651835.1. Lineage (GTDB taxonomy): Bacteria > Pseudomonadota > Gammaproteobacteria > Methylococcales > Methylomonadaceae > Methylicorpusculum. Next base: position 2,316 of record NZ_JAUSBX010000145.1, on the reverse strand, counting down.
TTTTGTCGGCAAGCCGGATCGGTGGAATCTCGATAAACGTGATCAAGATGCCGAATCCATGGCTAGCCGGTGTCTGCTCAACACGCGTCACTTTCGGCCTAACTCGCGTTGTTGCGCCATCGATATGCAGATCCAGCGTAACACCCTCGGCAACGTTTAGATTGTCTTGCATCAACCTGAAACAGAGCGCTTTCAGCTCGTTACGCAACTCCGGCAGACACAAAGAAAACACCGTAAAATCAGAACTTTCTTCCGGCAAACCGAAAAAGCGGCGACCATTGCCAAAAAAGCGTAACGGTTCAAAATTGTCATTAATTAGCACGCCGCCTGGCGCGTATTCTCTGATCAAAGCATTAATGGCCAGATCGGTTAACGCATGCCGATAATTCGCATTTCCCATATTCAGTTTGGTTCTGTTGGCTTCGATAGCAATATTAAACGGCGAATAACGAAGGACGTGCCGCGAGGCCACGGCACGATGGCGATAAAGTTTGTTACTGCCATCCAATACCTCGAACAAGGGCGAATTTAGCCCTACTGATTCTGATTTTCCCAAGAATAATAAACCGTCAGGCTTCAGGGCGTAATGAAAAGCGTTGATTAAGTCTGATTGCTGCGCCGGTTTGAAATAAATCAGCAAATTCCGGCAACTCACCAAATCCATATTGATGAAAGGCGGGTGATGGATAATGTTATGCGTGGAAAATATGCATAACTCACGGATGACCGGCTGAATCCGCCAACCGCTCCCCTCATTCTTAAACCAGCGTTGCTGCCGCGCCAGGCTCAAACCAACCATGTCTCTGGATGAGTATACCCCGGCTCGCGAAAACTCAATCGCTTCATCGCGTATGTCAGTAGCAAACACCCGCACCTCAAATAGGCTTAGCCTGTCTCCCAAAATTTCGGCCAAAATCATCGCGATGGAATAAGGTTCTTCACCGGTTGAGCAGCCCGGCACCCAGACCCTGATCGAATCACCGGCGGATTTGCTGTTGACCACGATCCGCAAGGCGGCCTCCAATGCCGCAAAAGCGGTATCATCGCGAAAGAACGATGATACCGACACCATAAAGCGCTGTTGCAAGAGGCTAAGTTCTTCCGGGTGTTCCTTAACGTAATCGACGTAATGTTCCAAGGACTTAATTTCCAGACTCCTAAAACGACGAAAAGCCTGTCGACGCAAGGTGCCTTCCTTATAATTATTGACATCCAGGCCGGTCATTTGGTGGACCAATCGGATTAATTCGGAAAATGCATTCGCGGAGCCCATCACTTCATCCTTGATTGCTCCATCAATGCTGTCGATGTGATTCAGCCACTCTGCAATCTGTTGTGAGCTGCCTACCAAATCCGCAAAGCCCAATTTAATGACCGACTCGGGCATCTCGCTATGCACGGCGTCTGCCGGGTTTTGCAAGATAACCAAGCCATCGGCTGCCGCGACTGCTTCAGCTCCTAAAGCGCCATCGTGTCCCGAGCCGGATAGAACGACGACGATAGCTTTTTCCTGGCGGCTTTCAGCGATGGAACGGAATAATCGATCAATCGACGGCGCAATCGCTTGTGTGTCTTCGGACTGAGATACTACCCAGTGGTTATCAACCAACTCGATATTATGGCCGGGCGGACACATGTAAACATGATCAGGAACCAGTTCGTCACCGTCCCTGGCCCATAATACGCTGAGCGGGCATTTACTCTGCACTAGCTCTACCAATGAACAGGGTTTATCGGGTGACAAATGATGAGCTAAAACATAGGCGCATTTCCCCCGCGGCTTTATTCCTGAAATAACAGGTATTAAGGCTTGCAGTCCACCTGCAGAAGCTCCGATGCCGACAACGGCACAATTTTGTTCTTCGATTTCTTCAGTCAATTAATGCCTCTGGCTTTATTATTATTATAATTTTCCATTATTATTCAGATACTTGTATTTTTTCCGTTCAAGATGGTTAGCCGTTGAAAACAAGCGACTGCTTCCTTTTGAGAGCCTAAAATTCTGTCTATTCTGAAATCTCTTAGGGCGTCGTCAACTTCGATCCCGACATATCTGACTGTGCTATCAAGTTTAGTATGACCCAGCAATAATTGAACAGCACGCAGTTTTTTTGTCCGACAGTAAACCAAGGTCGCTTTTACCCGGCGCATCGCATGCATTCCAAAAAGCAGGGCATCGGGGAGTCGCTATTTTTGCGAAAGCTTGTTTTGGGCATCCCAGCCCAATCAAGCAGCAAAAAAATACGCGACCACTGATGCCTCCGGCGGCCCCGATTCGTCCGCGTCGCCTCGTTTCGACCCAACAAGGGGTCGAAA
>NZ_JAUSBX010000144.1 GCF_030651835.1 Methylicorpusculum sp. | reverse complement strand
CTGCGGAGCAGTTGACAGCGATCCAGCGCTGGTACCGAATCTTGAGTTTAGCGCTGGTTAAGTATCTCAAGGGGCGTCAATTGCAGTCGCCGGAATGCCTGTCAGCGCCTGCTTAGTGGATTCAACCGCTCTTTTTAGGATCATAGGTTTCTTTGAGCGCATGATAAGCAGATAAAGCTGAATCTTTATCGTCTTCAATAATGATTACTGTATTCCTGGCAGGATATGAACACTCACCTAGGCGCCCATGAACTGGATCATGGAATTTGAGCATGGCTGTTAAATCCTCTAATGACACGACAGTAAAACCATATTCCTTGGCGAGCAATACTGGAATGTCGATCTCACTGGATTCTTTAATCAGAAGAATGGGGCGTGCGTGCGCACTAAAATGTGCCGAGTTAATCAGTTTCGATAGCCGCCAGATATCGAGGCCAGCGACTGTGTATTCAGTCAAGATGAAATCATAGCTGCCTGCCATTAAGGCAGCTATGAGTGCCTTGGCCGATTCCACGTAAGTCACTGCATCAAGCTCAATCTCTGCTGCAACCAGCGAGGCTTGTAACGCTTCAGCGTTACCGAAAGGATCTGTTGCTATCAATAAGTTCATGAACGCTACTCCAAGATTTGCAAAAGAATACTGCCCAGGATTGCCTGTGTTGGCCCAAGCCACAAGATCCTTTCACCCCAATCAGCACAGGTCAAAACCAACACTCATGTCTGCAATAATGTCTTTGTTCGGTTTTAGGGTAATACTCGCAGCTTCTTGAATGTCACCGGAGGTTTTAAAGGTAAATACCCTTAATAGGGTCACAATGATGATCATCATTTCCAGCTCGGCAAAATGACGACCAATACAATTGTGTAAGCCTCCTCCAAACGGAAAATATGCGTACTTGTGCCGCTTGGTCTCGGAGGTAAGATTTAGAAAATGCTCAGGATAAAAATCATTGGGTTTTTCCCAAAACCCGGGATGGCGATGTGCAGCATACATACTCAAAATGACAATCGTATCCTGGTCAATGGCAAAATCATCTATGGCAACCTCAGCAATGGCTTGGGTTGCCAGGGCAGCAGCCGGAGGATAAAGCCGCAGGGTTTCATACAGAGCCGCTCGGGTATAGGTCATTTTCTCCAAGTTTGCCGCATTCAATGAAACATCTTGATACTTTCTGACCTCGTTGGTTATTTTATTGTGTACGCTTTCGTTTCTGCCGATCAAGTAAAAAAACCAAGCCAGTGTATTCAAGGCGGTGTCTTGCCCGGCAAAAAATAAATTAATGGCTTCATCCTTCAAGAGCATAGGGGTCATGCTGTAACCGGTCTTTGTATCGCTTGCCTGTTGCATGACCGAAATAAGACTGTGCTCAGCGGTCTGTTGTTGCCGGGTTACTTCTTGACTCATAAAGTCTGATAGTTGGTTAACGGCGGCATGGTAGCTTCTGTTTTTGCTGGGCATCAACGTCATCAAGGTGCCATTACTGATAATTTGCGCCACTATCTGCAGCAATAAACCGGCGCTGATAATTTCAATGGCCTGGATTAATTCCTTGCTATTGGGGAGTGTGTCAACAGACCGCCCCATTAAGACCTGAATAAATATTCTTTGAATCAATTGCTTTAGCTCGATGGAGAGATTGATCGGTCCAGGAGCTACCGAGAGTAATCGCGCATTTGCGCGTGTGGCTTCCTGGATAAAGACCTTTTCCCATTCGCTAATCGCCTCCTTGGTAAATATCGGCTGCATCAGGCGTCGTTGCTTAGTCCAAATTTCGGTCTTGCTATTGACCAAGCCATCGCCAAATAATGATTTTTTGGCCTCATAAAGAAAATCTCGACTTAACAAACCTCTCGCTTCTTGTGCATAGACTTCCTCAATGTGCTCAGGATGACGAACAAATAGGAGTTTCTTGTTGAAAAAACGGGCTAAAACGAGATCGCCATGACGCTGATGAATAGAGGTTAGCGCTTTAATGGGTCGGTGCAAAGATCGAAGTACTGGAATAATAACGGCAGGGCCTTTAATGAGCGGTAACGCTGATCTTAAAACGTCCATTTAATTTGTCCGACTAAGGAACGCTCGTTAATGGGAACATCCCCCGGTAATAATAAAGGATTTAAACTGGGCTCTTTCGCATTGGTATCCAGTAGGTTGTTGACTCTCAGAATTAGCTCAAGGGGTTTGGCAATTTGCGTCGAAAGTGTCACACCTAAAATAAAATATCCCTCTAAATTGGCTCTTGGGTCATTTTCGGGGCGACGTCTTTCCCCTACCCAATTCATTTGCGTCCCAATTTGCCAGTCTCTGGCAAACTCCCAGTTGATCAGTGATTTCACCATATGTTCAGGCAACAGACCCGTTTGATTGCTTTCACTGACGCCGTGATAACTGTAATTAACTGAAAAGTTAAGGTTCTCATTCAAGGCATATCGGACCTCTGTCTCCAAGCCAATGCCATTAATTTTTGAGGCATTGCTAAAACCGACCGGGTTGGGTGAAACAGCGGTCATGGAGGTTAAGGTCGAATCGCTCACTGAAGTGATCAAATTATCAAATTCAAACCAGTAAACATTGGCAGAAGTGGCCAGACCCGGGGACCATTTGTTTTCAATCTGAAACTCTAGGGTATTGACGGTTTCAGATTTAATATTCGCATTAGGCGTTAATGGCAAGTTTTTTTCAAGAAAAGACGGCGGTCGGAATGACCGACTGTAGAGTAATTTGGCAGTGAGATTGCTGTTGACATTCCAGACTAACGAGACGCGTGGGCTGATACCATCGGAGACATCGGAATAATAATCGTACCGCAATCCAGTAGTCAGATAGAAATCCGTGACAAAGTTCCATTCATCCTGGAACAGGGCATATAAGTTTGTCCGATCTTTAGACATTAACACCGGATCTTGTCCAAACACCGACACCTCAGTCGGAGGTATTTGCGTCACAAAGCCGGGTGTAATCAGGTAGTTGATTTTATTACTGACATTATCCACCCAGTGATAGATGATGCCAGTACCCAGGGTCATTTTATGTTTCTGACTGCCGGTATAAGTCAATTGCTGGGTCAGTCCGGTAGTTCCCTGAAAGTTACTGGCTTGACTGTCCGCACCTTGGGGCAGTAAGCCGCCAAAAGTCCCGGCCGGCAATAACTTATAATCCCAGTTCGTGTCTTGTCCTAAAAAATAGAATGTGGCATCAAGACCCAAGGCATCAGAAAGTTTATGTTTCACCGACAGATCAAGATTATAAATATCTTCATCGGTTGCGCCTTTCGGATCCAGCGCGAGCGCAGCACCCTCCCCGGTCTGCACATTGTTGAATCGTTGATACCCCATTCTGAGCCTGAGCCAATCTTGGTAAGCCACATCCATTCGCGCATCGATATCGTCACGACCAAAGTGCGTGGTACCCGGCGCAGAGGATGCAGCTGTTCCGAACACCTCATCCAATACTGTCTGAGCATCACGATTGATGCGCCCCTGGCTTCCATGGGTTGTGCCGCCCTGCAGAGAAACCGCGTAGTCCCAATCGGCCTCTTTCTGGCCGTATTGCCCCCAGCCTTCGTAGGTATCCTGACTGCCAAAGAAGCCGCCGATAGTGCCGCCCTTTAGTTCTCCACCGGTTTTGGTGATCACATTGATAACCCCGGTAGTCGCGTCGCCCCCATAAAGCATCGATCCCGGACCGCGGATAATTTCGATATGAGCTATATTTTTGACCGGCATGGTCCAGGCAAGCGGCTTACCACCAATTGCGGTATTTCTAAGCGGAATGCCATTGACTAACACCAGGACTTGGGTGTTCGCCTCGGAATAGATACCCCGAAATCCAATCACTTGATTGCCCGCCCTGGCATTGCTGACATGAATACCGGGTAGATATTCCAAAATATCCTCTAACCGTCTGGCACCAATAGCCTCAATATCTTTATCGGAAATGACAGAGGTCACGCTCGGTGAAAGTTTTATTGGCAAAGGGTGGCCGGATGCTATCGAAATCATTTTCTCATTACCGTATATCAACTCCAAGTCATCCATTGCTTGGATGGAATCCGGTAATAAAATGACGATAATTAGCAGTTGCTTTGTCATTTTCATGCCACCCCACCTTTTGCAATTATTTATATTTTCTTACGATATTCTTAAAGCATTGAAAATATATATAATTGTAGATACAGTTTAGTACATCTACTTGACAATTAGTCTATACAACTGATTTGTACTGCGCAAGCTTTTTTACTTTCAGTTTAATACAGACAGCAGCTTATCAAACCGCGCACAGCACACCTACGGAAAAAGTCATATCACAACAGACCCATACGAACAGCCTTATTTTGATTTTGAATTCTACAGAGCCAAAATCTCGCCAAACGAGTACCCAATAAATTTAGTGCGAACGATTGCCGGTTTGCACTGAAACCTGCCTGGCAATATTCCTCTCCTCCTTCTGTGATTGACACTAAAAACTCTTCACAAATCAAATTAGGGTTTTGAATAGTTTTTCTTAAAAAATTAATAAATGATAGCTCTGCAGACTGAATGACAACATTTGATTCAATAAAACACGAGCAAAACTGACCCATTCGGAAGAGAGATATTATGAATAAGCCAACTCTAATTTATCTTCGACCCAAATCAGCTGCTGAATATTTAGGCATAAGTATCGCTACATTCTGGCGCTTAGTCGCGAAAGGAAAAATTCCAACTGCTAAAATAAGCGCACGCGCGACCGTCTGTAAACGTGAAGATCTTGATGCGCTGATTGACTCTACAATGTAAGGACTCATTATCAGATTCAAACGACTGCCCGCTATTGCCGAACGAATCGGCTTTTTGGCAACATTAACCTGGATAGTATTGAACAAGGCCAGAAATTCCGCATGATAGAAGAAAAAACCTTTAAGTGGCTGAATCCTCTGAACCGGTGCTACAGGCAATCCGGCGGCTGAAGTTGGAGCCCTTTGAGGTATTTGACCAACACCAAACTGACTATTCGGTTCTCCCGCAAGATCGTTCCACTCCTCGGCAGCTGGATGATCGCTTCGCTTTTGATCCGGATTGGCCAGTCGAATGAAAAAGCCCCAGCTGTTATAAATCAGCGCAGTAATCCTAGCCATCGCACGTCAACGCATTAGCTTTTGGATGGTAAAACAGCCTCCGTGGCTTTTCAACTCGTCGAAGTTGTTTTCATCGTCGGCGCGGTTCCGGTAGAACCGAACGACGCTCAGATTTCGTCTCCAGTGAAGTCATCAAGACACTGTTTTCGTAGTCATCCACCCAGTCGCAGCCTCGCATGAGCCGATCGAGGGAGGGAGCCGCGCCAGCCAGTTTTCACCACAAGCCTTTGAGCCATTTCCATATCCCGGGCGCGCTTGTTAGGAGGCCATCTGCTTACCGCTCCGGACTTCCACTTCCAGAATCAAGCGCAGAATAGCGATCAGATCGATAAAATAGGTGTGCGACGGGCGTCCCGGCTTAGGCAGGTTGTCACCGACTTTTGCACCTTACTGATGCCGGAAACCGTCTTATTCGTGGTAGCACCGCTTCCGGAACCCAGGACTCGACCGACACCGGCGCATAGACACGATCAAGACTCACTGGGGACAAAAGAAAGCTATCCTCTTTCGATCGTTTGCTGAAACTAAACCTCATCGAATCTATGCTGACCACCTTACTCATGCCTAAAAAACCGGGATTGATGCCATCACCCCGCAAGGCATTGATGCGCACTTAACACTGAAGATCGGGGAGCACCGACGCTAAGACGACTCCCACTACATCAGTTTTGGTCGGCGCATTAGGCTCGTCCACTGTAATGAACACTTGGATAGCCCTTGGTTAAACAAGCCACTGACTGACATGAAGGTAAACAATAAAAAACGACAACTGACTCAGCGGCGGCACCGCTGCTTGGTGATTCCATTTGACATGAATACGTCCCCCAAAGGTATCGACCACAACGGGCTATTCTCCGGGGTTAAATACTTTCGATTGAGTTTCACCCATTGGCAAAGTCATGATCTCTTGCAGAATTGCCTCACTGTCCCGTAATTTCAATATTTTAGGACAGTTTAACAAGTTTTAACTGCTCTTTTTAGGTGAAACAGAGACGTTAAAAGTCAGAGAAACGGGAACATATAATAAGATAATCTTATCTGGCCCACAAGTCACGGGCACCTTCAGACGGTTTCTGCAGCTGATGAAGAAAAACAACAAGACATTAGTGCGCAGATAGTCACATAATGGAAAATGTGAAAGACAGAATAAGGAATGACCTAGAAACAGGCAGACAAAGTGGTCGCGACACTGATTGCCGATCACGAGCGCAGGAAGTGCGCTCAAAAAAGGCACAAATGAATATAAATTGCGTTTTTGCACAAAGCGACATTGAACGCGACATTACTAAAGTTGAAGACCAAAAAAAAGGCCTAGCATTTCTGCTAAGCCCTTATCTTGATTGGCTCCCCCGGACGGGCTCGAACCGCCGACCTAGTGATTAACAGTCACCCGCTCTACCGACTGAGCTACAGGGGAATAACTTTTTTTAAAATTGGCGCGCCCGGAGAGATTCGAACTCCCGACCGCTCGGTTCGTAGCCGAGTACTCTATCCAGCTGAGCTACGGGCGCTTAATTTAGCCGCTTATTATCTTTTTTTATTATTTTTGTGTCAAGCTTTATCTTACTAAATTTGGCGGAGAGTGAGGGATTCGAACCCTCGATGGGAGTTAAAGCCCATACTCCCTTAGCAGGGGAGCGCCTTCAGCCTCTCGGCCAACTCTCCAATTTATTTACTCTTGGGAACCTGTCGACTCTGACTGTTCTTTTTTAATTCTTTCGTATATTTCTTCTCTGTGAACAGAGACTTCTTTAGGTGCGTTTACACCAATGCGAACCTGATTTCCTTTAACTCCAAGAACAGTGACAGTCACTTCATCACCAATCATCAAAGTCTCTCCTACCCGACGAGTCAAGATAAGCATGGCTTCTCCCTTTTGTATTTTAAAATATAGACTGCATTCATGCAGTAACCAACCAAGACGATAATTATATCAGATTAAATAGATAAATAAAGCCTATCTTTGCTGGGGCTTATGCTCTAAGTCGAAAGCTTCGTGCAAAGCTCTCACGGCAAGCTCAAGGTACTTTTCATCTACGACAACTGAAATTTTAATTTCCGATGTCGAAATCATACGGATATTAATATTTTCCTGAGCCAGGGTTTTAAACATGGTACTCGCAATACCTGCGTGAGATCGCATTCCGACACCTACTATGGATACTTTGACGATCTTATCGTCACCTGTGACAGCCTTGGCATTAAGCTCACTGCAAATTGAATCGAGTATTTCTTTGGCTTTCGGGTAATCATTACGATTGACTGTAAAGGTAAAATCAGTAGTTAAGTCTCCCGCAATATTCTGAATAATCATGTCGATTTCAATATTTGCATCGGCGATAGGGCCAAGAATTTTAAAGGCAACTCCGGGTAAATCGGGAACACCGGTGATAGTGAGTTTCGCCTCGTCCCGGTTGAATGCGATGCCGGATATTAAAGCTTGTTCCATTTGATCTTCCTCGTACGTTATAAGGGTCCCGGGACCATCTTGAAATGATGATAAAACTCTCAATGCCACGTTATATTTACCGGCAAATTCAACTGATCTGATTTGAAGCACTTTAGAGCCAAGACTGGCCATTTCAAGCATTTCCTCAAACGTAATTTTATCCAATCGACGGGCATTGGGTACTACCCTGGGATCTGTTGTGTAAACCCCGTCAACATCGGTATAAATATGACATTCATCCGCTTTAAGTGCCGCCGCCAGCGCAACCGCTGTTGTGTCAGAGCCGCCACGACCCAATGTGGTGATATTGTTGTCTTCGTCGACACCTTGAAAGCCGGCGACCACAACAACCCGACCAGAATCCAGATCTTTACGCATCCGCGCATCATCGATTTTACGGATTCTAGCTTTGGTGAAACTGCTGTCGGTTAAAATCTTTACCTGACTTCCGGTATATGAGCAAGCCGGACATCCCAGATCGTGCAGCGCCATGCTTAGTAAAGACATCGTGACTTGTTCGCCAGTTGATACCAGCACATCCAATTCTCGAGAACTGGGTGATTGCTGGATGTCTTTGGCCAACCCGATAAGCCGATTAGTCTCTCCGCTCATTGCCGAGACAACCACAACCAATTGATGACCTTGATCATGTACTTTTTTAACGCGTTCAGCGACCGCTTTGATTCGCTCAACCGAACCGACAGACGTACCGCCAAATTTGTATACGTATAATGCCATTCTTGTTTTTTCCCTGACTTAAGAACTTAACTGTTGTTCAACCCATTTCGGAATAGCACTTAATGCCTCATCCAAATGAGTGGGGTCATTCCCGCCAGCCTGAGCCATATCCGGACGACCTCCCCCTTTACCACCTACTTTTGAAGCGACTTGATTGACCAGATCTCCCGCTTTGATGCGTGAGGTTTGATCTGGTGAAACGCCGGCAATCAGACTGACCTTACCCTCTGCAACAGTCGCAAGCACTACTGCAGATGAGCCTAATTTATTACGCAGCTGATCGACCATCTCTCGCATGGACTTTGGATCAATGCCGTCCAAACGGACTGCCAATACTTTTACGCCATTAATATCTATGGCTTGAGAGGAGAGTTCAGTCCCGGCAGAGCTAGCTAGTTTAGACTTGAGCTTTTCAAGTTCTTTTTCCAGCTGCTTGTATTTTTCTACCAGCTGCTCCACTTTTTCATAAGCCTTATCTTGCGGCGCTTTCATCAAGCCGGCGATCAGTGATAAGGTTTTCTCTCTGGAGTCCAGCCAATCCATTGCCGCCTTTCCGGTAACAGCCTCTATTCGCCTTATTCCCGCAGCCACCCCAGTTTCACTGACAATCTTGAACAAACCAATATCGCCCGAACGATTGACATGGGTTCCACCGCACAACTCGACCGAAAAATCACCGATTTTCAACACCCTTACTTCTTCGCCGTATTTTTCGCCAAATAACGCCATTGCACCTTCCTGCATGGCAGATTCCTTGTCCATGACTTCAGCAATTACGGGATCATTCAAGCGTATGTGATCATTGACCAACTGTTCAATCGTGTTTAACTCGCTCTCAGAAACAGGTTCGAAATGTGCAAAGTCAAAACGAAGCCGTTCGGAATTCACCAACGAACCTTTTTGAACCACATGTTCACCTAAGGTTTTTCGCAGCGCAGCATGGAGTAAATGGGTAGCTGAATGATTCAGTTCCGTCGCCTTGCGATTATTCATGTCGACTTTAGCGACACACATTTGATTTAAACTCAAGCTACCGGCTATGACGGTACCTCTATGAAGAAATTGATCTCCGGCTTGCTTTTGCGTCGTATCAACGCGAAAAATTGAAGCATTGACTTCCAGTAATCCGCAATCACCCGCCTGCCCTCCGGACTCACCGTAAAAAGGCGTTTTATCCAGTACGACAATACCCTCGTCCCCTTCATTAAGAGCATCAACTGCTTGTCCTGACATAAATAATCCGACAATTTTCGCTTGATCTTCAAGGTGATCATAACCGGTAAACTCAGTCCGCCCTTCGATAGCAATTGCGTTTTTATAATCCGTACCAAAATTGCTGGCAGCTCTCGCCCTATCCCGTTGCGCAGCCATTTCGGTTTCAAATCCGGCATGATCAACGGTTAAATTATTTTCACGTGCAAAATCGGCGGTCAAATCAACAGGAAAACCGTAGGTATCGTACAGCTGAAAAACCACTTCGCCGGGTATCGTCGCCCCTTCCAACTTGGCAACGCAGGCTTCGAGAATCTTCATGCCTTGCTCAAGCGTTTCAGCAAAACGCTCTTCTTCTTTTTTTAGAACGCGTTCTACTTGTTCTCGGGCGTGAACCAGTTCGGGATAGGCTTCGCCCATTACCTTCGCCAACGGAGCGACCAGTTTGTAGAAGAAAATATCCCTGATACCCAAACGGTAACCATGGCGAATCGCTCTTCTTATGATGCGGCGCAGCACATAACCTCGCCCTTCATTCGAAGGCATCACTCCGTCAGTCACCAAAAATGCGCACGAGCGAATATGATCGGCTATGACGCGCAACGAACTATTCGTCACATCGCTGGTGTTGGCCAAGCGGGCTGACGCCTGGAGTAACTGCTGAAACAAATCAATTTCATAGTTACTGTGTACATGCTGCATCACTGCCGATATGCGTTCCAAACCCATACCGGTATCTACCGAGGGTTTAGGCAAAGGGTGAAGTTGACCGTCTTTATCGCGATCATATTGCATGAATACGAGATTCCATATCTCGATATAACGATCACCGTCTTCATCAGGCGAACCAGGGGGTCCGCCAGCGATACCTTCACCGTGATCATAAAATATTTCACTGCAGGGTCCACAAGGCCCTACATCACCCATCGCCCAGAAATTATCTTTTGCGCCTATCCTTGAAAATCGCTCAGGATCGACACCTATATCTTGCAGCCAGATCTTTTCTGCTTCGGGATCTTCCTCGAAAACCGTTATCCAGAGCTTTGAAGCCGGAATATTCAGCTCTTGGGTTAAAAACTCCCAAGCCAGCTTAATGGCATCTTCTTTGAAGTAGTCGCCAAAGCTGAAGTTACCCAACATTTCAAAGAACGTGTGATGACGGGCCGTATAGCCGACATTTTCCAAATCGTTATGTTTACCACCCGCCCGGACACAACGCTGACTGGTGACGGCACGGGTATAGTCACGGTGTTCGCGTCCTAAAAATACATCCTTGAACTGCACCATACCGGCATTGGTAAAGAGCAGAGTGGGGTCGTTACCGGGAACCAAAGAACTGGAAGGTTGAACGGAGTGCCCGCGGTTCTGAAAGAAACTCAGAAAGGCGGAGCGCAATTCGGCGCTGGTCATATTTTTCATCATGATAGTGTTTACAAGTCTTGGAACTTATTCAAATCGTATGTTTAATGTCTTAAACAAGGCGCTGACCATGGAACCGGTAAAACCTCGTTGTTGCAAGAAACGGCTGCGTTTAGCCCACTCATTTGGGCTTATAACGGTCTCTTGTGAAAATTTTTTCTCATAAACCTTGGCTAAAACATCCATCCAAGTGCCTGCCGTTTCATCAAGCACAGAATCCATGTCAAAATCATCAATGCCCGCCTGATTTAACTCGTACTCAATTCGCTTGGGCCCATAACCTTTTAAAATGCGCTGCCGAGTAAAACTCTCTGCATAACGTTGTTCATTCAAGTAGTTTTCGGCAAGCAATTGGGCAAGCACTTCATTGATCAATGAAAGCTCAAATCCTTTAGCCTTCAACTTCCTGATCAACTCCAACAAACTGTGATCTCGTCGTGCCAGCAGACTTAAACAAATCTCTTTAATCCTTTTTTTTGATTCCATTCAACTTTGTGCAGCCAAGCGCAACTAGTATATTTTTACTTACTCTTCTGTCAGCGTATCGTCGGCAACACTTTCGATCAGACTGACTTTACCAAATGCTTCATTTCTGATTTTTTCTTCAATTTCCTTGGCTTTATCGGCATGTTCCCTAAAATATTGTTTAGCATTATCTTTGCCTTGCCCAATCTTTTCATCGCCGTAACTGTACCAGGAACCGGCTTTTTGGATAAATCCGTAGGTGACCCCGAGATCTACCAGTTCTCCGAAAAATGACACGCCTTCGCCGTAGAGAATTTCAAATTCTGCCTGTTTAAAAGGGGGAGCCACTTTGTTTTTGACGACTTTCACACGAGTTTCGTTACCGACAACTTCCTCGCCTTTTTTGACTGAACCTATCCTGCGTATATCCAACCGTACTGACGCATAAAATTTCAGCGCGTTACCGCCTGTGGTCGTTTCTGGATTACCGAACATGACACCGATTTTCATACGAATTTGATTGATGAAAATGACCAGAGTATTGGAGCGTTTGATATTGGCGGTCAGTTTTCTCAATGCCTGGGACATTAAGCGCGCCTGCAATCCCATGTGGGAATCGCCCATATCACCCTCTATTTCCGCTTTGGGTGTCAGCGCTGCAACCGAATCAACCACCACAATATCGACGGCGCCGGAGCGTACCAGCATATCTGTAATCTCTAAGGCCTGTTCGCCGGTATCGGGTTGTGAAACCAGCAAATCATCGACATTCACACCAATTTTTTCGGCATAACTGGGATCCAACGCATGTTCAGCATCGACGAATGCTGCTGTGCCACCTAATTTTTGAATTTGGGCAATGACGGATAAGGTCAGCGTTGTTTTGCCGGAAGATTCCGGACCGTAAATCTCAACGATACGCCCTCGCGGCAGACCGCCACATCCCAAGGCGATATCCAAGGTCAAAGAACCGGTTGAGACGACTTGAATATCGCGGGAAGCAGTGCTATCTCCCATTCGCATGACAGAGCCTTTACCAAATTGTTTTTCAATCTGTAATAATGCCGCACTCAACGCTTTTTTCTTGTTCTCATCCATTATGTCCTGCCTTTTAGTCAACCCCAAAAATGGCGTTTATTATGCCATAGGGCATTTGTTTAACACAGTTAATATTGCCGGGTAATTCAAGAGGAAAAGCACGTTAAACAGCGTGCTGTTCAGTAACCCGGCAACGCTTTTTGCTCAGATAAACTCGCAACAAACTGGCTGGCTTCGGCAATCGTCATTTCCATTGCCTGAATCAGCTGAGACATATCCAGGCTGATTTCTATAAATTCATGCTCTATCGCTGCAATAGCCTGAGCATTCAGATTGTGCTTGAGATAAAGGACCTGATCCTTAAACGCCATTAACACCGGTGATATTCTTGCTTCAGCACGCTGCATGGCTTTGATCAGTCTTGCATAATGCTGCTGGGAAAGTTTAAGTTGCTGGCGGCTGCGGGCTTTTAGCGACCGGTTGGAATATTCATTCAATTCACTTTCCCACTCGACAAACAGTGCAGCACTAACGTCTTCAATAGCTTTGATCCGCTGAGTTACCGTATCGGCCTTTATCTTGCAAAAATCATATTGCCGCTGCAAAAGTTTGTATTTATGTTCAAGCGACGATTCATCCATAACCACAATGGATTTAAACCGCTCCAAAGCACCCTCAAAGTGTACCTTGGTATCTTGTAAACTTTCGCAGGCCTGTTCAACCTGACAGACAACGATGTCCCGTTTATGATGCCCCAAAGACTCCCTTGCCTGGTAATAAACTTTCCGTAATTGTCTTTGTAAATAACGGTTTATCAAATTTACAGTTTTTTGAATCAGGTTAATATCTTCCATTTAGAGTGCATCTTTATTAATGAGGGTAATGCGATAAGCGGTGTTTTGCGTAAATTCTATAAAACAAGGGTCGACAATACCCAATCGGGTTAGTTCGGACAGATTCAAACCTGCCGGAATCTCCGCCGATTTAACCAGAATCAATTCATCGGCATTCACCGCGTTGGCGAGCCAGGCCGCCAAACTGTCCGACGTAACATCCCAACAAGCAGCAATTCCAGCCTGGTTCAGCAATTTAAAATCGGGCCACCAGATCAAGCGCTCGCCATTGCTTGATCTCTCTTTTATCTCTTTTAAACCATCCGCAAACTTGAAGTCACTCAGAATCGATTGAAACAACAGCGCCATTTGCTGCATTGCAATAATCGCCATGTGATGGGCGCATTCATCATCAAAGTGCCAGCGCTGCTGAGCTTGCCGAATGGTATCGGCAAAGACCCCGCCGCCAGTTACAATAACTAAACCCGCAGGATAATGCTGATCAATTTTCGTCAGGTATGTCTTTAAGTTGCAGGAGCGCTCCAGACTACCGCCAACTTTTACAACCTTCATGCGGGTTGCATTTGCTGAAGTACATTAAGCAGTGCAGATGCTTTATCGAAACACTCTTGATATTCGGCGGCCATTTCGGAATCATTGACAATGCCCCCGCCCGCCCAGAAACGTATCGTGTCCGCCGATTCAATTAATGTTCGGATGACTATATTGGTATCCATATTACCATCAAAGCCAATATAGCCGATTGCACCGCAGTAAATTCCGCGCCTATTCGGCTCCAGTTCTTCAATGACTTCCATCGCTCGAATTTTTGGAGCTCCAGTAATCGACCCGCCCGGAAAACAGCTTTTAAGTAAATCCAGTGCATGTTTACCGTCTGCCAATTCGCCTGTCACGGTGCTCACCAAATGGTGAACAGTCGCATAACTTTCGATAGCAAACAATTTAGGCACTTTTACAGAACCGTTTTTGCAAGTTTTACTGATGTCATTCCGCAGCAAATCGACAATCATCACATTTTCAGCACGGTCTTTATCGCTGTTTTCCAATAATGCGGCTTGCTCCTGATCTTCTTTAATGATGGCCCGGCGAGGACGCGTTCCTTTAATCGGCTTGGTTTCAACCAATCTTTCATGCACTTTGAGAAAGCGTTCAGGCGATGAACTCAGAACGGTTGCCTCAGGCGTTTTCATAAAACAACTGAAAGGAGCCGCATTCAATTCTCTGAGTTTGAGATAAGCCGTCCAGGATTCGCCCCGGCAAGGCGCACAAAACCGTTGCGACAAATTAACCTGATAGCAGTCTCCCTCTTTCAGATAGTGTTTGATCCGATTAAACGCTTTTTCATAGTCGGCTTTATTCATATTGAAGGCTACCGGCCCGGTCACCTCAAATTGTTTTTCAGGGCTCGCCTCCGGCAATCGACTGAAGCGGCCAACCAGGTCTTCACGCTGTTTTTCAGTCAGATAACCGATCAGCTGACTTTGTTTTTTTTCATGATCAACCACCACAGCCCAAAGATAAATTCCTACCGCCATTTCGGCAAGATGTTCCTCGTCGGCGCTGATTTGCGGCAATTTTTCCAAACGACGCGCCAAATCATAAGCAAAATAACCGATCGCACCACCATTGAAAGGGATATCCGGCAAGGCGGGCCAATCCAGGGTCAAAGCCTGCTTAACAAGTTCGAAAGGATCTTCATCCGAAAAAACGGTTTCTCCATCTCTTTCAATGGCTGTGATCAGTCCATGCGTCATCAAGGTGCAAACCGGCTCGGCCGCGATGATATCAAATCGGCCTTGTTGAACACTGGGGAAACCGCTATCCAGAAACACCGCCCAAGGCTGTCCGGACAAAGGCTCAAAAAGTTGTGCGCTATCCTCGAAGTAAGGCAGCGGCTGAACTGTTTTTATCGGTGAAGACATGAGGTCAATGCTCAGTTAACTGTATTTTTTAAGCTTCTTGACAAGAAAGCAACGGCCAACGCAGGCGCGCAATCAGCAGGACTTAATCCCAATGTTTCCGGTACAACCGGCAACAAGTCACTAAAATCCACATAAGACATGCGCATATTAACGGCCAGCTGTTTAACCAAAAAGCGACCCACACCGGCACCAATCAGGGGTGGGACTTTTGTCCAGCAAGCTCTCGACAATTGCCGCTCGCATCCCAACTGAAGGGTTCGAACTTGTTCCGCCCGGATTGACTGAGCCAATTGTGACCAACTGGAAAAAGGCTCATCTTGCCACTCCATCCCTATCATCCGCGCCAGCCGTTTCGCACTGGCCTGCCGGGTTTTTTCCGCACCATCGGCTGATTCGTATTGATCATGCGCCTCATCCAGCTCTTCTGTCAGTCTGTAAACATCCGCCATCGTTGCAAAATATTCAGCCATGACACCCACATCATGACCTTTGAAAAAAAACCGGTTGGCAATTGCCATCACCGCCGTGCGAACCACCCCGGTATAAATCAACTCACGGGTAATGAGTCGTTCATAGTCGGTCAACCCTTGCGCCAGCACCTGCCCGTTGACCAGCGCCAGTATATCGGTCGTGGTGCTGCCTATATCGATAAAAAGCCCGTTGCCGCAATGTTTCACCGCATAATCCGCACTCGCCAACCAGTTAGCAGAAGCAATAGCCTGATAATGTGCTTCGGTGATTGAGTCCGCACGCAGAAAACCCAGCGACCCAGCGTATACGAGCAAATCATCAGCCGAAAGCACTGACTTCATGACGTTAAGGATTTGCTCCACACCCTCTGCCCGGCTTTGAAAACAATCCGCCAATTCGCCCGTCATTGTTATTGCATGGTGAGCAGCAGGAGACGGCATTATTTTCAGCAATTCATTAACAGCACTTCGCAATTGATCCAGGCCTTTCCATAAAGGACAAGGATATTGCAAAACCTGGACAGGGCTACCCTGAGCATCCAACATCACTGCTTTCAGGTGCGCGCCACCAATATCCCAACCTATCACGTCAATTTCCATTGGCGACCCGGCTGATGGGAACAGTTACAGTTTTATCGTTTATAGCCACAAGTTCTGGGATTTTTTCATTCATTTGGATAACAGCCCCGGCAATATTAAGCCCTAATGCGTCATAAATACCGGCATAAGACGAAGTCAATCGAGGATTAATTTCTAAAACATATAGTTGTGAGTCATGTTCAATCAGGTCAATGCCGACATAACCCCATAATCCGGGAAAAGCCTTGGCAATCCGACCGACTAATTCTTGATGTTCTGAAGTTTGAACATCTGAATTGACAAGGCATTTAACCAATTTGAATAGACCGCCATCGATCGCTATCACTTGCGTATTGACACAAATGAGTCTTGCATTTCCGTAGCCAAACAAACAGGAAAAACTAATTGTCCTACCTTCAACATAGGGTTGAATAATGTAGCGCTCCGGAGAAACCAACTCGAAAGAAAGAATGCCATTATCTATCAGATAAGTCGTCTCACAACCCATGCCATCAATCGGTTTGACGACAAACCGGCCGGGTTTTGCTAAATGTTCTGAATGATAGCGTTCGGTTGGCACCGCTTTAATGCCATGGGCTGCAAGTATTTCCCAGGTATTAAATTTATTAGCAGTTAACGCCACCGCCTGCTCAGAAGATGACAAAAGTATTTTACCGTGCGCATTAATGCGCTGAGTCAAATTCAAAAGCGTATTATTTATTTCGGGTGCGACAGGCCAAACAGCATCACAACTGGGCAAGAGCATTTCCATAAGCGCAATCCAATCAGGCTCTGCGTAAACAGGTACGGTGCGGAACCGAGTGAAATCGAAACTGATCGAGTTCAATATTCGGGCATCAAGCATAACAGTGACCTGGACATCATCCAATTCCGCAAGATCCCTTAACAAAGCGGTCAGCATCAATAGTCCCTCGTTAACCAGATGTTCCGGGACAAGTTCAGAACAACAACCTCCACCGGTAATATATTCAAAAACCAGGAGTTTCATATTGGCTCAATCGAGTCACAGTTCAAAAAATAACTGATGATATTGTAACATTCCATTAACATAACCGTTCAGAGAGAAGTGCCGATACTGTTAACGAGCTCGTAACACACTATTAATAAATGCTATGCAGATAATACCGGTCATTGATTTAAAAGACGGCTGTGTCGTTGCGGCTAAATACGGCCAAAGAGAGCACTACCAACCTATAAAATCGGGCTTAAGCACAAGCCACGAGGCTAAATCCATTATTGAGGCTTTACTCAAGCTGCATCCCTTTAACTTATTTTATCTGGCAGATCTTGACGCTATCACGGGTAATGGCTCACATCAAAAAGAGATTAAAGACATTCTCCGCAGTTTCCCGCACATTATATTTTGGATAGATCAGGGATATAAGCATTTTGAAAAACTTTACAGTGAATTTAAAAATGCCATTGCTGTCATTGGCTCAGAATCACTTGAAGAGTCAGATTTAGCCCATTTAATGCTGATAAACGATAGCTACGTTTTATCCCTGGATCACGCTAAAGATAAAAAACTGGGCACGGCAACTGTATTTGAAGACATTCGATTTTGGCCTGAAACCATCATTATCATGAATCTTAATAAAGTCGGCAGTTTTGAAGGACCTGATTTTAAAATGCTGAAGCAATTTAAAACTCACTATCCAGACAAGCAGTTTGTCGCAGCCGGTGGCATTCGCAATCAGGCTGATTTAATTGCACTAAAAAAACTGGACATACACCAAGCACTGGTAGCCAGCGCTTTGCATTCCGGGGCTATCGGCAAAAAAGAACTCGAACATCTGAAAAATTGAAGCTACCCGCCCGCTTTCAATTGAGGGTGTCGATGCTTGGTTTCAAAGGACAGGTGAATACGTCCTGTTGCAGAAGCCTTTTCAATCAATTACCTACATCCTATAAAACTGGAGGGGGTGAAGATACGAAAAATTAAGGCGTACCAATATTTCAGGCAAAAAAATACCCCGAAACGGGGTATTTTTTAACCAGACGAAATGAATCGCTTAGTTAGCAGCAAAAGGATGAACAGCAGTTCCTTTAGCAGCAACTACTTCAGCAGCAGTTGGCAAACCGGCAACAGCACGCTCAAGCGCTTCTTTAGTTGCTTTGTAGTTGTACTCTTGAATTTTAGCGTTGTCTTCAGCTAACCAGTGAATGAAAACACCAACTGATACGAACAGGTTGTCTGCTTCGTCAGCTGGAATTGTGCCGTTTTCTACGCAATCAGCAACAGCCATAGCTACGCCGCGTTGTGCTGGTCCAAACATTTGAACAGCTTGTTTAGAACCTTTAATGGTTACTTTATTGAACATAACAGTTGCAGGTTTAACCATCAGGTTAGGTGCAACAACAGCTAATAAGCTTGAAAAGCCGTCTTTGTTATTGGTCAAAGTGTTAGCAAAAGCAGTTTCTGCAGCTGAACCACGTGGGCCAATGATTAAGTCGATGTGTGCAACTTCGTTGCCTTCGCCTATTAATGATTCGCCTACGCGTAAGTTTGTAATTTTAGCCATGCTTGTTGTTTCCTTCGGAGAAAAAAAATAAAAAGTTTAAATCTATACAGACATTAGGAAATGTCACGGGTATATTTTAAGTGATCAATTCCTTCTGAAACCTTATCTGAAGTATAAATCACCTACTTGACAAGATCCTCTAAAAATACAGCCATCACCGTCGCCACTGTCAGGTCTGCAGTCGTTCCGGGATTGATATGATGCGCTTTTAATTCTTTATCCACCTGATAAAGTAAAGGCAATATATCTTCCGGATCAGTTGCACCCTGCAGCTGCGAATTGATAGCAGCCATTTTCTCTGCCACCCATCCGGTAAAACGATCGCCATATTTTCGCTCAATGTGGCTATCAGGATAGCGAGCAAGAAGCGCAGTATATACCGAAACCGCCGCCCAATAATGTGAACCCCATCGAGTTAAGCCGTCATTATAGCTTAAAATACTCAATTCATAAATATCTTTAAAGTCTGTTACATATTGCAAGGCGATTCTGTCCCTTTCACAAGCTAATTTCATTGCATCTGCCAGGGTAACACTAGGTGCAGAATGAACATCCTGTTCACTGGCCTGCCCCAAACCGCCGGGTGATGCCAAAGCAATGGCCTTGAACACCCACTCAGCATCTTCGCAAGTCGTTTGATTAAGAACATTATGCAGACTGACTCTTATCGATTGCCCGGCAATAGCCTGCTGCACAGCTTCAAATAATGGTGCACACAATAAAATAATACCCAAATTGGTGTTGCAGCCAACCGCTTCTTGTGTGGCTTGCACCGCAAAATAAATTTTTTCACCTAATGAGTAGCCGGGGTTACAGATCGCCGTTGCACTTGCGGCAGCACTGAGCCTGAAATCATCGACTGTCATATCATGACCCGGAGCATAAACACTGACATTACCCGGCTTAAAAGCCTGTAATTCAATTTCGCAGGCGCTTATATAAAGCTCCGCCAGCTGTGAGTGCGAAATCATTAAGCCATCGCCATGAGTCGTGATTGACCGGAACGGCTAAGCTGCATAAGCAAATCTTCAACCAACAAGTCGGCAATGGAAATATTACAAACACTCTGCAAGCCTTTCCATGCGGGGATGCTATTGACCTCAATCACCTGATAGCGACCCTCTTTATCGCGAATAATGTCAACGCCTGCATAGCTCATCGATAAAGCCTGAGCGGCTTGAACCGCCAGCTCGGCCATGACCGAATCCAGGACAATTTCTTCACAAGCAGCCCCCCTAGCTACATTATTCAACCAGGAAAGTCCTTTTCTGCGCATTGCCGCAACCGCCTTGCCGTTGATTACAAAGACGCGATGATCCGAATAGCCAAGCCCTTCACACTCAACAAATCGCTGCAGGTAGTAAACACCCTGACTGCCAGTCAGCCAGAGCAAATCCGTCATTTTCTCCAGGCGCCGGATACCCTCACCTTGCGAGCCGAACAGAGGTTTACTGATGACCATTTGGCCATTCTTCAATTCCTGCTCCACCAAAGCCAAAGCATCTTCCCTGTCTCTAAGCACCCAAGTAGGCGGAGTAGGAATCCTATGGTGCTGCAACAAAAAACTGGTCATCGCCTTATCAACGCTGCGCTCAATCGCATGACCGTCGTTATAAACCGGAACACCCAAAACTTTTAACGCATGCAGAATATCCAGGTAAAAAACCACTTCTTCCAGCGAGCCACCGGGAACACCACGCACGAAGACAGCATCCGGTAGCGATAGCTCAAAACCAGGAATATGAATCGGCAAAACCTCATGTTCCAATTGAATCTTACAGGCCGTCAAAGAGCTATAAACGCTGTCATAGCCCCGTTTGGCAAACGCCTGAACCAGCTGTTTGCCATGCCAACCGGGATCGTCCGTAAAAATTGCTATGCTGCCCACAATAATCAATCAAGGATTTAAGTTGCTGAAGAGACCACACAATGCGCCCCCCTGAAATCGATCTGACTCTTTCTTATCTGCCAAATGATTGATTTAACAATGCATTATCTAACTGCCCGGCTCTAAAACTTTTTCCCGACTCCACTGCAGTCACGATGACGCTGGCCGGACTGAATAACATAGGATCGACCTTGAAAAAATCATAACCATATTCCTTGAAGACTTGTGCAAACGGCTTACCGTAATCTTTAGAGGTTGAGCTAGGTAATTCATTAGTCAGTTTTTCAGCATCCGCATCGCTACCTTTTACAAACAAGTGCACTTGGCCTGCAAACAAAATGGCATCGTTGGTACGGCCCATCGCCTTGATAAAATCAGGATGAGGTGGACAGATTGGAGCACTGCCACTGCCATCGACAATATTTTCCAGAGGAAAATGCAGCGCATGGGCTTTATGCATGGCCACCTCCAACACCCTCGACACGACCTGCACCCCCCCCGCGAGGCTGCTGGTAGGCGTTACGACAATAGTCAATTTCGACGGCTCAACCCCACAGGCATTAGCTACTTTTTCTACAATTGCCAAAGGGGGTACCGCATCGTTTTCTATGACCAGAACGGTCTCGTCAGCGCTATCCTGATAACTCAATTCTTTATAGAGCTCTTCTACCGGCTCACGTTTCCCGTCTTTAATTTTAAACGCCATTGCACGAGCAGGACCCGAGCCCAACGCATAGTATTTTTCATGTGACAAACTCCAGCCCGCATACTGGCTACCCAGACAACCCAACACAGGATTACCGGTATGCACATTGACGCTTAGCGGCCAATCGGCCGTATAAGTACTGTGCGACAAGGTTACCGTTCCCATCCCGCCCAGGCATATTTCAGCTATCAACCGGCCTGCTTCCAGTCCACCAGGAAACTTGATACCTGCATCAATCAACGTACACCCGTTTTTGAGCTTCTCCACGCCCACCCGAAATTTATCCGCCTGATCAATCAATTGCTTAACCAAAGGTTGAGTCAGTTTATTAACGCTAGCTGTGTAATGCATTGTTTATCCTGTATTGAAGATTTGAAAAATTTTTTTTCGGGTTGCATTAAGTGTCTGCAGAAGGCCTTCAATAGTTGAATTGCGGACAATCAAACTGCATAGCGGCAAACCCTGTTTGATATGGAGGCCCGGACCGGGCAAATCGACAGCCTGATCCGGCCAGCAAATTGCGTCAGGAATAACCAGATCCCTTCCGGCAAAGACGACCAGATAAGCGCAAAAACCGTCCAATCGATAACTGCGCCTATGGATCAGTCCGGCCAAAGAATCCATATGGGCAGCCATCAAACCACCCATGTCATACAATTGCATGCTCGCAGAAGGCCGGGGATTAATTTCCACCACCAGCACACTGTCGCCTTGAACTATAAAATCCAACGAATTGAGGCCAGTCAAACCTAACTCGGAAACCAGCAAACCCAGCCACTCAGCGACGGTTTGCTGTTGAAATTCGGTTAACGGACTGTGATTGATCACACCGGAAAACAGAAAGACTTGCCGGTCATCAGCGCGTCTGCACCACTGGGTATTGAATCCAATGATGTGGCTTTGGCTGCCATTGGTAAGAAACAAAACTGAACCGGGCACCCCCTCTTGATAGCGCTGCCAATAAACGTTATCGTCAAGGCCATCCTGTTTAATATAGTGCTTGATGCCCAAGCCTCCATGGCCCTGCATCGGCTTAACCAGCCAATCTTCATCGTCGTCGGGTGCTGAAAAAACCGTTTCAGGAAAGGCAATCTCCAATCGTTTTAAAAGTGAAAAAAAAACAGCCTTATCCTGAACCTTTTGCACAACCGAAGGGGCATTGCCGTTCAGATTGAACGCGTTGCTTAGAGCTGACAAGCTCTCCGGATAAGCTTCAAGCCCACTACCAAAACAAGCATGATCGACAGCATATTCCTGCTTAATCAAATTCAATACAGGAAGCAAATAAAGCTGACTGAAGCCTGGGACTTTAAAAACCCTTGCCGACAAAGCCCGCGTGTCCTCATCGGCATAGAGATCTATCACCAAAGGGATAAAACCAGCATCCCTCGCCGCTTGCGCCAGCATTCTTCCTGAATTGGCAACGATCAGCACGCATTCAGACATCACTTTTTCAGACCTATCCAGCGCGAAAGATGAGCAAATTCAACCGTAGCCTAGGCGAAACCAGCGATCTCACCGCCACTGTTTCTGGCGCTCACTGTCATAAATTGCAAATTCTCATAGCCGGAAAATTCCAGCCGGGCTTTTAAACAAAGTGCTTCAGCGCATTCCGTGCCTTCCACCGCACAAAAACCGGTGGGCCCCCAAGAGGTCTGACCCAGGGCCACAGCGCCTTGATGTTCACACCAGGACATGGCCTCAGAGACCTCATTGCTGGTAAACACACCACCCTGCGCCGACGCAAAATGTTCACCGACCGCTTTTTGTAACTGCGTGATGACTTCTCCAAATTTAGCGATGTCACGCTCGGCAATGGCCGGCAATCCCTGCATGAGTAACAAGTAACACAAACGGGCCGCTTCAGTTTGGGAAAAAGGCGGCAAGGCTTTGAAAGCTTCAATTTCCTGCTTGCCATGCAGGCCTTGCCCGCGCTTGTCAAAAACCAGGATAAAACGCCAATTCTCGGGCACTGCCATCTGTGAAAGCACAGGGGGCGTTATGGTATGCTCACCACGCCCGCCATCCACCACCAGTCCGCCACGCTCGAAGACACCAATTCCTATGCCGGAACGCCGTCCCCGTGCAGTTAGTTGAGCAATATCACGAACACTGTAGGAAAGACCGTAAAAATGACTGAGTCCCATACCAATCGCCAAGGCCATTTGTGTGCCCGAACCCAATCCGACATGTTCGGGGATGGCTTCATCGACGTGAATATGAACGGTATCAGGAACATTCAACGCAATACAAATGCTTTGTAACTGCTTGGCAACGCGAACTTCGGAAACCCCCGAGACTTCAGGGCAATCAGAGCG
Organism: Methylicorpusculum sp.; assembly: GCF_030651835.1. GTDB lineage: Bacteria > Pseudomonadota > Gammaproteobacteria > Methylococcales > Methylomonadaceae > Methylicorpusculum. The sequence continues at coordinate 43,980 of NZ_JAUSBX010000144.1, read as the reverse complement.
GGTAATGGTAAGTCGGGTTACGATTTCATTCAGCGCAACACCGATACTGCCAAAGTGCCGACCCAACGCCCCGCTCAAATCGATAAAGCCCATATGCAGGCGGGCCGGAGCCATGACAGTCACTTTAGAGAATTGCGCTTTCAAACCGAGCCATCTTCATTAAAAAAGTGGCTATTATAGCCTATCAGCGCTCAAATAAGTGAACTTATAAGGTATCTGCTCACCCCCTCCAATTTTAGTAGGTGTAGGTGGTTGATTGAAAAGACTTCTGCAACAGGGATGTTGCAGAGAGCTACAGGGACGTATTGATGCGTCCTTTGAAATCAAGCACCTACACCCTTAATTCAAAGCGGACGAGTAGTTACCTTATAAGCCAGCATGCGGGAGACATCTTCAAGATCAGTCGCTTTAAAATCGGCTAAAAATTCAGCGCGTTTATCCGGGGGAACCTGAGATGGCACATAACCGGTAATACCTCCGGCCTGAACCGCTGCCATCACACCGGATAAAGAATCTTCCAATATCAAACACCGACCGATTGGAACCGTCAAAAGCTCGGAGGCTTTGATAAAAAGATCCGGCGCAGGCTTGGGGTTCACACACATTTCTCGGGTGACAAGGGTCGTGAATATAGCATTGAGTCCCGCCAGATCGAGACATTCCAAGGCATTGGCCCGTAAACTGTTTGTCGCGAGACAGAAAGGCCAATTGAATTCCGTTATGACGTCCAATAAACTGAAAAATCCATTTTTTACAGGAATGCCGTGATGACTCACATAATCGCGCCAAATTTTACCGCTCATCTGATTGAAATGATCGAGTGAAAAAGCATGCCCGCAATAGGCCAAAATCATGTCACTAACCTGCTGAAAATGCAGTCCGCTCAGCGACTCGCAGAAAGCATCCGGCAATACATAACCCATTTGCGCTGCAGCCTGCTGCCAAGCGATGAAATAAGTCGTTTCGGTGTCCAACACCAAGCCGTCCATATCAAAAATGACCGCATCCACATCAGGTAAAACAACCTTCACCGTATCACCCTGATGAACTCTCCCGGTGCTTCGCGGCTTGATCCGACCACAATCCGCTGATAACCGCAAGATGACGCTTCCAGCGTCCCTGACACTTCAATACATTCCCCTTTGCAGGCCTGACCCACATAAGTTGCAGTAAAACACAAAATTGTATCAATGGGTCCCGCTTCGATCCCAAAAATAGCCGGAGAATCAAATGCATGAGTGTCATCAATGACTTTTGCCTGAATAGTAACCAAGCCCATTTTCTGATAATTTAAATCAGGTAAGCGCGTATCAATGGCCAGACTGATGTCGAATTTTCGGCCATTGATCAGCGCCTTATTGAATTTACGTTGCTCATGCCATACATAGTCCGGCAAATCGATATGGCACGAACGGCGGCGATAGGAACTTTCCCAAGCCGAATCATCCAAGGCATCTATATGGTGTTCTTGTATCAGCTGCTTGACCAAATCGCGTGCAAAATGAAAATGCTGACGCTCATAAAAAACCAGGTCTATATCCGAATCGTCATTATGAACGCCGGGCAGCAAAGATCCTGTGACGCCTATCTGGGTGCTTTCCAAGCCGTATTCGATGAAATGTTTGATCAGTTTTTTAAAATCCGCTACAACGGCACAATGTGACGGCTGCTCCATTAACCTCTGCAACCGTTGTCTGGGCTGATGGTGTTTAATGATCGCAGTTTCACAAACCGCATGAAGCGAGACATCTTTTGCAGAAGAGTAATAGAGATAATGCGGAAAATAGTCAGCCAGATAGCAATCGGCTTGATGGGTGGATAGTTTTTGCCAATTGCCGTTTATTTTGGCATAGCGCAGAAAGCACAAGACTTTTCCTGCCTCCATACCCGACTCGACAACAGCAAAAAGTAACTCACCCTGAGCCTCTATAAAGTCTTTTACACAATATTTCATTAATTCAAGCTACCTGATTATTTTAAGTGCCGCTTAGCCATTAAGCGTCGTTTATAAGGATTCCATGTTGTAAGCACCAAGTATAGTGGGCACTTAAAAGTACTTTTAATCGCAAAAAACTGTTCCGCAACTATTCTTTCTGACTATCAAGCGCTGAAAATCTTGGAAACGGAGCGCCAGCGAAGTGAAGATTTTTAGTCCCCGATAGCCGTAGCGCCGGGCGGGTTTTCGTAGCTTGCGGAGAAAACCTGCAAGGCATAGCGAAACGGCGTTAAGTCATGCGAGAGCCAATGTTTCAACCCTTGTTGGGTCGAAACGAGGCGACGCGGACGAATCGGGGCCGCCGGAGGCATCAGTGGTCGCGTATTTTTTTGCTGCTTGATTGGGCTGGGATGCCCAAAACAAGCTTTCGCAAAAATAGCGACTCCCCGTTCAGCTAGCTTTGACAACGACCAGAATAACAGCCCCTATATTAAAGGTTGATTCTCATGCTTTTTGAATTTTTAGAAAAGCGCTTAATTCCCAACAATCTACTATGGGTTTTGATTCGTTTATTATTTTGTTGAATTACCCCCGTAAATTGCCTATGCTCCGGGCTTGGAAATAAATACCTAAACCCTATCTGTTTCTCTGTGTCTTAGCTTAAAGGAAGTCTCATGAAAATTGGTGTCCCCAAAGAAGTACACGTAGGTGAAAAACGCGTTGCGACAACACCCGAAGTCGCAGAACTACTGATCAAGCTCGGGTTTTCAGTCGCTATCGAAAGTGGCGCAGGATCCGCTGCAGATATTCCGGATGAGGCCTACAAAAAAGTAGGCGTAGAAATAATCAATAACACCCGCACCCTCTGGAAAAACTCCGATATTATCGTAAAAATCAGGGCTCCTGAACTGCACCCCGAAATTAATAAAGACGAGACCGACCTGCTTAAAAAAGGCGGGCATTTAATCAGTTTCATCTGGCCCGCCCAAAACGAGGCGCTGCTGCAAAAGCTGGCCAAAAAGAATGCGACCGTTTTCGCGATGGATAGCATTCCCCGCATTTCCCGGGCTCAAAAAATGGATGCCTTAAGCTCCATGGCCAACATTGCCGGTTATCGCGCGGTTGTTGAAGCAGCCCAGCATTTCGGTCGCTTCTTTACCGGTCAGATTACTGCAGCCGGTAAAATTCCACCCGCCAAAGTACTGGTGATTGGTGCAGGAGTAGCAGGGCTTGCGGCCATAGGCGCCGCAAAATCATTAGGCGCCATTGTCAGAGCATTCGATACCCGTCCTGAAGTCAAAGAACAAATTGAAAGCATGGACGCTGAATTTCTGATGCTGGACTTCAAAGAAGATGGATCCGGCTCCGGCGGATACGCCAAGACTATGTCCAAAGAATTCATTGAAGCGGAAATGGCCTTGTTTGCCCTGCAGGCCAAAGAAGTCGACATCATTATCACGACCGCGTTAATTCCTGGAAAACCCGCACCGATTCTGATCACTGAAGCCATGGTAGCGTCTATGAAACCAGGCAGCGTTATAGTCGATTTGGCCACTGAACAAGGCGGAAACTGCGAAGTCAGCATCAAAGACCAGGTGATTTCCAAACACGGCGTGACCGTTGTCGGCTACAGCAACTTACCCAGCCGTCTGGCCAACCAAGCCAGCCAGTTGTATGCCACCAATATCCGTCATTTATTGACTGATTTGTGTCCGGAGAAAAACGGCTTACTGAACGTCAATATGGAAGATGAAGTCATCCGCGGCGCTACCGTCATCAATGCCGGTAAAATAACGTGGCCGCCGCCTCCTCCGACACTGACTGTAGCACCAGCCGCAAAACCCGGGGCCTCGGTTCCGGTCAAAGTCGAACAACCAAAAACCAGTCTTATCCCTGCGCCTGTCAAACACTATGCGCCGATGATACTGGGCGCCCTGCTTTTATTCCAACTAGGCTCGGTAGCCCCGGCATCCTTCATGTCGCATTTCACCGTATTTGTGCTGTCCTGTTTTATCGGCTACCAAGTCATTTGGAACGTCTCGCCCTCCCTTCATACACCCCTGATGAGCGTCACCAACGCCATTAGCGGCATCATCGTTCTGGGCGCGTTGATTCAAGTGTCGGCGCCGGGGTTCTTAATCACACTGCTGGCCGGATTAGCCGTGCTTGTGGCCTCAATTAACATAGCCGGGGGCTTTTTAGTGACCCGCCGCATGTTAGAAATGTTCAGAAAATAGGGAGAACAGCATGTCACAAAGTTTAGTTTCTATGGCCTATCTTGGTGCCGCGATTTTATTCATACTCAGCCTGAGCGGGCTAAGCAATCAGGAAACAGCTCGCAGAGGCAACTATTTCGGCATGGCAGGCATGGTCATCGCCATTTTAGCCACCATTTTCAGTTCCTCCGTGACCGCTTATGCCATATTGATAACCGCACTACTCATCGGCGGATTCATAGGCGCAAAAGCAGCGGCGAAAGTTGAAATGACGCAAATGCCGGAATTGGTTGCCATCATGCATAGCTTGGTGGGACTTGCTGCAGTGCTTGTCGGCTATGCCAACTTCATGGATAGCTCATCGCCATTGGAAGGGATAGAAAAATCCATTCATGAAGTTGAAATTTATATCGGTATATTAATAGGCGCCATCACCTTTTCAGGCTCAGTGATCGCGTTTGGCAAACTGAGCGGCCGCATTGACGGCAAACCTTATTTAATGCCTGGACGGCACTGGTTAAATTTAAGCTTACTCGTTTTTGTCATTTTGCTGGGCAATGCGTTTCTTTCCCAAGCTGAAAGTGGCGGCGGAACTTTTCCTTTATTACTCATGACATTGATAGCCCTGGCTTTTGGTGTTCATATGGTCATGGCCATAGGCGGAGCAGACATGCCGGTCGTGGTTTCAATGCTGAATAGTTATTCCGGCTGGGCGGCTGCGGCAACCGGTTTTATGCTCAGTAACGATTTATTGATCGTGACGGGCGCATTGGTCGGCAGCAGCGGCGCTATTTTGAGTTACATCATGTGCCGGGCCATGAATCGTAATTTCATCAGTGTCATCGCCGGTGGTTTCGGCACCAGTTCGGGAGGCGAGTCGGCTGCCATAGAAGGCGAAGTGACGCCTGTCAGCACAGATGAAACCGCACAATTATTACTGGCCGCCAAAAATATAATGATCGTTCCAGGCTACGGCATGGCGGTGGCTCAAGCTCAGCATACTGTTTTTGAAATCACCAAATTCCTTCGTAACCAGGGTAAAACCGTGCGCTTCGGCATTCATCCGGTAGCCGGGCGTATGCCGGGCCACATGAACGTATTGCTCGCCGAAGCAAAAGTGCCCTATGACATCGTTTTTGAAATGGAAGAAGTGAATGAAGATTTCGGGCATGTGGATGTCAGTATCGTGATAGGCGCCAATGACATCGTCAATCCCTCTGCGTTAACCGATCCGAACAGTCCAATTGCCGGCATGCCGGTCTTGGAAGTGTGGAAGAGTCATACCACGATAGCAATGAAACGCAGCATGGCTTCTGGTTATGCCGGGGTCGGCAATCCCTTGTTTGTGATGGAAAACACCCGGATGTTATTTGGTGATGCTAATGAAACATTGCAGGCGGTACTTAAAGCGTTGAATGCTTAAAATTCAAGTTCATAGATATTCCCGGTCCAAAAAACCGGGAATGTTGAGCTATCTTGATATGGCTAATTTTATTGGGGTGGTGCAACAGGTATTCAGATACCTTTTTTTATCAGTCACAGGCTAAACTACTCACCTGCAACGCTAGAAATTTCAGCGCTTAATTCCTTAATTCTTTCATCTGCCTTAACCTGCTCGGTTACATCGTATTGAACCCCCAGGTAGTAGATGATATGACCGTTTCTATCAAACAGAGGGATGATTTTGAGTCTATTGAAAAACAGCTCCCCGTTCTTCTTATAATTTCGTAGCGTAACCACGACTCCCTGATTATTCCGGATGGCCTGAAAGATTTGGTAGCGCGCGTCTTGATCGCGATCCGGTCCCTGCAGAAATCGGCAATTATGTCCTATGATGTCTTCCTGAGAATATCCTGTCATCGTCTCGAACGCTTTGTTCGCATAGACTATCGGCATATCCGGTAAATCCGGATCAGCCAGAGTGACGCCGTTAACACATTCATCCAATATTTCGGAGAGTATCTGAGGAATGAGCCCGGGATCTTTTTCAGTGATAAAAGGCATATATTAACTCCATTGATTGACACGATCAGAGCCAAGCTCCTCAGCGTTATGAATTTTATTTACGATAAACCACACTAAAATAATGCGGTTTGTTTTTTCAGCCCAATCAGCACGCGCCTCATAAGCCATCATAAAACTAATGACTAACCGCCTGGGAAGTCAGCCCAGGTTGGTTTCTGACTCTGCATCAGGTGCCAATAAGTTTTTAATATTGTTTACAGTATGTTGAGCACCCTCTTCAATTGCGATACGAATCAATTTTTCAAAAGGCCGCATAAAGAGTTCAATTTCCAATAATTCAAAAGAAAAAGTCAGCCTTGTTTGAGGAGTATCGGATTCGATACTATCAAAGATATAGCTGTTTCTAAAAGGGGAAGAAAGACCATTTAGAACCAGCAACTTATCTTTTTCCATGGTTACAACCTCAAACGTCGATTCAATTTTCTGGCCCTGATCGATTCGAGTCTGACGTGCTAATGCACCAACATCCATTTTGTTGTCGTTAATAGGTTTAAACTCAACAACTTCAAGCGCCCACCGGGTATAGTTTTCAAAAAAGCGTTCAACAACAAAATCATAGACCTCACTCACAGGCTTGGCAATCTCAATGCCGGATTGACCTACCACTGACCTGGACGTTGCTTTTGATAAGTCGAAAGCGAACATGAATATTCCCCAAATGATTTAGATCTTGTTTAAAATTAACCTAAAGAACCCTCGCACTTTCCACAATACCTTTTCCAATACCCCCAATGGTCAAAGCTGGCGGATTTTGAAAAGTTTACACTAAAAACCTGACTTTACGGCAGAAGCTATTAGCACCTGAAAACCACTAAACTTCTGCCTCGCAAAGCACTGCATTGTTTAGTGACTGATTACGCCAGATTCACAGACAATCATGCCTTATTAATTGGTTAAACAGATTAACATGGATAAAATTCATGTCATAATCATTCTTTTTTAACCAAAAACCAAGGGAAGTTGACCTTTTAAATATGATATTTAAGAATTTAACCGAAAATTCGCACTAAAAAAGTCATTAACCCTTACTTTTAGCGCTTATTTTCTGGTTTTTCGTTAAATATGACCTCAAACCGCCCTCCTCCTAATTGATCCGAGCGTCCCAGATTAAGTTGAGCCTGATGAAGCATTGCAATTTCTTTGACTATCGCAAGCCCTAAGCCACAGCCGTCTCCCAGGCTACCGGGAATACGGTAGAATCGCTCAAAAATCTTTTCCTGCTCTGCAGTAGGAATACCAGGCCCATCATCTTCGACAATCAAGGAAGGGTAAGGCTTGTTAAGTACACTGATAACAATAACGCCGTTCTTATGCCCGTATTTAATCGCGTTGTCTATTAAATTACCCAATAATTCCCGCAATAGAATCTCATCACCCTGAATCATGATTTCCTTATCAGGGCCTTCAAATACCAACTCAATGTTGTGTTGTATTGCTAAAGGTGCATAATCAATCGCAAGAGTCCTGACCAATTTACAAAGTGCCAAGGGCTTGAGCTGATACCCAGCTTCTAAAGGACCTGACTTAGCCAATACCAAAAGTTGAGTGATTAAATGAGACATTCTGTCAGCGCTGACCTGAATCTGCTCCAACGCCGGCTTCATCTCTGCCAGTTCCTTTTCTCGAAGCGCCCGTTCTGCCTGTAATTTAAGTCCGGCTAGCGGTGTACGCAGTTGATGCGCCGCATTGGATATGAATCTTTGCTGACCGGCAATAGCTAAGGCCAATCGATTAAACAGGTTATTAATCGTATCCGTCAGTGTATGCACTTCCTGAAAAACGTGGGATTCCGGAATCGGGCTTAAATCTTGCGGAGAACGCTGAGCTATTTCGTCAGCCAGTTCATGCAAAGGCTGCAAACCTCGTTTAACACCATGTAACAAATAAAATCCAGCCATTATCACCAGTAAAAGCTGGGGTATTAAATCCGCCATGAGGATATCGAGCATCATCACTCTTCGCTTTTTCTGGGTTTCGGCGACATGAATATGAATCGTCTCTGTCGCCTCATCAGCAAGAGGAACCTTGATAGACACGATCCTGACCGACTCATTCTTGACAAACGCATTGAAATAGATAGGTTTTTCCGTTTCTTGCGAAGACTCCAATGTCTCGGGCACAAATGCATCGCCAGCCAATAAGCCTCTTTCCTCGGAGATGATGTTGAAATAAGTTTTATCCAGATCATCCCATTTAAAAATCGCCAACGCTTCAGGGGGTAAATCAACAACAGCCAGCCCTTCCTTCAGTTTGATTTCTTGCATTAAAGACCGTGCAGAATCCAGCAACCATCGGTCATAGGCCTCATCAACATAATGCAGTGTAGTGAAGTACGACAACACCGTTTCAACCGCAATGAAAAAAATGACCGGCACCGACAAGCGAAGAATAATCTCGGTCCGCAGACTCCTTTTTTTATTCATTTTCTGAAGTTTCAAGCAAATAACCCAAGCCCCGAAGCGTTCTTATCACTGCGCCATAGGGTTCAATTCGTTTACGGAGACGGTGTACATAAACTTCTATGGCATTGTCGGCAAGCCCCTCGCCATCATAGGACAGGCGTTGAGAAATTCGCTCTTTGCAAACCACTTTTCCCGCTTGCATCAAGAGCATTTCCAAAACCCCGAATTCTCTGGCCGAAAGCAACAATAATTGCCCATCAGCCGATATCTGATGATCTTGTGTATCCAATGACAAGCGGCCAACTTGAATAACATTACTAAAACCACCGTAACAACGTCTGATCAATGCATTGATACGCACTTCAAGTTCTCTTAATTCAAACGGCTTGGTTAAATAATCATCCGCACCCTGAGCGATTCCCTCAATACGGTCATTGATACCGTCCCTTGCCGTTAATATAATTATGGGCAAACCTATCTTCCGGCTTCTCAGGCGCTTCAGAAGCTTTAAACCATCCATATCAGGCAAACCCAAATCCAGGACAATCAAGTCAAAGTCCTGTGCCGCCAACGCATGTTCTGCATAGCTTCCGCTCGTTGCACAAGTCACTGAATAACCGCTTTTGGACAGCGTATGCGTCAGACCATCGGACAACACATTATCATCTTCCACTAATAAAATTTTCATATCGACAAGGGACCAAAAATACTTGAAAGGTAATAGAAAGTTTAAAAAGTTATGCTTAAACACTTAATTTTAAGCCACATCATCGTTGCTCAAACCATTTTCCTGAAATGAATCGTTTTGATTCATCTTATAGCCTGTAAAACAAGATCCTGTTTATCACTTGATCTATTGGTCATTTCTGTATCGCGCCATCAAAACCGAAGGTGTGAGTAGACAAACAGGGTTAATTTAAACGGGATATTACTAAGATGGTACTCTGTGCACGAATATGAGCAGATAATTTTTTAAAGGTTCCGAAACAGTAACTGATAGATCTATAGGGCCTTCAGTTTTGCATATCTTTGAATGGATGACGCTTTATCCATTTTCATATAGGAAATATTTGTCTATGAAAATCGTATTTAACTCAATGCTGTTTAACCTGTTTTTGTTTTTACCGCTGCCAGCGTGGAGTTCTGAACTTGATATCAATCGCTTGAATCTAACCTCAGAAACGGGTGGTTACATAGCACTATTTATTTTTTTTCTAGCTTACACACTGGTCATTTTCGAGGAAAAGCTTCATTTACAGAAATCCAAGCCGGTTTTGATTGCTGCCGGTTTAATTTGGGCGTTAATTGCTTTCGTATATCAATCTCAAGGCTTAACTGATCAGGTATCGAATGCACTAAGACATAATTTTCTCGAATACTCAGAACTGTTCTTTTTTCTTCTGGTTGCAATGACTTACATCAGCGCGATGATTGAACGGGGCGTGTTCGATGCCCTGCATTATCGATTGGTCTCCCGGGGATTTAGCTACAAGCAGCTTTTTTGGATCACGGGATTGTTAGCGTTTTTCATCTCTCCCATCGCCGATAATTTGACCACCGCATTAATTATGTGCACAGTCGTTTTGACTGTTGGTTCCTCAAAGCCCGAATTCATAGGCATTGCCTGTGTCAATATTGTTGTAGCCGCAAATGCAGGAGGAGCATTTAGTCCTTTTGGCGACATCACGACATTAATGGTTTGGCAAAAAGATATTTTAGACTTTTGGACCTTTTTTAAACTGTTCATTCCATCGCTCATTAATTTTGCAATCCCTGCAGCCATAATGCACAGATATATTCCAAACGGTCGGCCTGAACTCCCTGACGAAGAAAATTTGAGTATCAAACATGGTGGGATCGTAATTATTATTTTATTTTTATCTACAATTGCCACCTCAATTATTTTCCATCAATTTCTCCACTTGCCGCCTGCTTTTGGCATGTTGATGGGGCTCGGGTATCTGAAAATGTTTGGATATTATCTGAGGACCGCTTTTAGGCGCGAGCAATCTTCTTTCGACATGATCCCCGGTTCCGAGGTCAGCGGTAGCGCCTTCGACGTATTCAGTCATATCGCCAAATCCGAATGGGATACACTGTTTTTCTTTTACGGTGTCATCATGTCAGTGGGAGGATTGGGTTTCATCGGTTATTTAAGCCTCACCTCTGAATTAATGTATGGAGAAATGGGCGCCACCTCAGCCAATATTCTGGTCGGAATATTGTCCGCAATTGTAGATAACATCCCCATCATGTTTGCAGTATTAACCATGAATCCGGAGATGCCGGAAATCCAGTGGCTTTTAGTCACGTTAACAGCCGGTGTCGGAGGCAGCCTTTTATCGATAGGTTCCGCAGCAGGCGTAGCATTGATGGGACAGGCAAGAGGCTACTATACATTTTTCAGCCATTTAAAATGGACTCCGGCCATTGCACTTGGCTATTTCATCAGTATTTATGCCCATCTGCTGATCAATTGACGAGTGACTCAGGATTTGTTTTACAAAAACGGGTAAAACACTCGTAAATCTGATAATAGTGAGCGTTGTCAACCTATGGGCTGCTTGCCAAAGTAGACAGGTAGCCTTTTATTTATTTAGTTCGACATGCCTATCAAGCCGACCCGGATAACTGGAAAAATGAAGGTACTAAATGGCAAGGTGGAACGCTAAAAGGTCTGGAAAGCAAACTCGGTTATTCACAACGTCTCGGAGTCGTTGCGATCTGGATCCGCCCGGTATTCAAGCAAGTCGTTAACAAGCACCTCAAAACAAATGACGGTTCTTATCACGGCTACGCGATACAGAATTTCCTTGATGTCGACCCTCATTTCGGCACACGCCAGGATTTTGTCTGGCGCCAACTATCTTGGCCGGCTGACGTCAATATCTTCGGCCAATATCGGCCAGTGGAAGGCTGGTACTTTTGGCTATCCTCAAATTATCGGCGGTGGGCCTAAGTTGTCAATTGTTCCCTGGTCACGCATCTTCAACAAACAAGAAATAGTATTGGCTATCAACACCGATGCGGATAACGCCAGAACGGCCTGGGTGACCATTGACTATAAACTGCACCAGGAAGAGTCATCCGTTCTAACCTGTATCTATTCAACCGAATCGACACAGATCGGCACAACATGCGAGATTGAAGCGCGAAATGGCAGAGCGATTCAATTAACAGTTCCGGGTGGCGGGTTTGTTATTTACGAATAATCAGGCGGTACTAAAAGTGCGGCCATGCCCGTGACCTAAGGTGGTTCAATCGCGGGCATGGCCCACTCCTCCACAATACGCTTAACTTAACGGCATTGGGAGGGGAAGTAAGGTTCTATTGGGTCTGTCTGATAAAACTGATTAGCAAGGACCCCTCTTTATCGAGCAATCTCAGTTGATCGCCCTTGATTTCATATTGCACAGCTTGAGCCAATGCCTTCAGATAATTCGCTTCTAGCGCCATGATCCCTTCCTCTGCGCAAGCCATTCGCGTGGTTTTTACCGCAGCAATACTCAAATTTCCAGATTCGGCCGTATAAGCAGCTGAAAACCTGTTGCACCCGGCTTTGCCTTGAACAAGGCCGTCAGCAAATGTTGCCTTCGCCAGGTGGGTGTTTTTATCCGACACGATACCCCCCCGACCGTTATTAATTCCCGTGGCCTGCCATGGTGTATGTTCAAGAGCGGACGGTACAAGCGCGTCAAACACAAGCAAGGCTTTTCCTTCTTTATTCAACAGTACCAACGATTGACTGTTTTCACCTAACTGGTAACGATCGACTTTTGCTAAAAAATCGAAATAGCGGCGTTCCTGTTCGTTAATTGTTTGGGAACAGGCCATCATTGTTGCGCCCAACGGGTTAACTACTGATAATCCGGTCTCATCGTCAAGTTTATAGCTGCCAAAGTAGCGATTGCAGCCGCCGCTCCCGCTAAGCTTACCGTTTGCAAAAACCATTTCGATTGCAGTACCTTCCTGCACAGGGACGACCAGACCGTTAGCATTGAAAAATTGTTTAAGTTGCCACTCTCTAGCTTCCAAATCGAAAGATTTTGCCTCCTCCTGACCTTGTGTTGCATCGGAAGCGGTTTTATCGGATTGCGCGGCGCACCCGACCAGTAAATTGAATAGAACGAAGATCATAAGTCGCTTCAAAATCCACTCTCCCATTTATGCGGTTAGAACAGTCATAACTTTGGTTAATCAGTTGATTTGCACGCCCTTATAAGCCAACAAAATTAAGGCCTGAAACTTTATTTTTCTATCAAGACGACCGCCTGTACGGCAATGCCTTCTTTTCGTCCTTCAAAACCCAGCTTCTCGGTAGTGGTCGCTTTGACATTGACATCATCGACAGTCACCTCCAAATCCTCGGCAATATTGAAGCACATCTCGGGAATGTAAGGCGCCATCTTGGGCGCCTGGGCGATAATGGTAATATCTGCGTTGACCAGTGTATAACCTTTTTCCCGCACAATTCGATAGACATGCCGCAACAACACCCGGCTATCGGCGCCTTTAAATTCCGGGTCGGTATCCGGAAAATGCTTACCGATATCGCCCAATGCCGCCGCGCCCAATAACGCATCGCACAAGGCATGCAGCACCACGTCGCCGTCAGAGTGTGCTTCCAGTCCTTTTTCATAGGGGATTGTGACGCCGCCCAAAATCACATCGCCATCGTCTTTAAACCGATGCACATCATAGCCTTGACCAATTCGAATCATTGTTGCTCCAAATAAAATTGCGCCAGAGCCAAATCCTCGGGACGCGTGATTTTGATATTATCCGGCCTGCCTTCGACTATTTTGGGTTGATAACCCATCAATTCCAACGCGCTGGCCTCATCGGTAATTGCCGGATTACCCTCGCCAGTTTCCAACGCAGCTTTCAACATTCCGTAACGGAACATTTGCGGCGTCAACGCCCGCCAAATATGCGTCCTATCCAGAGTGCCATGAATGGTTCGTCCTTCAACCTGCTTGAGTGTGTCATGTGACGATAAAGCCAAAATGCCGCCGACAGCATCGTCTTTTAAGGACTCTATCAACAAAACAACGTCACTTCGCGTAATACAAGGCCTGGCAGCATCATGCACCAACACCCAATCATTATCATCGGCACGTTCACGAATCGATCTTAAACCGGACAGTACCGAGTCGGCCCGTTCTTTACCACCGGGCGCAGTGATTACCTTAGGGTGTCCGGCAATTTCCAGCTCAGGCCAATAAGGATCTTCCGGAGAAATAGCAACCGCGATTCCGCTCAATTGTTCAACGTCTAACAAGCGGATCAGTGTTTGTTCTAATACGGCTTTTCCAGCCAGGGAGAGATATTGCTTGGGCCTGTCGGCTTGCATCCTTTTGCCAACACCGGCCGCAGGAACAATAGCCCAAAATCGGGAGTGTATTGTGTTCATTTAAAAATAGCGCGTTAGCAAAAAGCGGTTTAGAGAGGTGATGCGCACGGCGCATTTTGGAAGTGCCGGATTAAAATAAAAAAACTTTTATTCCAGAACCTGAAAAAACGTTTCATTTTCCTTAATCATTCCCAATTCGTAACGGGCTCTTTCTTCAATGGCATCCTGGCCTTTGCGCAAGTCCAGCACTTCACTGTAAAGCTGTTCGTTGCGTTCTTTTTTTTCTTTGACCTGCAAACCTAATTCCTGCAGTTTTTGGTCATACTGTTCAATTTGCTTGATACCGCCATCGCCTAACCACAGACGGTACTGCAAGTGCGCTATTAACAGCACAATGACGAATGAAATAATTTTATAAGCGCTCATATATTCAGTACGATTAGTCAAGAGCGGCCCGGCAGGGTCAGCAATTCCCAGTTTGAAATTTTCAGCATTACTTGGGGCTGGGAAAAGCCTTTCGAGGAACGCCGTAAACCCCTCCTTGGGGGCTTGACGGCAGCATCTGACCGCCAAGGAGGGTGGAAATGCAGATTTTGTCCGGAATAAAAATCTGCCCTGCTGCCGAGATCCTCAAAAAGCATCCCCCAACCCTTATTTTTTTGTTCAAATTGAGAATTGCTGCGGCAGAACCGCTCTCATCCGTCAATCCTAGAGCATTCTGAAGGCTTTGCGGCCTGCATAAAGGGCTTTGCCTTCCAACTCATCCTCAATTTTCATCAAGCGGTTGTATTTGGCAATACGGTCGGAACGGCTCAATGAACCTGTCTTTATCTGACCAGTCCCGGTTGCAACCACTAAATCGGCAATGGTCGTGTCTTCGGTTTCACCGGAACGATGAGAAACAACGGCAGAATAACCTGCAGCCTGAGCCATATCGATAGCGGCCAAGGTTTCAGTCAAGGTACCTATTTGGTTGACTTTAATCAGAATAGAGTTGGCAATGTTTTTTTCTATACCCTGTTTCAAAATAGCCGGATTGGTTACAAACAAATCGTCACCGACCAATTGGATTTTACCGCCCAATTTTTCGGTCAATAATTTCCAGCCGTCCCAATCGTTTTCGTCCAGACCGTCTTCAATACTGATAATCGGGTATTTATTAACCCAATCAGCTAGGAAATCTACCATTTTTTCAGAGGTATAGGTTTTCTTTTCTGAAGCCAGATCGTATACGCCGTTTTTATAGTATTCAGAAGCAGCTGCATCCAGACCCAGGTAGATGTCTACGCCAGGTTTGTAACCGGCTTTTTCAATCGCTTGCAGAATAACGCTGATGGCTTCTTCATTGGAGGAAAGATTCGGTGCAAAACCGCCTTCATCGCCTACGGTTGTCGCCAAACCTTTATCGGACAATACTTTTTTCAACGTGTGAAACACTTCCGTTCCATAACGAATCGCTTCGCGGAAATTGGGCGCGCCCACAGGCAAAATCATAAATTCCTGCAAATCGACACTGTTATCGGCATGAGAACCGCCGTTGATGATGTTCATCATCGGCACCGGCATCACGAATTCACCGGATTTGTTCAGATAACGATACAAAGGCTGTGCTGCTTCTTTTGCAGCCGCGTGTGCGCTGGCCATAGAAACAGCCAGCATTGCATTCGCGCCTAAACGGGCTTTCGTATCGGTACCGTCAAGTTCGATCATTTTTTGATCGATGCCGGCCTGATCCGCTGCATCCATTCCTAGAACAGCTGAACGGATTTCTGTTTTGACGTTGTTTACTGCGTTCAAAACACCTTTGCCCAGGTAACGTGCTTTATCGCCATCGCGTAATTCGATCGCTTCACGTTCGCCGGTGGAGGCGCCGGATGGCACCATCGCGCTACCAACTACTCCGGAAGAAAGAATGACATCGGCTTCGATCGTCGGGTTACCGCGCGAATCCAGGATTTCTCTTGCTTTAATATCTACTATTGCCGCCATCGTTGTTCCTATAAGGTTGTTTCGATCAAACTGCTTGATTTAACAGCGTGATCAAGGGTGATTAAAATCTCTAGTAATTCTTTAATACGGTGCATTGGCCAAGAGTTTGGACCATCACTTTTCGCCTCGGCAGGATTTGGGTGCGTTTCCATAAATAATCCGGAAATACCCACTGCAACAGCGGCTCTGGCCAAAACGGGCACAAACTCTCGCTGCCCGCCTGAACAGGTGCCCTGACCGCCGGGCAATTGCACCGAATGGGTGGCGTCGAATACTACCGGACAACCGGTGTTGCGCATCACGGCCAGTGAGCGCATATCAGACACCAGATTGTTGTAGCCGAATGAAACACCTCGCTCACACACCATAATTTGTTCGTTGCCTGTGGCCTTGGCTTTTTCGGCCACATGAACCATATCCCAAGGCGCTAAAAATTGGCCTTTTTTGATATTGACCGGAATGCCTTGTTTGGCGACATTCTGAATGAAATTGGTTTGTCTGCATAAGAAAGCCGGCGTTTGCATCACATCGACTACTTTCGCCACTTCTTCCAAGGGCGTGTCTTCGTGTACATCGGTTAAAACAGGCACACCGATTTGTTGTTTGACTTTCTCGAGGATCTTTAGCCCCGCATCAACGCCCAAGCCGCGGAATGTGTTATGCGAAGAGCGATTGGCCTTGTCGAATGACGATTTGTAGATGAAAGGAATGCCCAATTGATCGGTTATTTCTTTTAGATAGCCGGCAGTTTCCAGAGCCAGTGCTTCACTTTCAATGACACAAGGACCCGCGATTAAAAAGATAGGCTTATCAAGGCCGATTTCAAAGTTACATAATTTCATTGGTGGGTTTCCTTTTTATGTTTAGCAGCGGCCATGACAAATCCTGAAAATAACGGATGACCTCTTCGTGGCGTCGAAGTAAATTCCGGATGAAACTGGCAGGCTAAAAACCAGGGATGATCCTTCAATTCAATCACTTCGACCAGACGACCGTCTATCGACTTACCTGCGAACGTCAGTCCGACCCGCTCCAGTTTTTCCAGATATTTGTTATTGAATTCGTAACGATGCCTGTGACGCTCTTTGATGACTTCCTTTTTATACATCGCAAAAGCCAGTGACCCCGAGTCAAGTCGGCATTTTTGACTGCCAAGACGCATTGTTCCGCCCAGATTAGAATGTATATTGCGTGTTTCCAACTGTCCCTCTGCATCCATCCATTCGGTAATCAAACCGATGACCGGATGCGGCGAATCGGGCAGGAATTCGGTACTGTGCGCACCTTCAAGTTTGGCGACATTTCTGGCGAACTCAATCACTGCAACCTGCATTCCCAAACAAATGCCCAAATAGGGAATTTTGTTTTCCCGGGCAAAACGAGCTGTCGCAATTTTTCCCTCTACGCCCCGCTCACCAAAGCCGCCCGGTACCAGTATGGCATCCAGTCCTTTCAGGTGTTCAACACCTTCATCTTCGATAGTTTCAGAATCAATATAACGGATTTTAACTTTATTTCTGGTATGAATGCCGCCGTGAATCAATGCCTCGTTGAGTGACTTGTAGGCATCGCTGTGATCGACATATTTACCGACAATTGCAATGCTGACTTCTTCAACCGGATGCGTCAGTCCATCGATTACATTTTTCCACTCGGTGAGGTCGGCGGGCGGCACATCCAGTCGTAATTTCTCAACAACGATATCATCCAGACCTTGTTCATGCAGCAATAAAGGTATACGGTAAATCGTATCAGCATCAATCGCGGAAATGACCGCTTTTTCTGCCACATTAGTAAAGAGCGCAATTTTTCTTCGATCACTGATCGGAATCGGTTGTTCGGAACGGCAAATTAAAATATCGGGCTGAATACCAATCGTTCTGAGTTCTTTTACAGAATGCTGGGTCGGTTTGGTTTTGAGTTCGCCCGCAGATCGGATATAAGGCACCAGCGTCAAATGAATAAAAATGGCGCGATCACGCCCTAATTCAACATGCATCTGACGAATCGCTTCAAGAAACGGCAGTGACTCGATATCGCCGACCGTCCCGCCGACTTCAATGATGGCAATATCCATACCGACCGCACTTTCATGAATCCGTCTAATAATTTCATCCGTTATATGAGGTATTACCTGAACAGTCGCGCCCAGATAATCACCTTTGCGCTCTTTGCGCAGCACGTTTTCATAGATTTGACCGGTCGTGAAGTTGTTTTTCTTGGTCATGGTCGTTCTGATAAAACGCTCGTAATGTCCAAGATCAAGATCGGTTTCTGCACCGTCGTCAGTGACAAAAACCTCACCGTGTTGAAAAGGGCTCATAGTTCCTGGATCGACATTGATGTAGGGATCCAGTTTGGTCATCGTGACTTTAAGCCCGCGGGCTTCAAGAATGGCAGCAAGTGACGACGCAGCGATGCCTTTACCTAAGGATGAGACGACGCCACCGGTAATGAAAATATATTTTGTCATGTATTGAAGAAAAGCGTTTAGAGGGTGACTTTTGCAGCCATTTAAAGCTGGTATATTCTAATCGACAATGCCTGCTTAGTCATTGCCTTTACTGTTTTTTTTACCGAATCCAATTGTAAGCAGACATCCGTGGGGCGCTGGAAAAAACGACCACCTATAACACTTCAGCAATTCTCAGCTTGAACTTTTTGCGGCCTTGAGGATTAGCGTAAGCCTTGTGAGGAACGCCGTAGACCCATCCGTGGAAGCTTGACTGCAGCATCCCTGCTGCAGACATCCCCGCAAAGCTTACGCCTACCCTTTTTTATCATCAACCTGGGATTACTGATTACACCTGATCAGCCCGGCGTTTCTTTGATGAACACGATGCGGTAACAGGCGCCGGGAGATACTGTGTAAAATTCGTCACTGACCCACCGGTCTGCAACGGCCGCAAGCTGCCCGTCCAGATAGATAAGCGGAATGATCGGCCGTTCCCAAGGCGGTATTGCCGCTTCCTGAAAAAGATTTTTTAACGAATGACGCCCCTTTCGGCCCGGCAAACTGATGGTTTCACCGCCTCTGCGGAATGAGACTGTGATTTTTGCAGCCAGCCACTGATCAACCGAAATGCCGGAGGAAGCTTTAATTCGCTGTAATTTCAAATATTCAGACAAGTCGAGACTTTGTTGTTGGCTGGACCACTCAAAATCACGTTTTTCAGGCAATTGAAAGCATTTCGCCTCAAGGCAATAGAGACGATTGCGAAACCTCCTGATCGCATGACCTTGGGTAAAAACCTCGGCTTTACCGGTTTCTGCCGCGTCAATCACTTCATGGATAATCTGATGAATGACGCGCTGAGAAGGCATTTTCAAACCCATAAAACCAAACCAGGCGCGTAGCAATAAAGCTTGCCGCGCACTATCAAGACACGACCAAAGCGCCAAAGACAGGGTTTGAGACTCGCTTTCCAGGTATTTTTTGAGCAGGTCACTTCCCTCTTCCCGAATCACTGACTGAGCGTCTGCGCAATGAGCGGCTGAACGTGATACGGTTTTGTCCAGCGCTGGCCAACGCTTTTTTAATAGCGGCAAAACGTCATTTCGAAGGAAATTTCTATCGAATTCGGCGCTTTGATTTGTGGGATCTTCTACCCAATCAAGTTCATGCCCGGCTGCATAGGCCTCAATTTCTTTTTTAGACACATTCAACAGCGGCCGCAAAAGAATCCCCTTCCCTATCGGCATGACCACAGGCATCCCCGACAAACCCGGCAATCCGGCACCGCGGAACAGTTGCAACAAAACCGTCTCCAGTTGATCTTCCCTGTGCTGAGCGACCAACAACAGATCCTGATCATCCAGCAAAAGGCTTAATGCGCCATACCGGGCGTTTCTGGCGGCTTCTTCAGGGCTTTGCCCGTTGATCGGCCGAGCATCGACGCGCAGTTCCTTAAATGCTATGCCCAAAGAGAATGCGGTTGCCTGACAATGACCGGCCCATTGATCAGCTATAGCCTGCAAACCATGATGAACATAAACGGCTGTCAGTTTTTCTTTCAACTCGCGCTGCTGCGCGCACGCGTGTAACAACACATGGGAATCGACTCCACCACTGTAAGCCACAAATACGCGGCGAAATCCCTGATAAGGACGGATGGCATCGATTAAATGAGATTCCACTGGCAGTGCAAGAGTGTTTGTCATAATCCCCAAACAAAAAAGCCCGCCATCAGCGAGCTTTTGATTGACTTTGATACAACTTAAAAATCGCTCAACTGGTTAATTATGCCGGCAGTTAGTAAATACACCACGCCAGCAATCATTAGCGTCATTCCGGGCAGGGAAAAGCCTTTTGAGTAATGCCGTAAACCCTTGAGTAGGGACTTGACAGCAGCATCTGACCGCCAAGGAAGGCGGAAATGCAGATTTTGTCTGGAATAAAAAATCTGCCCTGCTGTCGACATCCTCAAAAAGCGATTTTCCCCTTCAAATTGAGAAGGGCTGATCATATACAACTCAAATTTTTAAACACTTTTTCGATCCTATGGAAGAAAACGAAAAAGTTGTCGTTCAAATTACTCGGTATACACACCAAAAGCCATAATCCGTTGATAACGTTTTTCCATTAAATGTTCCATAGAATCACGCTTGAGTTCTTCCAAATGCCGCAACAAGGTTTCTCTCAGATTCATGGCCGTTTTTTGAAAATCACGATGCGCGCCACCTAAAGGCTCTCTGACCACTTCATCCAGAAAGCCCTGCTCACGGATACGATCGGAAGTTATCCCCATCGCCTCAGCCGCTAACTGGGATTTATCTGCACTTTTCCAGAGAATCGACGCGCAACCTTCGGGCGAAATCACCGAGTAAGTGCTGTATTCAAGCATAATCAGGCGATCGCCGACGCCGATAGCCAATGCACCGCCAGAACCGCCTTCTCCGATGACAGTGCAGATAATAGGTGTTTGTAAGCGCGCCATTTCAAACAGGTTGCGGGCTATTGCCTCGCTTTGGCCGCGTTCTTCTGCACCAATACCGGGATAGGCCCCCGGTGTATCGATCAGACAGATGATCGGTAAACCAAAGCGCTCGGCCATTTTCATGACTCTTAGCGCTTTACGGTAACCCTCGGGTCTGGGCATACCAAAGTTTCGATAAATTTTTTCCTTGGTATCCCGGCCCTTTTGATGCCCTATCAGAGCAACCGGCTGCCCTTCAAGTCGGGCCAATCCGCAGATAATGGCAGGATCATCAGCATACGCCCGATCGCCATGTAACTCATGGAAATCGGAGAAAATCAAATCAATGTAATCCAGGGTATAAGGCCGCCCGGGATGTCTTGATAATTGTGAAATCTGCCAGTCACTAAGCCCGGAAAAAATCGATTCAGTCAGCGTTTTGCTTTTGCTTTCCAGTTGCTCCAGCGCATCGGAAATATTGATATCGTTATCGAACTGAACTCGGCGAAGTTCTTTTATTTTGGCTTCCAATTCGGCGATGGGTTGTTCAAAATCGAGAAATTTAAGGTCCATAATCCTACATAAACTAGATAAAATGATTCAGATGATCCGGGATTACCTTGTTAAAGGTCAACTCCTATCAGTACGGGACATTTTATCTAAATTCCGTAAATGTTTTAATTTTTCTGCAATTTTTATTTCTAAACCACGATTGACCGGCGTGTAATACTGAGAACCCTTCAAATTTTCAGGAAAATAATTCTCTCCGGCCGCATATGCATCGGGCTCATCATGCGCATAACGATAGGCATTTCCGTAATCCAGTGATTTCATCAGCGAAGTGGGCGCATTTCTCAAATGAACCGGCACTGGCAGGCTGCCGCTTTGTTTGGCATCGCGCATGGCCGCATTATAAGCCCTATAAACCGCATTGCTCTTGGCCGCGCAGGCAAGATAAACGACGGCATGCGCCAGGGCTAACTCACCCTCGGGACTGCCCAGGCGTTCTTGTGCTTCCCACGCGCTTATGGCCAACGGCAAGGCTCTTGGATCAGCGTTGCCGATATCCTCGGAAGCAATTCTGACGATTCTGCGGGCCAGATAAGCCAAATCGCAGCCGGCATCCATCATCCGGCAAAGCCAATACAATGCGGCATCCGGCGAACTGCCGCGGACCGACTTGTGTAACGCTGAAATCTGATTGTAAAACTCTTCGCCTTGCTTATCGAAACGGCGCGTTCCGCCTGACAGCACTTCTTTGGCGATGGCTTCATTGATACCCGTGCTGTTTTGCGATGCCGCCAACTCCACGGCAATCTCCAGCAAATTTAGCGCTCGCCTGGCGTCACCATCGGAAGCAGCTGCAAACTGATGCTTGATCGCTTCGTCCATTTCGATAGCCAGATGCCCCAAGCCTTTTTCCTTATCGGTTAAAGCCTTGTTTAACACCGCCAGTAAATCCTCAGTTGACAGTGCATTCAACACATAAACCCTGGCCCGGGACAAAAGCGCATTGTTCAGCGCAAACGACGGATTTTCAGTCGTAGCGCCGATAAAATAAAACGTGCCATCCTCAACATGCGGTAAAAACGCATCTTGCTGGGCTTTATTAAATCGATGTACTTCATCGACAAACAAAATAGTGCGTTGCTGCCGACTTTCCCTGGCGGCTTGCGCCTCTGCCACAGCCGCTCTTATTTCCTTGACACCGGCCAACACCGCCGAAATTGGAATAAACAGAGCTTCAGAATGGTTGGCAATCATCCTTGCCAGCGTCGTTTTACCGGTGCCGGGAGGGCCCCAGAAAATCATTGAGTGCAAACGGCCGGCCGCTATAGCTTCATACAGCGGCTTGCCGGAACTCAACAGATGCCGCTGACCGCTGTATTCATCCAATTGAGCAGGCCGCATTCGCTCTGCCAAAGGCTTGATTAAAGCATCATTCACTGCTCGGCCCCAAGTAAGATGGAAAACTTACCATGTCATTCCAATTTTCGTCTGCACCCAAAGTGCGTTGTTATTCTTCAAAAACATCCGATCCCGGTGGCGGCGTGAATATAAACAACTCATCATCCAGTGATGGATTGACCGCAATATTCGAAAAATAAATACGGGTTAATTGACCAAAATTATCGCTTAATTCCATACCGCCCAGGATTCCCATATCCAGACCGATCAAAACATATTTAAAGCCGCTGTCTTCGTTTTTGGGCAGCAGTTTAATCCATTGCATATCCCCGTCGACACCTTGATCCTGGATGTTAAAGTTTTCTTCCAGATCAATGTCACCGCTGAGTAACAAAGCGGGGGTTGAGCCTACCGACTGATCAAGCTTCTTCACCGTCACCTGCTCCAGGTCGGCATCGTAAAACCAGACTTTGCCTGCATTGGAAATGATTTCCTGTGTAAAAGGCTTGGTGTACTGCCAGCGAAACTTTCCCGGTCTGCGCAAATAAAACACGCCGTAACTGGTTTGCCGGGCATTGCCGGCTTCATCGACTGCAATTTGTTTAAAATCCGCTTTCAAGGCCTTGGATGACGTTAAAAAAGCCCTTAACTGGCTTACCGGTTTTTCTTGGGCTTGCACATTCACCACCGTGAACATTAATACAAAGCCTAACCACTGAATCACTTTAAATCGCAACATAATGCTCGCTTTAATTTATTGAAAAAGATTATTTAACCAGTTATCCTGATTCTCGTTGCCGCCGCCATTCACGCAGGGTGAGCTGGCTTTAGGTGCAGAACCACGAATATAAGGAAATTGACTGACGCCGGGGCAGTCCTTGTTTGCCAATAACCCTGTAAAAGGATCTATCCAGACCAAATCGACATTGTCAGGCGGCGTCAACAGGACGGGACGGGTGCTGATTTTCTGCATAAGACCGGCCCATAACTTCAGCGCACCGGTTGAACCGGTAAGGCCTGCCGGTTTATTATCGTCTCTACCGACCCACACGACCGAGAGATAATCGCCGCTGAACCCGGCAAACCAGCTGTCTCTCATTTCATTGGTCGTTCCGGTTTTACCCACCAGCTGAAATTCTCTCGGCACATAATTGTAAGCAGAGCGGCCTGTTCCTTCGTTCATCACTTCCTGCATGATCGTATTGGTAATATAAGTTGCCGACGGATCAACCGTTTGTCTGACGGTAAAAGGGTAACTTTGCAAACGCTTCCCTTCACTGTCGACAACACCCCTGATGGATCTCAAAGGCGATGTAAATCCATCACCGGCAAGTGTTTGATAAATTTGCGTAACTTCCATAGGCGTTAAGGGAGACGCGCCCAAAAGAAACGATGGAAACAGTTCGATCGAACGGGTAATACCCATGCTTTTTAACGTTTTAGCAACACGCGCGACACCGATATCCATGCCGATACGAACGGTAGCCAGGTTGTAAGAGTTAGCCAAAGCCTTATGAAACGGGACAATTCCGTGCTGGGTATTATCGTAGTTCTTAGGCTCCCATAGCTGACCTTTTGCCGCCTTGATTCTGATGGTAGTATCGCTGACCGGTGTGGTAATCGTATATTTCGATGGATACTCAAGCGCGGTCAGGTAAACAAAGGGCTTAATCAATGAACCAATAGGCCTCACCGCATCCAATGCCCGATTAAAACCGGCAGATTTCGGATCACTGCCCCCCACCAAGCCGACGATTTCACCATCCTCTTTTCGGGTAACGACCACAGCCGTTTCCAGTTGCCGCGCTTTTGGATTTTTTTGTAACTCTTTGATTTTTTCAGCAACGGTTTTTTCCAGTGCGTCTTGCACATGGGGTTCCAAGGTCGTGAAAATGTTAAGCCCTTCCGAGGTTAAATCGTCTTCCTTATAAGTTTCTCTTAACTGCCGTTTAACCACATCCAGAAACGCCGGATAACGATTTACAGAACGGTGCGTGTTGGCAATGACTTTTAACGGTTCTTTTTTTGACTCGTCGCGTTGCTGTTCATTGATGTAATTCATCTCGGCCATCTTATCGAGGACCAGATCACGGCGTTCAAGTGCTCGATCCGGGTAGCGCCTTGGATCATAGTAAGACGGTCCACGCACTAAAGCCACCAACGAGGCCACCTGAGTTAACGGAAGATTTTTCAACGGCTGGCCGAAATAAAATTCGCTGGCCAAGCCAAATCCATGAACGGCACTGGCCCCGTCCTGCCCCAGATACACTTCGTTAAGATAAGCTTCCAATATTTCGTCTTTGTCATAGCGATACTCAATGATTAACGACATGAACACTTCATTGATTTTTCTTACAAAACTGCGCTCGTTGGTCAAATAGAAATTCTTGATCAACTGTTGCGTGATCGTACTTCCGCCCTGAACGATACCACCGGCTCTGACATTGGCCCACATGGCTCTGGCAATCGCTTTCAAGGAAATGCCGTAATGCTGGTAAAAATCCCTGTCCTCTGTCGCCAATAATCCCTGTATCAGAGTCGGCGGCGCCTCGGCCAGCTTGATCAGAACGCGATCTTCCTTACGGGTAGGATAAAAACTGCCGATCTGTAATGAATCCAGCCGAAAAATGGTCAGGTCTTTTGACAAAGTTGCATCAAATATTCCGGCGATGCCATTATCGAAAAACTGTACCTTAACCAAACGGCTTTCCTGTTTTTCGTCCCAAAAACTAAACGTGCGCGTTTTAATTGTTATTTGAGATGGTTGTTTGGAGTAAGTACCTTCGGAAGAAAGTTGTGGATCTTCACGGTAATGTAAAAATTGCAAATGACTTTCCAAATTGGCTAACGTCATTTTATGTCCGGTATACAATTCAAGCGGACTGGCATAAACGCGAGCAGGAATCGCCCAGCGTTTACCTTCAAATTGATTGCGAACGTTGTAATCAAGATATCCAATGTAACTAGCCAACAAAAAAGAGGCGAAAACCAGAAACAACACCACTAATTTGATTAGCCATCTTTTAACAGGATTGACGGGCTGTTTTTTTTTGTTTCTGCGTACCGTTGATTTTCTTTTTAGTGTACTTTGAGGTCTAGTGGCCATATTTTAAAAAATTGATTATTCGGTATACGCTTCATATTTGCCGCAAAATAAGCGGCGCATCTATACTCAAAAAAACTGTCAGTGAAGCTGATGTATTTATGTTTGATTCTTGGAGCAAGGATGAACCTGATTAGCAGTCATTAAATGGACCTTTTCGTTATTTATCAGGTGATTGTTTATATTGGGCTTTCCAACGAATTAAATCAATGCCGCCATTTATAACGCAGCCCTTCTTGCCGACTAAGGATGAACATCCCTGGCACTAATGGAAAATCCTTAAGGCATAAAGCGGTCTAATGATGACCATTTGATACAAAGAATTTCCGGAATACAGCTTTGCTTGTTGAATAAAAATAACTCAGCGTCATGAAGTAAACCTGAACAAAGCAAAACGCCGCACCTAAATCCATTAATCATCGATTCAAAAGAAATCTTGTCCGGAAAATCGTAGCTGGATAAGGTTAGTTTTAACCCATTAATAAAAATCAGGTGAAGTGCAACGAATGCTTATTTGCGAAAGAAGCTCGGATTGAATTTGCTTAATCAAGCCTATTATACGAAAAATGCGATTTTGTTTCGCTTTCATTTGAAAATTGTGCAAGAGGAACCCGGCCTCCATCAATTAATTCCCGACAGGGCTTACCAAAAAGATAGCCTTGCCCGTACTCAATACCGAGGCTGACCAATATCGGAATAACCTGCGGTACCTCTATGAATTCTGCCACGGTTTTCTTGCCCAGTTTCCTGGCGACATCCGCCATTGATTTTACCAATACTTGATCGGTTTCATCATTGACCAGATTGCGAATGAATTGGCCGTCAATCTTGACATAATCGACAGGGAATTTTTTGAGGTAGTTAAATGAACAAAACCCGGCACCGAAATCGTCCAAAGCAAAATGGCATCCCAGTGCTCTTATTTTGTTGATCATTTGCCGGGTTTGGTCGAAATTATCAACAGCGGCAGTTTCGGTAATTTCAAACGTAATCCGGTCGGCATTAACCCAGGAGAGATCCAGCTTTCGCTTTAGAGTTGGTAATAAACTACCATCCTGAAAGGCAAAACCGGACAAATTAATCGCAAGACAAACATCCGACATTTCAACGGGCAACGCGGCCAAAAAATCTATCGCGTTTTCAACCACCCAGATGTCTATGCAATGAATCAACCCCATCCTCTCGGCTACCGGAATAAATTCTATGGGATGAATGACGCTGTCAGCCTGCCCCCGCATCCTGATAAGCACTTCATAATGCGAGACAATACCTGATTTCAAGTTAATAACCGGCTGAAAAACCAGAAAACAGTTTTTGTCGACCAAGGCTTCCCGAATCAGTGGAACCCAAAAAACATCACGGTGCCTTTCCTTGATGGCTTTATCGTCCTCGTTATAGATCCAGACCATATTACGGCCATTTTGTTTTGCCAGATAGCACGCTTGATGGGCTTTGGAAATCAGTTCTTCAGGATGGACAATCACTTTCTGTGTGGGTAACGCGGCGATGCCAATCGATGCCGTGATGTTGTAACAAACATCCCCGGTAGTGAAGCGGCATTCATCCAGACTTTTGCGTATCGCTTCCGCAGATTCCTTAGCCTGAGTAAGAGAAACGTTTTCGAAATAAAGGCAAAATTCATCTGAATCGATACGCGCAAAAAAAACGTCTCTCGTCAAAGTCTTTCTGATTAATGCGACCACCTCTATAATCAGCCTGTCAGCTACATCAAAACCTTCCAGATCATTGATGAGACCAAAGCGATCAAGATCTATCAATAACAACGCGCCATTTTGATGCAGCGCTTTAAATCGCATGAGGCTCAAGCGAATGTGTTGCTCCAAGTTGGCACGGTTCATCAAGCCGGTCAGTTCGTCATGAGCGATCAAATATTTTAGTTTGGCATCAAGCAGTTTCCGGGTAGCCAACTCGCTGATTAATTTTTCCTGCTGTTGATTGCGTAAATATCGCTCATTCTTTAAAACCAAAAGTAATTCGACCAAAATCAATAATTCGGCCTCTCTAAATGACGCATAAAGATCGTAAATCAAATCCCCTGAAGACTGGATGGAGTCATTTAATTGATCCGAAGATTCCGCTTTTAAAATAATAAAAGGCAGGGCGATACCGTTATTTTCGCGGGAGAGCGATGTGCACATGTGGCCCACATCGCCTCCAGGCAAAAACTCATCGACAATGACGAGGCCCAGATCGACTGAATTCTCAGCAAACGGACGAATGATGCGATAAATATCCGCACATTCATTCGCAAATGACAAATTGGAAAAGCCTTTTCTCAAAAGCATCGCTTCTATGGCTATCACTAACTTAGAATCGAGGCCGGCTATGATTATTTTCTTGCGTTGTAATGATTTGCTCAACATCATACTTTTGGTAAATTCGGATTGTCTATCCCGCCAACAGATCCCATTGAATCGGTCCGTTTCTTAGTGTATTTGAATCCACTGCTGCTTCCTTGCATTATGAAAAAGCTCCCCTATGCTTTCAGTTAATCATAGTCATGTATTTACAAATTCCAAATGAAGCCCATGAACAAACCCTATTCGTCTTTTTCATTGAACAGCAACGATTTAACCATATCGGATCTATTTAAAGGCGATTTGCAGCTGAGTTCACCACCTGCCATCTATTTTCAACTGAAAAAAGTGATTGATGATCCCAATAAAACGATGGCTGATGCAGGAAGCGTTATAGATAAGGATCCGGGACTTACGATGCGTTTGTTAAAACTGGTTAACAGCGCTTTTTTTGGCTTTCCCTCGCAAATTTCGACTATATCAAGAGCCATATCGATAATAGGTACACAAGAACTACAAAACCTGGTGTTAGGCACCCTGATCATTGAGAAATTTTCGAATGTGCCTACGGGTACTATTTCGCTCAATGACTATTGGGCTCAAAGTGTCAGAACAGCCTTAGCCGCGAAAGAAATCTCAAAAAGAACTCAATCAGCAGAAAAACTGGAAACGATTTTTATCTGTGGTTTGCTGCATGAAATAGGCAAACTGGTGCTCTACAGACGAATACCGGAATTAGCCCGAGAGATCAGTTTGTTAATCGAATCCTCCGATGAGACGGACAGCGCATTGGAACGCAGACTTTTAGGTTTCGACCATTATCAGGTTGGCTCAGAACTCAGCCGCTTATGGAAATTGCCGGACGTCATTACCGAATCCATTGCTCAACACAATGCTCCCTATAATACCGGCCCTTTCAGCGAAACAGCGGCCATTGTCAGACTGGCTGTAAAATTGAGCAAGATGGAATTAGAGGACAGCATTGATAAAGAACTTGATCGCTTTAATATTTCCCAGAGCATACTGGTTAAAATCATGGATTCCGTTCATGATCAATTTGAAGAAATATTCGCCATTTTTTATCCCAAGCGCTGAAGCAAAAATTAGCCTGAGCGACTTTTCCCTTTCAAATTTCAAGCACAATTTTGCCCGTGCAATGCCCTTCTTCTATCAATCGATGAGCTTCGGCCGCTTGCTCCAGCGGAAAAATACGCCCGACGGAGACCTTGAGCCGGTTGTTGTCTATCAAGTTTTTGCAGCTATTCAATAAAGCTATATGCTTCTCACGAGCCGGACTTAAGTCACGCAAAAGCGGAGTCAGCATCAATTCAAAACCAATTTTGAGATTTCTGAGCCTTGCCTCGGCAAGATCGACCAAGCCCGGATCCAATAATGTTACCAAGGTTCCAAAACAGGCCGTTGCATAAATGCTGCTTTGGAACACCTCGGAACCCACCGTATCCAGAACCAAATCAACGCCGTGGTTATCAGTTAACTGCATGATAGCCGCAACGTAATCCGTTTCCTTATAGTTGATGGTGACATCCGCCCCCAATGCAGCCACAAATTCGGCCTTTTCCTGAGAGCTTACCGTAGCAATGACCCTGGCGCCTCTTAATTTGGCCAACTGAATTGCAACATGACCAACACCACCGGCACCGGCATGGATTAAAACGGTCTGTCCGGGCTGCAAAGCCCCCCTGTCATACAAAGCGCCCCAGGCCGTTATCAGCACCAATGGTGCAGCGGCGGCTTCGATAAAGGTCAAGGACTGCGGTTTTGCAGCGAGCCAACGGCTGTCGATTACCGTATATTCGCAATAGTTGCCGGACTCACGGCCCAAGCCTCCATGACAATACCACACGTCATCGCCGGGCTTAAAACCAATAACTTCAGTGCCTGTAGCGATAACAGTTCCCGCTCCGTCACATCCTAAGATGGCAGGCGGCACGGCTCCATAAAAAAGACCTTTCCGCCTTATTTTGGTATCCACCGGATTGACACCCGCCGCCTTGATCCGGATCTTGACCTGATGAGGCTCAGTAATTTGCGGCTCATCAACCGGTTTGATCTGCAAAACTTCGGCACCACCCACGGCAGTCATGACAACAGCTTTCATCTGGAATTTCCGCCAATAATAAATTGAATCCGATTATGAACAACTTTTAGCTAATCGTCAGCATTTTGAGTTTTCCATAAGCATTTACAAATAATAGGTCCTTCGCCGTTACGCCAAGAATTGCCGTAACGGCGGCGATTTAACCTGTAAGGTCGCGGTTAAGCGCCGACACGGCGTTGCCCGGTCCGGCTCACGTTGGTACGACTGCTCTGATCGGAAACCCGCTGCTGACCGCTATTGTTGCGTGGATTATGATGACTTTGCTTCGCCTGCGGTTTCTGCTCGGGTTGTTTCCCATGGCTGCTATTCGATCTGGCACCATTAGAAGACCGAGATGGCCGCTGTTGACGCTGCTTGAAAACCGGTTCGGATTTGATAGTGGGATCCGGTGTAAAACCCTCAATCGCCTCCTTGGGAATTTCGTGTTTAATCAACCGTTCAATGTCGCGTAGAAAATCACGCTCGTCGATACAAACCAGAGAAACCGCTTCCCCTTCATTTCCGGCGCGTCCGGTGCGGCCAATACGGTGAACATAATCTTCAGGTATGTTAGGCAGTTCGAAGTTGACGACATGCGGCAATTGATCGATGTCCAGTCCGCGCGCAGCGATATCGGTAGCGACCAAAATACGAACGGCTCCACTCTTAAAATCGGCAAGGGCTTTGGTGCGCGCGCCCTGGCTTTTATTGCCGTGAATAGCCGCCGAACCTAACCCGTCACGGTTGAGTTGTTCGGCAAGCTTGTTGGCACCGTGTTTAGTACGGGTAAATACCAGCACCTGACGCCAGTTTTGTTTACTGATCAAATGAGACAAAAGCTCATGTTTACGAGTGCGGTCGACCAGATGAACGACCTGGCTGACTGTTTCTACCGTAGTGTTCCTGCGGGCCACTTCGATCTGCGCAGGGTCATGCAGCAATCCGTTGGCAAGCTGGCGTATTTCATCGGAGAAAGTCGCCGAGAACAACAAGTTCTGACGTCCGTCGACACCAATAGGCGGCAACAAAGCCAGAATTTTGCGGATATCGCGAATAAAGCCCATATCCAGCATGCGGTCAGCTTCATCCAGAACCAAAATTTCCAGATGCGATAGATCGACTGTTTTCTGAGCGATGTGATCAAGCAAACGACCGGGCGTAGCAATAACGATTTCGGGGCCTCTGCGCAATTGCGCAATTTGAGGATTGATACTCAGACCACCGAAGATAACCGTTGACTTGAATGAGAGATATTTACCATAGGTAGCGACACTCTCGGCAACTTGCGCAGCAAGCTCGCGGGTCGGGGTAAGAATCAGGGCCCGAACAGGGCGGCGATTGCCAAGTGGCTTGCGGGTATGTAATCGATGCAACAAGGGCAGAGTAAAACCGGCAGTTTTACCGGTACCGGTTTGAGCACCGGCCAATACGTCGCGTCCCTCAAGAATCGCTGGAATGGCCTGAAGTTGAACCGGAGTTGGGGTGGTGTAGCCTTCTTCGGACACAGCACGGACTAATTCGGCCGCTAAGCCGAGTTCTGAAAATAACATTATGGATAAAGCTCCTGGAATGGCCTAACCGGGGAATACCCTGGGTCAGTCTAGGCGGAATTCGTGTAGGGTGGATGAGATCGAAGTGTACCGGAAGAGGTGACCGCGAGGAACACCGCAGACTGAGCGATGTAATGAAGAACATTGTAACAGACCGGACAGCCCTTACCTCGGCTTTTTTTTAAGAATAAGGGTATGTCTGGAAATAAGGTCCTGGTGATTTCGTTTTATTACATCAACAATTCTCTATTTGATGATAAAAGGGGAAGCGTCAGCTTTGCGAGAACGGGTTTACGACGTTCCTCGCAAGGCTTACGCCAACCCACAACGACAGATAAAAGTTTAAACTGGAAAGTGCTGTTATTACCTGAGGATTACGCCCAAAAGAATTTCGTGAAGACGTAATGCCAATCGTCAAAAGGATCGTCCTGAGCGTATCAAAGGACAAATAGCTCTCTGCAACAGCCCTGTTGCAGAAGCCTTTTTCAATCAACCACCTACACCCAATAAAATGGGATGGGTGAGCTGATACCTAAATCTTGAGTGAGTGCCGGCCAAAACTAATTCGTATAGTTGTATTTAATGGCTAAACGGGTCAGTTCCACATCGTTTTTAACATGCAGTTTTTCGTAAAGCCTGTATCGATAAGTATTGATTGTCTTATCACTAAGCGTCAGTAATTCCGACATCTCTTTAATTGATTTGCCGTTCAAGATCATCACCACAACTTCTGATTCGCGTTGAGACAAACGGCTAAACGGCGAATTATCATCAGGATCCAAGCCCCAAAATGCCATATTTCTGGCTACTTCGGAGCAAAGATAACGCTCCCCTTTCATGACACTCCGGATGGCAACGACCATTTCTTCAAAAGGCGAGCTTTTTGAAATAAATCCGGCAGCACCCATTTTCATCAGTTGCTGAGGAACAGGGCCGTCATTGAAAACAGAGAGTACTATCACTTTTATGGCGGGAAAATCCAGTAAAACCCTCCGACTGGCCTCAGCACCCCCGATTCCGGGCATACTGATATCCATCAAGACAACATCCAACTGATGAACTGCAAGCAGCTCAAGGCATTCCTCTCCTGAACTGGCAACGGCAATTACACAAATATCCCCGGTCCCATTGAGCAAAGATTCAACACCCGAACGAACTATTTCATGATCATCGACAAGTAACACTTTAATCATAATGCCTGAAATTCTCCTGATGAGCTTCGCTACTTGAAAATTCTGATAATCTTGGGTGCTGCGGACTCATAGTTTGCCAAAATCAGCTTGATATATCAATTTTTGTCGAATGACTTTGGATACCAGGAATAGTGTTTTCCCTGACCAACAATTCTTTACAACTATTTTCTGTTAAAAAACACGCAGTTCGGCCTGATTGACCCGCGTTTTTTAAACCATCGCCATTTTACCCCTTCACCCGTCGCTACATTTATTCGATACTATCTACATAATACGGACTGTCTGTTATCATCAAGCCATGAACAAATTCGACCTATTCAATTACACAGCGCATAAAACCCGTTCGCTCAATTATTCAACCGCATTAGGGTTGATATTCAGCTTGCTTTTATTTTTATTTATCGTCTTTGTTGCCGCCAACGATGCCCGGTCATATCTGAATCTTTACGGACTTTTCATCGTCGTGATAGGAACCATTGCCGCAGTTTGTCTGAGCTACCCGCTGAGAGACATTAAACAAGGCATCAAATCAGTTAAATTGATTTTCCTTTATGAAAGCCTGAACCCCGAGAAAGAGGCGGAAGAAATAATCTCTGTTTCGAAAATGTGGTTTAACCGGAATTTTGTCGCAATAGAGAACGTTATCGACACCATCAATAATCCTTATCTTAAAACCGGATTTCAACTGGTTGTCGATCAAACACCCACTGAAGACATTTTGTCTTTATTAAAATGGCGAATCGCCAGACTCAGAGCCCAGGAAAAAGCAGACGCCAATATTTTTCATAGTATGGCCGGGTTTTCTCCGGCTTTCGGCATGCTCGGCACGCTGGTTGGCCTGATTAACATGCTGGAAATAATTGATCTTAGAGACGTTGGCGCGATGAGTTTGAATATGGGCGTCGCGTTGATCACGACTTTTTACGGGTTGATTTTTGCCAATCTTATCTTCACACCCATCGCTCTCAAACTGGAAAGACGCACCGAGCAACGCATCATGATCATGAGCATGATCATGGAAGGCATTACGCTGATCGCGGAGAGACGGAGCCCTTCATTCGTTCGCGAAACCTTGCGCTCTTTTATCGTACGCTATGAAAATGAACTTAATAACAGCTCAGACTAATCGCGCAAACGCCTGTATTTCCGGTCATCGCCATGAACAAAGACCCTTTCCTTAAGCTCCAGTCCTCCAAAATAATGGAAGATCTGTTGAATGATCCGGACCCATCCACCCGGCAAAACTGGCTGCTCAGCTATCTGGACGTTTTTGTATTGATAGTGATGCTGATCATTTCCCTGATTTCAGTCAGTGACTTTAAAACACAAGAAGAAAAAGTGTCTTCTCCACAAAAACCTAAACCTGTTGCGACCAAGCAGCCCGAAGAGGCGATTAAAAAACCGACTCAAAAAATCATCACCGGCGTCGTTACCAAAGCCCAGCCAAGCCCCATTGAAATCGAACACGTCGATTCAGAAAAGCTGACGAAAGAATTATTAACCGCCCCGGCTCCGGCTGAGAAACCTATCGCTCCGCCCATTGAAACTATTGAAACAAAAAGCGAAACACTGCCGGAAATTGAAAACACAGAAAATCAACTGCAAATCAAATTGTCCGAAAAACTGGGTCAATTAGGCCTGGATCAAAAAATCAACCTAAAAGTCACTGAAGACTATGCACAGCTGGAAATTCAGGACAATATTTTGTTTGAGTCATCGAAGGCGGTACTGACTCCCGGAGGAAAAGCTTTGCTCAATAGTCTGTCAGGACTCCTCAATCAGGCGACCGGGCTGATTTTTATTGAAGGACACACCGATAACCGCCCTATTAAAACCAGACAATTTCCAACCAACTGGGAGCTGGGCGCAGCCCGAGCCACCAACGTGTTGCACTATCTCACCACCCAAGGACTTGATGCCAAACGTCTGCGAGCGGTAAGTTACGCCGATACGCAACCGATTGCCGGCAACGATTCAGCCGAGGGGCGCCAAAAAAACCGTAGAGTCAGTTTATTACTGAAAATCCGTGAAAAAGACCTGTAACGCAAAAACTCATGCTATTGCGACTGTTACTGCTTAGCCTCCTGTTTTTGCCGAGACCTGTTTATTCAGAAGTCAACGCCCATGCTTTTCCTGATTTGTTCCAACATCATTTTTTCACGCTTTCTCAGGGACCTGAACTCTTATGCACGACCAGCCATTCCGGGCATTTCAAGAAAGCTCAGTTGCTTGAAATTATTGACTATTACGAAAAGCAGCAACCCGCTTTACGGCAAACAGCGATCGATTTTTTAACCCGCCACTCTCAACCGGAGCATCTAAGTCGTCTGCGAAAGATCAAAAGCGAATGCAAAGAAGATCGAGCCGATAGCCTGTGCGTTTTGGAAAATTATTGGGAAAGCCGCGAAGCAGCGTTACGGGCATTGGCCCTTTTTTATGACACTAAAACGCTGATCAAACACAGCAATGACTTTGATTTACCCCGCTTTGAAGCGGACCATCTCAGATTATTCGAAAAAGCCATTCGTAAAATACCGCCTTTTATGAGGGCGTCCATGACGAAGGCCAAACCGATGAGTCAGCTTGAACAAGCCATTGAAACTCATCATATAAAACCCGCCACACAAGCGTTGATAAGAGAAGCTGCGCCGGACGATGCAGATACTCGATTATGGCTGGACGGGACGCTGCCATTAGCTATCATGCCTGGCCTGGGTTTTCGCGCTCAAGTAGTTGCCCAAGTTTACAGCGGCAGCAACCGCGTTCTTATTACCATCCCCAATTTTGATAAGGCCAAAGAAAAAAACGCGTACAGAGATATTGAACTGACTTATCTGGTCGACTTCAGGCTACCGCTGATGGTGCATGAATTCGCTCATGTCATTGATAATTTTCATTTCTGGGATGGAAAGTCTGAACTGTATTTTTTTCTGTGGTACAAAAAGTTGTCCAGCGATATTGTTAACATCTACTTGATCAAGGATGCCGACTTGGCACTTTGGCCATCAAAATGGTTTGAAGCTTTTGAATTTATGTGGGAAGTCAATAACGGCCGCTACAATGGAAAAATCAATGAAAAATTGGCCGAATTGTTTGCACAATATATTATGATTCCCTTTCAGCTAAAATCACAATCGCCGTCCAGCTACTTATGGCTTAAGGATGAGGTATTTAAAGGGATTGAATATCAGGGGTACGAAGCCTGTATCAACCCCATCGTAAGAGAGCTATCTTTCTGGGAAAAGGCAGTTGCCGCACCCTTAGGGAAAAAGTGAATACTGACCCCGAAAGTTTAACCAATTTTTAAACCGGAAAAAAAACCGACAGCGGCACTGACACCCCGCGAAGTGATTTGCGACAATCGTGACACTAAATAATCTCCGGATTGCTCCGCCATATCTGCCGCACCCTTTGCGGCGTTTTCCAGATCAGCATCACTGATTGAAGTAATACC
The DNA here is from genome assembly GCF_030651835.1 of Methylicorpusculum sp. Classification (GTDB taxonomy): domain Bacteria; phylum Pseudomonadota; class Gammaproteobacteria; order Methylococcales; family Methylomonadaceae; genus Methylicorpusculum. Next base: position 7,519 of record NZ_JAUSBX010000144.1, on the reverse strand, counting down.
GTAATATTCAAAAATAAACATGGCTACGATAGCGGCACCACCAACAAACAGGGCCATCTTCAGCATTTTTTTAGCAAAATAACCGACCGCAAGCCCCACAAGAAACGGCCCTCCTATATTGGGGATCATAAAAGCGGAAGAAAGAAAATCGGAACCTTGTGTGCTTAACGCTTGATCTTTCATGGTGTTATGAACTCATTTTCAAAAAAGTGTGCAAATTATACGTCCCGATTGACTCATTTTGCTACTTTCACGCTACAAGCCCTTATCATGGATAAGTTAGTATTCCTCAAAAGACTTTTCCCAGCCCAAAATGACGCCGAAAAGATCAAACCGAGAATTGCTGAAGCTTTGCAGCCCAACAGATTAAAAAAATCCAGTGGTATAATGAAAATTAACGATAAAGCGAATAGAGAACGCCGCAATTTAAGAACTTGTTCTTAGCCAGATAGTCATAAAAAAGCCGCGAGCGGCTTACTTTTTCAATCCTTAAATTAATACCCAAGATACCCATCTGCCGAAAATGAAGAAAACCTATTTCCTGTTAATCAGTGCCCTGATCCCGATTTTGATCGTGATTGCAGTCTATTTAACCCCAACTCAGCAGCAAAAAGCGGGCATTAATCCGCCGGGAACCCTTATCGGCATCGCCGGGGAAACCAGTGGGGCCGAAAAGCCTTGTTCCAACGAACATCCGGAATGGCGGGAAGCGCAAGTCATTGATGGTGTTAGTATTGAAGCATCGCAACTCTGTGAACCGGATAACCCTTATGACATTGCAGCGTCAGTGAAAGGGGTCAATAACTTGTCCATGCACAGTTTGATGCAAACGCACATGGCTCAGGATGCTTTGACAAAAACAGACGATTTGGACGGTGACGGAGACCCTGACGTCATCCACATCAAATTGGAAGTGATTGAACTCAACGGCGCAACGCCTGAAGGCGAGTTTTTGATCAACACGTTCGACATTGCACCCGGCATACAACCCGGATTATGGGTTTACGCGCCCAAATCGGTAGGCATGGGTGTCAAAAATTTTAATTCAACTGTCGCCAATCCCATGCTAAGAGCGCCTTCGCCGGTCATTCGCGTGGAGCAAGGCGACAAGGTGATGATTACGCTGGAAAACACGCATTACTTACCACACACTATCCATTTACACGGCGTCGATCATCCCTGGCATACGGCTAACGGCGACAATGACGGCGGCGAAGAGCACCCGGTGTTTCCCGGTAAAAGCCATACCTATGAAATCCAGACCCGACATGCCGGCACAATGTTCTATCACTGCCATGTCCAGACCGCCCAACACTTTGCGATGGGTTTAAACGGGATGATTGTGGTCGAGGAAAACCGGCCCAACAACTGGGTACAAACGTTTAACATTGGCGCAGGACAAGTCCGTCACCCTTCCGTCGCCGTCAAGGAAACCGCAGATCAGGAATACGATCTGTATTATCAATCGGTGGACAAACGTCTGGCTCAAATCATTCAAAATGCCAATGATCCCAGGCTTATTGCGCATCGGATGTCCCGAGAATATAACATCACCGAATCATTCGAAAATTATTTCATGTTGAATGGACGTTCATTTCCTTACACTTTACGTGAAAGCTTGATCGTAGCCGGTGAGAACGAAAAAATAAAATTGCGGCTGGCTAACGCTCAACGCTCTTCTGTCGCAGTCCATTTTCACGGACATAAGGCGGCAATAACGGCTTATGATGGCGTGGACGCACCGGCGGGGCTACAAATTACGCGGGATGTGTTTGATATAGCTCCCGCACAACGCATAGACTTACTGCTTAAAACGGTCAATGACGGTTTAAACAGCTACGGTCCCGGCCTTTGGATGTTTCATGACCACGTCGAAACCGGAACGACAACGGACGGCATGGAACCGGGCGGTAATATGTCCATATTAGCTTACAAACATTTACTCGATGAACAAGGCATGCCAACCATGCATGACGCTGTCTTTGATCAAGTGTTCAATAAAAATTATTACGCGAAGAAAAAAGCCGTTTGGGGTGAAGGCGACTTTGCTCATTTCCTGGGTGAAGCCGGTCAATTCGCGCCTGATTATCTGCTGATCATCGCTTTCGGACTGGCATGCGGCTTAGCGATAGGTCTGGCTATTTTCCTCGTGATCGTTCTGAAAAGGAGAAACGCCCAATGAAGTTCAACCCAGCACTCAAATTTGTTCTGATCAGCCTTCTGACCTTTGCTTATTCGGGTTTATCAATGGCCATGATGGACCATGGCGGCATGATGATGGACGAAACCGGCATGATCATGAACGCCAACAAGGATAAAGTGCCTCAGGATTGCCAAAAAATTGCCGGGGATGTGGACATTACCATCCGCGCCGGTCATAAACATGCCGAGAAGTTCAATGGAAAAATGTTTGCTTTTGATCAGCAGGAATGGGATGTTGCACCGTGTTCACGCATCAATATCACCTTTATTAATGACGATCAGATTCGCCATCAATTGATGATTCACGGATTACCCGGCTACCTCTATCCGCAAGGCATGTTTCATCTGGAATTGTATGGAAAAGGAGAACTGAAAGCATCGCTGATTGTGCCTGCTCAGAAAAAAACCTATCTAGTCCATTGCGAGATTCCACAGCACATGGAAAAAGGCATGAAAGCGCAACTCAAGGTCGATGGCGGAGACGTCGATCTCCCCAGCATTCCGGGCATAAGTGAGCCGGTTAAAGCAGACATTTACCCGGTAGACTGGAACAACTCGACATTTGCCGTGCTGTTTTTCTCATGTCTGGTCGGCATTGCCACACCTTATTTTCTGATGCGCTCATTAAAGAAAAACAAAACAGCAGAGTAACTAAGGAACGAGCATGAAACAACTTCTTCAAAGACTGGAAGGGGTTCGGTGGCTCGATTGACAGGTGACGGCGTTAGGGATTGACTATCGTTATTTGACCAACAATAGAGCAATGATAAAACTCAGAATCAAACAAACGCATTTCCAGAAAAGCACTGGATTACGCTCCATGAGTGGCGGGCGGGTTTTATTCAGATAGTCTTGGTTAGGATGGCGCAGGTCAAATATAAACTCGGAGACTTCCTGATAACGCTTGTGCGGCTCGGGATGAACGGCCTTCCTGATGGCTTCATCTATCCATGCAGGAATCTCCGGGCTTTTCTCAAAGAGGGTCTGGTATTTTAATTTCCTTTGCTCTGCTCGGGTTTTGGTTTTGGCCACTTGCGTTCCGTAAGGCAAACTTCCTGTCAGCATTTGGTAAGCGATAACACCCAAAGAAAAAACATCCGAACCCGATGACCCGCTCTCTCCCAGCAAATATTCCGGAGCCGTGTATTGGGCCGTGCCCAGCAAATTGCTACGTTCGATCGGGCTTGTGATTTCCATGATACCGGCCACGCGGGTAGAACCAAAATCAATGATCTTTACCGTGCCGGTCTTGTCGATCATGATATTGCCGGGCCGCAGATCCTGATGGAGCATTTCCAGGCGGTGAAAAGCACGCAACCCTTTGGCTATTTGTTCAACTATTCCGCGCACTGTTTCCAGGTCTGGTTTCGGATTATCGATCATCCATTGCGTCAATGTCTGGCCATCAATGAATTCCATCGCGATATACAGAAAATGGCGCTTTCGGGTCTGTAAGCACGGCTTGAGTACATAGGCACTGTTGATGCGCCTGGCAATCCACTCTTCCATTAGAAAACGTTCCAGATAAGCCGGATCGTCCCTGAGATCAATTGACGGTGTTTTTAGGATGACCGGCCGGTCTGTTTCACTATCCACCACCAGATAAACATGGCTACGGCTGCTGGCATGCACTTCCCTGATAATGGTGTAGCCATCAAAAACTGTTCTTGCTTCCAGAATCGGTGGAAATGGCAATTCGGTTAACTGCTGATACAGCTCTTTGGCATCCTGACTTGGCAACTCTTCAATTCTAACAATCTGAACAGTGAGATTATCCGTACTGCCTAGCTGGTAGGCATCGTCCACAATGGCTTTGGCAGCAGCATCCAGATCATTACCGTACTGATGAATTGCATTGATTATGAAAAGATCAGGGGTAAATTCATAAATACCGTCTGTCGCAAATACGAAAATATCCCCCTCATCGACTGACAGCGTTTGATAATCAATCTCCAGATAAGGATTGATACCCAAGGCACGACTGAGATAGCTTTTGTCCTTGGACAACCAAAACCGGTGATCATGGGTCAATTGCTCAAGCCCGTTTTCATGCAGGCGGTAGATTCGCGTATCACCCACATGAAAAATGTGCGCAGTTGTCGACTTGATAACCATGGCGCTCAAGGTGCACACATAGCCTCTGTCTTTATCGTAACGGTACTGGCTTTGCTGAGACTGCGAATGTAACCAGGAATTGGTTGCCGTCAAAACCCGTTGAGCCGACTTCTTGACCGACCAGGCTTCGGAGGTGCAATAATAATCCTCCAGAAACCCCTTGACAGTCGCTTCGCTGGCAATATGGCTCACGTCACTGCTACTGATCCCATCGGCCAAGGCAATGGCAATTCCTTTTGCACTTAACAGGGGTTCCTTAGGACTGTAAACGCCGTGAAAATCCTGATTAATTACCTTCCGGCCTTTGTCAGAATGCTGCCCTACCGATATTTTTAATTGACCGGACATTTATTCAGGCCAAAGCGGCCTCAATAACTCTTGTAAGGAAGAAATTTGCCGCTCATCACAATCTTGACGCGGTCTCCCTTTGGATCGGGTTCTCGCTGAAGATCCATGCTGAAATCGATAGCACTCATAATGCCGTCACCAAACTCTTCGTGTATCAATGCCTTAAAAGTAGTGCCGTAAACACTGACCAGTTCATAGAACCGGTAAATCAGCGGATCGGTCGGCACCGAAGTAGGTAGCGACCCCTTGTAGGGAACCACTTGCAGTTGCTCAACAGCATCTGCGGGTAATTCCAGCAGATCGCCAATTTTGGCGGCTTGTTCAGCGGTCAGTGTCATCTGCCCGAGCAAAGCGGCTGTTGTCCACTCCTTGCTCTGCCCTATGGCTTCGGCCAGCTGGGGCCAGGTCAGTTGTTTACGCAATTTTTGCAAGATGACTAATTCGGTAACTTCGTTGCGTGTCATGATGAATGCCTTTAAAAATTAGAGCTATTGCTAAGAAGTCTCGGCAATTGAATATCTGAGACTCTGTTATCTTGAAGCGGCTTAGTTAAACGCACGTTTAGGCGCCGTTTTTACATGCGTCGAATATAACGTCAAACCGGTAAATGCTAATCCGCCAACCAAATTACCCAAAACCGTTGGAATTTCATTCCAGACAAAGTAATCCATAATCGAGAAATTACCACCCATGATTAAACCGGATGGAAACAGAAACATGTTGACGACCGAGTGCTCGAAAGTCATGCCAAAGAACAACATAATCGGCATCCACATCGCGATGACCTTACCGCTAACCGTCGTGGAAATCATCGCCCCGACCACACCCGTAGACACCATCCAGTTACACAGCATGCCTCTGATAAAGATGGTACACCAGCCGGCCACGCCATATTTTGCATAGCCCAGCGTACGCGCCTCACCGATACCGGCAAGCTTTTTTCCTACTGCATCGGGCTCAACGGAGAAGCCATAAGTAAACACAATGCCCATCATGACCGCGACGGTTAGCGCCCCTAAAAAATTACCGGTAAAAACCAGCCCCCAGTTCCTTAAAATACCCCCCAGTGTTACGCCCGGACGTTTATCAATCCATGCAAGTGGCGTTAAAACAAAAACACCGGTCAAAAGATCAAAGCCCAATAAATACAGCATACAAAAACCGACGGGGAACAATATTGCGCCAAAGATCGGTGAGCCGGTCTGAACAGTAATGCTGACCGCAAACACGGCAGCCAGTGCCAGTATCGCCCCGGCCATATAAGCCCTGATCAACGTATCTCGGGTAGACATGAATACTTTTGATTCACCTGCATCCACCATCTTGGTCACAAATTCTGAAGGAACTAAATAGGACATAATTTTTCTCCAAATTTAAAATAATATGTATCGTTCAATTAAGAACGCATCTATGAATATTGGTAAATGAACCAAAATAATTTCTATTCCAATCCTGCAATCGCTGAAACTTCTGGAAAGGAAGCGTCAACTAAAGCAAGCATTTTTGGAAACTTCCACTGGAACTGGACCGTAACGCTCTCACGGAACCGTTCGTGTTACTCTCGCCTCATACCACTTTTCATGACCCCGTTAGCTGACATAGGACGTTCTTCCCCCCCTTTTCTGACTACTACCAGGATCGAAGAGAGGCAAGCTGTTGCGTTTCTACCGAGATTTAACTCATGCCCTGCTTTCATCCTCTGGTATTCAATCCCCCTAAATCAATAGTGCCTTCGGCGAACAGCACCGCTTCACCGCCGACCCGGACGGTTAAGAACTCGGTGCCTTTATGATCCATTTCCAGATTGATGACGCTACGCCGCGAGTTCGCATCGCCCCTGTCGACGGCGAAGGTCTGGGTGCCTTTACGGGTGTGTTCGAACGAGCAAAGGTACGCACAAAACGCCGGTAAGGCGCTGCCTACCGGCGGATCTTCGGTGAGCGCGATACGGGGGCCGAATAAGCGCAGGTTGAAATCGGCGTCGGGAAATGGCGATTTCGGTGCGAACAGTAATATTTCCTGGGCGGCGGTTTGCGGGGCTGTGGATTGGCTCCAGGCGCTGTAATTGAAGCGGGCTTTACGCACCGACTCGTACTGCCACACAGGAACGATCAAGTAGGGATAGCCGCAGGAGACCAGGCGGGGTGAGTATTTCTTGTGGTCGAGTTCGGCCTGTTCAAGACCTAAAAAACCCGCCAGTTCGTCATCGGTGGGCGCAAAGCGGTCAACAATCGAGCTGACTTTGCGGGTAAATTGCACAAAATAAGGTTTGCCGTCGCGGCTAGATATATTGGTTTCAACATTCCCTGCATTTTGTTCGAAAATCAGCGAGGTGACCGGGGCCGAGACGTCAATATCACCGCAACTGGCCAATACATAGGCGGCGGCGATGATCGGATGGCCACCGAAATTGACTTCGGCTAACGGGGAAAAAATCCGCATGCGCCTGATCTGGGCATTATTCAGTTTATGAAAAATGAAGACGGTTTCGGATAAGTTCAGCTCTCTGGCGATAAGGGCCATTGTATCGGCATTCAGGCCGTCCGCATGAGGAAACACGGCGATCTGTGCGCCGTTAAAAATGCGCTGGGTAAAAACGTCGGCAATATAATAATGATATTTCATGGGGCATCCTGAACACAGACTGAGACCCGGTTATTGGCGATCCGGGTGGGATAGGTGGCGACTTTGACGGTGTCATCTTCAAAGCACACGCCGGTTGCCAGGTTGAAATGCTGCTTGTACAGCGGTGAGGCGACCATCGGCTGGCCGCCGATATCGCCGATCATGCCGCGGGATAAGACATTGGCCTGGCCAAACGGGTCGAAATTATCGAGCGCGTACAGCGCCTGTT
>NZ_JAUSBX010000102.1 GCF_030651835.1 Methylicorpusculum sp. | reverse complement strand
GCAACCTCTTGATTTTGCTTGCCTGTTGCGCACTCTAAAATAATTTGAGCACGCTCGACCAGTCGACGCTCGGCACTATGACTGCGGACTATTTTTTCAAGCTGTTGTTTTTGTTCGGTGGTCAGTGTTATTTCTATCGCTTTTCTAGGCATAATGCCTAGTATAGCTGATATAATATATTATTTCTGCAATTAAATACTAGGTTGTTTGATCATTAGCAACAACGTCTTTCCGGGAGGGATTGCCGGAATCCTGAATACAAGGCTGTGTTCGGCGCTCGCTATCCATGGCATCTGGTTCTTGGCAATCCCTGCCGGAATGACGATTCTGAATGGTGCGTTCATTGAATATGACAAAGTAGAACTCAGCTGATTGATCTTTATAATCAGGAAAGTTTTTAAGCGACCTCGCCACGAACAAGCAGGTCGCCGCCTCCAGTCAGAATCAGGCATTCAATGCGCTGCTGATTTTTCTTGATGCTGGCAGTGCTTATGCCAGTTCCATATCCTTTGTATATTTGCCGTAACGGGCTGCGCCGTTGAGTTTTGCTCGTTTATAAAGCGCCTTTTGTGCGGCCACTGTATTTCCCGGTTTGCCTTGCCAGGCTTCAAGTACCGGTTGCTGCAGTGCCCGCCCGTATGAAAAGCTTAAATGCCAGGGCGCATTGCCGGCGATTGCATTCATCGCATTTAGATTGGTCGTGGCTTCTTCCGGCGTCTGCCCCCCGGAAAGAAAGTTGATGCTGGGAACAGCCGCAGGAACTGAGCGACGCAGTTCAATCAGCGTTTTTTCTGCAATTTCATCAGGGCTGGCCCGATAGCCTGAATCCTTGCCCGGTACGACCATGCTGGGCTTGAGCAGGATATATTCCAGTTCGACATGGTGTCGATGTAAAGCATGAAATACGGCAAGTTGAACAATTTCGATGACTTCCATGCAGCGATCGATTGAGTGACTGCCATCCAGCAATACTTCGGGTTCGACGATAGGCACTATGCCCAGTGACTGGCAAACAGCCGCATAGCGGGCCAGAACTTCTGCATTGGTTGCTATGCCTGCCTGGGTTGGATTATCCGGGCTGATTGAATAAACTTCACGCCATTTGGCAAATCGAGCGCCTTGGGTTTTATAGCCTATCAGGCGGTCGGTCAACCCGTCCAAACCTTGCGTAACCACATCACCCGGCGCATTGATCAACGGCATGGTGCCTTTATCTACTTTTATGCCGGGGACAATGCCTTGGGCTGCAGCGACGGCCGGTAGTCTCTTGCCGTCAACGGTAGTCTGTCCCAGGGTTTCCTCAAACAGGATCACCCCGCTAATGAATTCGCCTAATCCTGGGGTCGTCAGCAATAAGGCGCGATAATCACAACGATTGGCTTCGGTTGATTCCACATTGATTGCTTTAAAGCGTTTGATGATGGTAGGGGCACTTTCATCGGCCGCCAGTATTCCTTTTCCCGCAACGGCCAAGTCAGTAATCGTGTTTTGTAATTCTGTTTTTATAGACATTGTAAAGTCTCCTGTCTGAGCTTGGTTTCTTAAGCCAGAGAATTAAGCTAACTGTAAAACTGATCATTGATTTAGGATAATGTTTTACCTGATTAGCAAACTGCTTCAGCTAAACACCAAAAAGTCCGTCATGCTCGCAGGGATGCGGGCATCCAGTGCCATGGATGGCAAGCTTCGAGCTATCCATGCATCCTGGATTTCGGCAATCCCTGCTGAAATGACGACTTACGGGTCGCGCCTTTGAATTAGCTGAAACAACCTCTTCAAAGACTGGAAGGGGTTCGGTGGCTCGATTGACAGGTGTCGGCGTCAGGGATTGACGCCGTCAAGCCTTACACGGACGTATTCACGGCCTCCTGTCAGACGAGCCACCGAACCCCACAAACAGTCCTGCTAGTGGAAGTTATTTTATGCTTATTCCTTACTAATCACGATGTTTTAAGTAAACAAGGTTCATAACAGCTTTCTTTGCTCTTGACATCATCGCAGCACTCCCAGCACCTTCTGAAAAACAGACGTTTCTCGTTCAGATAGGAGCAACCTAAATTAGCAAGTTGTGTTTTGGTTATACTCGTAATTTTTACTGTTTACAATCAACAGAAAAATTGATTTTTTTATGAGTATTGTTGATGGATCAGACCTTATTTTGTTGAATAGAATATGTAAGGTGAAGCCTTGCATGTCAATTAATAAAGGGTTTATTGGCATGTGAAGATAAACCGGTTATAGTCGAAGGCTATCCATTCAAACTTCAGGAGAGACTTTAATGACTAGCACCGGAATCGATAATGAAGCCGTGATCAAAGTACTGAATAAAATTCTGGAAGCAGAGTTGGCAGGCGTTGTTCGTTATACACACTATGCGTTAATGATTGTTGGCTATAATCGCATCCCCATTGTTTCCTGGATGCGTAGTCAGGCGACTGAATCTCTGACTCATGCCAATGAAGCGGGCGAATTGATAACTTATTTGGGCGGCCACCCTTCTCTGGGTATAGGTACTCTGCTGGAAACGCATCGCCATGACATTGGCACCATTCTGACGGAATCACTTGAGCATGAAGCGCTGGCTTTAGCTGAATATACCAATCTGCTTGAACTGGTTAACGGGCATAACGTCCTGCTTGAGGAATATGCGCGTCGCATGATTGCTCAAGAAGAAATGCATTTGGGCGATGTGCGAAAAATGTTGACTAAACCCGGCGAATAATCTCAGATCTATTGTTTTGGTTTTGATCATCGGTAACCACCTGAACCGATGATCTTGCCGGAACAAGCCATTATTTTTATTACCATCAAAAAGGAAGTTAGATCATGCATGTTACATACGAACAAGCCGAATTGGCAATTGCCGCCGCAATTGCCGAATCAACAAAAATTGGCACTCAAATGTGTATTGCCGTTGTCGATTCCGGCGCCGATTTAAAAGCATTTACCCGAATGAATGGGGCCTGGGTCGGCAGTATCGATATTGCCATCAAAAAAGCGAAGACAGCGGTTTTCTTCGGCATGAATACAGGACAAATCGGCCAATTATCCCAGCCGGGTGGACCGCTTTACGGCATCGAACATTCCAATCAGGGCTTGATTACCTTTCCCGGCGGTGTGCCTATTGTCGATAAAGACGGCATATTAGTAGGTGCCATCGGCGTCAGCGGCAGTTCGGTAGAAAACGATCATCAAGTTGCAAAAGCCGGTGTGGATGTTATAGGCGTGGCGGATTTACCTTCCCATCCCTGGCGAACCTGAGTGCATTAGGCTTTTGGGCTCAGCGTGTCGATGAGTCAGAAGCCTAATTCATGCCCGCCTGAATGGGGCAGATTTTATGTCGCTTAAAATCCATTTATTTGTTGGCGGGGTATTTTGATGCCAATCAGCTTTTCGACCAGCAGCAAGACCGGATATTCGTCTTCTGAAACCAGTGACACCGCTTGTCCGTTTTGTCCTGCCCGGCCAGTTCTGCCAATTCTGTGGACATAATCACTGGAAGAGCGGGGTAACTCGAAATTGACCACATGCGGCAGCTGGGCGATATCGATTCCTCTGGCGGCAACATCGGTGGCTACCAATACCCGGATTTCTCCGGCTTTAAAACCTGCCAGCGCACTGGTACGGGCTCCCTGGCTTTTGTCGCCGTGAATTGCTGCGGCTTTGATCCGTGCGGCGTTAAGTTTTTCTGTGAGTCTGTTCGCGCCATGCTTGGAGCTGGTAAACACCAGCACTTGCTGCCAATTATTGGTTTTAACCAAATGAGTCAACAAGGCCGTTTTTGAGGTTTTATTCACGGTATAAACAAGTTGATCGATTGTTTCGGCGGCTATGTTTTCAGGGTCGACATTGATTTTTACCGGATTAACCAGTAAATCGCGGGTGAGTTTTTTGATGTCACTGGAAAACGTGGCTGAAAACAGCAGGTTTTGACGTTTTTTAGGCAGTAACGCTAATAGTTTATCGATATCTTTGCTAAAACCCATGTCCAGCATTTTATCGGCTTCGTCCAATACCAAAATTTCAACTTTATTCAGTCTGACTGCATTTTGATTGACCAGATCCAGTAATCGCCCTGGGGTAGCGGTCAATATATCGACGCCGCCTCGTAAGCGCATCATTTGAGGATTGATTTTTACGCCGCCAAAAACCACTTCGGATTTTAAGCGTGGATTTTGATGCTCGCCGTATTGCTTAACGGACTCGCCCACTTGTGCGGCTAGTTCCCGGGTCGGCGTTAAAATTAATGCGCGTAAAGGCCGATTACGGCTATACGTTGTTTGCGCCATGCGCTGCAAAATGGGTAACGTGAACCCGGCCGTTTTACCCGTGCCGGTTTGCGCGGAGGCAAGTAAATCTCGCCCTTTTAAAATGGCGGGGATAGCCTGAAGCTGAACCGGTGTGGGTGTTGTATAGCCGGCATCTTTGATGGCTTGCATTAGCTCTTCTGACAACCCGAAGCTGGAAAATGGCATTAAGGATCTCGTTGAGGATGGGGTTGTGGCGGTGGGCGAAGGTTATCGCTTGGAATAGTTCGATATTTTCAGTTTTTGTGGATCAGATAATTATCATTAGTAGATAAGAGCCCAGATAAGTCACCAGAAAATAGCCGCTTGCCAGCAATAACGACAATAAGCTATTGACGATTAAAATCCGTTTAATCAGATAAGTAATAATGGCTACATCCCAAATAATCAGCACGAACATCAGGTAATAGCTCAATAAATCGTCTGTTGATGTGAGCCATACGACAACCGGCAAGCCAAATGATGCCACTATGTTTTCGCAAAGCAAAAAACTGCTGGCCGCCGCTATAAATCCAGGCATTGCATTTTTATAGCGAAGCAGGCATGCAACAAAAAGCAAAGTCAGGACTGTTTCTACGGCGACACCGATCATTGCCTCAAGCGGGTCTGTCACATTGGCTTGAATAAAAAGCTCTATCAGTATGTAAAAATAAAGATTTTTTTGGAAAAAACTGACCGAACGAGGTAATTCAAGAGGGTTATTTCTGAATAGACAGAGTTGAGCGTAAAGTTTTAAATTTTCCATAATTTACACAAGCCAGTTGCAACAGTTAAATACTTGGAGTTTGACCCGCAATAACCTCTCGAACCGAAGTCATCTGTAGGGGCGAATGGATTCGCTCCTACTAAAAACTCAATAATCGGGACGTTATTTTAAGCCCTATCCTTAACGGGTCGTATTGTCCGGGTTGGTTTCCGGGGGGCGGTTCGGAAACAGGCGTGATCGTGAAGTCGTTGGCGTCACAGGCGCTGCAGATTCTGGCGTAGGAGCAGGTGTAGGAGTAGGTGTAGGTGTAGGTGTAGGTGTAGGAGAAATCACCGGTGCCGGTGGTGGTGGTGCCGCTGCCGTTTCTCTGGGTATGAACGCGTTAACGCTCATTGTGACGGGGGACGGGCTTTCCTCCCCATACACTTGCACGCGATCATTCATCGACAGAACTAATTCTCGGCTCAAAGCAGTTAATTTGTTAAGTCGGGCTTTCATTTCCTTATTCCAGCCGACGGGTGTCGTTGACGGTAACAACATGCGCATTGAGGTCAGGCTTTTTTCAAAAACGGCAGATAAATTTTCCATAATATTCAGCTCTTTTTGCCGGTCATTCAGGCGGCCAATAATCAGTTTAGCTTGTAGCTTGCTTATGCCGATATGGACGGGGATCATGAAGCCGGTCAGCGCGACCAGAAAAAGAGGCCCAATGATAGGGTCAAAAAGCATGGCAAAAAAGCCAATCTGGATTTCGGCGAAAAGCATTAATGTGGCTATAAAACCTAAAATAAGCAGGCTTGAAAATGTACACCGCTCTTTCCATAGAACGGTTGCTTCAACAATTTCCGGTATGAATACATCATGGATATCGCGAATGTTTTTTTCCAGGGTGTTCATGATCCGGTAGTTGCGGTAGAGTCCAATCGTATTGATACGTTGATTTAAAATACTGATAGAAGGTGCGTTGACAGGGTCAAACAGGCTGGTTTGACTCGATAGTCCAATAAAATCAGTAGTTTTTATTCCGAGTTCATCAAGCTTTCTTTGCCAAGGACTCATGTCCAGCTTGCTGGAAGGAGGCTGATCGATAATGTAGATAAATTTGTTGGAATCTTGCTGTTCAACAATAGTTCGGACTATTTCTTCAATCGCTTCAGGCTCGGCATTAAACGAATCGGCAAAGACCAGCACGAGATCGGAGATGTCGATAGTGTGTTTTGCCAGTAAGTTGAAAACGGGTTTTGGAACGGTGTTTTCAGTCAAATGGGGCAACTGAATAAATAATTTGTCTTTGAGCCTGTCATTGCTAATCGTTTTTAATTCAAGAAACGCATTGATTTGCTGGCTGCTGCCTGGACTTGCGCGGTCAATCTCTTTACTTATCGAGTGAAAAGGCAGACGGTGATCGGCATCCAGTGCGGTACCGGGAAGAATGACATCATTACTGGGACTGCAATATTGCATGACTGCAAATTTGTGCCGAGTTGTTTGTGCGCCCATTCTGGCTTGATGAATATCAATATATTCCTGAATGAATCGGGAGGCCGCCTGGGTATTTCCGCCAATAATGCTGATAATCGGCCACCAGCTTGTCTTGGTGGCGGTGGTGTCTTCGTCATCAATTAAGCCAAGGTCATACTCGATCTGATCCAGTTCATGAAACACCTTAACCGCTTCATGCAATGTCGGATTGTCCTGTGCAAATTGTTTTTCAATCCCGGCCAAGTGTTTTCTAAGTGTTTTTTTTGTCATCAGACTGAGCTCACGGTTAATTAATGGGACGTAGACAAATTATTTAAGTGGCTGATTTTACATACTTCGTGTCAGGATAAAGGCATTATTAAAGTTTTAAAATGAATTCAGGTCAGCATAGTCGAAAGATTTCTCAATTTAAGCGGTAGCATGATACTGAATACCGGGGTTAAATGATCTACCAATAACTATTTTTGGCTGACGCATTTTATAATGCTTTCTAATTGTGGTTGGCAATATAAAAAGTAGCGATGATTTTACAACTCATAGTGTCAATTCTTCAAAATCTAACTGGAATGACCCCTCTTTTAGCATCAATAAACTCATTTTCAGCCATTCCCAATTTAATAATAAAAAAGGATGAGGTAAGCTTTGCGGGGTGTCCGCAGCAGGGATGCTGTCGTCAAGCGCCTATGTATGCATCATCGGCTTTGTTGCAAAAGTCCATTCTTGACGGTAAAAAGCTGTATTTTAAAAAATGTAAAGTTTACAAGAGTGAGTATACTTTTTTAAAAATAGGGTGTGATAACAATCGTTTGGCATCTACTCAATAGGGGTTTTTATCCTAATTTGCAAAGCAGCAGTTCATGCCCCCGCGCTATGGATAACATTTTTTTATACGATTTACTGATTTTTTAATGATGGTATTTTGATGAGAGAACGAAAAACGATGTTTGCTGTTCGTGTTTTGTTTTGTATGCCGCTTTTGTTGTGTAGTTGTCAGGGGGTGTTGACCGGGCAGTATGGTGAATACAGTCAGTCTCGAGAAGAGTTTACCTTATACGTAGAGGACGTTTTTCGGTTACAGAATCAGTTAACGACAGAGGTCATGATGCTGGGCGGAGTTGATGACTCCGATGAATATGATGCCCTACTGCAAGCCGAACAAAACATGCATACCATCTGTGATCCACTTAATGAGTATGCAACCAACGAGATTGACGGGGCCTCGATAAGTTATTTTCTGAGAAGACGTGTGGAGCGTTCCGCTGTAGCCTGTGAACGAGCAGCCAAAGAGGTGGGGGCTAAATTAAAACAATTAACCTCCGATTGATTCTGCTTGGTTTATTATCTTTCTGTGTGAATGACTGCACACTAAGCCTTTCGGGGTTTATCATATGGCTTGATACAACTTCCCGATGATTGGAATTTCTTGTAAGGCGATTGAAATTGCCTTACTGATCAATTTGGGGCGTTATTTTGAGCCAATCTTTAACCTATCAGGTTTACAGAGAGGAACCAAGGCGCCCATAATTGGTGCACTTTAATTCCTATTCGTTCCGCTATGAAAAAATACTACATTGGTCTTTCCGTGACCTATCATGATCCTGGTTTGGCAATTGTTGATGACAACGGCGAAGTCTTGTTTGCCGAGGCTACCGAGCGCTATTTACAGAGTAAAAGAGCGATCAATTGTGAGCCGGATCAGTTGAACTGGATAAGCGATGTACTGGACAGCTATTGCAGTTTCCCCTGCGAATTGGTAATTGCGACCAACTGGCGTAAAAAAAGACCGCATTATGAGCGGCTGATCAGTGGCTTGGGGCTGTTGACAGCAAAAGGGCTGCTTAAAAAGGATCTGAAAAAGCTCCGTTCTCCTTTGGAAAATTACAAACTGCATCATATGATCGCTTGCCAACACAGCAGCTACCTTAAAACAGGGCTGAATCTGGTCAGGCGCTTGAAGGAGTTTCACCCCGATTGCCCGGTTTCCTTTCTGGATTTTGATCATCATTTGACACATGCCGCGATGGCCTCTTACAGCAGTCCTTTCAGCAACGCTGCTTGTGCTGTTATCGATTCTTATGGCGAGAACGGTTCCATGGCTTTTTACCGATACCATCATGGTAAATTGGATCGCATCCATGAAACACGGGGTGTCGGCAGTCTGGGGTTTTTTTATATGAAAATTACCGAGCTGTGCGGATTTGACTGGTTGAAAGGCGAGGAATGGAAAGTCATGGGGCTGGCCGCATACGGCAAACTGGATCAAAAACTCTATGACTTGCTTAAAGATACGCTGGCCGTTGACGGTTTTGACTTTGCCGTGCAGCCGCAACACTTTTTTGACCTGCTGGAGGCCTTGAATGCGTACCAGCAAAAAGAGAAAGATGCGCTAAAGAAAGCGGCCGATCTGGCATTTACCGGCCAGTATTTTTTTGCAGAACTGATGACGCAAATTCTGAATCATTTGAAAGCCGTGACCGGTGAAGACAATCTGGTTTTGGCCGGCGGCTGTGCGCTTAATTCGTCTTATAACGGGCAGATTACGGAACGAACCGGTTTTAAGCAGGCTCATATTCCATCGGCCCCAGCCGATGACGGCACCGCACTGGGTGCGGCTTGGCTGGCTTATCACCGCAAACCTATAAAATCGGATAAGCCGCCCCAGTTGTTGACCCCTTATTTGGGTTCACGTATCAGCAACGAAGCCATCAATCGGCTGATTCAGTACAACCGATCGCTTGATATTCGGCACTTACCTGATAGTCTCTGTGAAGAAACAGCTCAATTGCTGGCATCCGGTGCCATTGTCGGCTGGGTTCAGGACCGGGCGGAATTTGGTCCCAGATCCTTGGGTAATCGTTCTATTCTGGCAGATCCTCGGGGTTCCGGCATGAAAGATACCATCAATCAGCACATCAAATTCCGGGAATATTTTCGCCCTTTTGCTCCCTCGGTGCTTCATGAATACGGCCCTGAGTATTTTGAAAATTATCAAGAATCACCTTATATGGATAAAACTCTGACCATCAAACCTACTATGCGCGAGCGTATTGCGGCGACCGCTCATGTTGATGGGACCGGGCGGCTGCAAACGGTCAAAGAGCATTGGAATCCGCGTTTTTACAGGTTAATCAGTCATTTTCATGCGCTCACCGGTGTGCCGGTGCTGCTCAATACCAGTTTTAACGTAATGGGCAAGCCTTTAATCCACAGTCTTGAGGATGCTGTTTCGGTATTTTTGACGACGGGGCTGGATGCTTTGGTCATTGATGATTATCTCATCACCAAACCTCATGACCGAATCCACTGAGCAT
Source organism: Methylicorpusculum sp. (assembly GCF_030651835.1). Classification (GTDB taxonomy): domain Bacteria; phylum Pseudomonadota; class Gammaproteobacteria; order Methylococcales; family Methylomonadaceae; genus Methylicorpusculum. The sequence continues at coordinate 4,682 of NZ_JAUSBX010000102.1, read as the reverse complement.
CCATTTTATCCTTTGCCTCATGACAAGTGGCTTGCAGGGGATAAAGCCGGTGAGTCTGATATCAATTCAAGAGATTTATTTCATGCCTTGATCACTATCGGCAGCCATTATGATTGGCTACCGGATAGCAAACGTTTTTTGGTCAAGCATTTACGCAGGGTTGAAAAGCAGTATGAGTCCTCTCTAACGCCATTTAAAGAAGCTGACAGTTTTGCAGACTCGGCCGCGGGTCACTTCCATGGGACAGACTTAGCTGAACTGACACCCCTATCAAATGTTGCAGGCTTTAGGCTGGCGCTGATACAAGCGGCTCCGGTTATGCTGACTGAGCCTTGCTGGCTCAAGTCAATCTCTCAGGTTGCAAGCTGCCAATCCGAGTTGGCGGCAGGTTTGACAAGTATCTATTTGTCATTAAATGGCCTTGGAACGGCGGAGCAGCCTTTAGCAAAGCTTTATCAGTCCTTGATGATGAATCAATCCGTGACGTTGCCGGCGCTCTATTCGCTCAGTTTCGTCCAAACCCCCGAAATACTCGATGAAGCCTTTCAGCTGGCTTCTCTGCAGCTGGCTTTTTCACAGTTCCCCCGCACTTTTTTACCGGAAATCCTGGGCTTTAGTCTGGCTTATTGTCAACGTATGACGGGTATCGAAAAACAAGTAATCGCATATTCAGACGCGCTGGGTAAGCATTATTTTTCGTACCGTCGAAACCGGCTCCGGATGCAGTTATCCCCCTTGCTCAAGTGTATCTCGGATTACCTTGGACTTTTGACCGGTCAAGATGAGCTCCAGATGCAGGTCTGGCGAAGAATGCAATGCGGCTATTTTCTATCTATTGATTCTGCGGATAAATTAAGCGAGGCCGGTCAATTTCAAAGTCTGGCTAATAGTTCCGTACCAGATGCCTTGAAGGCGTTATTGAGCCGAAAGGCCAAAGCAGCTCAAGGCCATCACGGCCGGATCCAGCTAGGAGGAAAGCCGTTGGATCAATGGTTTGCTGAATCACCTTTTGACGCAGACGGATTTTTAAATGCGGTCAAAGCATCGCGGTATTTCAACGCCCAGGATCCAGGCAGCAGCGAACTGTTAAAGCTGTTTTCGTTTGAAGGTCCGATGTTCGGTGTCATGACGGCTGACGAAACAGCGTTGTTAAAAGCCTGGCTGATGGATGAACCGCTTGGGGTTGTGCCGGTTAAGCAAGCATTACCCCGGGTTGAAAGCAGAAAAGCCGGCAATCAAACAAGCCTCGTTGCGGGATCGCTTACCCATCGTGAATTGTTTTATCAATTGGTCAATATCGAGCACTACCCGGACAGCTTGTCCATCGCCAAACAGCACGCCCGGCAGTTAGTGAATAGCGCGGGACGCTGGCATAAGCCAATACTTAACACCTATTCACACACCGCATTCGAATCATGGTTTGAAGCGTTCTATCAGCAGGAGATGTCGGGATACCGGCCATTGGCCGAGCCCCCTCGATTATCCAGGGAGGCCTATGTCTTTGGCATTGAACAATTTGCACCGGCGATTTTGACCGACGGTTGCTGGCTGCAGCAATGCGGGCAACTGGATTTCTTGCCCTTCAAATCCATAGGCGAAAAGCTTCAGATTATTTTTTACGATGAGATAGGCGCAGGCATCAGGCAGCAGAACCATCCTTACATTTACGACCGGTTGTTGAAAAGTCTGGATATTCGCCTGCCGCCAGTGCAAAGCAAGGCATTCAGTGAGTATCCCGGTTTTATTGACACTGCCTTTGATTTGCCGGTATTCATGATGTCGCTGGGTTTTTACCCGGCTGAATTTTTACCTGAATTGCTGGGTCTTAATTTGGCGATTGAACTCAGCGGATTGGGCAAGACCTATTTGCGTTTAGCCGATGAGCTGCAATTTTGGGGAATTGATCCGGCAATCGTAAAGTTGCACGTCACTATTGATAACACCTGTACCGGTCATGCCGCAATTGCGAAAGAAGCCATTCAGTCTTATCTGGATGACATCGTTGCCGGTTCTGACGCACAAACCCAACAAAACCATTGGCTGCGTATTTCGGCAGGATATGCCTCTTTAAATACCGCAACCCGCTGGTTTAAATGGGCATTAGTCATTCGTTATCTGAGTATGAAACTGCCCCTGCAACATTTCTCAACTCCCAGTTTGTCTCGCTAGGTTTCCTGACATCATGAATTCACGACTCAGCAGTTTATTGAGCCTCATATTTCCTATCACATCGCTGCTTTTTCTTAATTCAGGATCGCATTCTGCTCCGGAAGCGTTGTTGTGGACGATGCCTTTCTGGCTGGTATTGGCCGCTGACTGGTTAAGCCCGTCAATGAAACCCCTGTCGGTTAAAAACAGTCCGGAAGGCTTTTTTAATGGCCTGCTTTACGGATTGGCTTTTCTCCAATTTATAAACCTAGCCATGATGATCAGGTTTATCGGCGAGCTCACCTGGCTCACAACGCAGGACATCATGACCAGCGTCATCAACCTGCTGGTCGTTCGCTTTCTGGTAGGCACATCCTCTTGCTGTTCCGGCATTATTGTGGCGCACGAGCTGATTCATCGCGGCCGACCCCTGCAACGCTGGCTTGGCCGTCTGTTGCTGATGAGTGTTTGTTATGATCATTTTGCGGTTGCCCACAAACGCGGGCATCACAGTCATATCGGAACGCCGCACGATATTACCACGGCGCAACGTGATGAGAGTTTCAAGGCTTACTGGCGGCGTGTTGCCAAAGAGCACTTTCTCTATGCCTGGCGCTGCGAAAAGCGAAGGCTGGATAAAAAGAGCAGAGGGTTTTTACTCAATACAGTTTCAAACAAGGTATTGCAGGGTCTGTTAGTCGAATTGGCGGTCGTGGGTTTCATTTATGCTGAGTTTGGTCTTTTGTGTGCAGTGATGTTTTTGTATCAGGCTTACTCGGCGGTCCGCATGCTGGAGGCCGTCAACTACTTTCAGCATTGGGGATTAATTGAGGAAGAAACTCATCACGCCATTGCCTGGGTCAGTGATAGCTGGTTTTCTAACCTGCTGCTGTTAGGCTTGCCGTGTCACATTTGCCATCATCAGAATGCAACCGTGCAATTTCAGGATCTGGTTTATTACGAACAAGGTCCAAAAATGCCTTACGGTTACTTTGTTACGAATCTGTGGGTGCGACTGAGTAATACCTCGTTCAGGCAAAATGCAGCACTGCAATTGGAAAGTTACACGCGCAGGGGAGATTAGTCAGCGTATCAAGTCTGATTTAATTTTTCTTTTGCAAGCGGTTTACTCGTATTTTAAGAAATAGGGTTTTCGGAACAATCCAGAATTACTCTTTTCATACGGAAAACCGTTCGACTTAGTAAAAATTGCGCGGCATGGTTGTCGTGAACTTTTTACTGGGGCTGGACGTCTTGTTAAATGTTGCTGTTAGGATGAGTTTGCCCCTAATGAGTGGTGACTCCGGCTATCAATAAACGGCGGCTTTTAGTAAGATAACTAAAAATTTCTCTTTGATATAGGATCAGCTTAACAATGAAAAAATCAATATTCGGATTGGCTTTCGGCGTTTTGGCGCTCTCAGGCATTCAAATGACGGCACAGGCAGAGGCAAACCTTGAAGAAGGAAAAGTTGCCTTTGATACTTGCCGTGGCTGCCACAGCTCACCGGGATATAGCAACGCCTATCCTACCTTTTATGTGCCTAAAGTGGGCGGTCAACGTGCCGCTTATATCGCTTCTGCTTTACAAGCCTATAAGGAACAGAAGCGTCCACACGGCACTATGAAAGCCAATGCCAATGGCCTGACGGATAAAACCATAGAAAACATTGCAGCCTATCTTGAGGCCTCAAAAGCCAGCCCCAGCGCCAGTCCGGCTGATGGTGACGCCGACAAAGGCAAGGAACTGGCCCAAACGTGTTTGGGGTGTCATGCGGAAGGCCCCGATGCAGGTCCTGCTATTCCCCGTTTAGCGGGTCAATATGGTAACTATTTGGTCAAGGCGATGAAAGATTACCAAAGCGGCAAACGTAATAATGCGCTGATGCAATCGATGGTAAAAGATTTATCCGACCAAGATTTAACGGATTTATCGGCTTATTTTGCCAGTTTGAAAGGCCTGGTTACGGCTGAATAAAACATCCTTTCTGATCGTGGATTCCTCTGATGTGACAGGTTTCGGCCTGTCACTGCTACTAATCCCCTGTTTTATCTCTTTGAAACATTTTTAAGTCACACTTTTTGATCGACACCCTTGTGCGTTGGTTAATTCTGGTGCAAATCCGGATTATATTTTCCCTGATTTGGTGCGCTTTGGCCTTTACCATTGGCGTTGCGTGGCCATCATTTTTCTTTTGAGACAGTAAGACACGCCAAATGGCGGGCTCTTTGAGGCAGGAATAGAGAACTAGCAGGCTTGGGTTAATTCTGGCATAAGCATTGCTTTATCTAAACTAAATTTGTAAATGATTTCCATTTTTTAAGGCGATTGTCTTTGGGGCTTGGCGTCCTGTTTAAGTGATTACTTAGGCAGGGCGCCTTTTTTTGCTTTAAGGTAACTACTCGCCCGCTTGAAATAGAAGGTGTAGGTGATTGATTGAAAAGGCTTCTGCAACAGGGATGTTGCAGAGAGCTACAAGGATGTATTCATGCGTCCTTTGAAATCAAGCACCTACACCCAATAAAATAGGAAG
>NZ_JAUSBX010000122.1 GCF_030651835.1 Methylicorpusculum sp. | reverse complement strand
TCCAATTTTAGTGGGTGTAGGTGGTTGATTGAAAAGGCTTCTGCAACAGGGATGTTGCAGAGAGCTACAGGGACGTATTGATGCGTCCTTTGAAATCAAGCACCTACACCCTTAATTCAAAGCGGGCGAGTAGTTACATTCCTGGTTTCATTCTTTGTGGGTAACGGTGCATGTCAGTCTGGCAACAGCGCTATTGTTTCTAATGGGCTATCACATCTATATCAGTTATGCCTATCAACAGATAAGATTTAAAATGATCACGATTCAGATATGTAAAAAATGCTGACAAGCTTTAGCTCATCCGATCCGTCCTTGATCCAAAGTGCGAGGAAAAGAAGCTGTAACTGTTCAGGGGATCAACAAAACAAGGGTGATGCATCGTGTGGGTTGCGGTTGATGATGGTCAACCCAACCGACGCCAAAGAATTACAAGAATTTATCATGGGTAATTTATTGACTGCATCCTGTCCGGCGAGTAACCGCAGCCTAAACCAGGTCCTTGCATTTTTCCGGGCCGGTGAGAGTCTTCATGATCGTTAGGTTAGAGTTTTCAGTGTTGCAAATTCATCATGAAATTCTTGGGCAATCTTTTGGAATAAGTCGTCATTTTTCAATAGCGCGTCAACAATATCAGGATCAAAGTGTCTGCCTTGTCCTTCCGAGATAATCGCGATGGCTTGTTCGTGTGAGTAACCCTGTTTATAAACCCGTCTTGAAATTAAAGCATCATAAACATCGGCGACAGCCATAAATCGGGCTGATGCGGGAATTGCATCGCCAGCCAGTCCTTGAGGGTATCCGCTACCGTCCCATTTTTCATGATGGCTGTAAGCGATTTGGCGGGCATAGCGTAGAAAGCTGGCTTCGCTGCCCGAATTCTGTTCCACCTGCGCGATTACATCACGGCCGAATTCCGTATGCTGCTTCATGATGACCCACTCTTCAGCGGTAAGTTTACCCGGTTTGTTGAGGACAGCATCGGGTATCGCCACCTTGCCTACATCGTGCAGAGGAGCTGATTTGTATAATTGCAGGATGACGTCGTCGTTCAGTTCATCGCAAAAACGCGGGTGATTACGCATGAGTTCAGCCAGGATGCGCACATAGTTTTGAGTCCGGCGGATATGGTTGCCGGTTTCATTGTCTCGCGCTTCGGCGAGGGCGCAAAAAGCGATGATGGTGGCATCCTGGGCATTGATGACTTCCTGCTTTTGCCGAATCAGTTCGCGCGTTCTTTCGTTGACAAGGAGTTCCAGATTTTCGTTGCGTAAAGCCAGGTCGCGTCGGGTATTGGCCAGTTGCAGATGCGTATGAATACGGGCCAGCACAACAGGAGCCGAGAACGGTTTATGGATGAAGTCTTCGCCCCCCGCTGAGAAACCCTCGGTCTCGTCGGCAATACTGTCCAGGCTGGTCAGAAAGAGCACGGGGATGTTGCATGTGTGCGGCCATGCCTTGAGCCTGCGGCAGACATCGAAGCCGTTGATGCCGGGCATAATAACGTCGAGCAGGATGATATCGATAGGGGTGCCTGCCGTCACCATGGTGAGTGCCTGTTCGCCGTTCGACGCGGCATGCACGACAAAATCGTCTGTTAGCAAGTCATCAAGGATCAGCTGGTTTTCCGGCTGGTCATCGACCACGAGAATGTTTGGTTTAAGGCCCATCCGGATGTCTCTCGTTTTCAGTCTTAGGTTGATCGATTCTGGCGCGTAGAAGTTTCAGAACTTCATCCAGGTGATCTGCGCATTGCTCCGCAAGTGTTGCGGCATCGCTGGAATTTGCGCGGGCGCTGTCCTGTAGTCGGCGGGCAAGATCATAGAGTAATTTCGCGGCAAAATTACCGGCGGTGCCCTTGAGGCTGTGGCCGATAAAAGCCATGGCTTCCATATCCTGGTTGCTTGCCGCCTTGCGCAACTGCGAAGGAATTTCTTCCTGACTCAACAGTGCAGTCCGCAGCAGTTTTTCGATGAAGTCCTTTCGATTGTTGAAGCGCTTGAAAAGCGAGTCCCAATCTATCAAATCTGCAGCGATAGGGGAGACCACAGGTGTCGGCGCGAAGCGCACTATTATCGCCATCAATTCTTCATGTATCAGCGGTTTCGTGATGGTTTCAACCATTCCTGCGGCACGGTTCATGATCCGTTCTTCGGCCAGCGCATGAGCCGTCTGGCCGATGATCGGCACGTCCGGTGCTATAGCCGTAATTTGGCGTGTAGCTTCGCGTCCGTCCAGTTCCGGCATCTGCACGTCCATCAGAATCACATCGAAGGCTTTGGGAGTCCGCATGACCGCCTTCACTGCAAGCCGGCCGTTACTCACCAAAGTTAGCGCTGCGCCTTCGTTGGTCAGCATGTCCTCCAGCACCAATTGATTCACCTCATTGTCTTCTGCGGCTAGAATTCGCAGTCCTGCCAGACGTTTGCCCTGTGTCGGGAGAGAGCTTCTGGCGGGCATCGAATTTAAGGGTCTATCGGATTCGATATAAGGTAGCCGGAATTCAAATCGGCTGCCTTTTCCGGGCGTACTCTCGACGCAGATTTCGCCCCCCATCAGTTCCGCAAGGTGCTTACTGATCGACAGCCCCAGACCTGTGCCACCATATTGACGCGTTGTGCTTGCGTCAGCCTGTTCGAAGGGAGAAAAAAGCCGTTTATGATCTTCGGGAGCAATGCCGATACCGGTATCGCTCACAGCGAAGCAGAGAGATTTGCCATTCCAGTTAGTTTCCAGAGTAATCTTGCCGTTAATGGTGAATTTTATAGCATTAGATAGGAAATTGAGCAAGATCTGAGAAATTCGAGTTGGATCACCCAGACATACGGCAGGTATGTCAGAGCTGAGATAGGATTCCACCATAAGCCCCTTGGCTTTAGCGCGCTCGGTGGTGACAATGAGAACTTCGTCGGCAATGTGTCCGGGTGAAAAAGGCTGAGCCTCGATAACCAGCTTACCGGCTTCAATCTTGGAGAAATCAAGGATATCGTTGACGATATTGAGCAGTAGATGGCCCGAATCCAGGATGCGGGTAAAGAGCTCCTGCGATTTGCCTCTACCGGCATTTTCGCGATAGCCGGCCTGGGCGAGGCCCAGCACACCGTTTAAGGGCGTTCGAATTTCATGGCTCATGTTGGTCAAAAACTCGCTTTTGATCTTTGCCATCTGCTCTGCAGCCTTTTGTGCTTCTATCAATGCGGCTTCAGTTTTCTTGCGGTCCGTAATGTTCTGAGCCACACCCCGAAGACCGGCAGTAATGCCTTTTCCATCAGTGACGGCCTCTCCGCGCACCCAAATCCAACCCTTGCTACCATCCTTACGAACAGTCTCCAGTTCAAGCTCATAGGGGACTCCCGTTTTTACAGTTTTATCCAGTGCAACGGACAACTTTTCCCAGCTTTCCGGTGTGAATAGCTTGTGGTGTTCGTTATAAGGTGGGGTTGGGTGTGTTGACTCAAAACCAAACATTCTGCTGAGCTCTTCCGACCAAACCACCTGGTTGCTCGTCACGTCCAAATACCAGCAGCCTAAATGAGCAATTCGCTGAGCTTCTTTTAGACTTTCTTCTCTTTCGCGTAAATCTTGTTCGAACTGCTTATGAACCGTGTTGTCCGAGAAGTTGACAACCATGCCCACAATTGCGCCGCCGTGCTGCATCGGATGCGCGGCATAGCTCACCGGTAAGGGCGTTCCGTCGGCTCGCCAGAATACATCGTCGGCAACTCTGATTAGCTCGTTATTGAACAGGCAATTTCGCATCGGACATTCAGTTTTGGAATGCTGGGTTCCATCCGCATGGCTATGGTGAACGGTGTCGTGCATTGAACGGCCCAGCAATTCGCTTGAGGAATAACCGAGCATATGCTCAGCAGCACTGTTGACAAAGGTAATCTCGCCTTTTGTATTGGCACCGAAAATGCCGTCTGCGCTGGATTCAAGAATGAGGTTCAGCTGTTCCTTAGACGCCAGCGCGGCGGAACTTTGTTCGGCCACCTGCTGCTCCAGGTGCTGTTGATGAATTTCCAGGGTTTCACGCGCCTTGATCAACTCGGTAATGTCACGGTCCAGGCCGCGGTATCCCAATAATTCGCCTTCTGAACCGAATATCGGGGTGCCGCTGGTTTCAATATGGCGGAGCGTGCCGTCTTTATGCGTGTTGGTCTTGACAAAATTACGAAAGGGCCGGCGTTGAGCCATTAAGGCGGTTAATTCGGTACTGACGCGGGCGGCCTCATCCGGCAACATGAGATCGAAAGGCCTGCAGCCCAAAATTTCATCCGGCGGGTAACCCAAGATGGCTTCCACGGATTTAGAGATGAAGGTGAAGCGGCATTCGGTATCAACCTCCCAGATCCAGTCGGCTGAAACCTCGACGAAATCCTGGAAGCGTTTTTCACTGGCTCGCAGAGAAGCTTCAGCGGCTTGTCTTTCGGATATATCCCTTACCATTGCGACAAATACCGGTTGCCCGTCTGACACGATTGATCCGAAATGTATTTCGACCGGGAATACACTGGCGTCTTTGCGCCGATGGCGGCCGAGCAGGATATGGGTCTCTCCCGGATTGACATGAATCCATTCAGACTGGGCGCTAGCCAGGTTGAAGTCTTTTTCGAGATCGAGCAGGCCATACCGAGCAGTTCTTCCCTCGTATAACCGACGCTTTCGCATGCCTGCCGGTTGACCTCGACAAAACGCCCCATAAAATCATGGATAAACATCGCGTCAGGCGTTGCCTGGACAATCATGGCCTTATAATTCATTCTGGCTTCCAGGTCTTTGCGCTCTCTGATGTCACCCCAGATGGCGACACTATATCGGCGGCCCCTCAGTTCAATAAATCGCATGCTGACTTGCGCGTCGACCAGCAGACCGTCTTTGCGCCGGTGTTTTGTTTCGAACCGCAGTTCTTTTTCGCTAATTGCATTCCCAGACCGTGTTCGTATCTCTTCCCTGGAAAGTTCAGCCTGGATATCGAAAACCGTAAGCTGGGCGTATTCTTCGCGAGAATAGCCCAGTAATGAGCAGGACGCGTCGTTAAACTCGACGAACCGGAATGTTTCCAGATCAGTCAATTCTATGGCATCGCCTGCTTGGGTAACGATAGCGCTCATGACTTCTTCCCGCTCGCGCAGTGCTATCTCGGCTTGCTTGCGCTCAGTGATGTCCATGACGATACCCAAGTAGCGCAAAGGATGTGCGGGATCAGTTTGAATAGAACGTCCGCTCACATAGAGCCAGCGTTGTTGCCCTGAAACTGTAATGCGGTATTCATCCAGAAAATCCTTACTCTGGTTAACGGCTTCCCGGATCTTTTGGGTAACCCGGAGCCGATCTGCAGTATCGATAATCGCTTCCCATAAGGCAAAACTGGGTGTTTGATTTTCTTTATCCAGCCCAAACAAGTCCCATATTGCCGGCGACCAAAGGTGTTCTTCGGTTTCCGGGAGCCACTCCCAGGTTCCCGAGTGGCTGGTGCTCAGCGCAAGATTGTGCCAGGCCGATTCGCGTCTGAGGGTATCGGCCTCGTGTGCGAAATCAATGGCTTTATTTTCCGCCTGCTTACGGCGGCTGATATCGGCCAGCATGATGAAGATTTCATTCCCGGAAAAACTGGTATGGGCCTCAAACCAGACATAATGGCCATCCTTACAGCACACATGGCCTTCAAAATTGTGGATCTTACCCCCGTGCTCAAGAGCCTTCGCTACATCTGCATTCCATTGCTTACGCCGATTTTCACGATAAACCGGGTCGGGAAAGGCCAGCATCCACCAGGCATCAATATGGGGAATCTCTTTTATGGTGTAGCCAAAGATACGGGTAAAAGAAGGGGTTAATTCTAAAATAGTGCCATCCTTGTCAACAAAAGCGATGGCGGCAGATGACATTTCGAGGAAATCGTTGATTCGTCTGGTCTGATTAAGACAGAGGATTTTAGATTGCCCGGAATTGATAGTTAAAGATGCATTCATTATGGACTTACACGTAAATTTAATGTTTAGTGATGGTATCTTTTGTTGACGTTAACCAGTTTAGCAAAGTCTCATAAAGTGTATCCGGAACCACCGGTTTGCCGATGTGATCGTTCATTCCTGCTTCAAGACATTCGACGCGGTCTTCATTGAAGGCGTTGGCGGTCATTGCCAGGATCGGGGTGTCGGCATAGTCTGGCAGTGTCCGGATCATTCGCGTTGCATCGATGCCGTTCATTTCCGGCATCTGCATGTCCATCAGTATCAAGGCGTAATCACCGTGCTTGGCCATATTCACGGCCATCCTTCCATTTTCGGCCAGATCCACCGTCATGCCCGCTTCTTCCAACAGCCACCGCGAAACCTCCTGATTGACCGGTTCGTCTTCGACTAGAAGAATTCGGCTGCCCAGAAATTGCGTTTTAAGCCGTGCTTCAGCGGTTTCATGTGCAGAGGGAGTCTCGGTTTTCAGGTAGTCAGCCCCCTTGATTAACCTGACGGTGAACCAGAAGGTGCTGCCCTCACCAGGTTTGCTGGTTGCACCTATTTCGCCGCCCATCAATCCTGTCAGACGCTTGCTGATGGCCAAACCCAGGCCGGTGCCGCCGTACTTGCGAGTCATGGATCCGTCTGCCTGTTCGAAGGCGTTAAAGAGCCGTTTCATATCCTCATCGGCGATACCAATGCCGCTATCCTGCACTTCAAAGCGCAGCAATACCGTGTCAGAGTGGTTCTCAGCCAGTCGAACCGAGAGGGTAATGGTTCCAGATTCGGTAAATTTGACCGCATTGCCGGTTATATTTAGCAAAATTTGTCCCAAGCGCAGCGGGTCACCCTTAAACGAAAGTCCGATGATTTCCGGCGCGGTGTCGATTCGCAGCATCAGGCCTTTATCGGCAATTTTTTGTGCGACAAAGCTGGTCACGTTTTTCATAACCTCATCAAGTTGGAAATCGATTTGTTCGAAAGTCATACGCTCGGCCTCTATCTGAGAGATATCTAGAATGTCGTTGATAATAGCCAGCAAGTGCTGTGAAGCCTTATCGATCTTGGTGAGTTGATCCTTCAGTTTCGGATCTTCGGCCTTGCGCAAGGCTAAATGCGTCATGCCCATAATCGCATTCATAGGCGTCCGCAACTCATGACTCATGTTGGCCAGGAAAGTACTCTTTGCCCGGCTGGCCGCCTCGGCAGCTTCCCTGGCTTGGGCCAGCGCTTCGTTGGTGCGGCGCCGCATGACGATGCTCCAAAGGTCGTTGCCTATCAGTTGCAGTTGATTGATGTCTGAGTCATCGTAGTCGCTTGTTTTATTCCCCACCCCCATCAGCATGACCACTTTGTTGTCTTCGATGACGGGTACGCCGAGATGACGAATCAGATAAGCATGGCCTTCCGGGTAGCCTGAACGGCCTTGCATGTCCTGGTAGTTGTTGTGTATCGCCGGCTGTTTAAAACGCACGGTATCAGTCCATATGCCTGCGGCAGAGACTGGATAATGAGAATCATAGGCCGCCGTGCAATAACGCAAGGTATTGGCAGACCAGGTATAAAGCGCAATGGTTTCCTGATCATCGTTGACAAAATGAAGGTAGCCGATGTCACTGCCGGTCAAGCGAACTGCTTCCTCAATCCCCAGTTGTAAGAGCTGGTCTTCATTGAGTTCGTTAATCTTTTGGCTCATGGCGAACATGGCCGATAGGCGTTGATCGCTCATGCTCAATCGGCGGTTGGCATTTTCCAGTTCATTTGTGCGTGCTTGAACCATGTCCTCAAGATGATACCGGTATTGGGCAAGTTCCTGTTCGGCTTGCTTGCGCTTAGTGATGTCCTGGATAGTCCCCGTTAAATAGTCCGGACTGTCATTACCCTTATGTGGGGAGCCACGCAATTCGACCCAAACGTGCTTGCCGTTTTGAGTGAGCAACTCACTTTCTATAGAGAAAGGCTGCTCTGTAATGATGCTGTTTTTGAAGCTTTCAACGACTTTCTCACGCGAATTCGGCTCGAAAAAATCAAGTCCGCTCTTTAGGTCGGGGCGATAATCCGGAGATACTTCAACCAGTCTATAGATGCCCTCGGACCATTCGAGTTCGTTGGCATCGGGGATGGCCCGCCAACCGCCAATTCGTCCTACCCGTTGAGTTTCAGCCAGCATTTTCTGGCTTTTCCTCAGGTCATCATCAATTTTGCGGCGATCATCAATATTGACCAGAAGATTGGCGAACAGGGATAACAGCTGAATTTCATCAGATCCAAAATCACGTTGGCTCTGAACCGCATCAAAGCCAACCCAACCCTGACAGCAATTCTTGATCATCAATGGAATCAACAGCAGGCTTTTTATATCCTGTTGTTCAAGCGAGTCTCTTATGATGCCGGCAGGCATTGCAGAAACGTTCGGAATTAGCGTGATTTCACCCAGACAAATACTGGTCACCCATTCGGAAAAATGTTGCAGCGAAAAATCCTGTAAATTTTCGATTTGGGGGGAAATACCCGGCGCGCACCATTCATAAGTATTCGATGCCGTGTTCTCATCAGCGTTGTAAGAAAAGATAAAGGCGCGGTCAATGCCCACGAACCTCGCCATCTGTTCCAGCGCATCCTGTATGCCCTGATCTATATGATCCAGGGGTAAATTAATGAAAGTGCAAGAGGTTTGATAGAGTAGCTCTTGCATCGCGCTATAACGTTCCATGGCCCATTCGCTTTGCTTGCGAAGACTGATATCGCGCGCAAAGCCAACGGTGCCGATAACGCGTCCGTCCAGGGTAACCGGAGATTTGTAAGTTTCTAACCATCTGGCAAGGATTGGACCTTCGATCAGTTCTTCGAGTGACCTGGGTTGCTTGGAAACCAAAACTTCCCGGTCAACGGAGCGATAGTGTTCAGCCAGTTCTTTAGGCCATAAATCGAAGTCGGTTTTGCCGATAATGTCATCGGGTGATATCCAGCCACAGGCTTCGGTAAAAGGTTGATTAACCGCAAGATAACGGCTTTCCTCGTCTTTAAGCCAGACGAGAAATGGAAAATTATCCAATACTGCCCGCTGGTAGCGATCGCGCTTCTGTAATTCCCGCAGCGCCGAATGCAGCCGGCTCAGGTCTCGCCAGACGACATGCATAATGGGTTTTTTATTAAGCATCACGACTGTCAGCATGACCTCAACCCTAATAGGCCTGCCGTTGGCGGCTATGTGTTCCCATTCAAAAAGATGGTTACCCTGATCAATTGTTTTCGCGATCATCTGAGCGGCTTTTTCGTCTGAGCGCTGTCCATCGGGCTGATATTCGGGAGAAATGTCGCTGGGTCTGACGTTTCTTATCTGATCTCGATTCTCTAATCCAAGCAAATTCTGAGCTGACTTGTTGCAATCGATGAATGTTTCATTCTCCATCAATAGTATTGGATCGGCTGATTCTTCAAAAAGCACGCGCAAACGTTCTTCACTTTCTCGTAATTGAGTCTGAGCACGGATTTGCTCGCTGACATCGTGCATGACGGTCAAAACATGCGATTTGCCGTCGTGAGTGGTAACCGATGAAGTGAAGATCTGAACGGTACGCCTCTCTCCGTTCTTGCGAGTGATGGTCCATTCCTCACCCTTTAGATTTTCACCCTGGCGCATGCGGTTCATGCGCAGTTGAGCAAGCTCCTGTGTTTGCACATCGGCATACATCGTCTGATACCAGCCCAGTCGGTTGATTTCCTCAATACTGTAACCGGTCAATTCTTCCATGGCCTGATTCCAGACTGTGAAACGAATAAAGGGCAATGTTTCGATTTCACAGCAAGCTGAAACGCCATCATTTTGGGCATTGATGAGTGACTCGGTAAAAGTAATTTGGTGGGCCAGAGCTTTTTCAACTCGCTTGCGTTCAGTCAAATCCACATGAGTGCCAACCAGGCGGCGTGGAGTGATGAGCTGACCGTCTCGGTCGCAAGCCCATTTTGCGCGGGACAGAATATCCAGCCAGTGGCCTTGCTTATGTCGCAGCCTAAATTCTATTTCATAGCGCTGTATGCGTCCTTCAATATAATCAGCCACTGTAGCCAGAGACCGGGCTTTATCATCGGGATGCACCAGCAATTCCCATGTCTCAAAGTTTTGCTTCAGTTCACCTTCAGCGTAACCCACCATTTCCAGCCAGCGTGGCGAAAAGTAGACTTCGTTACTTTCCAGATTCCAATCCCAAAGGCCATCATTTGAGCCCTTCAAGGCGAACGACAACCGCTCTTGATTGATCACTAAAGCGTCAATCAGCTTGCACGTTCCGGTAATATCCTGAACTGTGCCGATACCGGTCAAGGGCGTGCCGTCAGCATCGAAGTCTATGCTTGCCCGTTCTCGTATCCAGCGGGTTTCACCTGCGACTAGCACACGGTGTTCTATATCGAAAACACCACCACTGAGGGCCGCATTCCAGGCTGTTAAAAGTTTATTGACATCGTCAGGATGCAGGCAGGCTAGAAATCTTTCGAAAGTGATGATGGTTCCGGGTTCGATTCCGAAAATGCGGTAAACCTCATCCGACCAATCGAGCGTGCCACTGCCAATGTCCAGTGACCAGCTGCCTATATGAGCAACTGCCTGGGCGCGCTTGAAGTTGGCTTCGCTGCGCAACAGCGTTTGCTGGATCTGTTTGCGGTCCGTGATGTCGCGTGATGAATTAAACAATACAGGTTTGCCGTCTATCTGCATTGGAACGGCGCTGACCTCTACGTCAAGTATGCTGCCGTCTTTACGGCGATGCAGGGTTTCGAACTGCGAACGTTCCTGGTTTTCGAACTTTTGTCGAATAAGATCCATCAGTTTGTCGTCTTCGAAATGAGCATCCCAATTTGAAACATTCAAACCTATCATTTCTTCCCGCGAGTATCCCAGCATGGCACAGAAAAAATCACTGGCCTCGATAAGGTTGCCATTCAAATCGAGTATATGAATGCCATCGCTGGCATTGCGAAGAATGGTCTGGTTTTTTTCGCTCTCCAGGCGCAATGTTTTTTCCTGCTCATGGAAGGCTGTGATATCTTGCAATCTTTGTATCGGCCGAACAAACCTCTGCCCCAGCACCAGAGCAACTCCGGCTGTCACGGACATTACGAAGAAAAACAGCGTCAAGACCGTCCAGCCTGTCGACTTTAGCTGCCGGTCAAGTTCGTCGGTTGAAATGCTGGCACCAAAAACATAGGTGCGTCCCTGTTTGTCTTGAAAGGGGACAAGCAGCATGCGCCCTTTTCCCCGTTTATTGTTGAAACTGGCATACGTCGGCACGCCGCTTTGATGAGCCAGACGAATGGTTTCCGGGTCGCTATAGGAATCGAAAAAACCGGCATGATCACCTTTGCCGGTATTCTTGCTGTGTGAGGTTGTTGTGACGACAACACGGCCATCCGGCAGAAACAGATAACTCCACAGAGACTGAAAGCCAGTATTTCCGGCAATTTCGTTATATTTTTCGACGATTGTCCGATAATCAGCAGGTGATACCGAACCGGCATTCGTGATCTGATCGTGAAAGTCCGCGCCAACCAGATGGCGCACCATTTGGACACCGGTTAACAATCTGGCATCGACGACTTCAAGGTAATCGCGTTGTTGACTATCGAACAAGCTATACGAAAAAAATGCAGAGACAAAGGTAACAACCAAACAGGTGGTCATTACAAATCTCCATTTAAGACTAAGTATGAACATAAGTCACTTTGATAAGGCTAGGGGAATGCACAAAAAAACAAGGTAAGCGAAGTGACATAGCAAGATCAGTCCGGTTAGAGACTCAGAATAGTATCAATAAAAGCGTATGGGTTGTGTTCAAATACGGCAATCGTCCGATCTCAATACTGTTTAATTTGTAGGAATGGGCCATGCCCGTGATTGAACCACCTTAAATCGCAGGCATGGCCTGCTCCTACAATTCTGCCTATCGATTGATTGGGATGGCCTTAACTTAACGGTTTGATGAACGTTAGGATGAATGGTCGTCTCACTCGATGGTTTTGACGGCATTCTCAATCGTTTGATCGAATCCTCCATTATCCAATACGTTTAAAAAGGCGGCGACTACATCGGGGTCAAATTGTGTTCCGGCTCCAGTGGCGATACTTTCTCTTGCATCCTGGGTGCTCCAGGGTTGTTTGTAGGGCCGCCAGCTTATCATTGCGTCAAATACATCAGCGACTGAAACAATTCTGGCAGCGAGCGGTAATTCCGAAGACCGCAGGCCTTGCGGGTAACCTCCGCCATCCCAGCGCTCATGGTGAAACAAGGCAATTTGCCGCGCCAGTTCAAAGGCCCGATCGTGACCTAGAATATTGGCCCCCAGTGTAGTATGGGTTTTGATGATTTCAAATTCTTCCGTCGTCAACTTGCCGGGTTTGGACAGAATATAATCAGGAATGCCGATCTTGCCCACATCGTGCAAACGGCTTGCTTTGCCGAAGCAACACGCCTCATTTTTATCAACATTCATGGCTAGCGCGATCGCATGCGTGTAATGATCCAGCCGATTGACATGCCCGCCGGTCGCTTTGTCTTTGTATTCGGCTACTTCAGCGAGCATGTCAATGGCGCTTTCAAATGAATTGATGATAGTGCTGTGTAGTTCGAAATTTTCCAGGGCTTGCGAGCATTGGCGGGCAAAGATAGTGATCAGGCTCCGATCAATTTGGGATAAAGCCTCGATAGGCTCAACATAGATATAGCCGACCGGCTTGTCGGCTATCTTTAACGGCAGGACTTCCGCTTTGTCGCGTAATTGAGAAATCGGTTGATCGTAAAGAATACTGTTGACGCATTGCTGATGAATTTCGTCAAAGCGCGGATTATCGACAAAATGATCGGTGTAGGCTCTGATCTTGATTTCATCATTATTGATGGTGGTGATGACGCCTTCCAATGAACCCATGTAAGTGGTGGGCGAGAGTCGGCACAGTCCGATTACTTGGGTCAACATGCCGTTAAAAAAATTGGATAACCGGCTATGATCCAGATTATAGATGGCCGGTGTAGCTTTTAATACGCACTCTAAACCCAGACGATTGGTGTTGATGGTTTGCAGGTCACGAAAGGCTTTTAGCGCTGAACGAACCGTTGTGTAAAGCCGGGAAGCCGTCAGTTCGGTTTTGTCTTTGTAATCGTCTATGTCGTAATGATCTATGACATAGCGTTCCGGGGCCATTCCGGGCTGGCCGGTACGAATGACGATACGTAACATGTCGTTATTAAGCTGATAACGGATATGATCAACCAGTTTCAGTCCGGCATCATCGGTCTCCATTACTACATCAACCAATGCCACGGCGATATCATTATGTTTTGCCAGTTGGTCCATCGCCTCTTGTGCCGATCCGGCTTCGATAAATTCGAGATAGCGGCTGGCAAACGTAAAGTCACGCAGACTGATACGCGTCAGCGTGCGCACATCCTCTTCGTCATCGACAATTAGAATCTTCCAGAAATACCCCCCCGTTTCGCTGTCGGGAGGCAGGTTATGACCGCTGTTATCTTCGCTTCGGTCAGGGTTTGAGCGACGGATTAGCTTCATAACGGTTTCCTTGATTAGGCGGGTTTTCAATCGGACATTCAATGTGGATATGAGACCCTAGGCCGGGTCTTGCTTTAATATGAATTGCACCGGCCATTTGATGAGTAACGATAGTATAGATGACATAAAGTCCCAAGCCGGACCCCCCGCAGTCCCGTCGGGTCGTGAAAAAAGGTTCGAAAGCCTGACGGCAAACCTCATCGTTCATGCCTGCGCCATCATCCTGGTAGTCAATGACGAGCTTCCCGTCACTGTTTTTAAAGGTTTTGATCAGAATGCGTCCGGTGCGTCGACCTTCATCGAAACCGTGAGTGACACTGTTGGTAATCAGGTTGGTGAGTATCTGCTCCAGTAAACCGGGCGCACCGTATAATTTGAGCAGGGGATCGCAGTCGACAACAACCTTGATGGCGGTTTTTTTCAAGACATTGCGTAGCGTGGTCAATACATCCTGTATCAGTTCAGCCAGCTGAAACTCGCGTTTATGCTCAGAACCCCGGTCGATTGATGTGCGTTTAAAACGCTGAACCAAATCTGCGGCGCGGCGTAAATTGGCCAAAGCCAAATCGTGACTTTCGCTCAGATAATCGATCTGGGTAGAAAACTCTATTTCGCTGACTTCATCTAGGGTCAACAACTGTTTCAGGGTTTTGATGGTCTCGTCGCTGTGACTGATTGCGCCGACGGCCACACCGACCGGTGTGTTCAATTCATGGGCGAAACCAGCGACCAAACGTCCCAGTGATGCCATTTTTTCGGTGGCAATCAATTCAGTACGGGTGGCTTCCAGCGACATAATCGTGTCATCCAGACTGCGCCATCGACGAGCCAGTAATTCGATCAGGACCCAGCTGATTGTGACCAGCAGAACGTAAAAAAAGCCGTGATTGATCACGGTAGCCATAATTTCGTTTTGCGTTGCCTGCTCAATGGCCTGATAAGGCATGCTCACGCTGATGCCACCCCGCACGTCACCTAGTTTATAGCCTTGTTTGGCGTGACATGCCAGGCATGGTTGCTTGACGGCTAAAGGGGCCATATAACGCAGGTAACTTTGATCATTGATGTTTTCGATGCTGAACTTTTCAGATTTACCCTCCTCGAATTCTTTCAGCGCCAAAGCTTCCCAATCGTCCGGTCCGTTTTCAGGTCTGATGGGCTTTAAGCTGGTGATATGCAGATGCAGGTTGAGATGTTCATCGCTCATGGCCAGATCTGCAATTTGCCGGGTCATATAGGCCGGATTGATCATGGTCAACCGGCGTTTGTCAGCCAGTTCCAAATCCCGGTCAGGATGTTCCAGATAGGGATTAGGTTGCGTGTCAGCGCTTACTAAAGCATAGACTCCCTGGTGTTCTGCATTCCATTGCCGGGTCAGGACAATTATCTGAAAAATATTGCGCGCCCCGACGGTCGTTACTTCCAGATTATGATGACGAACCGAGCTGATGCGAAAATATAACGATGCCGCCAGAATCATCGTGATCATCAGTAGCAGCAGAGGGAGGTGCACTCTGCGAAGCTGGGCATCGATGGCTGTTTTTTCTTTCATGAGCAGGGTTTGCGGTATAAATAGAAGAGGGGATTCATGTTTTGGGTAACTTACTGCAGTTTGAAAAATCCAATTTGACCCATCAATAACTGGCTTTGATCATTCAGTTCTTCTGATGTAGCGGCTAATTGTTCGGATGCGGCGGCATTTTGTTGAATGACGTTATCCAGTTGCACGATTGCCTGACTGATTTGCCGGACACCCGTGGCTTGTGTGTCAGATGCAGAGGCTATTTCCTGCACCAAGCTGGCGGTTTTCTGAATGTTAGGCAGCACTTCATTCAATAGATTTCCAGCTTTCTTCGCGATGGCCAAGCCATTTTTGGCGAGCGTGCTGATTTCGTTGGCGGTTTCCTGACTGCGCGTGGACAGTTTACGAACTTCAGTAGCCACCACGCTGAAACTGGCGCCATGTTCACCGGCTTTAGCCGCGACAATCGAGGCATTCAAAGATAGCAAATTGGTTTGATAAGCTATTTCTTCAATTAAACTGATTTTGTAGGCAATTTTTTCCATGGCTGCGACCGTATCATTGACTGCTTGCCCGCCATCGACAGCAGTGGCTGCTGCGGTGATCGCAATCTTTTCGGTGATTTGCGCGTTTTCGTGATTGTTTTCAACCGTGCCGGTCAGTTGCTCAAGCGCGGCGCT
Source organism: Methylicorpusculum sp. (assembly GCF_030651835.1). Lineage (GTDB taxonomy): Bacteria > Pseudomonadota > Gammaproteobacteria > Methylococcales > Methylomonadaceae > Methylicorpusculum. The sequence continues at coordinate 34,926 of NZ_JAUSBX010000122.1, read as the reverse complement.
GGTTTGTTCGATGCTGGCCGCTTGTTCGCAGGTGCTTTGGCTCAAAGTTTGAGCCGCATTGTTGACTTCCTGGGATGCCTGGGCAATTTGCTCCGAACAAGTACTGATGGTGCCGATGACATCGGCTAAGCGTTTTTGCATGGTCAGCATCGCTGCAAAAATGCCGACATGACGAGACGAGTGAGCCTCTGTGCGTCGGTCCAGTTGGCCGGCAGCGATTTTTGCCGTCATGGCACTGACTACTTGAGGTTCTCCGCCCAGTTGATGGGCAATGTCTTTACTGATAATCCAGAACAGCATGAATGATAATCCGCCGATTATGGCAATGAAAATGCCGTTAAAAATTAATTGGCGGGTGGCTTCCTGCCGGATGCCGGTTGAAGTCGCCATAGCATCATTCGCGATGAAGTTTTCTACCTCTTTCAGTAAATCAATTTTGCCGGTTTGCATCGCAAACCAGTGGCTCGCATCGACGCCAAATCCGCCTTTTTCAGCTTTGTCCAAGGCTTTGCGCCGCATCCTGGCGGTCTCTTCTATCGTTTTGCCGGACAAAGTGTGCTTGAAAAAATCTTTATATTCGGTGGGTGCTACAGTGGTAAACAAGTCTAAATAAGTATCCTGGAAGGCAATCAAGCTGACCAGTTTTTCGTACATGCCGGGGCCAAAAACGTCTCTTGTAAACGTATTGGTTAAAACTGCACGCTCTATGCCGGCTTGTTCCTTGCCTTTAAGAAAATTGGCGTAAGCATCCAGTTTATGGTTAATGTGAACATTGGTGCTGAACTGGGGCAGTTGGGCGATGATATCCAGATAAGCGGCATTCAGGTTGGAATAATAAGCGAGGGTAGTTTCTCCGCTAGCCGTTAACGCGCTGACACCCCGGCGGGTTGAGATGAGCCCGGCCATTTGCCTGTCTGCGCTGTCCATGCTTTCGGCAATTTCGCGACTGAGTTCCTTATCGAATTCGCTGAGAAATTGATTCAACTTTTTGAGACGGGCATCGGTGGTTTCGCGCTGCCGGACCAATTCGGTTTTAAATTTTTGCCCACGGCTGCCCAAATGGCCAGCCGACATCCCTCGTTCCTTCTGTAATTCATGGACCAGATCACTGACATGCACGGATAAATTTGCCAGCGAAATAATTCTCTCGGCCGATTGCATTTCATCCACTTGATGGATAACTATAAAAGACGATATCAACAGCAAACCCGAAAGGGGTAATAAGGCGATTAAGGCAATCTTAAAGTTGAATTTCAACTTATGTAGGCTAAACATCGAGTTCCCTCATTAAGTCTCGTGCAGTAATATTTTCGATTGAAGCAAGGACGTTGAGGTCATACCGGGGGATGAAGGTCTTGTCATTCCTGCTCGGTGGATTTGATCAGGCATCTGTCAATCAGGAAATCGCTGATCTTCGCTACGAAAATGTGGTTTTTAGTATAGAGCATTGACTTGATTTGTTAATGGGAGGCAACGGTTAAACCCTTAGGGTTGGTCAATTTCTTTGTGGTTGTAAAAGTTGAGAATAAGGTCTCTAGGACCCGCTGGATTAAATCCCAATGCCATTAACTTAAATGTATACCCATCGTAGATCGAAATTAGGCACTGCCGAAATTTGAAGTGCGAAAGGTATATTTTGTAGGAGCGGGCCATGCACGCGATTGATCTACCTTTGACTGCGAGCATGGTCAGTTCCTACGATACTGACTATCCAGGCATTACGATTAAACCCCGCGTGCGCAATATTGGTGCTTGTTTTAGCTTTAATGTGCAATTTATGCACTAACTTGAGGCCGTTAAAGCCGTCTTCACTTTTCTGCCGGCTGTTTTTACAATCGTCTTAACTCTATGTTCTATAAAGTTAAAAAATTTTATATCGGTGTTTTAATGAAAATTGGCAATAGTTTTGCATTGTAATTTGTAAATCCCCCAGTGCTGGGGTCTTAATCAAGCTCACTGTCGAGCAAACAAGACAAAGGCGTCTATCGTGCGAGGTTTCCCACCTCTCTCGCATGTAGACGCCTTTTTTTATGCCACATTTTCGGAAATTTCTTATGAAACAGTTTAACAATCACCTTTCAAAGCGATGGCTTACCGTTCTCTCCGCTTCACTGTCTTTTTCGGTATTGACCTTTTCACCGGTAACTCAGGCTGTTGAAGGCATTGAAAAAGAAGACCTCAAATTCGGTTTTATCAAGCTGACCGATATGGCACCACTGGCCATTGCCTATGAAAAAGGCTTTTTTGAAGAAGAAGGGCTTTTTGTTCAGATCGAAGCACAAGCCAACTGGAAAGTACTTTTAGACCGGGTTATCAACGGCGAACTGGATGGTGCTCACATGCTTGCCGGTCAGCCTTTGGGAGCCACCATCGGTTTTGGTACGAAAGCCGAAGTCGTTACGGCTTTTAGTATGGATCTAAATGGCAACGCGGTGACTGTCTCAAACGATGTCTGGCAGCAAATGAAACCCCATGTTCCCATGGCGGATGGCAAACCTGTTCACCCGATTAAAGCCGATGCATTGAAGCCCGTTATCGATAAATATAAAGCTGAAGGCAAGGCTTTTAATATGGGTATGGTCTTTCCGGTATCGACGCATAACTATGAATTAAGGTACTGGTTGGCCGCAGGCGGCATTAAACCGGGCTTCTATGCGCCACCTCAAGATACCAACGGTCAAATTAATGCGGATGCTTTGTTGTCGGTCACACCCCCACCGCAAATGCCCTCGACGCTGGAAGCCGGAACTATTTCCGGTTATTGCGTCGGCGAACCCTGGAATCAGCAAGCTGTATTCAAAGGTATAGGTGTGCCGGTTGTAACTGATTATGAAATCTGGAAAAACAATCCTGAAAAAGTATTCGGCGTCAGTAAAACCTGGGCCGATAAATACCCGAACACCCATTTGGCGGTGGTCAAGGCTTTGATCAGAGCGGCAATGTGGCTTGATGCGGAGAACAATAAAAACCGTCCGGAAGCCGTTAAGATTCTGTCGGACAGTAAGTATGTCGGAGCCGATTACAATGTGATTGCTAATAGCATGACCGGTACTTTCGAGTATGAAAAAGGCGATAAACGCTCCTTGCCGGATTTCAATGTGTTTTTTCGTTATAACGCAACCTATCCGTATTACAGCGATGCAGTTTGGTATCTGACTCAAATGCGCCGCTGGGGTCAAATCAACGAATATAAATCTGACGATTGGTATATGGAAATTGCCAAACAGGTTTATCGCCCTGACATTTACATGGCTGCGGCTAAAGAATTAATCGCTGAAGGAAAGGCCAGTGCCAGCGATTTTCCCTCTGGAAGTGAAACCGGTTTCAAATCGCCACAAACAGAATTTATCGACGGAATTGTTTATGACGGGACCAAACCTAATGAATACCTGACGAAATTCCCGATCGGCTTGAAAGCCAAACAAAAAGTGGTCGATGGAAAAATTATTGAGTAATTACACACAACCCGGGTTAGAGGCAATAACGGTTTTGAACTTGGGTTTAGATGTCGCTTCAAGAGGTAGGAACAATGAGCAATAAGTTAATCAAGTTTTTTACGATAACAGGGCTGACCTGGTTTGTCCCTTTTGTAAAATTATGCTCCGGAGAAAATCCTGCCCATCAATTCAGGCAGATTTTGCAGATGATAGGGGTGCCATTACTTGCTTTCATCTTTTTTCTGGGGCTTTGGAGCGTAACGGCAGCACGCATTCATACCAGCTTGGGCGCCATTCCAGGTCCGAGTGCGGTTTGGCATGAAGCAGGAATACTTTTGCAGGATCATTACACTGAAAGAGAGAAAGCCACCCGTTTTTATGAACGCCAACGTTTAAGCAATGAACAGAAACGGGCCAGTAATCCTGATGCCGAAACCAGAGTGCGCAATTACACGGGAAAACCGACTTACCTCGATCAGATTTTTACCAGTCTTTATACTGTTTTTGTCGGTTTTTCAATTGCCACTATTGTTGCTGTTCCGGTCGGTATTCTATGCGGCATGAACCCAATAGTCAGAACCGGATTGAACCCGTTGATACAAATTTTTAAGCCGGTTTCGCCATTGGCCTGGTTGCCGATTGTGACGCTCGTAGTCAGTGCCCTTTATGTCAGTAATGACGACTCCTGGTTCGAAAAGGCATTTTTAACATCAGCGATTACTGTGACTTTATGTTCACTATGGCCGACTTTGATCAATACGACAGTGGGTGTCTCATCGATTGACAGTGACCTGGTCAATGTCGGAAAAGTGTTAAAGCTGAACTGGGGCACGCAAATCAGAAAAATCATTCTGCCTTCCGCGCTGCCCTACATCTTTACCGGTATGCGCTTATCGCTGGGCGTGGGTTGGATGGTGTTAATTGCTGCGGAAATGCTGGCTCAAAATCCGGGGCTGGGCAAATTTGTCTGGGACGAGTTTCAAAACGGTAGTTCCAATTCTTTAGGCCGCATCATGGTGGCGGTATTTACGATAGGCATCATCGGCTTCATTCTGGATCGCGTCATGCAGTCGCTGCAAAACGCTTTTTCGTTCGGTCGCCAAATTTAAGAGGGAGCCGTCATGTCAGCAGTTTTACGCAGTGTCGAAGTCGAGGGCCGGTTGGCAGTGGTTAAACCGGTGATCAGTCAACAGATTCAACCGGCCATTCAGTTAAAACAAATTGCCAAATCCTATGGTGAAGGGCATAACAAAACCTCAGTTTTAAAAGATATCAATCTCAGTATCGAGGATGGCGAGTTTATCGCTATTGTCGGTTTTTCCGGCAGCGGTAAAACGACGCTGATTTCGTTGATCGCAGGATTGATTCATCCTGACCAGGGACAAATCCTGAAGTCAGGCTTACCGGTCACTTCACCGGGACCTGATCGCGGCGTGGTGTTTCAGAATTACTCGCTGATGCCTTGGCTGTCGGTATTCGACAACGTCGCATTGGCGGTTGATCAGGTTTACAAGCATTGGCCTGCCGCGCAACGCAAAGCGCAGACTGAAAAGTATATTCGTATGGTTAATCTTGGGGCGGCGATGGACAAAAAGCCTGCCGAATTGTCCGGCGGCATGCGTCAACGGGTTAATGTCGCCCGGGCTTTGGCTGCTAATCCGGAAATTTTGTTGCTGGACGAGCCGCTGAGCGCATTAGACGCTTTGACGCGAGGTAAGCTTCAGGACGAAATTCTGAAGATTTGGGAGCAGGAGAAAAAAACCGTCATTTTAATTACCAACGATGTCGATGAAGCGATTTATATGGCTGATCGGGTTATCCCATTGAATCCCGGTCCCGGCGCTACTTTCGGCCCCGAGTTTAGGGTCGGTCTTGAACGTCCCAGGGACAGAACCGAGCTGAATCACAATCCTGAATTTAAAAAATTGCGCGCCGAAATCACCCGTTATCTGATGCAGATCGGCATCGCTCAGACACAAGATACCGGGCAGGATAAAGTCGTTCTTCCCGATGTCAGGCCCAATACCAGTAATGATTGGAAACTGGATCATTCGGCGCTCAAGCCCAAGCTGGACGAAAAGGAAAAGCCGCGCTATCTGGAGTTTTCCAAATTGTCCAAAGTGTACCCGACTCCGAATGGTAACAGTTCGGTCATGGTGGTTGACGGCTTCGATCTGATGATGAAAAAAGGTGAATTTATTTCGATCATCGGGCATTCGGGTTGCGGAAAATCCACCGTATTGTCGATGACGGCAGGACTCACCGGCATTTCTGAAGGCGGTATTGTTCTGGATAATAAGGAAATTGACGGAGCAGGACCCGACCGGGGTGTGGTCTTTCAGGCACCCAGTTTGTTTCCCTGGTTGACCGCGTTTGAAAACGTCAGTCTGGGGGTCGATAAGGTCTATCCGCATGCATCGCAAAGCGAGCGTGATGACATCGTTGAATATTACCTGACCCGCGTTGGATTAGCGGGATCCCTGCATAAAAAAGCGGCCGAAATGTCCAATGGAATGCGGCAGCGGGTCGGTATTGCCAGAGCATTTGCACTTTCCCCCAAATTATTGTTACTGGACGAGCCGTTCGGCATGCTGGACTCGTTGACCCGTTGGGAGTTACAGGAAGTGTTGATGGAAGTGTGGGAAAGAACCCATGTGACCGCGATCGTAGTAACTCATGATGTAGATGAGGCCATTCTGCTAGCCGATCGGGTTGTGATGATGACTAACGGTCCTCATGCCAAAATCGGCAAGATTGAAACCATCGATTTACCCAGGCCGCGTACGAGAAAAGCGTTGCTTGACCATCCGGATTATTACAAGTACCGGGAAAGCTTACTTACCTTTCTGAACGAGTGCGAACATAAGCATTGATTTTAGATGATTCATCGAACACTGATTCATTCAAACGATCATGAAAAAACGGAGCGGCATTGCGTTTTTAACAAGAAAGCCACAATCAACCAGAACACAGCCACTTACTCAAGGGTAAGGCCGTAAACGAATTTTTGCTTATTATAAGGGGAATAGCCATGTTGTCAGTTAAAGCGTTATCGCTGCAAAAACACACGTGCCGAACACGTAACCGCGCCGCATTATTATTTTGCTCACTAGCCATATCTGCAATCAACAACGAATCGTTGGCCGCGGAAAATCAAAAGCCCCTCGGGCAAATCGTGCCGGGATTGACGATGACGGGCGAATTGCGTGGCCGTTATGAAGCGTGGAATTTTTTCGAACCCGGTCTCCCATCCGTCACGACGCCAACCGATCACGAATATGATTTTTGGGCAACCCGTACTCGCTTAGGTTTAAAGTTAGAAACCGATTGGGTCGATGGTCTGGTTCAAACGCAACATGTCGGACTCTATGACTTGCCGGCTAATGCATTCGCTCCCGCCGTCGGACCGCTGGGACTGGGCGGTGCTTACTACAGAGATAATGAAAGCCGTTCGAAAAGTCTGTCCGATTTGCATTTGCAGGAGCTTTGGCTGAATTTCAAAATGGGCTGGCTGGGCGCTCCCGGTTTAAATCTTAAACTGGGTCGTTTTGGTGTCAATGAAGGCTTGGAATATAAGACCGGTGACAAGAGTTTCGACTTCTTGAAAACCAGCCGTGTTTCGCAACGCTTGATCGGCAATTTCGATTTCACTCATGCGGGACGAAGATTCGATGGATTTTCCGTCGTTTACGACAAGCCTGACTACAACTTTACCGCAACCGGCGTGCGTCCGACTCAAGGCGGATTTAATATCGATGTACAAAGTCAGATCAGCGCGTTAGATGTGTTTTATACCGCATTGACCAGCAAACGCAATGCTTTGCTGCCGGGTACCGAAGCGCGATTGTTCTATCTCTATTACAACGATGCTCGAAACATTCGGGTTGTTGATAACCGACCGTTAGCACAACGCTCCTTCGCCAAAGATGACAATGTGCGCGTCCATACCATAGGCACTCACTCTTTGACTCTTTTACCGATTGGTCCTGGTCAATTCGATGCGTTGGTTTGGGGCGCTTACCAATTCGGCGACTGGACCGACCAAGAGCATCGTGCATGGGCTGGAACTGCCGAGCTGGGTTATCAATTTTCGCAACTGCCGTTAAAACCTTGGTTTAGAGGTGGCTATACCCGGTCTTCCGGAGACGATGATCGTAACGACGGCACCCACAAAACCTTTTTCCAAGTCTTGCCGACCGTTCGACTCCAAGCGCTTTTCCCCTTCTATAACTTGATGAATATCGAAGACACCTATGCTCAATTTATCGTATCGCCGTTGGACAACGTCCAGGTTCAGATGAATTATCATCATCTTGCTCTCTCATCCACGGATGATTTGTTTTATGCCGGCGCCGGCGCAACCAGTCGGACTGGGTCCTTCGGTTATTTCGGACGAAACGGCGGTGGTTCAAGGGATGTGGGGCAGCTCATAGATGTTTCGTTAAGCCACAAATTAAATGATCACGTCAGCTGGAATATGTACTACGGACACGTTTTCGGCGGAACGGCCATGAGCAATGCCTACACGAACAACAAAAATGCCGATTACGGGTTTGTCGAAGTCCAATTCAATTTCTGATTCTGCTGAAAATATTCGTTTAGCCATCGTTCTGGATTATTTTAAGGATAATGATCATGAAACTAAAATTAGTCGTGATTGGTAACGGCATGGCAGGCATGCGCACCGTTGAATCCTTGATCGAATCGGCACCCGACTTATATGACATCACCGTATTCGGCGCCGAACCTTACGGTAATTACAATCGCATTTTGTTGACTCCGGTCTTGTACGGCGAAAAACGGGTCGATGACATCATGATTCACGACTTCGCCTGGTATCACAAACACGGTATCACGCTGTATTGCGGTCCTGATAAAACGGTTGTCGATGTCGATAGGGAAAAACAGATCGTCATTGCCAGGGATGGAACGCAGGCTTATTACGATAAATTGTTGATTGCAACTGGCTCTGTGCCGCTGATTTTGCCCATTCCGGGACGTGATGCCGACGGCGTCATGAGTTTCCGGGAAATTGCCGATGTCGAGGCCATGATTGAAAAATCCGAAACCAGGCAGCATGCCGTGGTTTTGGGTGGCGGTTTATTGGGTATTGAAGCGGCCAACGGCTTACAGCAACGCGGTATGAATGTTACCGTCGTCAATCGCGCCGGGCATTTATTGAATCGGCAGCTTGATGATCAGGCAGGCGCCATGCTGAAGAAACAACTGGAAAGCAAGGGGCTTAGCTTTAAATTAGGCTGCACCATCAATAACATTATTGCCGTTGAAGGTCATATCAGTCAGGTTGAACTCAGCGACGGATCCGTGCTGCAAGCTGATCTGTTGATCATGGCAACCGGCATTCTGCCCAATATGATGCTTGCTCGGCGCATCGGTCTGGACTGTGAACAAGGCATTGTGGTCGATGACAGTTTGCGTACCAGTGATCCTGCCATTTACTCAGTAGGCGAGTGCGTGCAGCATCGCGGAGAACTTTTCGGGCTGGTTGCGCCGGTTTATGAGCAAGCCAAAGTGTGCGCGCAGCATTTGGCGCATAAAAAAGCGCCGGTGTATCAAAGCCTGCAGCCTGCGACGCGTCTTAAAGTCACGGGTATCGATTTGTTTTCGGCGGGCGATTTTGCCGGTGAAGCCGGTGCCGAACAGATTGTTTTTATTGACCCGGCCTTAAACATTTACAAAAAATTAATCATAAAAAACAGCTTGATTGCCGGTGTGTTGTTGTACGGCGATACGGCTGACTCGGCCTGGTATCTGGATTTACTGAAGAATAAGATTGATATTTCACCCTTGCGTGATGGCCTGATTTTTGGGCAAACGCCCTTATCCGTCGCTGCATAAGCTGTTGTCATGATAAAAACTCAGATTAAAACAACGTGTCCCTACTGTGGGGTCGGCTGCGGCATCATCGCAACAGTCGATGACCCCGCCGGTCATCAGGTGAGCATTCAAGGTGATCCGGAACATCCGGCCAACTTCGGGAAACTGTGCTCAAAAGGCGCGGCATTAAGCGATACCGTTTCGCTGGAAAACCGGCTGCTGTATCCAGAAGTTAGCGGAAAGCGCTGTGACTGGGATACGGCGCTGGATGCGGTAGCCGATGGATTGACTCGTATTATTCGTGATTATGGCCCTGATGCTGTGGCTTTTTATGTCTCCGGTCAGTTGTTGACCGAAGATTATTATGTCGCCAATAAATTGATGAAAGGCTTTATCGGTTCGGCGAATATCGATACCAATTCCAGGCTTTGCATGTCTTCAGCCGTTGCCGGCTATAAGCGGGCTTTTGGGGCCGATGCGGTTCCTGGTAATTATGAAGATCTGGAATTGGCCGACTTAATCGTATTGACCGGATCGAATACCGCCTGGTGCCATCCGGTTATATTCCAGCGTATCCGAAAAGCGAGGGAAAAAAATCCGTCCTTAAAAATAGTGGTCATCGATCCGCGCAGAACGGCTACGTGCGACAGCGCAGATCTGCATTTGGCGGTTAAGCCGGGCATGGACGGACTGTTGTTTAACGGCTTGCTGAGCTTTCTGGCACAAACCGGTGCATTGGATAAAGTCTATATAGACGCTCACACCGAAGGTTTTGACTCGGCGTTGGTTTCGGCAATGGCCAGTGCCGGAACTATTGCTGACGTGGCTGAGGGTTGCGGCTTGACGGCAGCGGATGTTGAACAGTTTTTCAACTGGTTTGCCGGGACTCGCAACGTTGTGACGGTTTACTCTCAAGGCATCAATCAATCCGGTTCCGGTTCGGACAAATGCAATGCGATTATCAACTGCCATCTGGCGACGGGGAAAATAGGCCAGCCAGGCATGGGGCCTTTTTCATTTACCGGTCAGCCCAATGCAATGGGGGGCAGGGAAGTGGGTGGTCTAGCCAATACCCTGGCCGCGCACATGGAGCTGGATAATCCTGAACAGGTTGACCTGGTTGGCCGCTTTTGGGGATCCGATCGTGTTGCGGCGCGACCAGGGTTGAAAGCGGTGGAACTGTTCGATGCTATTTATGACGGCAGCGTTAAAGCGGTCTGGATTATTGCGACCAATCCGGTTGTGACCTTGCCGAATGCCGATAAAATCAAAGCCGCATTGAAACAATGCGAGCTGGTGATTGTTTCCGATTGTATCGAAGCCACGGATACAATGGATTTGGCGCATATCAAATTGCCGGCCTTGGGCTGGAGTGAAAAAGACGGCACAGTCACCAATATGGAGCGCCGTATTTCCAGGCAGCGGCCTTTGTTTCAGGCCTCCGGCATGGCCAAACCCGATTGGTGGATTATCTGTCAGGTCGCGACGCGAATGGGTTACCGGGAAGCGTTCAATTACCGGACCAGTGCTGATATTTTTCGTGAACATGCGGCCTTGTCGGGTTTTGAAAATGATGATTCAGGGCTTGTGCGCGATTTTAATATTTCCTCGTTCGCCGGGATTAAACAGGAACAATTTGACCAATTGCAGCCCGTGCAATGGCCTGTTACAGACAATGCCCCCGACGGAACGGCGCGGCTCTTTGGCGATGGTCAGTTTTATACGGTTTCAAAAAAAGCACAGTTTATCGCTATTCAACCGCGTCCGCCGGTCAATGCGCCAAACCGGCAATACCCGTTTACGTTGAATACCGGACGACTGCGTGATCAGTGGCATACGATGACCCGCACCGGCTTGTCGGCCAGACTGAATGCACACAAACCAGAGCCCTTTGTTGAAATTCATCCTGCCGATGCGGCCGAATATAAGCTTAAAACACAGGATCTGGCCGTTTTGGAAAGCCGGTGGGGCAGTATGATTGCCCGGGTTGTAACGACCGATAGTCAGCAGCCCGGCAGCGTGTTTGTACCTATGCACTGGACAGCTCAACTCAGCAGCCGGGGCAGAATCGGAGCCTTGGTCAATCCGGTTGTCGATCCTTGCTCAGGGCAGCCGGAAAGCAAGCAAACGCCGGTTGCAATCGCCCGTTATCCCGCGAAGTGGTACGGGATGATTTTGTCGCGCTCACCGTTAATGATCACTGGTATTGAATATGTCGTCAAAATCAAGGGCAATGGCTTTAGTCGTTATGAATTGGCGGATAGCACGCAGCCGCATCATTGGCGGCAATGGCTAGAGACAATACGGTCAAAACCGGTTGAAAATAATGACTGGCTGGAATACAGCGATCCTGAGTTAGGTGCGTACCGGAGCGCTTTAGTCATTGATAACCGGTTGGACTGCTGTTTATTTGTCTCGTCCACGCCGGTGTTGCCGGAACCGGCCTGGTTGGCAACGTTGTTTTCACAAGAGACGCTAAGCCGGGCCGAACGTTTACGTTTGCTTAGCGGACTGCCGCCAATGGGTGGCGAGGATTGCGGACGTATTGTTTGTTCGTGTTTCAATGTGGGGGAGAAGTCGATTGCCAAAGCGGTCAAAACATTCGGATTGAATAATGTTGAAGAGATTGGCCAGCGATTAAGTGCAGGTACCGGCTGCGGTTCGTGTATTCCTGAGTTAAAAAAATATTTAAGTCAAAATGCCGCCGCTGACCGGGCTTAAATAGCGTAAGCCGCCTTTATTCAATCGAAACAAAATCTGAATAAGGCTTGTTGGGTAAGCGGGTAAGTTTGAACCAATAGGCGTCGATTATTCTGAACGTATCGATAAAAGCGGCCATGTCGGTTGGTTTGATAATATGACTGGCTGCGCCCAGTTGGTAGGACGTGGAAATTTCGCTTTCCGAATCGGCTGAAGAAAAGACAATCACCGGAATATATGACAGGTTGATATCCGATTTGATTTCAGTCAAAAATTCCTGGCCGTTCATTCGGGGCATATTGACATCCAGCAGAATGATATCGGGGCTCTGAAATTCGGCATTTTCACTATTGCCGTTCCTAAGAAATTCCAGCGCTTCCAGTCCGTCTGTCACATGGTGAAGTTGGCACTGAATCTTATTTTCTCTGAGCGCCATCTTGACCAGATTTGCCTCGGCAGGTTCATCCTCAATCAGCAATATTCTAAAATTAACCGCATTGTAACCGGTCATGATGGACGGCTTATTGAAGCTGGCAATTGAAATTTTTGTTTGCTGTTTTTCATACGGGGTTGTCACTCTTAATGCATTGTTTGGCGATTGGCTTATTCGAATTAGAAATCTTAACTTCAAGTGCTTTTTTGTGGCAGAGGTTGCCTGTTTTCTTGATAAGTTTCACTGGAATTTTAGAGTATTGTGGGCAGAAAGCTAGAATCAATCAGGTTATTCAGCGTATCGCTACGATTGATTTTTCCGATTTGAAGCAACACCTTGTTCAGATGGGTGGCGCTTTCAAGCAGGACGGGCTTATTGCCGGATAATAAGCGGTGATTGTTTATCAGATCGGGTAATACTAGGCCTTTGTAAGCATTGAGTACATTTTTGGGTGGCAGATTCAAATGTTTGGCCATGCGGTAAGAAGCATCTTGTGGATTGGTGTTGAGATGATAAAGGCCTTTAAAATGAGCTTCGATAAGATGCATGATTGCCTGTCTATAGCTCACTTTCAGCCGGTCAGTTCTTACCGCCAAAGCATCTACAATCAAATTAGGTGTTGACCGGCTATCAAAAAGCTTTACCGCGCCATCGGCCAACAACTGGCTGGCTACCGGCTCGTAAGTCACTAGGGCATCAACCTGCTGGTTTTTCCAGGCATCAAGGTGGTCTGCGATAGTCAACGGTACTTTGATGATATCGGTTGATGACAAATCGGCTGCTTCCAATGCTTTGTGGAGAATCAGGCTGGAAACCGAACCTTCTTCTACCCCGATTCGTTTGCCTTTGATATCGGTAAGGAGGTTGATGCCGGGAAAGGCCAGCAGCATGTCGGCACCGGCAGATATATTAAAAATGGATACAATCGAAAGGGCCACTCCTTCGGATCTGGCTGTCAATATTTCATCCATCGTCAATGCTGCGCCATCGGCTTGTCCTGCTTTCAGCTTTTGTAAAGAGTCCGTTGCGGAACGCGTTTCAATGAGAGCCACCTGGTTTTTATCCAGCCAGTTTTCCCGCATCGCTAAAAACATAAACTCGTATCCGGGCCACGCGTGAGCAGCTATGGATAGAGGTTTGCTGAATATTGCTTCACATCCTGAAAACAGCGGCAATAAACCCAATGCGCTTAGCTGAGTGATGAATTGCCGGCGGGTAAGGCGGGTTTTTTCTGGGTTTAATACCATGCTAAGGCTCTCCGGTTCAGGATAAAACGGCTATGCGGTCTCACTGGCTTTTACCGGTATTTCAAAAATAAACCGGCTGCCTTTGCCTTCACCTTCCGACTCGGCCCAAATCCGGCCTTCGTGGTGTTCGACGATTTTCCGGCATAATGCGAGACCCATTCCGGTTCCCTCAAATTTGGCTCGGGATTGCAATCGGCTGAAAAATTGAAATAAACGGTGGATCTGGCTGGGAATAATGCCAACCCCGTTATCGCTGATATCAACTCGCCAGATATTATTTTCAACATGACCGTGGATGAGAATGATGGGAGGACGATCCTCGATGCGATATTTGATGGCATTACCGGCCAAATTAAGAAACAAGCGCGTCATCTCATCCTGGCTGGCGACAATTTCAGGCCATTCTCCGCTAATCCTTATTGCCGCATGGGCCTCCTGACGAGCCGGCTCCAGAAAAAACAAGGCATTATCCAGTGCGGTGCGGCTGGATTGCTTGCTTTTGGGGGCGGATTTGCGGCCGACCCGCGAATACTCGAGCAAGGACACAATCATCGCATCCATTCTCTTTGCGCCCTGCAACGCAAAGTTCATGTTTTCCCTGTCGTCATCATCGAGAACGGCATCCAGATGTTTTTCAACTAATTGCAGGTGACCGGTTACCATTCTTAGCGGTTGCCGCAAATCATGCGATACGCTGTAAGCAAACTGTTCAAGATCGGCATTAGATTTTTGCAGAGCAAATTCCGCCTGTTTTCGTTCATTAATATCAGTGTGCGTGCCAATCATTCGTAAGGGTTCGTTGGATTCAGAATGACTTACAACCATGCCGCGCGCAAGAAGCCAATGCCATTCGCCGCTTTTGCTGCGCATGCGTAATTCTGTCGTGTAAAGAGGCAGATTCTTTTCAAAATAAAGGTGAACGGTGGAAAGGACTCTGTCTCTATCGTCAGGGTGTAAATGATCTTTCCAGAAGTCAAACGTGTTTTCAAATTCGTCTTCGGCATAACCGATCATTGCTTTCCATTGCTTTGAAAAAAAGACCTGTCCTGTTGGGATATTCCAGTCCCAGACGCCATCTCCCGCACCTTCAAGTGCGAATTTCCAGAGAGCTTCGCTTTCCTGCAGTTTTATGGTTTGTTGTTGGACGTTCTTGCGTTCAACAAGCAGCCTTCGGTTGACAAGTATCAACGCAATACCCAGCGCGATAACACAGGCGGTGGTAAATAGGATGGCCAGGATTTGTGAGGTGTAGCGGCGCCATACATCGTTTAAGGTAAAGCCGGGTAAATTTTCGTAGGGCGGTGCTCGAAGTTCTCTAAGTAACTCATTCGTGGACAGATAATCGGCGGGGATGGAAAACCCTTGAATTCCGATCAGTTGGCTAACATCCGGGTGATCACTAAGCATCAATAAATTAGCGGTGACTCGTCTCGCCAGTTTTTCGTCTATTTGAGGGAGCGATGCAAAAGGCCACTCGGGAAACAGACGTGTCGAAATAAAGAGAGGGAAGTCGGGTAAATCCTGGCTATTGATAATGCTGATTTCGTTAAGGTCCAGTTTGCCTTGTTGAGCCAGCGCTTCCAGTACACCGGTCTGAACAAAACCGGCATCGGCTTTGCCGCTCATAACGGCCTCGACGACTTTGTCGTGCGGAGTGCCGGTAGTCCGGATTTTATAATTTTTGCCCGCTTTTAAGCCAGTTTTTTGCAGTTCATGAATTTGTAAGTGATAACCGCCCAAAGATTCCTGACCTACCGCAGCGACGTTTTTTCCGCGAATATCGGTTAAACGACGCATGTCCTTCCGGTCTTTTAACGAGAAAATAACCCCGCCAAAAGCCGCAAGTCCTTTAGAGTCCTGTTTTTTAATGAGTGTTGCCAGTGGCGAAGATAAGCCGATATGATGAGCGATCTGTATGTAGTGGGCCGGATTTGTCAGAATGAAGTCAATCTGCCGGGAAAAGACAGCCATCTCCAGTTCATTGTAAGAGAGCGCTTCAATGATAAAGTCATGCTCGGGAATGGCGCTTTTGAGTATTTTGGTCAGCGGCTGCCATTGCTGCTGCATGTCCTGTTTAGGGCGAAAAGCCAGTATGCCGATCTTTATAGGCTCGGCTTGAACGGAACAGCTGGCTGCCAAGACAAGGCCGCTATAAAGCATCAACAGGTTATAGCCGGATTTGAACTTCCGTTTTTTAGGCGTGGAAGATGATAAGGATAAATCAGTATTATCCGGGAGTAACCCGCTTTTTTTGCTTAGCCGGCGCTCAGCAAAAAATAGCAGCCGCATATAAAAACTGCTTTTTCAGGGGAAGTATTTCGCTTTTTAACATAAGTGATTCAGGAAAATGGACGCTTACCATGGTACAGATTGTCCTGACTAATTAAAGTTTTCCAACCAGTTTTCAACCGGTTCTGGGCGTCCGAAGAAATAACCTTGGTGGACAACACTTCCCAGCGTATTGAGAAAATCAGCCTGATCTTTGGTTTCCACTCCTTCGGCGACTATACGCAAATTAAGATGCTTG
Organism: Methylicorpusculum sp.; assembly: GCF_030651835.1. Lineage (GTDB taxonomy): Bacteria > Pseudomonadota > Gammaproteobacteria > Methylococcales > Methylomonadaceae > Methylicorpusculum. The sequence goes on along the minus strand of NZ_JAUSBX010000122.1, from coordinate 18,744 downwards.
GCTACCGCAATAATGGTTTCAACCAGAGCCGCATCGCTGGCGTTGGTCAGAATGTCCTGAATAAAGCTTTTATCTATTTTGATTTCTTGAATGGGTAAACGTTTAAGATAAGAAAGGCTTGAATAGCCGGTACCGAAATCATCCATTGAAAAGTGAACACCCAGCGCTGTCAATGAGCTCATTTTTTCAGCCACTTCATTGATATCATTGATGACCAGGCTCTCGGTGACTTCAAGAGCCAGATGAGCCGGATTGGCTCCTGTTGTCTTCATGATCTGGATGACCTTTTCAACAAAATCAGCCTGGTCAAAATGGCGGGGGCTGATATTAACCGAGATCCGAAGTCCCCGGTTACCTTGTTCAAGTTTTGCCAGCAGTTGACACACTTCGGACAGCATCCACCGGTCAAGAGCGATAATCAGGTTGGATGCTTCTGCCAAAGGAATAAACAGATTCGGAAATACCATGCCACGTTTTTCATGAGGCCAACGTACCAGTGCTTCAGCGCCAACTTGTTGCCCTGCCGCGTTAACTTGCGGTTGAAGGTAAACTTTCAATTGATTAAGGCTTATTGCCAAGCGTAATTCATTTTCCAGCTGGAAGCGTTCAATGATGGCTTCGCTGAGTGCTGATTCAAAAATGACAGTCTGGCCTTCGCCTTTTGCTTTGGCCTGATTTAAAGCGATATCGGCTTCACGAAGAACATCAATTGCGGTTTCCGTGGATGATTTTGGAAATAAATTGATGCCAATGCAGATATCCAGGTAAAAGGTTTCGCCGTTTAAGATGATGCCTTCCCTCAATGTTGCGCGCATTCTTTCCGAAGTGGCTGCCGCTTCACGCATGGCATTCTTAATATCTGAGGAGGTATTTTTTTGGAGAATGGCAAATTCGTCTGAATCGAGTCTAGCCAATAGATCATTGGGCTTCATGCATTGCTCTAGCCTCATGGCGACTGATTTGAGCAGGTCATCGCCCATATCCATTCCTCTAACTTCGTTAATACTTTTGAACCGGTCGATGTCAATCAGAAGAACATTCGCAAAGTGACCGTCCCGGTAAGCCTGTTCCAGCGTTTGTTCCATTTGTTTGAGAAACAGTGCCCGGTTTGCCAGATTCGTCAATGGGTCGGACCATGAGAGTCGGTCTGCGGTATGCTGCGCGCGCTTAATGTCGCTTAAGTCCGAAAAGATAGCCGTGTAATGGGTGATATTGCCGAGTTCATCCTTGATCGTGCTGATTGTTTGTATAACAGGGAATACCTCACCGTTACGGCGGCTGCAGAACATTTCGCCGTTCCATAAGCCTTTGGTCATCAGGCAGGTTAAAACGCTTCTCAGAAAATCTTTGGAATGCAGACCAAAGCAAAATTTAAGCGGGTCTTTATCAAGTACCTCATCTTCCTTAAAACCGGTGATACTCAGAAATGCAGGGTTTACGGCGACTATTTTCGGAGTCGCATCCGATACCACAATGGCTTCCCCGGTGGTTTCAAATACACGTGTGGCCAGTCTTTGGCGTTCTGCTGCCTTTCTGATTTCTGTAATATCCCTGCCGACCACCACCAGGCCTTTGCGCCTGCCATCGTCATGAAATAGCGGAACTTTTACAATGTCGAATATTAATGGGCTATTGTCGGGACGAGGAATGGTTTCCTCTCTTCTCAGCATGGCGCCGGATTGCCATGTCGCTTCATCACTGGCTTCGCAGGCAAGAAAGGCATCTTTATAAAAAGTTTGGTATTCAGCTAATTCGGAATCTTTTTTGCCGCGATAATCGACGTTTTCCAGTTGAAATAATTTCAGATCAAATGTGTTGGCTTCCAGCCAGCGTCCTTCAGCGTCTTTAAAACAGACAATGTCGGGCATGGCATTAATCAGCGTGCGTAATTGGGAGCCGGTTTCCGCGAGTCGTTGTTCCAACTGGTTACGGCTGATGGCATAGCTGATGGAGCGGATCAACGCTTCACTATCATAGTTACCCTTAACCAGATAATCCTGAACCCCTAAGGTGAGCGCTTGCAGTGCCAACTCGTTATTTTCGTGGCCGGTTAGCACGATAATAGGAATGGAATGCGCTTCCTTTAATAAGTCTTCTACTGTTTTGATGCTGCTGGAGTCAGGCAGGGAAAGATCCAGCAACAAAACCTGGGGGAGCTGTTTTTCCAGTTTTATCTTGGCTTCTGCCAGATGAGTTACCCAGATTACGTCAAATATAATATCCCGACTCATTCTTAACGCGGAACTTATCAGGTGAGCATCACCTGGGTCATCTTCGACCAGCATGATTTGGCAAGCGTTAGAAGGGATCATCGGAGAAAATTAAAACCCATTGTTTTTTATCGGTGGTGGCTGGCGGCTCGTTTCATTTAGAATAAATGGATCAGAGGCCATTATAGTTAAGTAAAGCTATTTTAGTTGACGGTTCTGACTTGAAACTTTGGGGCTTATTGGATACCTTCTTGCAGCTGCCTGATTTAACAGCATTGTTTGTCGGTTCTCAAGACGAACTCACCCGGCATTGTTAAGTCAATCTTAAGATATCATGTAAACAGTTTATTCTGGCTATCCCGATACTTTTTCCTTAAATAAAATTTAAACCGAATAAGTTTTAAATCAGTTAAAAAGGGTACAATGAGCCGATTTAAGAATAGCATTTGTTTGATGAACATCTGTAAATTTACTACGGTGTTTGTTTGTGACCTAAAAAAACGGTAACTACTCGCCCGCTTGGAATAGAGGGTTTAGGTGATTGAAAAGGCTTCTGTAACAGGCATGGTTTCATGTAGCAATTCTCAAATTGAAGGAAAAAAGGGTTGGGAGAAGCTTTTCGAGGATGTCGGCAGTAGGGATGCTACCGTGAAGCCCCCAAGGAGGGGTTTACGGCATACCTCGAAAGGCTTTTCCCAGCCCAAAGTGACGCTGAAAATATCAAACTGGTAATTGCTGGGTTTCATGCGTCCTTTCAAATCAAGCGCCTACACCCAAATAAAATGGGAGGGGGTGCAAAAAAATCAGTCGCGGAAATTATAAAGTTCCCGTCTTTAACGCCGATAATGGCTGATTCTTCCGGGCAGATGCACTTTCATTTGATTTAAATTTATAACAGATAAGGTATTGTTTTGATACAAAAGGTTATTCGCATAGCGACCCGTAAAAGCCCTTTGGCATTATGGCAGGCAGAGCATGTCGCCGATCGCTTGAAAACAGCATTTCCCGGTTTACAGACCGAGCTTGTAAAAATGACTACCAAGGGCGATAAATTGCTGGATGCGCCTCTGGCCAAAGTCGGAGGGAAGGGGCTTTTTGTCAAGGAGTTGGAGCAGGGCATGCTGGAGGGGATAGCGGATATTGCTGTTCACTCCATGAAGGATGTGCCGGTGGAATTTCCTGAGGGGCTTCATCTGGCGGCAATTTTGACGAGGGAAGACCCTACCGATGCGTTTGTGTCCAATCACTTCCGTTCTTTGGATGACTTGCCTGTAAACGCAAAAATTGGTACATCCAGTTTGCGCCGCCAGTGCCAGATTAAAGAAAAATTTCCGGATTCGGAGATTTTATCGTTGCGGGGTAATGTTAATACCCGGCTGGCTAAACTGGATACCGGTGAATTTGATGCCATTATTCTGGCTTCAGCCGGTCTCAAACGTTTGGGCATGGGGCATCGCATCACCGCCTGTCTTGACCCTGCGCAGAGTTTACCCGCTATCGGGCAAGGCGCAATTGGCATAGAGTGCAGAATTGATGATGCGGAACTCAACAGTTTGCTGCAGGCGCTGCATGATCCGGATACCTCCATTTGCGTTCGTGCCGAGCGAGCCATGAACAAGCGCCTGAATGGCGGCTGTCAGGTGCCGATAGCCGGATTTGCAGAATTGACGGATAACCATCTGATAATGAGAGGCTTGGTCGGTAGTCCGGATGGCACGGTTTTATACAGGGCAGAACGTTCCGGTTCTGCCGAAGAGGCCGAGGCAATAGGTAAGGCTATTGCTGAAGACTTGCTGGCATGCGGTGCTGATGAGATTTTAAGGGAATTGCTGGCTTGAACCACTCACAGGGCATTCTGATAACACGTCCGGTTCATCAGGCTGAAAAACTGTGCGGATTGCTATCTGAAGCGGGTTTTTTGCCCATCCGGTTTCCTGTTCTGGAGATAGTGCCTACACAAAAGACCGATCAGGCAAGGCAAATTCTGGCTAGTATTGATGACTATGACCGGTTGATTTTTATCAGTGTAAACGCCGTAAATTTTGCACTGTTACTGAATGATGGCAAAATAGCAGCTTTTACTAAACGGCCAATAGCGGCAGTTGGGGCGTCTACTGCCGATGCATTGGTGAAGCAAGGCCTGGTGGTTGATACGGTGCCAGAAAGCGGTTTTAACACTGAAGCGCTTTTAGCTATGCCTCAGTTGCAGGCAGTTAAGGGGCAGCGTATTTTAATCATTCGTGGTGAAGGCGGGCGTGAAGCCTTGGCTGATGAATTACGCAGACGCGGGGCTGCTGTTGATTATCTTGAGGTCTATCAAAGAGCCTGCCCGGATTTGGACAATAAGCCATTGATAAAGATGTTGCAGGAAGAGCAATTGGCTGTGATTACAGTAACGAGTTCCGAAGGACTTAATAATTTGGTCCGGATGATGGGTGATGAGCTTAAATCAGCGCTGTTAATTTTGCCCTTAGTTGTTGTTAGCGAGAGAATGGCGCAAGATGCGCAGGCGAGAGGTTTTTTTCACGTGGTTGTGGCAAAAAATCCTTCTGATGCCGCTATTTTAGAAGAAATAAAAAAGATCATAAATGGGGAATACCAGTGGCTGAGTTAAGTGAAAAACAAGACCAGAATACCGATAAAGTTTTGTTGAAAAGCAAATCCAAAAGCGGGCTTTGGTTCGGATTCTTAATTTTACTGATCATTCTCAGCATCGGGGGGATTGGTTATTATTTTTTCATGCAGTTGCGTGCCCAACAGGAAAATTTGGGTGGCGAGCTTGATAAGGGTGACATGCAGGTCATTGAGCTCAGCAAGCAGCTGAGCGGCTATCAAACACAATTGTCGGCATTGCAATCACAATTGGCCACACTGGTCGCCGATGTTAAAAACAAGGACGGGCAGTTTAACAAAACATTGTCTGACTTCTCTCAACTTCATACCGAAAAACTCGATAACGCCAGAACTGACCTGGGTAATCAGATCCGTCAGGTCCAGCGTCAACTGGGTAAAACCCGCGGCGATTGGTTGATTGCCGATGCTGAATATCTGCTGAGTGTGGCAAATCAGCGTTTGCAACTGATGGGCGATTTGGTCACGACTAGCGAAGCGCTGGAAGCGGCTGACCAACGTTTGCGCGAGAGCGGCGATGCGGCGGTTTTCAAGGTCAGAGAGCAAATTTCAAAAGATATTGCCGCGTTGAAAACCATTGTCGAATCGGATGTGGTCGGGATTTATTCTGCGCTGCAGACCTTACAAGGCAAAGCTGGGCAATTGCCCTTGATCATGCCTTATGCCGGCAAGCCGTTTACGCCTGCATCAGAGGTTCACAGTCATGATGATTCTGGGGAAGATGAGCATAATATACTGTCTTTCGCGATGAAAAAACTCGAAGGCGTAGTCACCATTCGCCATACTGACAAGGAAATCAAGGCTATTCTTGAGCCTGAGGAAGCCTTGTTTATTCAGCAACAATTGAGAGTCAAGCTGGAAATGATCAAGCTTGCGCTGGTTCAGCAAAATGAAGCCTTGTATAAAGCAGCCATTGCCGATGCAATCGCATGGCTCAAGGAAAACTTCACTATGAACGACGAAACAAAGTCGGTTGTGGGAGAACTGGAACGCATGAATATTATTCGATTAAAAAGTGAATTTCCGGATATCAGCCGGTCGCTTAAGATGCTGCGCGATATTACTAAATTAAGAATTGAGACAGATAAAGCGTTGGCTGAACCCGAAGTAACAGAACAGCCACCTCAAAATAATCAATGAGTGAACTATGAAAAATGTCATCTATTTTCTGGGTTCGCTCTTTATTGCAGTCGCAACCGCTTTTATAGTTCATAGCTGGTTAAGCCAATACGATGACTCGGGCTATGTATTAATTGGTATGGGGCGGTGGTCATTAGAAACTTCGCTGGTGTTTTTTGGCGTGGCTCTGGTGATCGTTTTTTTTATCACTTATATGTTTTTTCGCCTGGTAGGCTGGTTAATGCGGCTGCCCGGCAAGATGAAAGATCGCGGAAAGAATGTTAAATTCAACCGTTCCCAAGAAGCACTGATCGCCGGCTTAGTCGATTCTGCCGAAGGTAATTGGGAAAAAGCCGAAAAAATATTGATCAAGCATGCCTCGCACAGCGGCGCGCCTTTGATTCATTATTTGACGGCGGCAAGGGCCGCTCAATCGCGAGGCGCAGTTGAAAAACGCGATGAATATCTGAAAAAAGCGGCCGATTATGCGCCGGGTTCTGATATTGCAGTCGGCCTGGTTCAGGCAGAGCTCCATTTGTCGGGAAATCAGTTTGAAGAGGCGATGCAAACGCTGACCAAATTACACTCCATCAATCCGGGCCATGCGGCTGTTCTCAAACTTCTTCATCAAACGTACCGGCATATAGGCGATTGGGATGCTATCAGGAAGCTGATTCCCTCACTGAACAAGAACAAAGTGTTGATGGAAGCCGAAGTCAAGCTATTGGAAGCTGACGCTTACAGTAATCTCCTCAGACAGGCAGCACAAAAAGGTGACTTCACCGAAATTCAAGAACTTTGGCAAGAAATCCCCGACTACATAAAAACCGTGTCAGGAATTCCTGCCATTTATTTTGCAGCGATGATTGATGTGGGTGCCGGTGCCAAGATCGAAGATGAACTGGCTAAAATAATCTCTGCGAACTGGGATCATACTTTGCTTGTGCTGTTCGGTAGCGTTCAGTCAAATGATCGGGCCAGACAGCTTAGAACAGCGGAAAGCTGGCTAACCGTTTATCCTGATGATCCTGTCTTGCTAAGAATCTTGGGTAAATTAAGTATTTTGACCAAGGATATGGATAAAGCGGAACTTTATCTGGAAAAGAGTATTGCTGTTGAGCCTTCGGTTTCAGCCTATCAGTTATTGGGTAATATACTTTTTGGCAAAGATGATAAAAATAATGCCATTGAATGCTACAAAATGGGTCTGGAATTAGCTTCAAACGAAGTCATCAGCCAAGTTGAAAACTTTACGGGCTGACCGGATAATGCCAGCGTTTTCTCTACCCGCTGTTTCCATCAGGAATAACACAGCAATTCCCGGAGTGAACTGTTAGCCTGGCCTTGACAGCAGCATCATTGCTGCCGATATTTCTCAACAAGCGTCCCCCTTCAAATTGAGAACTACTGGTGGGTTTGACGGGGGGGTAAAAAAGCCTGCGAGAAGCTCTGTAATCTCTTTAAAGGTTTATTGCCTTAACAGCAGACCCGGTTACGGCCTGTTTGCTTGGCTAAATACAATTGTTTATCGGCTGCTTCCAATAAGGTATCGGCCTTATTTAACAGGTCATTTTCGTCCAGAGATGCTGCGCCAATGCTCACCGTGACATAAGCCTCAGTACTTGAAAATTGGTGCGGGACGTTTAATTGAGACACTTTGGTTTTCAGACGCTCCGCTACATGGCAAGCATCCTCCTTTCCTGAGTTTGGCAGAATGGCAATGAACTCCTCTCCACCGTAGCGTCCAACCATATCGCCAGCCCGGGTCAGTCCTTCCGCCAGGGCTGACGCAACTGCTTGTAAACAAATATCTCCTTGCCCATGGCCGTAATGGTCGTTGTATTCTTTGAAGTGGTCTATATCGATCATTAACAAGGCCAAAAAAGAATGATCCCGATCTGCGCGTTTAAGTTCGCACTGCAGAACTTCATTGATACGCCGCCGGTTGGGTAAATGGGTGAGCGGGTCAATTTGTGCGAGGTTTTCAAGCATATCCGCATGATTTTTAAGCTTGATATGATTACGAATCCGGGCCGCAACAACAGGGATATGAAAGGGTTTGATAATGTAATCCACTGCTCCGAGATTGAGTCCGTGTTCTTCATCGCTCAGGTTGTCTTTGGCGGTTATGAAAATAATGGGTATCGACTGCGTTTTAGGGTTGGATTTAAGTAACCGGCATACCTCAAAGCCATCCATAACGGGCATCATGATATCCAGTAATATCAGATCGGGTTGTGGGTCGGCCATCGCCAGCAATAAGGCTTCCTCGCCATTATTCGAGACTTTGATACGGTATTTCGATTTTAGACTTTCAACCAGAATTTGAATATTGGTTAGCATATCGTCAACAATCAAAATAATCGGTGTATTTGTGCAGGGTTTCATCGTTTGTTTCCATACTCTTGAATTAATGCATGCATCGTATTTTGAGCCCGTTCATAGTCAAGGTTGTTAAGTTGATTTGTCAGTGTTTCCATGGCTGGACCCGCTTCACTGGGCAGCCTTTCTTCTATTTCTCGCAGGCTTGTTTTGGATACCCATTCATGTCCATCCAATAGTTCATCTAACTCAGTTAACCGTTTTTGTAAATCATTATTATAATTAAGGGGAACTTTAGCAGCTGGGTGGGGGTTAAGTAATCAATACATGCTGACAAAACCTCGTTCAGCGTTGCGGAGAAGTCAATCAAGGTAGCCGGTTTGATGATCCCCACTTTAATATCCGTTTCCAATTTGACACACGCTTTTTGTAAGGCATACGCACCTAAATTGCCGGCGGCTCCTTTTAATTTATAGGTTTCTATTCCGGCCTGAGCATAGTGTCCGTCTTGTAGCCTTTTTTTGATTCTGTTTTCACTGCCGCTAAAGTCAATGATAAATTTCTCGAACAGTTCCAGAATAAAATTAGGATTGTCTGCTGCCAGTAAAATGAGCCGGTTCACGTCAAACACCGGTGCAATCAATAGGGATTATCCTGGTTGAATGGCTTCGGATAAATTTACACAGCGTTTCAACAATGACGTTGATAGGTTTCAATATAGTAATCTAAGTCATCTGGATGCATGCCTTGCGTCCAACCATGCCGTACTCATCTTCCACGTTACGGCCGGTAAAATCCAGCCATACTTTATTAAACCAGCAGTACAACTTGTCCAGACCCGAAATCCAGATTAATACCGGCGCTGCATTTGCCATGGTACGAAAGCGCTGTTCGGTTTTCCTGCGTTGAGTGATATCGTTAATCATGACCAGCATGCCGAAAATGAGGCCTGATTTATCGTATAGAGCACTTACGCCGTTTTCTCCCCACAACGTTTGCCCGTTTTTATGACGGAATGGCTGATCAAAATAAAGGTGGGATGTTTGACCGGCAATCAGTTTTACGAATGGTTGATGATTTCCATCATTAATGCCGGACAAGCCTATATCAGGCGGGGATGACTGCAATAACTCGTCCATATCATTGCCCAGCCATTCACAAGCATGTTGATTGGCCTTGAGTAATTGAAGATCCAGGCTAAGCGCCAGCGTTTGTAACAAGATTTCTGCTTCCTGAGAAAGCGCAGAAGATTTAGGGCCATGCATCATATGTTTTAGAGCTGTCAGAGAGCGAATTCATTATGGGTACTTCGTCATTAACCAGGAATGTTTGTTGGTTCCAGGCAGCCCAGGACGGGTCAGGACGCCAAGTTTTGATCCAGGGTTGCAGTGCGGACGCTGTCATGGGTTTGGCAATGCCATAGCCTTGCGCTAACTCACAACCCAGAGACAGCAGCAAATTGCCATGGGCTATCGTCTCTACGCCTTCGGCTATGACTTCACGCCCGAAAGCGTTGGCCAGGACCAACACCCCTCCAACTATGGCAAGATCGTCCTGATCTTCCAGCATATCTCTGACGAAGCTCTGGTCAATTTTTAGGGTGCTGGCGGGTAGACGTCTAAGATAGGTCAGAGAAGAATAACCGGTGCCGAAATCATCCAATGCAAACCGGACGCCGAGGCTGATACACGCATTCATGACACCGCATACATAGGCAATATCTTCGAGAGCACTGGATTCAATGACTTCCAGTTCCAGCTGACAAGGCTCAACTTCAGGATGCGCGGTCAGGAGTTCAAACAAGCGTTCTTCGAAACGGGTTTGTTGTAATTGTAATGCGCTAATGTTCACACTGACCGAAATATCCAAGCCCTCTGCACGCCATGCGGCAAGTTGGCTTAATGCGGTCTCAATGACCCAGTTGCCTAATTCCAGGCTGATAGGGTGCTTGTCGATAAGGGGTAGAAAGGCAGCGGGGAGCAGAAAACCGCGTTCAGGGTGCTGCCAGCGAATAAGCGCCTCTGCGCCGACTATTTCGCCCGTTTTCATATTCACTTTAGGCTGATAATAAAGGACGAATTCACCGTAATCAATGGCGCGCCGGATGCTCTCCAAAGTCTCTCGCTGTGTTGCTGCTTCGGCATTTCCAGCGATATCGAATAGCTGATAACTGTTTTTGCCTTGTTGTTTGGCCTGATACATGGCTTGGTCGGCATGCCTCATCAGTTGATCTGCATCGGCATTGTCAAGCGGATACAGTGTGACGCCGATACTGGCCGATACACTCAGCTGTTCTTCGTTGATTGCCACTGGTTCGGCGGCTGCGATAAGCAGGCGATTAAGAATCGGCTCCCAGTCTTCGTTTTGCTCAAGGTCAATAAGTATCGCAACAAATTCGTCGCCACCGATACGTCCCAGGGTGTCGCCTTCACGTAACGCCGACTTCATGCGTTGTGCAACTATGATCAATAGTTCATCGCCCGCAGGGTGTCCATAATGATCGTTGACCGATTTGAAGCCATCCAGATCCAGGTAGAGAAGTGCCAAAGACCGGCCGTTGCGTTCACTATTGACCATGGCTTGCCTTAGTCGGTCGGCCAGCAGCAAGCGGTTAGGCAGTTGGGTGAGTGTGTCAAAATGAGCAATATGCTCCAGTTGGTTTTGTTGTTCCTTGATCTGGGTAATATCCGTAAACAAAGCCACGTAACTTTTCGTCCTGCCATAGGTGTCTTTGACGGCACTGATAGTCAGTAATTCCGCATAGACTTCGCCATTCTTGCGCCGGTTCCATACCTCTCCGCACCAATGGCCCTGGTCGATAAGCTGTTGCCACATAGCCGAATAAAATGCCGCGGGTTGCCGTCCGGAATTTAAGATTCGAGGATTTTGACCGAGGATTTCGGCACGGCTGTAACCGGTGATCAGAGAAAATGTCTTATTGACTTCTATGATGTTGGCGTCGGCATCGGTAATCAGTATGCCTTCCCTGGCATGAGTGAAGACGCTTGCAGCGAGCATCAACTCGTTTTCCGCTTGTTTACGGTCGGTAATGTCTTGATGTGTTCCCGACATGCGCAAAGGCATGTCATCGGCCGACCATTCGACGATCCGGCCTTGATCCAGCACCCAGATCCAATGACCCTGCTTGTGCCGCATACGCACTTCGCAACTGTAAGAAGCTGTTTCGCGTGAAAAGCATTTTTCCAGCCTGTCCTTCGATAGCTTGATATCTTCCGGATGGACTAGCGCTAGCCATGTTTCAATAGTATGGGGACTCAGTTCCGAAAGGGTATGGCCGGTAATCTCGGCCCATCGGTCGTTGAAAATCGTTTCACCGCTCCTGATATTCCATTCCCAGGTGCCGATATTGGTAGCCCAGATGATTTCTTCCTGGCGGCGACTCAGCTCACGAAATTTTCGCTCGCTCTCAAATAACTTGGCTTCGGTTTGTTTACGTTGAGTGACATCATGCCAGGAGCAGAGCACGACCTTTTTTCCGTTTAAAATTACCGGATCCAGGCTAACATTGGCTATTAATTTGCTGCCGTCAAATTTTTTATGGATCCATTCGAAGCGTTGCGGCTCACCGTTTTCGACTAACTGCAATATACGCTCTGCTTTACTTTGTGAACTTTCACCATCCGGTTGGCGTTCCGGCGAAATGTCGGCCGGGCGGGCATTCAGCAGTTTGGTCCGGTTTTTGTAGCCCAGTATTCGCACGGCTGCCATGTTGCAGTCAATAAAGCGCCCGTCGGCAATAATCCAGGTAGGTTCCGGGGCCAGTTCAAACAATGTGGCAAAACGTTGTTCACTTTGGCGTAATCGCCGGTTCTGGATCAACGAGAGCAAGCCTGAAGCTATTAAAAGCAGCGTCAAGATGCCTATGGAGGAGATCCAGATCCGGTATTTTTTCCACAGGTCGGTCAGGGTGAAATCAGGGGTTACGTCATAGGGCGGCAAACGCAGTTTTCTAAGTACCTCATGCGCGCCTTCATAATTGGCGGGAGGAATAAATCCAATAATGCCTGCTGAATGGGCAGCCGGGCTATCGGGAGGCAGGTTAAGCAAGGCAATGATCAGTTTGCGAGTGAGTTGTTCATCAACCTGGGGCATCACCGATACCGGCCATTCAGGATACAGACGGGTGGAGCTGATAAAGGGATATGCAGGCAGCTGTTGTTTGTTGATAATCTTGATTTGATCCAGGTCAAGCTTGCCTTCGTGCTGCAGTTCTTCGAGGACACCGCTGCGCACAAAACCTGCATCGGCCTGACCGGTCATGACGGCTTCGACAACAAGGTCGTGAGGCATGCCTGTTCTTATCAGCTTTTGCTTTTTGGGTAACGGGACTCCGGCAGACAGCAACTCAAAGGCTTGCATCTGATAACCACCGGCAGAATTTATAAGGGTGACTGCAATACGCTTTTCACTCAGGTCAGCCAGGGAGTTAATCGATAACGCATCATGGCGCGTAAAAATAACGCCTCCGAATGCTGAAAGCTTATATGCATCGGCTTGAGTCACCTGCGTCACCAGGGGTGCCGACAAATTGTGTTGAAGTTGAAGCTGGATAGCGTGTCCCGGATTGGTCAGCACAATATCTACTTCATTTCCGGATACTGCGGCGTCCAGTTCGGAATAGTCGTAGACACTGAGTTCGACGCGTTGGCCCAGAGCGGAAGAAAGATAAGTGGCCAAGGGTTCCCACTGGGTCATGGCCTGTGCTTTTGGCCGAAAAGCAAGAACTGCAAATTTTAACGGAGTTTGGAGGTCTGAACAAAACGCTGCTTCGGAAAAGCCGAACCCTGCAAGTGTCAAAACAAGCATTAATGTTTTCATCGGGCTATTTTGCTGAGCCGATAAGTCGGTCATTGATGCTCCGGTTGGATGTTTCATATCCAATCCAGTGATGAATTACGGCAGTCAATGGCTGTGCTGGGGGGCAGGCGAAAAGCCAAGATGCAATTGCCGGTAATGAAGCTAAGCGGATAAGAAAAGTGTGTCGATTCATGCTAAAGAATTTTAGACACACATTACACAAGATTCATTTTTTATTTCATTTTTGCAACCTTCAGGAAGCCTTATCAGGCGTAGCTTTTGCTAATAGTCATTGATTCATTGATAGCGGTTTTAAACTCTGCCTATGCGGCCGTCATTTCGGCAATTCATGCGCAAATGACGGCTCTGGTGATGAATTAAGAATGGGCTAAACTCACTCTCGCTAATCCGGATAATTTAAAAAGCCATCAAAACAACTCATCCCAAATTCTGTCTACCTGCTGGATGATCTCTTTTGACATGACGATAGGGCGTCCCCATTCTCGGTTGGTTTCGCCGGGCCATTTATTGGTGGCATCGAAGCCCGCTTTCGAGCCTAGACCTGATACCGGTGAGGCGAAGTCGAGATAATCAATAGGGGTATTATCGAGCAGCGTGATATCACGGGTTGGATCCATGCGCGTGGTCATGGCCCAGATGACCTCTTTCCATTCGCGCGGACTGATGTCCTCATCGACGACGATAACGAATTTGGTGTACATGAACTGGCGTAAAAAAGACCACAAACCTAGCATGACCCTTTTTGCGTGGCCTGGGTATTGTTTTTTTATGCTGATTACGGCCAGGCGATACGAGCAGCCTTCGGGTGGTAGATAGAAATCAACGATTTCCGGAAATTGTTTTTGCAGGATTGGCACAAACACTTCATTCAATGCCACACCCAAAACAGCGGGCTCATCGGGCGGTTTGCCGGTGTAGGTGCTGTGGTAAATCGGATCGTGGCGCTGGGTGATTTTTTCGATGGTAAACACCGGAAAATCATCGACTTCATTATAATAGCCGGTATGGTCGCCGTAGGGGCCTTCCGGTGCGGTTTCTCCGGGATAAATGAAGCCTTCCAAAACGATTTCAGCGCTGGCCGGCACTTGCAGGTTATTGCACAAACAATTGGCCAGCTCGGTTTTACTGCCGCGCAATAAACCGGCGAAGGCATATTCAGACAGGCTGTCAGGAATCGGTGTAACCGCACCGAGTATCGTCGCGGGATCTGCTCCCAGCGCAACGGTAACCGGAAAAGGCTGGCCGGGATGGGCTTCCTGCCATTCCTTGAAATCCAGCGCGCCACCGCGATGGGCGAGCCAGCGCATGATGACTTTATTTTTCGCGATGACTTGTTGGCGGTAAATACCCAGGTTCTGCCGTTCCTTGTAAGGACCTTTGGTAATGACCAGCGCCCAGGTGATGAGCGGCGCGGCATCCTCGGGCCAGCAGGTTTGAATGGGATAATTGGCCAAATCGATTTCGTCGCCTTCCAGAACGACTTCCTGGCAAGGCGGTGATTTGACAATTTTAGGCGCCATGTTCAGCACTTGTTTGAAGACCGGGATTTTGTCCAGCGCATCCCGAAAGCCTTTCGGCGGCTCGGGTTCTTTCAGATAGGCCAGTAATTTCCCGATTTCACGCAGGGCTTCGACCGAATCTGCGCCCATGCCCATGGCGACGCGGTGCGGCGTTCCGAACAAGTTTCCTAGCAGCGGTATTGTATGACCTTTCGGGTTTTCGAATAACAGCGCCGGGCCCTGCTGCTCCAGGGTGCGGCTGCAGATTTCAGTTATTTCAAGGACCGGGTCGGCCGGATACTGGATTCGTTTCAGTTCACCTTGTTTTTCCAGTTGCCTTATGAAGTCGCGTAAATCGTGGTACTTCATGCAGCAATTCCGTTATGTCTGAGCAAGGCATCGATTTTGGGTTCACGGCCTCGGAATGCAATAAACAAGGACATCGCGTCTTCGCTGCCGCCTTGCTCAAGAATATTGGTTAAAAATGCATGGCCGGTTGTAACGTCAAAAATGCCTTTTTCTTCAAACAGCGAGAAGGCATCACTGGATAAGACTTCGGCCCATTTGTAGCTGTAGTAACCGGCGCCATAGCCTCCGGCAAAAATATGGGAAAATCCGTGCGCGAAGCGGTTGAACGCGGGTGGCTGAACGACGGAGACCTGCCTTCTGACGCGATTAAGAATGTCATAAATACGGCCGCCTTTTTTGGGGTCATATTCAAGGTGGATTCTAAAATCAAACAAGCTGAATTCCAGTTGTCTGACCATTTGCATGCCGGCCTGAAAGTTTTTGGCCGCCATCATCTTATCAAACAGACTGTCGGGTAATATTTCGCCGGTTTGATAATGACCTGAGATTAATCCCAGTGCCTCTTTTTCCCAGCACCAGTTTTCCATAAACTGACTGGGCAACTCGACCGCATCCCATTCGACGCCGTTGATGCCTGAAACGCCCAAGTGATCGACTTGAGTCAACATGTGGTGCAGGCCATGGCCAAATTCATGAAAAAGCGTCGTGACTTCGTCATGGGTCAGTAACGCAGGATCGCTGCCTGCCGGCGGGGTAAAGTTGCAGGTCAGATAAGCAACAGGGGTTTGAATGCTATCGCCCGTTTTTTTGCGGGTAGTGCAAACATCCATCCAGGCACCGCCACGTTTTTTAGGACGTGCGTATAAGTCGGTATAAAACTCGCCGCGTAATTGACCGCTTTGATCAAGGATTTGATAAAACCGGACGTCAGGGTGCCAGGTGTCAACCTTATCGATTTCTGAAATTTGCAAGCCGTACAGTTTTTCGACGATCGCAAATAAGCCCTTTAATACCCGGTTGTCCGGGAAATAAGCTTTAACTTCTTCCTGAGATAACTGATAGAAATGTTGCCGCATTTTTTCGGAAAAATAGCTCATATCCCAGGGTTGCAAATCCTTGATGCCGTAATATTTTCCGGCAAATTCGCGCAATTCGGCCAGATCCTTGCGTGCCTGACGCCAGGACCTGTCGCCGAGGTCTTCAAGAAAATCGATGACTTGATCCGTACTTTCGGCCATTTTGGTGGAAAGGGATAATTCGGCGTAATTGGCAAAGCCCAGCAATTGCGCTTTCTCATGGCGCAAGTCAAGAATCTGCTCCATGATCTGACTGTTATCCCAGTGACCTGCATAGGGACCGCAGTCAGAAGCACGGGTTACAAAGGCTTCATAATGTTCTCTGCGTAGCTGCCGATTGTCGGCATACGTCATGACCGCCAGATAGGAAGGAAATTGCAGCGTGATCATCCAGCCTTGCAGATTTTCACTCTGCGCGGTTTGTTGAGCTTGCTGTAATGCGGATTCGGGTAATCCGGCCAATTCTTCACGGTCGGTAATATGTTTGGACCAGGCATTGGTGGCATCCATCACGTTTTCTTCAAACTGACTGGTCAATTTGGACAACGCCTGACTGATTTCCTTGTAACGTTGTTTTTGTTTTTCCGGCAGATCGATACCGGATAAGCGAAAATCTCTGAGCGCGTTATCAATGATTTTTTGTTGTGCTTTATCCAGATGAGCGAAATCATTGCTTTGCGCGATCATTTTATACGCGTGGTAAAGCGGCTCATTTTGTCCCATCTCAGTCGAATATTCGCTGAGTTTAGGCAAACAGGCATTGTAGGCTTCACGCAAGGCTTCGCTATTGATCACCGAGTTCATGTGACTGACTGGAGACCAGGCTTTGTTGAGTTTGTCTTCTACATTATCGATAGGCTCTATCAGATTTTCCCAGGTATAGTTTTGGGTTGATGCCAAGCAGGCAGAGACTACCGAGCGCGCTTCTGCGAGTAACGCATCGATGGCGGGTTCAATATGGTCGGTCTTGATTTCAGAGAAATGGGGTAATGCGCTGTCTATCAGTAATGGATTTTTCATAGTTACCAGGAAAGAATGTTCATGGCTGCTTGAATACGTTGTTGAGCATTTCGCAGCACTTGTAGGGAAAGGTCAGGGTTAAGTTTACCGTCGTTCAATTTGGTATAGGCCGGAATGGAGCAAATGGCGGGCAGCGTTTTGCTCCGCTCACTGCCGATAAAGCTGTGTAATTTCGCCAATATGACAATGTCAATGAGCCCCAGTTGGTCATTATTGTCAAAATACCAGTCTTCGGCATGATAGGGAATATGGGTGAGTTCTTCACTGAAACCCAGTGTATGCAAAACCAGTCTGCCAACCGGTCCTCGCAGCAAGCATAAGTATCTACACATCTTTTCCTAAAAATTGTTGAGCGGTTGCCTTCAATCTATCCAGTTCTTCTTGAGAGTAGGCATCCATGATTTCAAGCATGGAGAGGAAGACCCACAGCCCCGACAATAGTGCTGGATTCGTAAACTCCTTTTTGTGGCGCATTTGCCTGCCGCTGAGCTTGATCAGAAAGAGTCTTAATTCAGCCGCTTCCTTGCTTTTGTCGGCGGCTATGGCCCAAACCGTAACACAGGCCATGCTAGCCACCAAGAGGCGTTTGGCGATGGCCATGGCTGATTCTTGTTGCCACGATTCGAGGTGGTGGCCTGCCGACTTGACCAGTTTGAAAAAACACTCGATTTGCCAGCGCCAGTAGTACCATAGCGCAATAGTCGAAGCATCGACATCTTTTACATTGGTCAATAGCAGCCATTCCGCCAACACCTCACCTTCGTCGGACAAGACGCGACTGACCACCAGCCTTGCCGCTACAGGAATGCCAGGCACCGCCGGCTTTTTGCTTTTCTTCTGACTGGGTTTGGCGGGACGGGTTAGCGTCACTTCAGTCTCCGCCACCCACTGCCAATAGGCCTTGCCATGATAACTGACAGACCGGGTTTTAATGAACTCCAGCTCTTGCGCAACGGCTTTACAGGCCATGGGCTTAGCTTGGTAGTCCACTTTGGGATTATCTTTGACCCGTACCAGCCAGTGGCTACCCGTCGCTTCCCAGCGGCGGATATGGGCGATGGAATCGCCTTCTCGATCAATCAGGTGGACTAATGGCTTGGCAAAACCTTGCTGCTCCAAAAACTGAATGCAGTCGCTGACTTCATCCAAATGATTTTGGACGATGGGTTGAGGGTTGGCTTCCTGATAGGTCGCGAAACTCCCTTCGCGGCTAACCAGTCGCTGCGCTACCGGCGCCAAGGGCTGTCCGGTTTGGTCGCTAATAATGAGGCTGGTTTGCAGATCGTAGCCGATGTCGGTGTCATGGGTGATCGCGTAAGTGTCCGGTTTGTTGGCATGTTTGTAACTCAAGCGCGACCAGTCATGGACGCATAAAGCGAAGTTCATGCAAAGAGCCAAGATGCCTTGGTGCGCGGCGACCGTGAGCGGTTCTTGGAGCTTCGATAGACTGACCGATTCGTTTTGGTAGAAGCGCCACGCCGCTTGAGTGCTGGCAAAGCTGCTGATTTTGTCAGGCAACGCTTTTAATCCAGCACTCAGGCGTTCACTTGAATTCATGTGTTCACTCACCAGGCGCTGGTAGCGGTCGTTTAGGCGTGAGTCCACGCCGGATAGGCTTTTTTAAAATCATGCGACATCATGCCAAAATTTACGAAAAGTTGTGTAGATACTTATGCGCAGCAAGGGGATCGTTTCTTCAAGCAACGTAAAGTCGATGTC
>NZ_JAUSBX010000120.1 GCF_030651835.1 Methylicorpusculum sp. | reverse complement strand
GCGGACTTTTTTTGAACATCTTCGCGCTTTAATGCAGTATCTTCCATTCGATGACTGGGATCATTTGATGCGGTTTATGCTGAAAGGACTCAACGGCACAATTCCTGACTCCGGGTAGGGTTTTAAAATGAGAATTGCTGGTATTTATACTTCAAGTTGTTAAGACTCATATAAGAAAAGTAATGAGCACGAAGGTTTGCGCTATTGTTTGTAAGAATAAGATTACATAATGTAGTCTTTTTGGTATCAATATAAAAAGAAATGCGTAAAAACTGCTAAGCTTATTAATCAATATCTGATCAGTAAATCAGTTATGAGTTTTGCAAAACCGGTTATTAAATCCAAATCTGCTGCAGATCAAAAAGGCTTTATTTGTAGGCCTTTTTTGCCTCGAATATGCAGGGCTATTCTCATAATCAGGACATTATTCTTAGACACACCTATGATAAATGGAAAAAATATAATTGGTGTACGCTTGGGTTTATTAATTACGTCTTATCCAAAATATGTCTTGCTTACCGTTCTGCTTATAACCGGAATCGCCGGTATCGGCTTGACTTGTTTGCAATTTGACAGCGATTACCGCGTTTACTTTAATTCAGATAGTCCTGAATTGTTGGCTTTTAATGAAATACAATCCACTTTCAGCAAAACGGATAATGTTCTGTTTATCGTTTCTTCCCGCTCCGGTAACTTGTTTACCGCGGATTCGCTTAAAGCCATCAAAGAGTTGACTGAAGCGGCATGGCGCATTCCTTATTCGATACGTGTCGATTCATTAGCCAACTATCAAAGAACTACTGCAAATCAAGATCAGATGAATGTAGCTAATTTGATAGCCAATGCTGATCAACTTTCAGCTGATCAGATTGCTGATATCAAAAAAGTGGCGCTTAACGATTCTCTTCTTGTCAATCGGCTGATTTCCAGGCAAGGCGATGTGACCGGAGTGAATGTGACTTTTCAGTTGCCTAAAGAAAATGCGGCTCAAACCATAGAGTTAGTGAATCAAGCCAGGGATATGGCACGCGTTTTGGAGGCTGGAAATTCTGATCTGAAGATTTATCTGAGCGGCATGGTTGTGATGAATGATGCGTTTATTGAATCAGTGATACATGATGGCAAAATATTGGTGCCATTGATGTATATCATCCTGATCTTCGTTCTGTATATTTGTGTCAGGAACTGGAGTGTCATTATTGCCACTGTTTTATTGGTTCTTTTAACATTACTTTCAACTTTGGGCATAGCCGGATGGCTGGGTTGGGAGCTGACGTCTACCTCTATTGCTGCCCCTACCGTTATTTTGACCGTTGCTGTCGCCGATTGTGTGCATATTGCAGTTTCGCAGTTACACTTTATGGAAAAGGGCGAAGCAAGGCGCGCTGCCATGCGTGAAAGCATGAGAATTAACTTTGAACCGATATTTTTGACGAGTCTGACCACAGCCGTTGGATTTCTCAGTATGAATTTTAGTGACTCGCCCCCCTTCCGGGATTTAGGCAATATCGTCAGTTTGGGCGTATTCATTTCCTGGATTTTGGTGCTTGTTTTTTTTCCGGCCATCATGTGTATGCTCCCGATTAAAGTGCCCAAGAAAAACAGAGCCATGCCTCAGTTTATGCCTCAATTAGCTGAGTTTGTCATACGCTATAAAGATAAAGTGATCCTTTATCTAGGTGTGTTTACGCTGTTGATGCTCGGTTTGACCCCTATCAATCAATTCAACGATGAGTTCATCAAGTATTTTGACGAGGCGATGGACTTTAGGCAGGGGACCGATTTTTTGGCAGAGCATATGGGTGGTTTATATACTCTGGAAATAGCAATTCATGCCGGTTCGGAAGGGGGGATCAATGATCCGGTTTTCTTACAAAAACTTGAGCGAATGTCGGTCTGGCTGCGTCAACTACCTGAAGTAAAACATGTGAATACGCTTTCAGAAATTTACAAGCGTCTCAATATGAATATGCACGGTGATGATTCGGCTTATTACAAGTTGCCACAAGAACGTAATCTTGCTGCCCAGTATTTACTACTGTACGAAATGTCATTGCCATATGGATTGGATTTGAATGATCAGGTCAATATTTCCAAGTCGTCCGTTCGCACCATTGTCACGCTGGCTAATCTCAGCTCTATCGAAATGTTAGAGCTGGAAAGAAAAATTAAAGCGTGGCAGCTTTTAAATATGCCTGAGGTAAGCATGTCGATGGCCAGCCCTATTCTGATGTTTGCCCACGTTGGTAAAACCAACATAGGCCAAATGATTTCCGGCAGTATGTTGGCCTTTGTTCTGATATCGATGATGCTTATATGGGCATTTCGATCGTTTAAACTGGGCTTAATCAGTCTGATTCCGAATATGGCTCCAGCGGCTATCGCATTCGGGTTATGGGCACTGATAGACGGCATGATCGGCTTGAGTTTATCCATCGTCATGGCGATGACACTGGGGATTGTGGTGGATGATACCGTCCATTTTATGAGTAAGTACCGCAGATCCCGAATTGAGTTAGGCCATAGTTCTGAAGATGCCGTCCGCTATGCGATGTCGTCCGTAGGTCGTGCAATGTGGGTGACTACGGCGGTTTTAGTGTGTGGTTTTTTAGTGCTGAATTTATCTCATTTCACAATGAATTCTACTATGGGATTAATGTCGGCACTGACCATTGCGGTTGCACTGATCATGGATTTATTACTGCTACCGGCTTTGCTTATGAAAATGGATAGCTGGAGTTTCAACCGGTAAATTCAGTTGCCTAATTATCTATATCGAGCTCTTTAATTTTCCGGGTTAACGTATTCCGTCCGTAACCTAACATCTTGGCTGCTTCATGCCGTCTGCCTCCCGAGTGATTGAGTGCCGCTTTAATCAGAATGGTTTCTATCGTGGGAATAGTATGTTTGGCAATATCACTTTCACCTCGTTGTAGCTGAAGTTCTATGCTTTTACTCAGCAACATCTGCCAGTTATCTTCATGCGCTTTTGTTTCATCGCGGGTATTTAAAAGCTCAGGCGGCAATTCGTTTTTATGAATCTCTCGCCCGGAAGCCATGACAGTCAACCATCGGCACAGATTTTCCAATTGTCTGACATTTCCCGGCCAGTCCAGTGTCTTAAGAAACTGTTCTGTTTCCGGTTTTAACAGTTTTAATTCGGTATTCAGTTCAGTTGCCGCTTGACTTAGAAAATGCTGCATCAGCAAAGGAATATCTTCACGCCGCTCTCTAAGTGGCGGAATATGGATGCGGATGACATTTAAGCGGTGAAATAAATCTTCACGGAATCGCCCCTGAGCGACCAGCGCTTCAAGATTTTGATGCGTTGCGGCGATGATTCGTACATCCACTTTTATTGAAGAATGAGCTCCGACCGGGTAAAACTGGCCGTCTGCCAGTACCCTGAGCAAGCGCGTTTGGAGTTCGGCGGGCATATCGCCTATTTCATCAAGAAAAAGAGTGCCATTATTGGCTTGTTCAAAACGCCCGGAGCGGCGGGATTGAGCGCCGGTAAATGCTCCTTTTTCGTGACCAAAAAGTTCCGATTCCATCAAATCTTTAGGAATGGCCGCCATATTTAAAGCGATAAAAGGATTGACCGCCCTGGGGCTGTGTCTGTGTAATGCTTTGGCCACCAATTCTTTGCCGGTGCCGGATTCGCCGTTTATCATTACTGTGATGTGAGAGCGTGCCAGCCTGCCTATAGCTCTGAAAACTTCCTGCATGGCAGGTGCTGCCCCAATGATTTCCGGGGTGGCTTCGCTAGGCAGTTGTTCTTTGGCAGTCGCATGCTGTCTGGCATGGGCGCATGCGCGTTGGGCAACCTCGACAATCTCTTTGATGTCGAAAGGTTTTGGCAGGTATTCAAATGCGCCGCTATGAAATGCAGAGACAGCACTTTCCAAATCCGAATGAGCGGTCATGACAATCACGGGTAGCTCTGGGTGCGATTCCTGAACTTTTTTTAGTAATTGTAAACCATCGATTCCCGGCATGCGGATGTCAGTAATCAAAGCATTGGGTATATCGGTTTTAAGTGCTTCCAACAGAGGCAGTCCGTTAGAAAATGTCCGGGTGGTTATCGACGCTTTTTGTAAAGCCTTCTCCAAAACCCAGCGTATGGATTTATCGTCATCTACAATCCAGACTGTGCCTGAATTATCCATTGTGACTCTCCAGTGGCAGATAAATTGAAAAAACGGTGTGTCCGGGCTGGCTTTCACACTCAATCAAACCGTCGTGCTGGTTTATCAGCGATTGAGCGATGGATAGTCCAAGACCGGTCCCATCCGGTCTACCCGTAATCATGGGGTAAAATATTTTACTCATCATCTCCTTATTGATGCCGGGGCCATCATCAATAATATCGATTCTTGCGGTGAGTCTATTACGCTTGCGCCCTATCGTCATTTGCCGGCAAACGCGGCTCTTGATGATTAATGTGCCTGCATTATCCATCGCTTGTATGGCATTTCTTGCGATATTCAAAATGGCTTGAATGAGCTGGTTTTTATCGGCATGTATATCCGGAATACTGGGGTCATAATCATGCTGAATGTTGATTTTGCCGTTGGATTCTGCGAGCAGGAGCTGACGAACTCGCTCCAGCACTTCATGTATATTCAATTGAGTTTTAATCGGTAGTTTATTGGGGCCCAGCATACGGTCCATTAAACTTTGCAACCGGTCTGATTCAGCAATGATGATGTGAGTGTATTCTTTCAATTCAGGATCTTCCAGTTCAAGATCCAGCAATTGAGCAGCCCCCCTTAACCCTCCCAGGGGGTTTTTAATTTCATGTGCAAGCCCTCTGACCAGTAATCTTGCCGTAGTCTGCTGCGCCATTATTTGTTCTTCCTTAGAGATTCTTAGGTGCCGGTCCAGCTGTTGTAATTCAACAATTATCTCGTTGACTTGATCATCAACGAGCAAAGGGGTTGCACTAAAGTTGACGGTTACGTGTTGATTCTGAAAATCCAGCGTCAACTCTCGATCCACTAAAGGCTCATCCATGTTAAGACACATGCGAAGATTCAGTTGCTGATCTTCATCGGCATACTTAAGCAAGTCGTCTGCATGGCTGCCCAATAAATGTCGCGCACTATCGGCGAACATGATTTCGCCGGCCGTATTGATATAGATCAGGACAAGTTCCCGGTTAAATAACAAGACGGCTTCATTCAAATGTTCAAGAATTCGTTTGTACACAATGTTTATCGGTATGGGCTGATAGTTGTTCAATAATTAAAAGCAATTTGCAGGCCAGTTAGAATTGCACAGGCTTGATTACTGACTTGGCGATTAAAAAAATTAAGCTCGAAATCTTTCTAACCAAAAAGAGGCGAGTCGGCACCTTTTTCAAAAGCGGTTGGATTATCTGATTAATTTATAATAAATAGATAAAAAACAATTGCTTAATATTAAAAAAGAACGGACAAGATAGGGCTTAAATATTATGGACTGAATAAAACGGTGCATTCGTGAACCGAAATGTTACCTGAATATAGGGCTTTAAAATTAATAATTTTTAGTTATTGCCCAAGTTTGATGCGGCACAATAAAAAACGCCCCATTATGGGGCGTTTCGCATTTTCCTGCGTGAGTATAACTGCAGATGCAGAGATTAATTACAAGCTATAGTACATATCAAACTCTACAGGATGAGTACTCATGCGCAGACGAGTGACATCTTCCATTTTTAATGCAATGTAGCCATCGATTGCATCGTCGGTAAATACACCTCCGCGTGTCAGGAATTCACGGTCTTTGTCCAATGCATCTAACGCTTGATCAAAAGAGTGGCACACTTGTGGAATCGCTTTTTCTTCTTCAGGAGGCAGATCATACAAATCTTTATCCATTGCATCGCCAGGATGAATTTTATTTTGAATACCGTCCAAGCCGGCCATTAACATACCAGCAAAAGCCAGGTAAGGATTTGCAGTCGAGTCAGGGAAGCGAACTTCTATACGGCGTCCTTTTGGATTTGAAATGAATGGAATGCGGATTGATGCTGAACGGTTACGAGCAGAATAAGCCAGCATAACCGGTGCTTCAAATCCGGGAACGAGACGTTTGTAGCTGTTGGTAGACGCGTTGGTCAAGGCATTCAGGGCTTTTGCATGCTTGATGATCCCGCCGATATAGTACAGTGCCGTTTCAGACAAGCCGCCATACAGGTCGCCACTGAACAAGTTCACGCCGTCTTTAGCCAAAGATTGATGCACGTGCATACCGCTTCCGTTATCACCAACGATAGGTTTAGGCATGAATGTTGCGGTTTTACCATAAGCGTGAGCAATGTTGGCAATCACGTATTTCAATTCCAGCACTTCATCCGCTTTTTTGACCAGGGTGTTGAATCTGACGCCAATTTCGCATTGGCCGGCAGTCGCTACCTCATGGTGATGTACTTCAACAGCTTGGCCCATTTCTTCCAGAGTCAAACACATTGCAGAACGCATATCCTGCATGGAGTCAACCGGAGGAACAGGGAAATAACCTCCTTTAACGCCTGGACGATGGCCCATATTGCCGTCTTCGTAAGCTTTTTCCGAGTTCCAGCCGGCCTCTGAAGAATCAATCTTGAACGACGCGCCGGAGATGTCGGCTGACCAGCGTACATCGTCAAATACGAAAAATTCGTTTTCAGGTCCAAAAAAAGCGGTATCAGCAATACCTGTCGATTTCAGGTAGGCTTCAGCGCGTTTGGCGATAGAGCGAGGATCGCGCTCATAGCCTTGCATGTTATTAGGTTCGATAATGTCACAACGTAAAATAAGTGTTGAATCATCAAAGAATGGGTCCATTACGGCACTGGATGGGTCCGGCATCAGGATCATGTCGGATTCGTTAATCCCTTTCCAGCCCGCAACCGAGGAGCCATCAAACATTTTGCCTTCTTCGAAAAGATCTTCATCGATATCTTTGGCTGGAAAAGTTACGTGCTGCTCTTTGCCTCGGGTATCGCAAAAACGAAAATCCACGAATTTAACTTCATTTTCCTGAATCATTTTAAGAACGTTAGCTACAGACATGTAGATTGTCTCCTGGGTTAGTTGTTGAGTAATTGGTTAGAGCTTACAGGGCATAACAATATCATTTTTCTACGTTAATGGCTAAAAAAGCCTTGCCGCTGAATGCTTTGCGACGACTAAATTATGTGGCGATAAGCTGTTTACATCAAAGCTGCGATCAGCCTGCCATTCTCTTAGATCCATCGTCATTGTCTTGATCAGTCAAGCGCATGCTGCATATAAAAAATCTATCCTGTATTTGTGCCGGGAAGCACCCAAAAGTAAATTCATAGAACGCTATGTTTTTTAATCCCATCTTATTAGTTTTCTTCTTGTTTAAAAACGTAATAGATGTGAGTTGGTGTGATCAAAAATTAACTTTATGGAGCATGCTTTTTAGGGCTTTCCATCGCCAGTAATTGAAGCATTTCATGTGCCAAAAATTTAAATAGTTGTTAGGAAAGGATTTAAATGGTGCGTTATCAAATGGTGATTTTTAAAGCGCACCATTTTAATGCGTAATTTTCGCATGTTCGCACCACAAATGAACGTATGATCTGGACTTTATGAGATTGATTAATTTTTAAGCAAAGAAAAGAGCCTTTGCATTTGGTTGGCACAATCCATGCAAATGGAAAATTGAGTTTTTGTCAACTTAACACGAGGCACACATATGAAACTGATTACAGCAGTTGTTAAGCCCTTCAAGTTGGATGATGTCCGTGAGGCATTATCTGAAATGGGGGTGTCAGGCGTGACGGTAACCGAGGTAAAAGGATTCGGTCGTCAGAAAGGTCATACAGAGTTATACCGTGGTGCGGAATACGTAGTCGATTTTCTGCCCAAAGCAAAAGTGGAAGTTGCAATCAGCGATGATAAAGTCGATGCAGCGGTTGAGGCTATTACGAAAGCTGCAAACACAGGAAAAATTGGGGATGGAAAAATTTTTGTGAGCAACCTCGAGCAAGTGGTCCGGATTCGAACCGGAGAAACTGGCGAAGAAGCCCTTTAGTCTGAGACAGGAGAAACGTGGTGGATAAATTAACAGAACTGAGTTACGCATTAGATACCTTCTATTTGCTGATAAGCGGTGCCTTTGTAATGTGGATGGCGGCAGGGTTTGCCATGCTTGAGGCTGGATTAGTCAGGGCGAAAAATACAACAGAAATTCTCACCAAAAACGTGGTTTTGTATGCAATAGCCTGCATCATGTATATGTTGTGCGGATATAACCTGATGTATCCCGGTGAGGCTGTCAACAGCGTCTGGCCGGGTATCGAATTTATATTAAGTAACGTTGATAATGATGCTGCCGAAGTCATTTCGGTTAATACTGATACAGACGACGACAACAATGTTGTCTATTCTAAGATGGCTGACTTTTTCTTTCAGGTAGTCTTTGTCGCGACGGCCATGTCCATAGTCTCCGGTGCAGTTTGCGAACGGATGAAACTGTGGGCCTTCCTGGCATTTTCTGTGGTTATGACCGGCTTTATTTACCCGATACAAGGCTACTGGAAATGGGGTGGTGGTTTTCTGGATACCTTGGGATTTTATGATTTTGCAGGCTCCGGTGTTGTGCATTTATGCGGTGCCAGTGCCGCATTAGCCGGTGTTCTTTTACTGGGACCTAGAAAAGGGAAATACGGTGAAAACGGAGTTATTTATCCGATTCCAGGTTGTAACATGCCTTTAGCGACCTTGGGTACGTTGATTTTGTGGATGGGCTGGTTTGGTTTTAACGGCGGTTCGGAACTGATTATATCCAATGTCTCGGAAGCCAATACGGTAGCCAAAGTTTTTGTTAACACTAATGCCGCAGCGGCTGCCGGTGTAGTGGCGGCTTTAATTACCGCGCATCTGATGTTTGGCAAGGCTGATTTGTCCATGATTTTAAACGGCGCATTGGCAGGATTGGTTGCGATTACTGCTGATCCCGCAAGTCCCAGCACCCTCTTGTCTACAGGTATCGGTTTAGTTGCCGGTGTTATTGTCGTATTTTCCATCGTGACTATTGATAAGCTCAGAGTTGATGATCCGGTCGGTGCCATATCCGTTCATGGTGTGACAGGGATTTGGGGGTTGATTGCGGTATGTTTCTCTAATGCTGATTCAACACTCTCGGCTCAGTTAATCGGTATTGTTACTATCTTTGGTTTTGTATTCACTGCCAGTTTAGCTATGTGGTTCCTGCTGAAATCAACTATGGGCATCAGAGTTTCTTCTGAAGATGAATACCAAGGTGTGGATTTCTCCGAGTGTGGTATGGAGGCTTATCCTGAGTTCACTTCCGAAGGCAGTAAGTAAGATCATAGCAGAAGAATAAGAGGGCGGGCGCATTCGGCGCCCGTTTTTTATAATCAGCTATTGATGGAATGATAAGTTTTTTCGTTTTGTAATGGTCTTGATTTTACGCTCTTGAATGGATGGCGTTAATTAATGCCGGGATAACTTGTAAGGAATAAAATCCATGTCCTTTTATCGCAAATTGTATGTTGCCCTTTTATTCTTTATGATGCGTTTACAGCTTTTGGCCTTAAAAATAAAGGTATTGACGATCCATCGTTTCCGGAAATTCAATACGAATCTGTTACATACTTTACAACGAGACGGGATACACTCGGTTTAGGACAGATAGTCGAGTCTGTTTTGTTTTTTAAATCCTTCGGGGATAGACAAACTTTTTCAATTGTTTAGAGAATAAAAATGAAATTAATTACAGCAATTATCAAACCTTTTAAGTTAGATGACGTTAGAGAAGCGCTTTCCGAAATAGGTGTTGCCGGTGTTACGGCAACTGAAGTTAAAGGCTTTGGCCGTCAGAAAGGCCACACCGAGTTATATCGCGGCGCCGAGTACGTGGTCGATTTTCTTCCCAAAGTTAAACTGGAAATCGCGGTAACTGATGAAGTGGTAGATCAAGCGATAGAAGCCATTGTTAAATCAGCCAACACCGGAAAAATTGGTGATGGCAAAATTTTCGTATCCGCTTTGGAACAAGTCATCAGGATCAGAACCGGAGAAACCGGAAGCGATGCTATTTAGGCGTGTGATTAGATAACTTGCCTTAGGGATCTGTCCTTTTGTCCATCATCATTTTGCCTAGGCGGCAACGGCCTGTTTTCGAACCCTGAATATGAACAAAAATACGGCCTTATTTGCGTTAGTTATTTCATTTCAGTCAATTGCCTTAATCAGCATATTTGATGAGGAGGTTACATCGAATAGGCTCACAATCATTTAAAGCCGGATTTGTTTTTGGTTCGAAAAACTCGTAGCCGTGCTTAGAGGAAGCTATGAAATCCTATAATAATAATTATTTAATTTTTCTTTTATGGGCTTTGCCCGGATTGGTTAGTGCGGATGAATTAAACCAGAGCAATACCGCTTGGGTTTTAACCTCTACCGCTTTCGTGTTGTTTATGACATTACCCGGGTTATCGCTCTTTTACGCTGGATTGGTTAGAAGCAAAAATGCGCTTTCCGTTCTGATGCAATGTTTTGCGATCACCTGTGTTGTTTCCTTACTCTGGTTAGCGGGTGTTTACAGTCTTATATTTTCAGATGGTGGTGAATGGCAGGAAATAATCGGCGGTACCACTAAATTCTTTATGCCGCAATTGGTAATATCGTCGATGGTAGGGGATATTCCTGAAACAGTATTTTTTATGTTTCAGATGACCTTCGGCATTATTACTCCAGCGCTAATTGTGGGTGCTTATGCAGAAAGAATGAAATTCTCCGCGATGCTCTGGTTTAGCAGTTTATGGTTGGTTATCGTCTACATGCCAATTTGTCACTGGATTTGGGGTGGCGGTTGGCTGGCCGATTTGGGTGTTATGGATTTCGCAGGCGGAATTGTCATTCATGTCAATGCGGGTATTGCATCACTGGTCGCGGCATTGGTCATTGGTAATCGAAAAGGTTTTCCGACCACAGCGATGCCGCCTCATAACATGACCATGGTCGTTACCGGTGCAGGTATGTTGTGGGTAGGGTGGTTTGGATTTAACGGCGGCAGCGGACTCAGGGCTGATGGCTCGGCTGGCATGGCTATTATCGTTACCCATATAGGTGCGGCGGCAGGTTCAGTGACCTGGATGTTCATTGAATGGGTGAGATTTGGCAAGCCCAGTGTGTTGGGAATAGTTACCGGTATGGTTGCGGGACTCGGAACTATAACGCCCGCCTCTGGATTTGTTGGTCCTGCAGGCGCCTTGGTCATCGGAATTACAGCCGGAGTGGTCTGTTTTTGCGCTACACAGATCGTCAAACGTAAATTAAAAATTGACGACTCGCTAGATGTGTTTCCAGTGCATGGTGTAGGGGGGATTGTCGGTTCTTTGCTGACCGGTGTGTTTGCCGCCACTAGTATGGGTGGGCTGGGCCTGGCGGAAGGTGTGTCCATTTTTGACCAAGTCAAGGTTCAGGCATTGGCTGTTTTAGTCACTATAGGTTGGAGTGCCTTATTCAGTTATCTCATCTTAAAAGTGCTTGAATTGACAATAGGTCTCCGCGTGACTAACGATGAAGAAGAGCAAGGCCTTGATATCGTGATGCATGAGGAAACGGGTTATCACAATTTGTAGTTTACATTCCTAAACAGCTCTTTGTTACAAAGAGTTTTTGTGCAGGGACGCACTGTCAATCAGTATGGCCAAAATTTCTCCTTTCTCTGTTGCTTCGCAAAAGCGGGCGAAAATTTCCAATTTGAATTTTTAATGCGGCGTTGAGGGATTGCGTAAGCCTTGCGAGGAACGCCGTTGACCCATCCTGCAAAGCTAATTAATATTGGTAAACCCCCGGCTATGCCGGGGGACTCTCAAAGGTTTGACCTATAAGGCGGTCGCAACGATGCTCTTATCTCGACCAAAAGATAGGAGAATCGAAAATGAGAGAATATCAAAGTTTGAGCCATAGC
>NZ_JAUSBX010000114.1 GCF_030651835.1 Methylicorpusculum sp. | reverse complement strand
AAGGCTTTGCGTCTGCGCTTTGGAATAAACACCACATGGTATTTGCAATCCCATTTGCTATGGCTCAAACTTTGATATTCTCTCATTTTCGATTCTCCTATCTTTTGGTCGAGATAAGAGCATCGTTGCGACCGCCTTATAGGTCAAACCTTTGAGATAGGGGTAGGGAAGGCTATTAACCTCCCCTCCCTCCGAACCGTGCGTGCGGTTTTCCCGCACACGGCTCTCCAGTCGAGAATTTCCTCATCGGGATTGACAAGCTATACGATGAACTTCTTTCATGGTGAAAAGCCCAAGGCTAGCAAAATAGGCATCTGGCATTAAACCATTTGCCCCTTCTACGCCGTTGTCCAGCGCTGTCAACATAGGTTTCGTCCATAGTGATGCTTCTACCCACGACCAACGGTCATGGCTGTCTGTTTCTTGTTTAGTTGTTACCAACACTGCCGAAATAGCTTGTCTCAGCTGCATTATATGTAGTCCTCCCATTTCTCTTCCTGCCCCCCTTCGCTCGGCACGGCTTTGCTTACCGTGATTTCTTCAGTCTATTGGACGTGTAACAGAGAGGCGTTTCACACAACGTCTTGTTGTTGGAGATTTCTTTTCCGCTTCTCCAGGGAGCGACTTCTTTTTTCTCTCTGTCAATCTACTGAGTCACTACTATGAGGGCTCTGACTCCTGCCACCGTCACCTCAGCGGCAGGTCTCCCCACTTACTTCAACTTACCTTCCTGACATTCCGCTCCCAACCACTTGGTAGGCCCAGTCATCGTTTCATTCGCCATGTCAACGTAACTGATGATTTTCAGGCTTCGTCATGGAACCGCAGACTCGCCGCCTTGCCCTGCCGAATCGGATTCGTTATCCTACGGACTGCCTTTTCGCTTCCAGTTGCTCTCCACCCCATTTCACAATGACGCAGTTACTTTCAGCTACGGCGTTATGGCTTACGCCGACAATTAATCACCCCCGGCAAAGCCGGGGGCTTATATCTGTTAGCCCCTCAAAGGGGCATGTTCATGAACCGCCTAAAGGCGGATTTGCTTGCCCAAAGAGCGTTAGTTGCTCGTAACGTTCTTCTTCACGCTCTTGCTCGCGGATGTAATTCCTCACCATTTCTTCATCAAGGCCAACTGTTGATACGAAATAACCCCGCGCCCAGAAATTTTCACCCGTGAAATTCTTGGTCTTGCCCCTAAAGTTCCTGGCTATTGAAATCGCACTTTTGCCCTTGATGTATCCAACTACGTTGGACACTGCATATTTCGGTGGAATGCTGATGCACATGTGCACATGATCTACCATCAAATGACCTTCTACTATCTCACAGCCTTTTTGCCGAGCCAACTCATGAAATAACTTTCCCAAATGCTGCCGCAACCCACCAAACAAGGCTTTGCGTCTGCGCTTTGGAATAAACACCACATGGTATTTGCAATCCCATTTGCTATGGCTCAAACTTTGATATTCTCTCATTTTCGATTCTCCTATCTTTTGGTCGAGATAAGAGCATCGTTGCGACCGCCTTATGGTCAAACCTTTGAGAGTCCCCCGGCATAGCCGGGGGTTTACCAATATTAATTAAGACGGCTGAGACTCAGCAAACTTCAATAGCTCAAGGGTTTGCGAGCGAATTTGTGCGGCGACCTGCGGTGACAGTTGAGTTAACCAGCGCTCCGGAATGCCTTCCAACCCGTATCTAGCACCTGCCAGCATTCCGGCCAGCGCTCCTGTCGTATCGGCATCCCCGCCCTGATTGACGGTTTCAATCAGACAGGATTCGAAGCTGTCCGAATTGAAAAAATAATGCAAAATGGTCTGTACGGTGTCGACAATATAGCCCGATGCTTTGCCCGAATAAGGGCTGTAAGCAAAATCGCCATGCTGATTGATCAACCATTCGGCTTCCTGATAACACGCACTCTTATCTTGTCCATGAATCAAGCGCTTGACCATGCGGCCAAGCGCTAAAACCGCCGCATCGGACAAGGGGTTATGATGCGTGATATGGCATTGCTGCAGACTCCATTCATCAAAATAATCCGGCCTGTTCAAGGTCGCCAAAACCACCGGCAAATTGCGCATACACGCGCCGTTTCCAGCATCATCATCGCGGGGCAAACCGGATAACTCACCGGTGTCCCGGTAGCGCACGATTCCGCGCTTACAGGTATTGCCAATATCGGGTGGATCGCTTTCCAGCCAACTGACAAAATTGCCCGCAACAGCATTAAGATTCCATGACTGATGATCGATAATTGCCTGCCCCAACGCCAGCGACATTTGGGTATCATCGGTCACCTCACCGGCCGTCAAGGCCAACCAGCCGCCGCCGGTTATCTCCTTATGAATACCGTATCGTTTCTGAATTTGATTCGGCGATAAAAACTCAACCGTCGCGCCTAGCGCATCACCGCAGGCAAAACCCAAATAAGCGCCCAATGCTCTATCCACTATTTTTTGATCAGTCATAATTTTTCTCGCTTATCGTTGCAGGTTAACCCGATAATCACCGCCGATGACCAAATACTCGGATTCACCGCGTAAGGCATGATGAGGCAGCAGTTCATTAAAAAAAATCAGTTTAACCATGGGCACTTCAACCTTCAGAATATAGGAACCGAATTCGCCGGCGACACTACGACGGTCGGTAAATGAAACAACGTTATTGAAACGGATGATTTTTTGATGCTTGTTTTCGTCCTCAATGATCCAGTCATCCACATCATTAACGCCGCGATAAAGGGTTTTATGGCTTTTTGCCGGAATTCGGAAGCGTTCGATAACCCACTGGCAATATTCATAGAGAAGATCCAGCTGCATGTAGATACAGTTATTATGATAACGACTGTTCATCTTTTCCTCGATATAGCTCATCCAAGGTTTGCCGCTGAAACTGGCTATTGGCTGTTTATGATAGGTTGGAAACAACCCGAAGCGGCTCTCGACCCAGCCTTTGAGAACCGCACCCTGCGCATTATTGGAATCCAGCCCCCAATCCTGAATCAGTCTGAGATAGCTATTACGATAACGCCGTCTGCCGGATGCATCATCGCCTAATCGTTGCTCCGTTTCGAAACCAAAAACTACACACATGTAATCCTGAAATAGCTGACCGCAGTCATCGGGCGAATGCTGTCCGGTCAATTGCTCAAATAAACCCGAGGCCGATTCGCGAGTTCCGGCAATGTGCAACGGTTTCGGATTTTCATTAAAGAGAGAGCTGGCAATACACGCTGTTGTAACACCGATCAAATTGGTACTGTGACAATATTCAGAAATATTACGCATCGGGCCGATGGTTAACTGTTCGGGAAAAATGTGCGACCTATCTTACACTAGCAGTGAATCTTGGTGCGAACGGAGGCAGGTTGAAAATAAACCAGGCCTTTCTATTTCCCCTTTCCAAAAAAGGCTATGAAACTAGAACTGACCCTTTTGCCCCTGTTACTCGCTCCTATTTTTGGAAACTAACACCAGCCGTAACCGGCATAGAGGTAGAGAACGTAGCTAACGAAATTTGCGCCGGATTGACGGCCTTATTATGTGCCGCTAGACTATCTGTACAATTTCGCGTACATGATAATTTTAGAGAGGCCCCGATGGACGCCATAAGCTACACCACTGCACGATCTAACCTAGCGAAAACTATGGAAAAAGTGTGTAATGACCACGATCCCGTGATCATTACCCGAAAAAGAGAAGCGCCTGTAGTAATGATTTCTTTAGAAGACTATCAGGCCATGGAAGAAACAGCATACCTGCTCCGATCCCCTGCAAATGCTCGCCACCTACTAGAGTCGATTGCGGAGCTTGAGGCAGGGAACGGTACCGAGCACGCGTTAATAGAATGAATCTTACTTTTTCCAGCAGAGCTTGGGAAAACTACCTGTACTGGCAAAAAACCGATAAAAACATGCTTAAACGGATAAATACTTTGATTAAGGATATTCAGCGCGACCCTTTTGAAGGTATCGGTAAACCAGAGCCTTTGAAACACGGCCTTTCTGGCTATTGGTCTCGACGCATTAATGATGAACATCGACTTGTCTATAAAGTTGTTGAAAACCATATCTTTATCGCTCAGCTTCGCTATCACTACGAATATTGAGAACATAACATTTGCAAGCGAATGGATTCAGGTCTAGCGCGGTAGGATGCGGTGAGAAACGAACCGCATCGTTCTCGATTGATGCGGTTCCTACCGTCACCGCATCCTACGGCCCTTAAATAAATACCGAAGCAAAACGTTGGTGTCAATAGCGATCATCAGCCACAAACTTATCGACAGCACGTTGTTTTAGAGCGGTTTTTATATCCTCAGCTGTGGGGTATGCTTGATTTTTGAGCAGGTAACTAAACTTACCCGCAATGCTTTCGGATGTCATCTTGACGATATGCGCCACGCCGTCACGGGCAAAAACTTCGACATAATCCCCTGGCTGCAAGGAAATGGCATTGCAAACCGATTGCGGTAGCGTCACTTGTCTTTTGGAGGTTACTTTGTGCATGTTGCTTTTCTCCTGGTATTACGTTTATGTTAATGGTAATACCAGGATTATTTAGCAGTCAACCTTGATTTATCCTATCCAGCCTAAAAGGAACATACAACAGATTTCGCTTACCTCAGTCAGGCAAGATGGCTATCCCCTATCCCTGACGACTGGATGTTTTAGATTAATCCAGAGACATCACCGCTAAAAAAACCGCATTGGCCTTGAATGCAGCAAGCACATTAACACCCTCTTCCAGATTCAATTCATCAACACTGTCATTAGTGACTGTTGCATAGACCGAATTACCTCCTGGCAGTTGTACCACCACTTCCGTATTGACCGCCCCTTTGTGCAGCCTCGAAATCTTACCGGACAATTGATTGCGCGCACTGAGCCTATAGGGCCCCAAGTCCGCAACGATCAATACCTGTGGGGCTTTGATTAGCGCGACAACTTCTACGCCTTTAACGATACCCAGATTTTTCAGTGACTCTTGAGTTATTGCGGCAACTAGATAATCACCTCCTTTGAGTTCTATGTTGATTTCGACATTGATGCCGCCATCGTGAATGTCAACGACGGTACCAAAAAACTGATTGCGGGCACTGGCTTTCATAAATGTTCTCCTGATTAAGTAATTGAATTCGGAATTGTTGGCCAATTCCTGATTGACGCGCTCCAGAAACTGATCATGCTCGTTTCGAAGCTTGACTAATAGTTTCAGCAGACTTTTTCCAGAGTCGGTCAACACACTTCCTCCGCCATACTTGCCGCCGATTGAGGTCGTAACCAGCAAATGCGGTGAGAGATTGTTGGCACGCTCCAGAATTTCCCATGCACCTTTGTAACTCAGTCCAACCTGTTTCGCCGCGCGATTAAGAGACCCGGTGGATTCAATTGCGGCCAGCAAATTACAGAGTTTCCAGGTAAATGCGCCAGCGATACGCAATTCGCCTTCGACTAGTCGCTCAGCCGATTTTTTATCTTTGCCCGGCTGCTGTTGTTCTGTTTCGCTCATTATTGTGATCCAGATTCTGTTTCAGATGAGTTGCATTCTATCCGAAAATGCTCTTATGTTCGGAAACTAAAAAAATCATAACGATTCCAAAAATCGGATAATGCTCCTGCGTTCAAGTGACGGTAGTTGTTCGAATCGCGTTCGCACGAACTGAGCTTCACCACCGTGCCATAAAATCGCCTCCATCTTATTACGGGCTCGTCCGTCATGTAAAAAGGTGCTGTGTCCGTTAATTTTCTTGATCAATCCGATGCCCCATAATGGTGGTGTACGCCAATCGCGGGCACTTGCTTCGAAATCGGGTCGATCGTCAGCCAGTTCTTCACCCATATCGTGCAGTAATAAATCGGTGTAAGGATGAAGAGTCTGCTGCGATAACGCCGGCATTTCCGGAAAGTCGCCGGTTTGCAAAGAAGGGGAATGGCAGGCGGCGCAGCCAGTCGAAACAAACAACCGTTCACCTTGCTGCACCATCGAATCGTCTGCAGCGCGCTTTGCCGGCACTTGTAACAAACGCAGATAGGTCAGTACTGCCTTGAGTTGACGATCGTCTAATTCCGGCTGCCGGGCCGACGGCGCTTGTTGGCAGGCAGTTTGGGTAAGACTGCAATTCTCAATCGGATGCAGCGACGAAGTGATACTCATATCGCCAATAAACGCACCGGCTATTTGCTGTTTCAATTTCGCAACATTGGCTTTCAGCCCAAAGCGGCCAATCGTTTTTTGCTGTTTCTCACTATCCCAAACCCAATTGGGCCGTCCGTTAACCCCCTGTTGCCGCCCACGCTCTGCCAATTGCATGATTGCAGAGTCAGACACCGCTTCCAACAGACCCAAGCCGAATACCGGCGGTCCGATTCGGGGCGAATAGAGTATTTCCGGTTCCAAGGGGCCGTATTGCAAATCGGTGAATGTGTAGATCGGGCGGCGCAAATGGATCGTTTCCCCATCCGGCAACATTCTGACAATTTCCTGATAACTGACTCGAACGCGGCCTTCACCCGGGATGCCGGGAATACCTTGTTCATTCAATTGATCGCCGTACACAGGATGTGGGCGCGGTCCTCCGTGCTCGTTGCTTCCGGGTAGGCTCAACCTGACCAACATAGAGCGCATCATCTGATCAGGTGTCTCCGGAGGCATCCCGCGTCCGTTTTTCGGATGGCAAGCGAGACAGGACAATTGGTTGTAAAGCGGCCCGAGGCCGGCACTATCGATATCGGATGCAGGCGGTATAACCCAGCTTTGCCTGAATAAATTTCGCCCCTGAAAGGCAAGGTCGGATAGCTCTTTGCCGACACCTGCGTAAATTTGAGCAAAGGCTTCCCTGCTTTCGTCATCTGTCACCCAAGCGTTTTCAGACTTTGCAGTCTGGGCGAACAGGCAAATTAACAGCGACATCAGCAGTTTTCCAGCACGCATCGTCAATGTCTCCAGGCTGCCAGCAATTGCTCGGCGCGTTGATATTTTCGACTGATATCACTACGCCAGGTATTCTCCAGACTTTTAGCCTGCATGTCGGCATCCGCATCTTTTATGCGCTTTTCGAAGCTTTGTTGTACAGAGATGTCACTTGCCAAGTCGAGGCTGATCGGAGCGGCCGTCAGTAAATGCCTGACTTCAGCCAGTGTCTCGTCCGATCGGCTATTCTGCGTCTCCAACTCATGTAAGCGCTGCCACAGCGGTTTTAATTGGTCGTGCCGCTCGGTCAGAAACAGATCAAACAACGCATTCTGCAAAGCCAGCCTGGGTAAGGTAGTGGATGGGTCGTAAACCGGTGAATGCAGGACCGCCGCTGCGAACGGATCGAATTGGCCTTCGGGTTTATCGGCGTAAACAGCCGGACGAACCGGCAATTTGCGGATATCGGGATGAAACAATAGCCGTTGCCCTTGCGCCGACAGGATGAATCCGACGAACTGCCGGGCGGCTTGTGCCTGCCGGGTCGATGCGGTTATCGCAATGTGCGCAGGCGAATAAGCGACCGGCTCGGGATATAGCAATTGCAGCGGCGCTCCGTTCGCTCGCGCCGAGGTGGCGAAAAAGTCCAGGCTAGGCGCAATACCCAGTTTGCCGGAACCGACAACGTCAGTGATGAAACCCCGGTTGTGTTCGAGTAATTGTGCGTTACCGGCCACTTCGGAAAACAACGCCCAACCACGTTCCCAACCGTATTGTTGCAACACGCTGCCGATCATCAGCGGCGCAAAGCCGAATCGGGATGGCACCGCTAATGCGATATGCCCGCTATAACGCGCATCGATCAAATCCTGCCAGGTTTTCGGTTCCGGCAAACGGTGTTTTTTCATATAACCGGGATTCACCACGAACCCGTATCCGGCCATTTCAGTCGCACAGTAAAAACCGTCAGGATCGATCAGCGGCATTACCCCCAGCTTTTCCGGCAGTCCGTCACGGTCTAATTTCAGTTTTTGCCAGGCACCTTCCTGTTTCAATTGTAAATAATTGTGCAGTGAAGCCGACCAATAGACGTCTACACCACCTTGATTGCGTTGCCGCAGATAGGGAAGTGCATCGTGCGGCATACGCCAGATGATCTTGACGTCGATGTCGGGATGGTCACGTTCGAACGCGGTTTCAAACTGCGCGACGACCTCTTCATGATAGGCCGTCAACACTGTCAACGTTTGTTTGGCCGATGCATCGCAGGCGGTCAAACTTGCAATCAGGATAAATAGGCAACGAAATGTCATGGCTTGACTCCTTGGCTTCAATAGCGCAAATTCAGGTTAGCGAAATAATTACGCCCTTGTTCCGGAAAGCCTTCCTGATAGGCAAAATTTTCATCGGTGACGTTGTTGACGCCGAATTCAGCATTGAAGTTGTCATGGACCGGAAAAGTCGCTTTCAGATTAGCTATGACAAATTCATCGGCAACTCTTACACCAAGCGTGTCACTGAACCGATCCGAATTGTATTCGGCACTGGCCAGCAGGCGCAAATACTTAAACGGCTCGTATTCAACGCTGACGAACACCTTGTGTTTGATGGTATCCAGCGGCTTGATATCGGGGTTCGTGATATTGTTGCGGTCCAACCAGGTGTAGTTGACATGCAAACGCCATTGCTCGTTTATATTCGCAGTCGAATACAGTTCTATGCCAAGATTTTCCTGTTCGCCGATGTTTTGTTGCTGGAAGCAGCGTGGATTTAGCTTTTGAGCGATACAAAAATTTCTGTCTAGCGTGACTTCCTCAATAGCGCTGTCGATTTGATTGAAAAAAATGGCCGCACCATAATCGAGCATGCCAATCGCCTTACCGTCGACACCGAACTCGTAATTTAATGCTTTTTCGGATTGCAGATCGGGACTCGGCAAGGCGTTGCCAAGCCGAAATGAATAGCGGTCCTTGATCGTCGGAAAACGGGTTTTATGCGCCAGACTGGCATGGACGATGAAATCCTTGAACAGTTCGTAAAAGGCCGCGCCCTGAGCATTGTAAGCATCTTTATTGCTAAAAGGAAAAAACTGCATCTTGGTATTCGCCCAATTTTGTGCCTGCAAGCGATGTTGCCGGTCGTAACTTGCTCCGAACACGAATCGCCAGGCATCGGCCGGCGTATAAACGTCTTCTATCGCATACGAAAAATATTCGTCTGACGAGCGTTCTTCAGGGGTTTTGGGTCGGGTATTGACGTGGGTTGAAGTATCGATATTATCGATTTCTCGGTGTACATCCTGTTT
Source organism: Methylicorpusculum sp. (assembly GCF_030651835.1). GTDB lineage: Bacteria > Pseudomonadota > Gammaproteobacteria > Methylococcales > Methylomonadaceae > Methylicorpusculum. The sequence continues at coordinate 28,984 of NZ_JAUSBX010000114.1, read as the reverse complement.
GTAATTGAACCCTAATTTAATTTCGTGGTGATTAAACCAGGTGTTGACATATTCAATCCCACCGCCGAACGTATAGTCATTGTATTGACTGTCGAAAGCAAAGGGCCGGGTTATCCGGCTGTAACTGGCACTATCGAATGACATCAAGCTGTTTTTGAAGGTATCGTGGTAAGCACGAAGTTTGATCGTATGAACATCGACGAATTGCGTACGCGACATAAAAAATATACTTTCCTTGTCCCAATAAGGCCAGCGCCAATACCGCGTTTGCACCGAAGAGTCGGTGCCGGCGTATGGCGGTGTATCCTTACGACCTTTTTGTGTGTTAAAACCGACCGCGTATTCGTCGGTCTCGTTCGGCGTCAATGCCACTTTTACACTGCCCTTGTAATCGGTATTACCGGAATTTTCCCGGATGCCGCCATCCTCGGAAGCCGTCGAATTGAAATTATCGGACAAACGCAACGATTGTCGATCCAGAAACGAAAATCCCCCTTGGATATAGCCCCAACCAAGATTGGATCCGATGTTCAACGCCGTTTGGTAGGTGTTGTCGTCGAACTGCGAATCCATACCCATGCCTAGCGTTAAATTAGCTTCCAGCTCTTTAGAGGGCCTTCGACTGATTAAGTTGATACTGCCGCCCAAAGTATTCGGGCCATACATTACCGAAGCATTGCCCTTGCTGACGTCGATTTGGCCGATATCGAAGGTCGTAAAACGATTCAAATCGACGTTTCCGTCATAGGGGACATAGACCGGGATACCGTCCATGAACAACGGCACCTGGCGCGAATTAAAGCCACGAATGAAAATCAGACGCTCGTTGCGCTGACCCAAGTTCTGTATTGATACGCCGGGCAACAGGTTCAGAGCCGAAGCCACATCATTCCGATTGTAACGGGCGATGTCTTCGGCCGTTATAGTTTCCTTGCCGCTGAATTTTTCCTCCCCGGACTTGGCGGTTACTTCGATCACACCCAATTTGAAAATATCGGGATTTGCAGTAACCGCCTGAGATAAAAACGACATTGACGCACATAAGATAAACTTTCGCATAAGCCACCCGATTTATATAATCAATTTATGTATCCATGTATATAACGATTGTCAGCATCCGTTCGTCTCGTGTCCGTTTCGTTACAACCTTAAAAGGGTTTGTAGCAATTATTACAAACAATCTGAAGCAAAAATCGCATTTTACTTTATGTACTTAACTACATATCGAAATTAAAGCACGAATTATGCCAAATAAGAATACGCTTTGCTTAGGGTGATGACTTTCCTGAGCCAGAGTATTTTCGACCATTAGCGATTCAGCGGGCCAATTGATTATACGAATAGGTCAATAGGCAATGCTTATCAAAGCGTCGAAACGCTCTTGTAGACTAAGCGTATCAGCGATCTTCCAGGGCCGCCGTTAGCAGTTGGGGAGTATGCGTTTGATGCGGCTTGACCAGACCGAATTTGACGATGCAGTGGCAATACGCAAATACCGGACAATTGCCCCGCTGAGGTCGCGGCTTCCTGCATCAGGCTTTCCCAATCGGCAGCAAGGGGCTGTGCGCGCTGCAGGATTCTTTCTCCTGCCGGACTCAGACCCATAAAGCGTTGGCCCCGCAGCACCAGGGTTACGCCCAATTCTTCTTCCAAATTCTGAATAGCCGAGCTGAAATCCGTCTGGAATATATGACAGGCTTCCGCCGCCCGGCCGAAATGACCGATCTTAGCCAGTGCAATTAAGTAGTTGAGTTTTTCATACTCACATTTCCTGATACGGTTTTAAATGGCTCAATTTATGCTTTTCCATTATATATGTAACAACATAACGATGGAGCAAAGACATGATTCAAAAAGACGTGTTTCAACAAACCAGTTCGAATCAAATTGAAAATTTGATGGTCGCAAAAATCATCAATCACGATATTCCGAACGGCTGCACTATGGCGGAGAGCTTCGGCACCGAACTCATATTGCCGTTAAACAAGGAATTGGCAACTGGTGCCTTAACGACTATCGCCATCTCGTCGAACGAAATTGCTCTTTCGCTTGGAAACGTGCAGGGTATTTCAATACAAAATCAGATCCGGGGCCGGATTTGCACGATCATTTCCAGCGAAAACGGTGTATTGGTTCAAATAGACTGTGGCAACATTTGGGTGGCGGGTGTTTCGTTGAAAGCATCCCGGGACATGAATCTAATAGAGGGAATCAGTGTTTACTGCCTTGCTAAAACCGTCGCTTTCACATACCGGCCTGAAATAGCTTTAAGCAAAGCGCTTAAAAGGTGTTTGACTATCTATTAGGAAATGGATTGTGATACTTCATCATACCGAAAATACATCTTTCAGCTTTTCAAAGGCCATTGTTAATTTAAATTCATAACGAACTTCCAATGCCTACTTCTTTATGTCGCAATCAATACCAAACTTGTTGCTTTTTGTAGGGAATTCGACATTAATTAGCTAGTTTTTAACCTTTTCGATATAACGACATATACATTACGGTAATTTATAATTTTAGAAAACAGTACCCAAAAAAGGCTAAAACGACTTCAAGCGGCCCGGTCGAACAGTATCTTGAAGTAGTGGACTAGCGCCGTTTTTGGTAGGCTACCCTGCATGACTACGACAAATACTAACAAACCCCATTTAGTGCGCCCACGCATTTATATTGGGGATACGATTGCACTTGGCCCCGGCAAAATCGACTTGTTGCGTTTGATCGATCAAACACACTCGATAGCAGCCGCCGCAAGATCGCTCAACATGCCCTACAAACGCGCCTGGATATTGATTGATAGTCTTAACCTGGGATTCGGACGGCCGGTCGTCAGTACTGCCAGCGGCGGTAAAGGCGGAGGTGGAACGGTTCTGACGCCATTAGGCGAGGATTTACTGGCCCGTTACACGGCGTTGGAAGAAAGCATCAACTCTGCATCCCATAATGAAATCAAAGCACTGCTGGAGTTAGCAAGTCAGCATGAACCTTTGGTTTCCGGCAAAGACGTTCCCGACTGAGTTTACGCATCAACTGATAAGCCCTTTATATTTGGCATTTTTTTTGCCTTTTATTTAGCGTTATGACAAATTTGACCTAACGCTTAAACAAATGCAACAATCTCACCTTGTTTTAGGAGTCTTTCCATGCGTATCAAGCCATTCACGCTGTTTGTTCTCTTTTTAATCTCTCTTTCAAGTCATGCCGGTGAAGTCAATGTAGCCGTCGCCGCCAATTTTAATGGTCCGATGCAGAAAATCGCGCAAGCTTTTGAGCTGGCAACCGGACATAAAACTGTCATTGCTTACGGTACAGTCGGCAAATTTTATGCGCAAATCAAAAATGGCGCCCCGTTTGATTTACTGATTTCTTCTGATCAGGATACCCCGAACCGCCTCGAACAAGATGGTCTGGCAATTGCCGAAGGACGATTTACCTATGCCATTGGCAAACTGGTGCTGTGGAGCCCACGCCCTGGCTTTGTCGACGACCAAGGCTCGGTGCTAGAGCAAGAGGAGTTCAAACATTTGGCTATTGCCAATCCCAAAGTAGCGGTCTACGGTGAATCAGCGATCAAGGTGCTGGATAATTTGGGTTTGGCCGAACGACTGCAATCGCGATTCGTGTTAGGCGAAAACATCACCCAAACCTATCAATTCGTAGCAACCGGTAACGCGGAACTCGGCTTTATCGCCTGGTCGCAGATCTACGAGGAAGGCCACGCGATTCCCGGTTCATATTGGCTGGTGCCTCAGAACCAATACCCCAGGCTGCGCCAAGACGCCGTATTGCTGACCCGCGGCAAAGACAATGCTGCAGCCAAAGACCTTTTAGCTTTTCTTGGAAGCGAAACCGCCAGGCAAATCATCCACAGTTACGGCTATGAACTGTAACCCTCAGCACCTGGAGAATCCCCCCATGAAAACCATCAAATCGCTGTTATTCATCGGTCTGTTAATAATGACTTCAATGGCACAGGCCGAAAAAATAATTGTTGCAGCGGCTGCTGACCTTAAGTTTGCTTTGGACGAAATTGCTGCCGAATTCCGGCAAGCCCATCCCGATGACACAATCGATATCATCTACGGTTCTTCGGGCAAGTTTTTTACCCAGATACAAAAAGACGCGCCATTTGATCTGTATTTTTCGGCGGATATCGGTTTTCCAAAACAATTAGCGAAAGAAGGTTTTGCGGCCTCTGAAGTCAGGCCCTATGCCCTGGGCCGTATTGTGCTTTGGAGCGCCACACGGGATGCGTCGAAGATGACATTGCAAAACTTGGCCGACGACCCGTCCATCACCCGCATCGCCATGGCCAATCCAAAGCATGCGCCTTACGGCAAGCGGGCTGAGGAAGCGTTACGGTCGACCGGAATTTGGGCAATCGTGGAACCGAAACTGGTATTGGGTGAAAATATCGCACACACCGCTCAATTCGTGCAAACCGGTAACGCCCAAATCGGCATCATTGCCTTATCTTTAGCGTTGAATCCCGAATTGGCAAGCCAAGGCGGATTTTATTTAATCCCGGACGCGCTGCACGAGCCACTGGAACAAGGCTATATCATAACTAAACGCGCTGCGAATAATGCCCTCGCTGCTCGCTTCGCCGAATTCATTGCGTCATCGCCAGCCCGCGCCTTGATGATCCGCTACGGATTTACCTTACCGAATGAAGCCGCTCAGCCAATTGAAACCATGGAGCCAGGTCATGACTGACCTGCATCGTAACGGCAAAAGCTTTATTGCCGGCTCCGCAGTCGGCACACTGGGTGGATTGATTGGGCTGGGCGGAGCCGAATTTCGCTTACCAGTCCTCGTTGGCGTGTTCCGCCTGAACACCTTGGAAGCCATAATTTTAAACAAAGCCATGAGTCTGATTGTCGTTACCTCAGGACTGCTATTCCGGAGTAGCACGATTTCTTTCGACAGTCTGTTTGGCCATTCGGATATCGTGCTCAACCTGCTGGCAGGCAGTTTAATTGGCGCTTGGCTCGGTGCCGGACACGCGGCAAGGATTTTACCGGAGCGGTTGAACCTTATCGTATTTGTGTTGCTGTCAGGCCTTGGCTTGCTGATGCTGATCGAATCCTGGCTGGACGTAAATAATGCATCGGCACCATTCTTCCAACACGATGCAGTGCGCTTGCTTGTGGGATTGGGCTCCGGTTTTGCGATCGGCATCGTAGCAGCAATGATAGGCGTTGCAGGAGGCGAACTCTTGATTCCGACTATCATGCTGCTGTATGGACTTGACATCAAACTTGCCGGCAGCTTGTCGCTGGTTATCGGTATTCCTACTATGCTCGTCGCTTTTATTCGATACAGTGGCGCAGTCGCGTTTGCAGTGCTCAACAAGGAGCGTCAGCTATTTCGCTGGATGATGATTGGTTCGATTGCAGGAACATTAGTGGGCGGCACGATGCTGGGTCTCGTACCTACCCATTATCTGATCAAACTGCTGGGAATAGTGCTGTTGATTTCCGCCATAAAGGTGTTCCTTCATATGCGTATCTGCTCTCAGGAGGTATCCGATGTTGCTAGGCGATAGCGATCTTCAAGCCATAGTCCTGACCGTCAAACTGGCCAGCCTTGTTACCGTTATTCTGTTTATCATCGGAACGCCGATAGCCTGGTGGCTGGCGCGAACCCAATCACGCTGGAAAGGAACCCTAGGCGCGGTCGTCGCTTTACCCTTGGTGTTGCCGCCCTCGGTACTGGGGTTTTATTTATTGTTAGCCATGGGTCCGGACGGACCGCTGGGGCATCTAACCCAAGCATTGGGGATAGCGCCATTACCGTTCTCATTTGAAGGACTGGTGTTTGCCTCGGTATTCTATTCCCTGCCCTTCATGGTGCAACCGGTACAAAACGCTTTTGAAGCAATAGGTGACCGTCCTTTGGAAGTGGCTGCAACACTTCGGGCTTCTCCGCTCAATGCCTTTTTCACCGTAGCTTTGCCATTGGCCATGCCCGGCTTTCTTACCGCAGGTATTTTAACTTTTGCGCATACGGTCGGCGAATTCGGCGTCGTTTTGATGATAGGCGGCAACATTCCCGGCATTACCCGCGTTGCTTCGGTACAAATTTACGATCATGTTGAAGCGATGGAATACAGCGAAGCTCACCGTCTGGCCGCTATTATGCTGATATTTTCTTTTCTGGTATTACTGGCTGTTTATGCTTGGCGCCCTGGATCAAAGAGGAAATGAGCGAGTGACACAAGATAAAATCAAAGCCAACTTCAAAGTGAATTGGCCGGGTTTTTCGTTAGCGGTAGACCTGGTTATACCGGGCCGCGGCGTCACCGCATTATTCGGCCAATCGGGTTCCGGCAAAACCACACTGCTGCGCTGCATAGCGGGCTTGGAACGCGCAGAGCAAGGTTTTTTGTCATTCAAGGGCGAAATCTGGCAAAACGGAAATTTCTGGCTGCCTCCCCATAAACGCCCTCTCGGTTATGTCTTTCAGGAAGCCAGTTTGTTTCCACATCTGACGGTATTGGGCAACCTGCACTATGGCAGAAAGCGGATTTCTGAAGCGCAACAAACCAGTCTGGACCCCGTTATCGAACTGTTCGGCATCGGTCATCTCCTGGACCGGAAACCTGACCGACTTTCCGGAGGCGAACGCCAGAGAGTGGGCATTGCCCGGGCACTGGCTGTTAATCCACGGATACTGTTAATGGATGAACCACTGGCCGCACTGGATCTTGCCCGTAAACAGGAAATCCTGCCTTATCTGGAGCAACTTCGGGATCAATTCGATATACCTATTATCTATGTCAGCCACTCGCCGGATGAAGTTGCCCGGCTGGCCGATTATATTGTGGCTTTGGATGGCGGCGCCATCGTTGCAGAAGGTGTTTTGACCGATTTATTAAGCCGACTTGACTTTCCGGTCAGGCTTGGCGAAGATGCAGGGGTTGTTTTAGAAGCCGAGGTTATCGAACGCGACGAGCGTTGGCATCTGGCCAGAGTCGGGTTTCCGGGCGGCAGCTTGTGGACCAGGGATAAGGGCATCCCGGTTGGCCGTAAAGTGCGTGTGCGGGTTTTAGCGCGCGATATCAGTGTCTCAAACGATGACAGAGACCGGTCCAGCATTCTGAATGTATTGCCCGGACAGGTGGATACCATCGCCGATGATGAACATCCCGGCCTGGCGCTGGTCCGGGTAAAATTAGGTTCCACTATTTTAATTGCCCGGGTAACCAAACGCTCCGCATTCTCTTTGGGTTTAACCCAGGGACAGCCGGTATGGCTGCAAATCAAGTCTGTCGCATTGCTTGAATAAAGAATTCACACTTCACTGTATCCGCACTACACTTTTCTTCATCACGAAAAGATAGGTGGCATCACTGGATAAACCGTCTAAACTTCCGTCGGGCGACCTGCTTTTAGAATGTGCCGGGCTGAAACCCTATTATTGCAATAATTCGGCTTAAGACACCGCCGTATAGATTTTTCATACCTTTTTAGTTAGTACACACTTTTTAAAGTCATGGCTATTATTGACCCTACTCAAGCCCCAAAACTTGAGTTTAGTAAGTTACGTTCTCAATCCATGTATGCATTTTTTTTATTGATACTGGCTCTGGCTTTTCTGGTTGTTATAGGACAGCAATTATTAAATCGTAATCAACACCTGCTGCACACTCATCTAGAACTTGAAACTCAGCGCCTCACCAGCAAAATTACCACCCGTATCATCACTTATACCCAGCTGCTTCGTGGTGCCGCCGGTTTTTTTGCCGGGTCAGAATCGGTTAGTCGTGATGAATGGCGTAACTATGTTGAAAAACTCGATCTGGATCAAAACTACAAGGGCTTACAAGGCATTGGATTTACGTTACTTATTCATCCCGATCAGTTGGCAGATCACATCAAAACTCTACGCAACGAAGGTTTTGCCGATTATGTGATAAAACCCGAAGGATCCAGGGACGTCTACAGCAGCATCATCTATTTGGAGCCCTTTTCAGGACGAAATTTACGGGCTTTTGGTTACGACATGTATTCTGAAGCAACCCGACGAAAAGCGATGGATTTGGCGAGAGACACCGGTGCGACCGCAATCACCGGCAAAGTGCAATTGCTTCAGGAAACCAAAATCGATGTCCAAGCCGGTATTCTTGCCTATCATCCGGTCTATGCTAATGGCGCAATGTTACAGACTGTTGAACAACGGCGTGCTGCTCTGCGAGGCTGGACCTACAGCCCCTATCGGATGAAAGATCTTATGGATGCTGCACTGCAAGACGAATTGAACAATGTCAGGTTGGAAATTTTCGATGATCAATCCATAAAACCTGAAGCCTTATTATTTGATAGTGCGGCGAAGTTGGAGCATTTGACTGACCAAACACTGTCCAATTTACCCCCGATCGTGATCCGGGTTGAAATGGAAGGACGTTACTGGACTTTACGTTATACCCCATTGCCCGGTTTCGCCGCCTATGCCAATTTTGGCGGAGACTGGGTAGAAATAGGCGGATTGTCGTTCATCGCGTTATTGATGATGATGATCACCTGGGCATTTGTTAATACGCGGCGCAGGGCAGAAAACCTGGCTGTAGGATTGACTGCATCGTTGCGCAAAAGTGAAGATCAACTCCGGATAGTCATGGAATCGGCACAAATGGCGATTTTTCTGGCAGATGCAACAGGACATTTGACCTTTGTTAACGATTCAGCTCTTAAAGCCTTGGGTTATGAGCGCGGTGATTTGCAAGGTAAACTTTTGACCACATTGCTGGACGGCAGCGAATTTTCCAGAATATCCGACTATGTTGAAGCCACTTTGCGGGGCGACAACTTGATTGCCAATTGGCTATTGAAGCCAAAAACGGGCCAGCCAATACTTTACGAATTATCGACCCAGTTATTACCTGACCAGCGGTTGCTGGCAATCGGGAGCGACATCACAGAACGCAAGGAAACCGAAGATGCCCTGCGTAAAGCCTCTATTTATACGCGCAATCTAATCGAGGCCAGTCTCGATCCACTGGTCACCATCAGCCCGGAAGGCAAGATTACCTATGTCAATACAGCGACCGAAAATGTCACGGGCTTAAGCCGGGAAACCCTGATAGGGAGTGATTCGTGTAACTATTTCACAGATCCCAATCAGGCGCGCCAAGCCTATCAACAAGCATTTTCTGAAGGAATGGTTAGAGATTATCCTTTGGCCATTCAACATGTTAACGGCACAATCACTCACGTTATTTATAACGCCTCGGTGTACCGAGATGAAAATGACGTCGTCGCCGGGGTTTTTGCCGCTGCGCGCGACATTACCGAACGTAAGCGTTATGAAGAGCAATTATTATTAGCTCGGCATGCGGCCGAACAGGCTAACACGGCTAAAAGTGAATTCCTGGCCAACATGTCCCACGAAATCAGAACCCCCATGAACGCCATTATTGGTATGTCGCAACTGGCACTGAATACCTCTCTCACCCCCAAGCAGCACGATTATCTCGACAAAATATTGGGCTCTTCCCAGCATTTGCTGGGTATTCTCAATGATATTCTGGACTTCTCGAAAATTGAAGCACGGTGCTTATCCATTTCGGCTGAGGAGTTCGATCTGGATGAACTTATTCATAACATGGAAAGCATTTTCTATGGACGAGCCAAGGAAAAATCGCTGGAGTTTATTCTTGAAGTGGATGATAACGTGCCACGTCACCTAATCGGGGACCCATTGCGCCTGCAACAGATTTTCGTGAATCTGATCAGCAACAGCATTAAATTCACCGAACAAGGCTTTATCCGAATGACAATCAATATGGAGTCAAAAGGGACAGCCGAAACGCGGCTTAAGTTTTCCATAGAAGACAGCGGCATAGGCATTAGCGATGAACAAAAGCAGTGTCTGTTTCAACCTTTTGCCCAGGCCGATGGATCGATTACACGGCGTTTCGGCGGAACAGGGTTGGGCTTGGCAATTAGCCGCAAGCTTGCCCAAATGATGGGGGGTGACATACTCTGCCGGAGCATGCCCGGTGAAGGCAGCTCATTCCAGCTTGAACTGGATTTTGGGTTGATCAAACAAACTGCAGGCACTCAGATCAGCAAGCTCTCTCATAAAATCCCAACAACCGCAGAGTTAAAACTCGCAGCAAAAGACCTGCACAACACGCATGTTTTACTGGTTGAAGATAACCCGCTTAATCAACAGGTTGCCCGCGAGTTTCTCCGCAATGCCGGTCTTAACGTAACAACCGCTCAGAACGGACAACATGCCCTGGACTTAATGGATCATAATGTTTTTGATGTTATTTTGATGGATATCCAAATGCCGGTTATGGATGGCCTGCAGACGACGAGACGGATTCGTAACGAAGCCCGTTATGCTGATCTACCCATCATTGCCATGAGCGCCGGGGTCACTCTTAAAGAACAAGAACAATGTCAGTCGTCAGGCATGACCTGTTTCATTGCCAAACCGATCGATCCTTTAGAGATGATCAAAAAACTGGCAAAGGTTCTTGTGGCCGAGCCGTCAACTTCGGTCTCTGAGACGTTGGAAGCGGCTTTCGTAAACGAACCAAACCATCAAGAGGCCCTGAATTTACCTGGCTTCGATGCTGAACGCTTGCAGTTGCTGGAAATCATGAGGGAAGACCGGGATAAAGTTCTGGGAAGCATACTGCAATTTGTCGATGATTTTTCCGGCATCGAACAGGAACTTGACGAATGGCTTAATGCCAATGAATACCAGACAGCCTGTAACAGACTCCACGCATTGAAAGGCGTAGCGGCTAATTTAGGCGCGAATCAGGTTGCTGAGTGCGCAGACGCATTGGAAAAAGCCCTGCTACAAGGTATGAATGGCAAAGACGAGTTTATGCAGTTATGCAACGCCTGGCAAATCATCGCTAAACTCCCTGTGACGCTCCACTCTAAAGCCGTAACTGCGTTTGAGGGAGCTGATGACAATAAGGATCTATTGAGACTGCGTGTACTATTGATGACCAACAAACTGGTACCGGCCGAGTTATTGGCCAATCTGATACCTCGATTTTCAAACCAGCAGGCAGAGACAGTCAACCGCCTGCAAAAAGCCATCAGCAGTTTTGATTATGAAAAAGCCCTGCAAATGCTAAAGGAAATGAAATGAACGGACCGTCATCCAAGGCAACCATTCTGGTGGTGGACGACCAGCCTGCCAACCTGCAAATACTCGCTGAAATTCTGCAAAATCAATATGATGTTCGTATCGCAATTAATGGCGAGAAAGCCCTGCAAATTGCACAGCAAAACAACAAACCGGATCTGATTTTGCTGGATGTGAAGATGCCGGGGCTAGATGGCTATCAGGTATTGGCAGAACTGCGCCGCGATGAGAAAACCTGTCATATTCCGGTGATATTTGTGACGGCTCAACACGATGTCGACAATGAAACCCGGGCACTGGCAGCAGGCGCAGTGGATTTTATTTCCAAGCCGATCAATCCGCAAGTTGTCTGTGCTCGTGTTAATACGCACCTGACCTTGCGGCAGCGTGAAATAGCCTTCCAGCAGCTGAATGCCGAACTGGAAAACCGCATCAAAGAACGCACCCGGCAAGTCGAAACACTCAATATCGCTCTTCAGGAACGCGCTACTCAGGCAGAAACGGCCAATGCCGCTAAAAGTCTTTTCCTGGGCAATATGAGCCACGAACTGCGTACCCCGCTGATGGCGGTTATTGGCTACACTGACTTGCTACAGCGGCAAATCGACGAACCGGCAGTATTACATAAACTCTCCAGAATAAGGAAAGCTGCCGGCAATCTGTCTTCCACTATTAACCAAATTCTTGATTTTACCCAAATCGAATCCGGCAACACCGCACAAGTGGCCATCGATTTTAATCTCGTAGCGATGCTCCATAAAATCAACGACACGATTGAAGAGCTTGCTGTCGCAAAAACACTAGCCTATGCCTGCGATGTTGATTCCGCCATTCCGGAAAACCTAAACGGTGATCCTGTCAAACTGGAGCAGGTCTTGTTCAACTTGGCCTCCAATGCCGTTAAGTTTACCCGACAAGGTGCTGTCAGTCTTCGAGCCGGTCTGATCGAGGCAACCGGCGAAGAGGTGAAAATTCGCTTTGAAATTCAGGATACCGGCATTGGAATAGATCAATCCTTGCTGGGGCACATCTTTGTTCCGTTTGAGCAGGTTGATAATACGCTTACCCGCCAATATGGCGGTTTGGGACTGGGACTTTCAATCAACCGCAAGTTGATTGAAATGATGGGAGGTGAGATGGGCGTCGAATCAGAATCCGGAAAAGGCAGTACTTTCTGGATCCTTATAACGCTCAAACGGAGCCGGACACAACCTGCAGTTGCATCCCGCATACCACCCCTGCAATCACTACAAACCAATAAAGCCAGACCCCGAATATTACTGGTCGACGATGATTTCATTAATCAGGAACTGTTAAAGTTTTTACTTAATGAAGCAGGACTTCAATGCGACTCGGCCAATGATGGCGAGGAAGCGGTTGGAATGGTGAAAAAAACTGATTATGATCTGGTTTTGATGGATATTCAGATGCCTATCATGGATGGACTCGCTGCCACGCGCGCCATTCGCTTGCTACCGGAAAGACGATTGACTCCGGTTATTGGGGTTTCTGCCAATGCCTTTGCTGAGGATAAGGACCGGTGCTTTGAGGCGGGAATGAACGCTTTTCTCGCCAAACCAGTAGCACCTGAAGTACTTTATAGTGAATTGGCCAAATGGTTGATAAAAAATGATCGGTAGCTGATGATCGGCGGTCGAGCACTGAAATAACCTGTCTTATTGTATTTTCTCCAACCACTGCAACAAGGTATTGCATTTATGGGGTGAATTCGCCCAATTCATCTTTGTTGTAAACCCAACATTTTTCGAAAATTGGATTATTCCATACGATTACTCGATTTTTTGCTTTTGCTATTCCAATCAATTCACTTTCCAGCATCTCTTGTGCTTGTGACAGGTCTCGAATTGAACGCGCGTCTTTTGTAAGGAAATTTGCTGAAATTTCCGGGTGAGTTCACTGGGTAAAAAGTGAGCATCCCATTTGGAGTCGTTCATTCCTATCATCTCGTCTAGCCGGTAACCCAACATTTCACAGAACGAATCGCTAATCTCAAGAATATTGCCTTCGACATCAAGAATGTAGATACCATCGCTGCCATTACGCAAGAGCGCACGGTTTTTTTCACTTTCTTGTTGCAGCGTTTTTGTTTGCTCTTGCACCTGTCTTTGAACAACTGCAGCGCGCCCGGTCATCGCCAGTAAAAAAGCCTGTAGCAAACTGGAGAGAACAAGCCCTTTAGCCAATACCATCCAGGCCAATAAAGAACGATTGGACGCCATGTAGGCTTCTGAGGAATAAAGCGTCAGGCGCCAGAGCCGCCCATTAAATGGAATCTCATCTGCCCAGGTAAACATGCTAGATTCAGACTGATAAATCTGACCCGCGCGATATAGAAATCCGTTACCGGTAACGGCTTCTTTATCATCAAGCGTTAACGCAAGCCCTTTCGGCAAATCCTTCTTAAACAGATCTGTTAACATTTTCTCGACGCGGAATACGCCAACAGCAAAACCATAAGGTATCCGATTGCTGGATGAGCTTTGCTGATGGGATGCCTGATCGAGATAGACAGGGTCCAGCAACAGCACACCGGTACTGGTACCTTGTTCTTGCACAAGACGAACAGAGGACGCCGGCATTTGAGTTTGGGTGGCAACTTTAATTGCGGCAGACCTTATCGTATCCGATGCAATGTCATAGCTCAGTGCGTTCTGGTTTTTGTTTAAAGGCTGCAACATCCAGATGGGGATAAGTTACAAACAGATTATTTAAAGAAGCGACGATTTCTTCATAAGACAGCAGCTTCGATCGTAACTGACTGCTCAGCAATTGGCCATGCCCGGCAATTTGCTGCTTGATTCTCAGGAATTCGTTATTGGAGACATAAACAAGGCTGCAATTATCACTGCTGTAACGAAAAGCGAGGGTATGGCAACCGTTTTCAGTCGGTAGTGCCATAGTGGATTTTTACGTTGCAATACCATCAAGGTTAGCGGCGCGAAAAGTAATTCATCAATAGAAATCATATCCAGCAGCATCAGGGCGACATTTGCCCAACTCGCTGAAATCAGGCAAGCCGTTGGCCCGGCCAGAAACAGGAGTTGAATGATGTCCCGGTCATCATCCAATCTAAGCCATGCACCTTTTAAATAATCACGGACTAAAAAATTGGTAATCCAGGCTTGAAGCATAGCCCCCAAAGCAATAGTCGCCGCCAGCAACAGCTTTTCTTTACTTAAACTACCCTGGCATGAAGCGATCCAGGGGTTAACGCCTGCCGAGCCGATCCAAACTCCTGGTAACAACCTGACACCACCGAAAAGAACTGCGGCACAAGCGATGCCTGCCGAGGGGAATATAGCGGTAGCATAACCAAGAGGGATAGCCAGTTGAAGACCGGCAATGCCTAACAGAAAGTAAATCGCAGCCAGTATCAACGAATTTTGAATGACATTGATAACCTGTCTTTGGGATTTGGAACTTTCTCAGCTCAAAACAGATCAACTAAAAAAAGTAAGATGTAGGGATTTCATTAGACAAGGAATTCTCCTGATTAAAAAGATTTTTCATTCAAGCAAAAACAAATGACTGAACACGGCCGGTAGAGCCTACTCATCATGAAAAAGGGGTCATCAAGAAGAGCTAAAAGCTACGATTCAAGGGGTGTGGCGCAGACAACAAAACCGGAACATCACGTTCGTTTTATGCTCCATTGAATAGTTACAAATTTACAAAAAATCTATTTTTTAGTCTCTATAAACGAGTTCAAATCCAGATCTTGTTTTAAAAGATGCCATTTAGGAAAACAGGCGGAGTCTTCTGAACTTCAAGAATAAGACTAATTGATGAAATGATTTTGAGCAATATTAAAAAGAATATCGCCTGCAACGCAGTTGACACTTATACTGACGTGAAAATAACATTTTAATCATGGCACTATCAGCAATTCTCAATTTGAAGCGGGAAAAAGGACTGGGGAAAACTTTTTGAGAATGTCGGTAGCAGGGATGCTACTATCAAGTCCCCATGGCTGTGTTTACTGTGCTCGAAAGGCTTTTACCCACCCAAAATGACGCTGAAAATATCAAACTGGGAATTGTTGTAGCGCTATGAAAAATAACCAAATGAATGAATTTTTATGTTAAGACTTTCTAAATTGATCTAGCAGAATGGACAATCGCTCTGCGGGCCGATTATCTGATGTTGAATTCCGGCACCAATGGATTTCTGAAGCGGCGTACTTCTTGTCCGAACGGCGGCATTTTTTACCCGGGCGAAAACTCGATGATTGGTTACTGGCCGAAAAAAACTTTATATTAATGCAGATTACGCGTTATCAGGCTATTGCCTATGAAGATGGCGGCATATCCATTCAAGGGCTTCGGCTTTTAGCAAAATCGGTAGGTATTGAAGGTTTAGAGACGATGACTCTGGCAGAAGAAATAATTCAAGCTATCCAGAAATTACTGGATATTGATCCTTGCTTCAACTCTCTACCGGGTAATGACTGCAACGAATTTGAATCTTGCTTATGGAAAGCTGAATGCAGAAAAATCATTGCCAGATGGCATCCTCTAAAGCCTTGGTAAAACCGGCAACTTCAGAGTTGTTGGTTAAAAATGCATCGATCCTTTCACCCATCGTACAATATCCCCCGCATTCATAGCGCCAGATTGCCGAGTCAATTCCCGGCCATTTTTAAACACTATCAGTGTGGGTATGCTACGAATGTTATATCTTGCACTAAGCGCCGATTCCGCTTCAGTATTCAATTTGCCCAGGCGAACGTCAGGTTCCAACAGTTTTGCTGCTTGTTCGAAAGCTGGAGCCATCATTTTGCATGGACCACACCATTCCGCCCAAAAATCGACCAACAACGGAATGTCATTTCGAGACACCTGTTTTTCAAAGTTGGAACTGTTCAGTTCTAAAGGATGCCCGTTAAATAAAAGTGTGTGACATTGCCCGCATTTCGGTCCCTGTCGCAGCCGATTGCTTGGCAAACGGTTGGTGGCCGAACAATAAGGACAGACAACATGCAGTAATTCACTCATAATTTTATCTTAATATTTAGTGACCGCTAATGTGTGCAGCAGGATCAAGGTTAGACACGATAGGCACTGAGCAATCATATTATTCTCAATGTACTGTCATAGTCCCATAGTCCTTAGAAAAATCAATCCCCCCAATTGGCTTTATTGGATGGTTCTAATACAGCAGCATATAATTATTCTTGTGCTCTAACCACACACCCGCTTGTAGATACTCGATTTTGAAGGACGCAAGAATACGCCCTTGTAGCTCTCCGCAACATCCTTGTGCAGAATTTTTTCAATCAATCACCTACGCTCTCAATTGAAAGGTGGCGAGTATTTTCGTTTATTTTTTCAATCGGCTAGAATTAATGGACTTCGCACGGTCATGTTTGCGGCTTTTATGGCAATGCTATTTGGTTCGAGAGCAATGCGCGGAAACAGGCGCATAGCAAGCTATGTAACTGTTTTCGCAACGCCGCAATCGGACAATAGAGCGCGTCAGAAATCCGCAAATGTGGCCACGCGAAGGATATCGACAGCAATTCAATTAGCGGGAGAAAAAACCTATGCATCATATTACCGGCATTTTGAGCCTCATTGTTTTGACAGGCTGTGCAACCTTGAGCAAACAAGACTGCATGCATGGCGATTGGTATGGAGTAGGCAGCAAAGACGGCCTTGCCGGTGAAACCAGTAATCGTCTGTCTGATCATATTAAAGCCTGCAATGAATACGGCATTGCCGTTGACAATAATGCTTATATGGCCGGTCGCGAACAAGGGCTGAAAGATTATTGCCGCCTGGATAATGCCTTTACCACCGGTTTGAATGGCCAGCCCTATCACCACGTTTGCCCGCCGCACATTGATAGCGTGTTTGCAAATTACCATTCCACCGCCTACAAAGTACATGAAGATCAGGCCGAACTTGATAAAATCGATAATGACCTGTCCAGCAAAGAAAGCCAGTTGCGCGATAAAAAATTGAGCGAAAAAGACCGTTCACGAATTCGTGACGACATTCGGAGTCTGGACAGGCAGCGTGATCGTGTCCGTGATAATCTCCATTTGCATGAGCGGCAACTCGACTATTTGCGCCACGAAGCCCGTACTGCTCGTTGATACCAAAGGCTGCGTTTTTAAACGGTGGGGCAGCAACGTAGACGGCAAATCATTTTATTTTTCGTTCCGGTTTAGTGAACCCTTCGCTTGTCAGAATCGGAACAGGCTTTGAACATAAAAATAATCGACATCTTCTTCATCCGGCGCATTGGGGGCATCACGGGCAAAATCGCCTTTGAAGAGATGTGTCCAGCCGGTTTCCAGATTAAAGCTGCTGTTGACATTCCAGCGGGTAGACAGCTCAATTTGGTGACCCAGAAAATCGCCGGAGGCACCGCTACGATCCCTCAAGGCGGATGCCGTCCAGGTATCGCGGCTTTCCGCCAGCCAAATAAGCCGATGGCTGATAAAAGCTTCTACGTTATCTCGCGGAGCGATAATAAGACGGGTGCCGGGTGAATTAATATTGCTGCGAGCTATCGCGCCATAAATACCAGTTGGGCTGTATTCAAAGCGCCTTGCGCCGAACAAAGTATCGAAACGTTCATTTTTATCGTCATTGGGGTTACTGTCGCCACTGGCGTAGTCATATTGCAGCACAAAACGCGGAGACCAAGGCAACTCCAGGGTATAGCCCAGAGAAAGATGTTGAAACCAGGCTTGATGGTCCAGATTTTTTGTGTCATCGGCCTCCGTTGTCGCGCGAATTGTCCCGAGTTGTCCGGCGGTCTCGACCTGAAAGTCGACCTCGCCTTTGGCCGGTTTCCGGTACCAACGCATACCGGGTGTGAACAAGCGCCGGTTGCGTGTGTCGTTTTCGTTTTGATCGTCTTCGCTCAAATGATATAAAAATAATTCAGCATTTATTTTCCAGGCAATATCGTAAATTTCCAAAAAACCGCCGGAAAACCAGGTTTTGTATAACTCGGTATCCCATTCATGTTTACTGTCCAGCAGCTCTTGCTTTTCATTAGGGTAGCGCCCGACCGGTAGGGTCACGAATCCGTTGAATTGCCATTTGCCATTGTCCTGGAAACGAAAACGTGCGCCGGTAAAAGCATTGATCGTGTTACGGAATACATTTCGGGCGACCAGCCGGCGGCTACCCAAATTGAGTGTTTGCCGCCCCAGAATCACCTCGGTGCCGATGCCGCTGTCCAGGAAATTTGTTTGTGCCCAGGCAAGATAGGCTTGCAAAAAGTCCGATTGATTCGCATGGGTATTATTGAGTGAAGAGCCTGAATCACTGCCGAATTGGCGTGAATCCATAAATTCGGCACCCAAACGAAAGTCATTGAAGCTGGCTTCCAGACTCAGGCAAGTCGCCAATGGAATTTGCTGATCGCCCCCCTTCGCATTGGCTTGAAACGGTCCGCCCAAGACTTCATAGCGCGTGCGTTGCTCCAGCGAAAGCGAAAGCCATTGGGGCAATTTTAGCGTGTCATGTAAATTCCAGACGGGCTTTTCATAGTTGGGCGCTTGCGCCAAGTGATCATTCATTTGACTGGAAAAACAAGCAAAAGGCGGAGTTACCGGTTTTTGCTGTGCGGCATGAGTGTCTTCAATCGGCGTAAAAAACAAGATTATCACTGCCAGTGAAATAGATGGAAATTGACGCGTCCTGCCAACAGTAGAGTTTGCCATGCGTTCTGCATCATATAAAAAGGCTATCGACAATACTGGCTTACCATTACTCACTTTGAGTCGTGTTTTGTAGTCAATCATCATCTGCTCGTTATAATCAAAAAACCTCAGCCGCTATGCATATTCACTCTTACTGAAGCTTAAGTCATTTTGCGGCCGGACCCAACAGGCTTCCCTGAATGGCAACGTATCTGCTCACCCCTTCCTATTTTATTGGGTGTAGGTGCTTGATTTCAAAGGACGCATGAATACATCCTTGTAGCTCTCTGCAACATCCCTGTTGCAGAAGCCTTTTCAATCAATCACCTACACTTTCTATTTCAAGCGGGCGAGTAGTTACATAAAAACCATAAAGAAAACCTTATTGAAAAATTCATTAGCAACCATTAATCCGCTTACAACCCCAATCAAGAAAAGATTTGAAAAAGTAATCACGTACGCCCCCATAGCGCCCAATTCAGCCAAATACTTATTGGTCTTCTTCCTTCAACTTAAACCCGCTGGTCAACTGCTGCTGGAGAGGTCCAGGCAAAGGCGCGTAATGGCTCAATTCAATAGCATAATGCCCGCGGCCGCTGGTCAGCGCGTTCAATCGTGATTGATAGTCGGTCAGTTCACTCAATGGTACCTTGCCGCTGATAAGCATTCTGCCGGGGCTATGGGAATCCGTTCCGGTAATATGTCCGCGTTTGGCCGAAAGATCTCCGGTTATATCGCCCATTGCCGTTTCCGGAGCGATAATTTCAATATCAACCACCGGCTCCAGCACAAGGGGCTTCGCCGCCCGGATAGCTTCAATTACCGCTTTATGCCCGGCGGTGACGAAAGCAATTTCCTTACTGTCCACAGCATGCGTTTTGCCGTCATAAACAGTGACCCGCAGGTCTATCACAGGAAAACCGGCCACCACGCCGAAATCTAATGCCTGACGCACACCTTTTTCCACGGCCGGCATAAAGGCACCGGGGATGGTACCGCCTTTGACTGCATCCACGAATTCAATGCCTTCACCTCGTGCCAATGGCTCTATGCGCAAAAACACTTCGCCGAATTGACCCGCCCCGCCGGTTTGTTTTTTATGACGACAATGACCTTCTGCGGGTTGGCTGATCGTCTCTCGGTAAGGAATGAGAGGGGGCTTGATATCGACTTCCAGCTTGTATTGGCTGACCATTTTTTCCAGCTTGGCTTTAAGATGAGCATCGCCCAAGCCCATTATCACTGTCTCATTGGTAGCAGGACGGCGTTCAATAATGAACGTTGGATCTTCCAGAGCCAGTTTATCGAGTATGTCGAACAAACGCTGTTCGTCACCTTTACGTTTGGTCTCTACCGACAAACCGGTCATTGATGGTGGAAAGCGCATAGGTTTAAGGTGAATGTAATCTTCGTCGTGAGAGTCGTGCAATACTGCATCAAACATGATTTCATCCACTTTGACCACTGCGCCGATATCACCGGGAATCAAAGCGTCTACTTCTTGAAAATCCTTGCCTTGTAATTGATAAAGATGCGCGGCTTTGAAAGGGCGTTTAGCATCGCCGACAAAAAGCTGTGCGTCCTGCTTCAATGTGCCTTGATGCATGCGGAAAATACCTACTTTGCCCATGTAGGGATCGCTGACAACCTTGAACACATGAGCCAACACATGCTTATCCGGGTCGGGTTCGGCCTGAAAGGTTTCCATGGAACCGTCAGGCTGAACTTTATAAAATGGAGGAAGATTGCCTTCGGTGGGATTGGGTGCCAGATTAGCAATCACATGCAGCAATTCTTTAATGCCAGCTCCGGTCCTAACAGAAGTAAACAGAATAGGCGCAAAACCGGCCCGCAAAGCACTTTCAAATGGAGAGTGAGTTTCGCTGGGTTTGGGTTCTACACCTTCCTCAAGGTACTTCTCCAACAGCGCCATGTCTTCTTCAACAATGCGTTCAATCAACTCATTATGCGCTTCAGCGACCGATCCAAAATCGGCCATGCCTGAATCATGCGCCAGTACCTCGACGACCTCTTTTGCGCCGTGGGCGGGAAGATCTAATACCAAACCATTGAATCTTGTGCGAATGTCTGCCACCAAACCGGGTAAATCGAGATTATCGGCATCGATTTTGTTGATCACGATCATCGTACAAAGCTTTCTTTCCCTGGCCCAGCGCAACATCCGCTCAGTCATGAGCTCGATACCGGTTTGAGCGTTGACGACCACCAATACCGTTTCAACCGCTTCAAGGGCGGCAATGGCCTGCCCTGCAAAATCCGGATATCCCGGTGTATCCAGCAGATGGACCAAGGCATTTTCATGCTCAAAATGAACGATAGCGCTTTGCAGGGAGTGACCGATGGATTTTTCCTGTGAATCAAAATCACAAACCGTATTCCCTTTTTCAACCATGCCTTTGTTTTTGATAGCACCGGCACCATGAAGCAGGGCTTCCGCCAAACTGGTTTTACCTGCCGCGCCGTGGCCTACAAGAGCGATGGTTCGGATGGCTTTCGTCGTATAGTGAGGCATGGTTCTGCTCCTTGTACAATTAAATAAAAGCGCTATTTTACGCGGTAGGCCTCAATTTGTGTCATTTTGATGGGGTGTTGGCGACTCGATTTTAGCTTCTGCTTTTAAGGTAATTGCATATAGAAATTACCACGGTACTCTGTATGTATGATAAATATCCGTAAACATAATGATTTCAAGGCCATGCTGACCAGCACATCCCGGATTAATCCCAGAATACTGCTGCTCAGTAAGTGGACAGCCGCAAACCCAAGAAATAAAGAGAAGCATTTTATCGTCACCCAATTGATTGAGCCGGAACCTCCGGAGATTAAGATCGAATTGATTGAACTGGAGGCTGTCTATTCGCGGCGAAGTGTTATATTGGCCTGGCGTGAATTGACCGATGCGAGCCAATGGCTGCAGGGCTGGAAATGATGAAAGTTTTAAGTCCCCCACTTTGAAAAAGAGAGCAAGGGGATGCAAAGTCACCGGATTGTTTTATATGCATAAAGTGAACACTCACGCCAGAATTGCCGCGACTGCAATACTTACAAGCAGCTCTTTTTGAAGCAGACTACACGACCACCTTTCTAATTGAAACCCAAAAGAACCCATGAAAAAACTACTCAGTATTTTAACCAGCGTTTCTCTTGCCGGATGCAGTGTCGTTGGCATTCGCTCGGCAAATGAGCCCGTTTACCAGATACTAAAAGACGAAGGTCAGATTCAGGTTAGGCAGTATCCGGCTCTGGTTGTGGCCGAAACGGAGATAGGGTCTGATTATAAAACCAGCAGCAGCGAAGGTTTTCAGCGTCTGGCCGGCTACATTTTTGGAAAAAACAAAACCCAGGAGAAACTGGCCATGACGGCCCCGGTTACGCAGGAAAAAGCGTCAACAACACTCGATATGACTGCGCCGGTGTTTCAACAAAAATCAGCCGGAAAGTGGCGAATGGCATTTGTGCTGCCTCAGGAATACACCATGGCAACAGCCCCTATTCCGCTTGACCCTGCGGTAATCATTAAAGAAATTCCCGCCAAAAAAGTCGCAGCATTAACCTATTCGGGGAGCTTATCCGAACAAGGCATCATTGAAAACGCCACGACGTTGACAGAATGGCTATCCAATCAGCCTTACAAAGCCCTTTCTCAACCCCGTTCTGCCGCATATGACCCGCCCTGGACCTTACCTTTTTTGAGAAGGAATGAAATCCATATTGACATTGAATGACACGACTGCGTTGGCTTTATTCTGCATCCTGATGCCGAATATTTTTACCTTCTATCATAAAAATGAGATATTCGGCGATACTGCGCGCATGGTCACCACAGCGCTCCAGCGATTTCATGATTTGGAAAATATTGAGCGAGCGACTGATGATGCGGGGATCTTCAATAACAAAGGTCAACTGGCGTCTGATGCCCGCCTGATATTCATCGCCATAGTCCCAATATTCGTTCACCAGGGTATAGGCACCTTTTACATCACAGGTATCGAAAGACCGGATGGCTTGCTCCAGCATTTCTGAAACCATTTGTCCCATTTTCATAATATCTCTGAGCAACTGTAGATTAGGGTCGGCGCTTTTGCTGTCGAACAAGGTCAGAATCAATTTGGCTATCTTCACGACTTCATCGCCGATTAATTCCAGATCGACCACTATTTTTGAAACCGACATCACCATCCGCAGATCATTAGCCACCGGCGAACGTTTGGCCAAAATAGTAAGCGCCGCCTCATTGATTTTATTCTCATGACAGTTAACTTCCCTATCGCGCAAGATAATCTTTTCAGCCAACTTGATGTCACGTTCATCCAGCGCCTTCATCGAATGATCGAGTTGAGTGATGACTAATCCGGCCATTTCCAGAACCAGATAATGCAGATGGTTCAATTCGCCGTCAAAGATGCGGGAAGTATGTTCTTTTGTCGCCATAATCATTTGAGGTGGGCAATCTATAAAAGTAAAAATTTGGCCGGCAATTAGATCAAATCGCGAAAGCCTTATCCAAAGCGTCCGGTAATGTAATCTTCTGTCAACGGATGTACCGGATTGGTAAAGATCTGGTTGGTATCGCCGACTTCGATCAGGTGGCCCATATGAAAATAGGCCGTTCGCTGGGAAACCCGTGCGGCTTGTTGCATGGAGTGAGTGACGATAACGATCGTGAAGCGTTCTTTGAGCTCGGCAATCAGTTGCTCAATCTTTGCGGTCGCAATGGGGTCCAAGGCGGAACAGGGCTCGTCCATCAGAATCACTTCCGGATTGACCGCAATGGTGCGGGCTATACAAAGACGTTGTTGCTGACCGCCTGATAAACCGGTGCCCGGTTCATCGAGTCGGTCTTTTACTTCTTCCCATAATCCGGCTTTAATCAGGGAATTTTGAACAATTTCATCCAGTTCGGTTTTATTCACGGCAAGACCATGAATACGCGGACCATAGGCCACATTGTCATAAATCGATTTGGGGAATGGATTGGGTTTTTGAAAGACCATGCCGACTTGGGCGCGTAGCGGAACCACGTCCATATCGCGGTGGTAGATATCTTTGTCATCGATTTTGATCTCACCTTCCACTTTACAACTGGGAATGGTGTCATTCATCCGGTTCAGTGTGCGTAAAAAAGTCGATTTTCCGCAGCCGGACGGACCGATAAACGAAATCACTTCGTTATTGCCAATGTCCAGGGACAGATCATTGATGGCTTGTTTTTCTCCATAAAACACATTGACATTTCGACAAGAAATACGGGTATCGGAGGAAGTGATGGCACCAACTGTTTCACGGGATTCGCGGTCTATTTTTTTCATGCCCAGCACATTCGATAAGGTTTGTCTTTTCATGGAGTGACTCGGTACGGATTCTCTAATATAACTCATGGGTTTACCCTCTTTACCAGCGTCTTTCATAGCGTCTGCGTAGATAAACTGCCAGTCCGTTCATGGAAATAAGGAAAAACAGCAATACCATGATTGCTGCGGAAGTGCGTTCGACAAACGCTCTTTCAGGGCTGTCTGCCCACAGATAAATTTGCACGGGCAAGACGGTCGAAGGCTGGGTAAAGCTGGTCGGCACATCAACGATAAACGCCACCATCCCAATCATTAACAGGGGCGCAGTTTCTCCCAATGCTCTGGCCATACCGATGATAGAGCCTGTCATCATGCCGGGCATCGCCAACGGCAGCACATGATGCGTAATGGTTTGCAGTTTGGATGCCCCCATACCCAAAGCGGCTTCCCGAATCGAGGGCGGTACAGACTTTAATGAAGCTCGACCGGCGATGATAATAGTGGGCAAGGTCATCAAAGTCAGCACCAGACATCCGATAATGGGCGTACTGCGCGGCAATCCGAAAAAGTTGATGAACATGGCCAGGCCTAATAAACCGAAGACAATCGAAGGCACGGCAGCCAGGTTGTTGATATTGACTTCGATAAAATCGGTAAATTTATTGATGGGCGCAAATTCCTCCAGATACACGGCGGTCGCTACGCCAATCGGGAAAGACAACAAAAATGTGCCGATCAGCGTCAGCAAGGAACCCATCAAGGCACCGCGTATACCGGCCATTTCCGGCTCTCTGGAGTCACCGGCAGTAAAGAACAAGGCATTAAAGTGCTTTTCGATACGCGCTTCCTGGCTCAGTCTGTCGATCCATGCCAGTTGCTTGTCGTTGACCCGGCGATTAGCCTGATCCTGTTCACGGTCGATATGGCCTTTCATCAGCATATCGATATCATCGTCCGCCGGTAACCAGACAGGCACGGTTTTACCCAATAAAGACTTATCGGTGACCACCATTTCTCTCAACAAAAAACCCGCCCCGCTGCTGACCATGGCATAAAGATCGCGCTTGTCGCGGCGTTCCGTTACTTCAGGAAAAGCCGTCGACAATGATTTTTTGATCAAGCCGTTATAGTCAGCCTTAGCCAGACTATCATCCCCACCATGCTCCGGATCCAGCCATTCCGCATCAAAATAGATATCCAGTTTGACTTGCGTTTGCACAAAAGCGGTATAGCCTTTGCCAATAATGCTGGTGAACAACACCAACAAGAACATCAGGCCCAGCATAATGCCGGTTAAGCCATAGGCTTTGAACCTGCGTTCGGCGGATCGCCGTTTGGCCAGGCTTTTTTGCACAATATCAAAAGTAGACGCCTTATTATCAGCTCTCAAATCTGCAGATGTGGCTGGATTATTCATATTGTTCCCGGTATTTTCTGACGATATACAAAGCAAAAACATTCAACATCAGTGTGACGACGAACAACACCAATCCCAAGGCGAATGCCGCCAAAGTCTTAGGGCTGTCAAATTCCTGATCGCCGACTAACAATGTCACTATTTGCACGGTTACTGTTGTCACCGCTTCGAAAGGATTAAAGGTCAGATTGGCCGAGAGTCCTGCCGCCATGACTAAAATCATCGTTTCACCGATGGCTCTTGAAACCGCCAACAAAATACTGCCGACAATGCCGGGCAAAGCCGCGGGAAAGATAATCTGCTTGATGGTTTCGGCCTGGGTGGCACCCAAGGCATAGGCACCGTCCCGCAGCGATTGCGGCACTGCATTAATGACATCATCCGATAATGATGAAACGAAAGGGATAATCATGACCCCCATCACCAAACCAGCCGCCAGGGCGCTTTCCGAGGATACTGACAAACCCATTGCTTCACCGGTTTCTCGAATGAACGGAGCAACGGTCAGCGCCGCAAAAAAACCGTAAACCACGGTAGGAATACCGGCCAGAATTTCCAGCGTCGGTTTGGCTGTTGCACGAAAAGTGGGACCTGCGAATTCCGACAAATAGATGGCCGACATCAAGCCGATCGGAACTGCAACCAGCATCGCAATCAACGACACCAGCAAGGTACCGGTAAACAACGGAATGGCTCCAAAAGCCCCGGAAGAACCGACTTGATCGGAGCGCATGGCGGTCTGCGGACTCCAATCCAGACCGAATAAAAAATCAAAGACGGGCACTGATTGAAAAAACAGGAACGATTCATAAGCCACGGAACTGACAATACCCAAGGTGGTAAATATGGCGATCGTAGAGCAAATAACCATTCCACCCGTAACGGCCTTTTCAACCGCATTGCGTGCCCGGTAATGTTGATGAATACGCTGACAGGAAATCCACATACAGGCCATCGACAAACCAATAGTAACGATTGCCATCAGCCAGTGGCTTAATGACTGTAATGACTCATAATGCGAGGCCGCATCGAGTATGACCGAATCGCTTTGGGTCGCCAGCGTTGAACCATTCACGACATTGCGTATGTCATTCAGTACCAGATTCAGGCGCTCAGGCGGAAGATTGATCATTTCTTCAGGCAGTTGTGCTGTAACCGCTTGAGTCATCCAAACCGGCTCAACGATCAGCCAGATCAACGTGATCAACAGCGCAGGAATAACGCTCCATAAGCTTACGTAAAAACCATAAAATCCAGGCAATGAGTGCAGAAACTTTACTTTGCCTTCCACACAGCCTACTGCGCGTTTTTTTCCTGCATAGAAACCGACATAGGCCAGTATCAATAATAGGATCAGAAGAATCGATGGAGACATAAACTGTGTGTCCTTGGTAAAAAAGAGGGGGCTCTGCCTAAGCATTCCCCCGCCGAGTGTGCCTGCCTAATTGATCGAGTCGCCACAGGCGCAAAACCTATCCCGGTTTGTCTGAATTAGAGTTTTAGCAATTTCAGATTTTTAACATCATCGGCAAATTGTTTGCGTTCGGCATCAGGCATTGCAATCAAGCCTTTGTCAGTCAAATAGCCCTCGCTACCCCAGGCTTTTTCGCTGGTGAATTCTTCCAAAAAGGCCTTGATACCGGGAATAACTTCGACATGTGCTTTTTTTACATAAAAATAGATAGGCCTTGAAATAGGGTATTGACCTGACGCAATAGCGTCGTATTCGGGGAACACACCCTGAATTTTCAGCCCCACCACCTTATCGGCATTCTGGTCAAGAAAGCTGTAGCCGAAAATACCGATTGCTTTAGGATTCGCTTCCAGTTTTTGCACGATCAGGTTGTCGTTCTCGCCGGCTTCGATATAACCGCCATCTTCACGAATGGCGTGACAGATTTCTTTGTAAGCATTTTCATCCTTATCTTTCAGTGCCTTGATCCAGGGAAAGTCCTTACATCCACCTTCCATCGCCAATTCCAAAAACGCATCACGGGTTCCGGAAGTTGGAGGCGGTCCCAAGACTTCTATTTTGGTGGCCGGTAATAACGGGTTGATTTGAACCCAGTTGTTATAAGGATTATTGACTAATTGATCACCGCCTTTTGGATCGGGCACTTTTTTAGCCAAAGCCAAAAACAACTCTTTCAATGACAATGCGAATGGCGTACCGGTAGTAGCTTGGGCAATGGCGATGCCGTCATAACCGACTTTGACTTCAACGATGTCCTTTACCCCGTTTTTTTGACAGGTTTCAAATTCTGACGCTTTAATAGCGCGAGAGGCATTGGTGATATCGGGATACTGAACACCCACTCCACTGCAAAATAATTTAAATCCACCCCCAGTCCCGGTTGATTCAACCTTTGGCGATTTAAATTTGCTGGACTTTCCGAATTGCTCCGCAACGACCGTCGAAAAGGGATAAACCGTCGAAGAGCCTACAATATTGATGTAATCACGCGAGCTCTGAGCCCATACTGCACTACTCAGCATCAGGGGCAAAACAACGGCAACAGATTTCAATTTTATATTCATATATCCTCTGATTGTGGCTGATCCATCAGTACTTAACTGACAAAATCAGTAGTATTTGGGCTAAATGTTGCTCAAGCTCGTGAGCTACAGCCCGAAAAATAAGTTCAACGCGCGCATCATAAATCCCTAATATGACAGAAAGATGACAATGCTTATTTATCACCCTAAAGTGGCAGCAATTCCCAGTTTGAAATTTTCAGCGTCAATTTGGGTTGGGAAAAGCCTTTTTCGCTTCAAACAGAGAATTGCTGCGAAAGTGGAAGAAATACGTTAAAGAGAAGACAACTACTCTTCCGCTTTCATCGGCAGGGACTGAGCAGATACAAGAAAAGCATTCATTGGATTACGGACAGCCTGCAGAAAAAATAAGCTTTTGGTGTATCTGCTCACCCCCTCCAATTTTAGTGGGTGTAGGTGGTTGATTGAAAAGGCTTCTGCAACAGGGATGTTGCAGAGAGCTACAGGAACGTAATGATGCGTCCTTTGAAATCAAGCACCTACACCCTTAATTCAAAGCTGGCGAGTAGTTACCTTTTGGTAACTATTCAGAGGAACAACAAAACCAAGGAGATGGGCAGAGGACTTTGGTCAGGTTTAGAGAGCCTAACCCAACCTACGCTAAATAATTGCAGCTTTTGAATATATCGGGATGTTTTTTTGTTTTGGAAAAATAGAACAGGTGAGTTGAAACCGCGGGTCAGATTAGCCGTCCTGCCGACAAGCATTAACCACGCTAAATAGATGAATATAATCAAAGACTGCCATCCCTGGCAATTTAATTAATATTGGTAAACCCCCGGCTATGCCGGGGGACTCTCAAAGGTTTGACCTATAAGGCGGTCGCAACGATGCTCTTATCTCGACCAAAAGATAGGAGAATCGAAAATGAGAGAATATCAAAGTTTGAGCCATAGC
>NZ_JAUSBX010000106.1 GCF_030651835.1 Methylicorpusculum sp. | reverse complement strand
GTCGACGCTCGGCACTATGACTGCGGACTATTTTTTCAAGCTGTTGTTTTTGTTCGGTGGTCAGTGTTATTTCTATCGCTTTTCTAGGCATAATGCCTAGTATAGCTGATATAATATATTATTTCTGCAATTAAACACTAGACTCTGACCAGACCGGAAAAGCCCATAAACGCCATAGACATCAGTCCGGCCGTAATCAGCGAAATGGCATTCCCTTTAAAAGGAACAGGCACATCAGCAACATCAATTTTTTCGCGAATCGTTGAAAACAACGTCAACACCATTGAAAAACCAACTGCCGCACCAAAACCATACAATGCCGATTCAAGGAATCCATTTTGTGCCTGTACGTTAAGCAGTGCTACGCCAAGTACAGCGCAATTTGTCGTAATCAAAGGCAAATAGATACCTAATACCTGATAGAGCATGGGACTGGTTTTATGAACAACCAGTTCGGTAAATTGAACAACAAATGCGATGACGACAATGAAGGTAATGGTTCTTAAATACTGCAATTCCAAAGGAATCAACAAATACTCATTCGCAAGATAGCTGCATACTGAAGACAGAGTCAGAACAAACGTAGTGGCAAAGCCCATACCCAGAGCCGTCTCAAGCTTTCTGGAAACCCCCATAAAGGGACATAAGCCTAAAAACTTAACCAGTACAAAATTGTTAACCAGGATGGTACTTACCAAAATAATTAAATAGTCTTTCATGTTGTTGCCTCATCGCTGGATTCGGAAGGCCTGCTGATTGCTTCCGTTTATTCTGAACTGCGTTTAATTAGGCCTGACTTATGGAAAAAGCCATAAAGTGAGTAATAGCGAAGTTCTGACCCTTAGCCAAAGAAATAATTCCTGAGCATTTTAATCAAGAATTAGTGGAAATAAAACATCATTTTTGATTTAAATGCAACAAAGGGCATTATATCCGGTTTCACTGACAAGAAAAAAGCCCACACCCTTTATAAAAAGTTTCGGGGCCTAAAATTCCTTTTTCAAAAGGGCGCTAAAAATAGTACGTCTAACTTTAAAAATGATCGAACCTTATTCGCAAGAAATCGAAACTCAGATACAAGGGCTTTACCATCGTCTGCCAGAGAAAAATAGACGTTTATAGGCTGGAGTTGAAGCGTTAAAGATCCCTTATGGCGGAGTAAGCTATGCGGCCCGACTGTTCGGTTGTTCGCGAGATACTGTTATGCGGGGTATCAAAGAGCTTAACCAAACCGAAACGTTACCTCAAAACCGCAGTAGAAGAGCGGGCGGAGGCAGAACGCCCGTGCTTGAGCAGCAACCGGCAATCGATGAAGTCTTTCTGCTTCTTTTGAAAAAGCATACCGCTGGGGGTCACATAAACCGTAATGCTCAATTTGAGCGTATTACTGAATTGAAAAAGGCCTATCAAGCGACTGGCAATCCTATCGTCAGTGTGGATACCAAGAAAAACGAAGTGATCGGTAATTCGTTTCGCGACCTTATAATCTATACGACCGAGAAGCAGTTCCCGCTAAGACAGAATTGCAAATCGACTAACTTATTTCATGCTCGCTCCCAAAACGCTTCTGCAGTAACCGCAACCAATCAATTATCGTTAGCTTCGGCACCAACAGAAGCACTGCTTGGCGCCGGACTATTGCCACTTTTTTTAATGCACCAGACTTAACAAAATACCGGCGGCTACCGCAGAGCCAATGACGCCGGCAACATTCGGCCCCATCGCATGCATCAGCAGAAAGTTATGAGGATTGCTTTCCAAACCCAACTTATTGGCAACTCTTGCGGCCATAGGAACAGCCGAGACACCTGCCGCGCCAATCAGGGGATTTATAGGCGTTTTACTGAATTTGTTCATTATTTTGGCCATTATCACACCCGCCGCGGTACCGATACAAAAAGCAATTGCACCTAATGCCAGTATGCCCAATGTCTCATATTTCAAGAAGGCATCGGCACTTAGCTTGGATCCGACGGAAAGACCCAGAAATATAGTCACAATATTGATCAATTCATTTTGTGCCGTTTTACTTAAGCGTTCGACGACACCGCACGTATTCATTAAATTACCGAAACAAAACATACCCACGAGTGGCGCAGCAGAAGGTAACAGCAGCGCAGTTAACAGTAACAGCATCAAAGGGAATGCGATTTTTTCGGTTTTGCTGACAATTCGAAGTTGCTCCATTTCAATCAGGCGCTCTTGTTCTGTTGTTAATGCCCGCATTATCGGGGGTTGAATTAACGGCACTAAAGCCATATAAGAGTAAGCCGCTACCGCAATCGCACCCAGCAAATCGGGCGCGAGTTTTGAGGCCACATAAATGGCCGTCGGTCCATCCGCCCCCCCGATAATTGCAATTGCAGCCGCATCCTTCATGGTGAATTCCATCCCAGGAACCAGATTCAGCGCAAGCGCGCCTAATAAGGTTGCAAATATTCCAAATTGAGCCGCCGCACCAAGAAAGAGCGTTTTTGGATTACCCAGCATAGGCCCGAAATCAGTCATGGCACCGACGCCCATAAATATCAACAGCGGGAATAAACCAGTCTTGATACCGAAATAAAGATAATAAAGCAGCCCACCTTCTTCAGACATACCCGCAACCGGTATATTACTCAAAACCG
The DNA here is from genome assembly GCF_030651835.1 of Methylicorpusculum sp. Taxonomy (GTDB): domain Bacteria; phylum Pseudomonadota; class Gammaproteobacteria; order Methylococcales; family Methylomonadaceae; genus Methylicorpusculum. The sequence continues at coordinate 2,761 of NZ_JAUSBX010000106.1, read as the reverse complement.
CACCGAAACCGATTGGCAGCAACAGCAAAGGCTCAAAGCCCTTTTTAATTGCCAGATACAGCAGCAAAAAACCCACCGCCATCATCAAAGTCTGTCCGGGCTGAATGCTGTAGAACCCAGTGCTCTGCCAGAGCAACATTAAATTTTCCATAGATTGTCTCGATTTAATTAGTGTTTAAACGGGTCTCAATGTGGGCAAACTGTGGTGTAAAAGCCTCAAAACAGCCCTTACTTTCCCTTTTCCAGAGGGAGACCTACCCGCACTAATACAGGACCAAGTGCCAGCGTTTCGTCCATTGGGTAATGCAATTGCAAGTGTCAACCAATAGGTTTTCACTTATAGCATATCTGCCGGTCATTCGTGCTTTTTGGGAATTATATTGAACCAAGCCTAATAGCTAAAGTTAATTCATCGCGATAAAGCAACAGGTTTCGACACGTATATTTTTCCGCAGCTCTTGCCGCACCATTTGAGAGCAATTCAATCTGTTTTTGCTCTCATTTTGTGCACCAATAGCTTGTCTAACCGAATTTATAACTATTAAACTCCATTATTTCATAGACTTATAAATTCGGCATGGTTCCTGCTTTTAGCTAACCATGGTGTCGCTTAAATACTACAATTTGTCATATAAGCAACAATGACTATAATGAAGTCAAACTTATCATTAAGTTAAAAAATTAATTAATCTGACTACTTAAACATTAAGGCTAACACCTTGTTAGTTAGAACCTTTTAATTCAAACCACAGTAGGAATCACTTATGTCAGTAAAAAACAAAATGAACACGGGATTACAGGTCACGCTCTGTAGCGCATTGCTGTGCTCCCCTCTATTTGCACACGCAGAAGGTGAAGGTGCCGTTGAAAGCCTGACAGGTGTTAACGTTAACTCCCTGAACGATTGGGGCATAGAAGTTGGCGGCTGGGTTTCAGCGGGTATTGCCGGAAATCCTGATGGCCCCAGAGACAACTTCAATGGACCAGTTACATTTAATGACCGCGCCAACGAATTCCATATGAATCAGCTCTATGGCTATATTGAAAGAGCAGTCAACACCGAAGGCAGCAACTGGGATTTCGGTTTCCGTGCCGATGTAATGTACGGCAACGACGCTCGTTCCCCCTGTGCCAATATGACCTGAGACACCTACCCCTCGGAAATTAGAGTATAAAGGTAGGTCAGAATCATGAGCAAATCGAAAGCAGAGACAATGGAATCACCACAATTAACTGCGCCGGAGGTCGCGTTGGAAGACGCCCGTAGGGCGGCTGAAAACGCGACCTCCGGCGCGCGGCCCGACTCAGAGGTGGTTGCCACCGCCCAGCGCCGACAATTTACCAGCAGCGACAAGCGCCGCATCCTGGAGGCCGCTGATCGCTGTACCCAGCTGGGTGAGGTTGGCGCTTTATTGCGCAAAGAAGGGATTTACTCCTCCCATCTGTCCACCTGGCGTAGGCAGCGAGCTGCCGATGAGCGCGCCGCGTTGGCGCCGCAAAAACGGGGGCGCAAGGCCGACCCTGCGCAGGCCGAGGATCGTCGTGTGCACCAACTTACCCAGGAAAATGAGCGTCTGCGCCGCAGACTGGCTCAGGCCAATGCCATTATTGATGTCCAAAAAAAACTTTGCGTCTTGTTCGGACTGCCGACGGACGAGACGCCGAGCGAGTCCTGCTGATGCAAGCCCTTAACCAGTTGGCCCCGGAGGTCGGCCTGGCGCCGGCTTGCGCCGCCCTGAATTTGAACCGCAGTTCGGTCTATCGCGAGGATGCCCGCCGGCGCCTCTTGGTACCTGTGCCGGTAACGCGGGTGTCCCGTCCGTCCGCCCCGCTGGCTTTCTCGACCAGTGAGCGGCAGCAACTGCTGGCGGTGCTTAACAGTGAACGCTTTGCCGACTGCTCGCCGTATTTTGTCTATGCCACTCTGCTGGACGAGGGGCGCTACATCGGCTCGGTGCGCACCTTGTACCGCGCCCTGGAGGCGGACGGCCTGTCGGCGGAGCGCAGGCGCCAACGGCTGCACCCGGTCTATACCAAGCCGGAACTCCTGGCCACCGCGCCCAATCAAGTCTGGAGCTGGGATATCACGAAACTCAAAGGCCCGGCCAAATGGACCTGTTTCCACCTGTATGTGATCCTGGATATTTTCAGCCGCTATGTGGTCGGTTGGATGGTCGCTCCGCGGGAAACCGCCGAACTGGCCGAGCAGCTAATCGCCGAAACAGTGGCCAAGCACAACATCCCGCCCAATACGCTAACCCTGCATGCCGACCGCGGTTCCAGCATGCGCAGCAAGCCGGTGGCCGCCTTGCTGGTCGATCTGGAGGTCGCCAAGACCCATAGCCGTCCTTATGTCTCAGATGACAACCCCTATTCCGAGGCCCAGTTCAAAACCCTGAAATATCGGCCTGATTTCCCCGCCCGCTTCGGATGCCTTGAAGATGCCCGCAGCCATTGCCAACGCTTCTTCCTATGGTACAACCAGTCCCATTGCCACTCGGGCATCGGTTACATGACCCCGGCCACCGTCCATTTCGACCAAGCAGCTACGGTATACCAAGCCCGTGCCAAAACCCTGGAAACGGCTTTCCACGCTAATCCTAAGCGATTCAAAGGAAAGTGCCCTTTACCACCCAGCTTGCCTAACGCCGTTTGGATTAATCCGCCTATTAACACAAAGGGAGAAACTTGACCCATAAATACACAACAATTAGACACTAAATAAAACAACTGGGTGTCTCAATGTCATTGACACATTCCG
>NZ_JAUSBX010000094.1 GCF_030651835.1 Methylicorpusculum sp. | reverse complement strand
GGCATGAGAATTAACTGTCAGAGCAAACCATTAGAGGAATAACCGACAGACTTGTGGACGCGTCCTGCGGACCGGTCCGAGCAGAGCCGTGTGGATAAGTCATGGACAGCCTCCCTGCTGACCACAACTTATCCACACTCTCGGACCTCGCGACCACAAAGTCCGCAGGTTCAATAACAGGTTAAAGTGATTGATCTTAAAGACAGTTAATTCAAAAAAAGCCAAAAAATGCTTGAGGAATTTCTTTGGCTTATTGACTACGGCAGGCTAATGGGTGACTCCGTTGCAAGGGTGGCTTTTCATTGGTTTCACCAAACGATGAAGTTTTTCCATTCTGTCAAAGTTTAACTTTTCAAGATACAATTCCGAATACCTTATAAAACCAGTCAACTGACATGTCTGCGGCATGATGGAGAACGGGTGAAGCGACCTATTTTTACGGCCATGCCGTTCGGCTCCAGTCAAAAAACCAACGAAACCACGACCGGTAACCAGGCCGTCATTGATAAACCGGTTGAGTGCCTAACTGACGTTCAAAAAACAGAAAACGGATGGTGTCCCCGGCAAGTATTGTTATTCAGTGGACATATGATAGACGCACCTGATCGGCCAACGCCCCGTTTTCCTGCAGACATGGAAGCCATCGCCGCCCAAAAAATTGCCGAGACATTGGAAAACCTCTCCGCAGGTCCTGAAGATCTGGCATTAACCCAAGGCGCCAACGGCGCCGATATCCTGTTTGCCGAGGCCTGTTTGACCCGGGGCGTCAAACTCATACTCCTGCAACCCTTCGATGAGCCGACATTCCTTCAAAAATCGGTTATTACCGGTGGCCCACTCTGGCAAAATCGCTATTTCAACATTAAACCTCACGCTCAAATCAAATCCGCGCCGGCTGAATTGGGGGCTCTCTCTGAAAACGAAGACCCTTATGAACGCTGTAACCTCTGGTTGCTGGACACCGCGCTGGCTTACGGCGTCGAAAAAGTCCGGTTTATCTGTTTGTGGAATGGCACAGGCAGCAATGATCCGGGAGGGACAGCGCATATGGTGAATGAGGTAAAATCGAGCAAGGGGCAAGTCTATTGGCTGGATACTCGCAAATTGTGGTGAATCATGTTAAAGATGCACTTGTCCCTGATGCTGTTTTAATTTGATAACCTAACCCTTGAGGGGGTGATTGTGGCGGAAAAACAAAATGATCTGGACGATCGCTTTTGGAATCGCTTGCTGAAAGCCATAGAAGAAGGGCAGGTGGTGCCGGTTATCGGTTCTCAGTTACTGATCTGGCAAGATCAAGGCTCCGTTCAAACGCTGCAGCAGCGTATCGCCAAGCGAGTCCTGGATCTTTACGGCATAAATGCCCCAGCCAGTCTAACGCCGCATAGGGAATTGCACGAAGTCGTCACGCTGCTTAAGCCGACCGTCAATCTTCAAGATCTTTATGGCGATATAGCGGAAGCATTGGAGGCGGTACGAAAAGAACCCGGCTTTAAATTACCCGCAGCGATTGAAAAGATGGCCGCCATCACCTCGTTTCGATTACTGGTGACCTTGACGCCGGACATGTTGCTGGCTCAAGCCTTGCGCAAGAGAAGCGCCGTCAATGAAATAGTGCATTCGCCCAATTTGCCCACCAGTGAAGCCGGCGATCTGACGATTGACTGGCTAAAGAAACCGGGCGAAGTCAATTTGCTGTATCTGTTCGGAAAGATGCAATCGACGCCGGTATTTGCGATTCATGATGAAGATACACTGGAATACACGCATAACCTGCTGTCACGGGGCAGCAATGTGCCGCTTCGCTTTTTGGGTGAGTTGCAGCAACGCGGCCTGCTGTTTCTCGGTACGAACTTCCCGGATTGGTTCAGCCGGTTCTTGTTGCGCTTAACCAATCAAACCCGGCTTTCAGATAAGAAAACCCGGGCCTGGCTGGTGGATGACGGGCAAAATCAGCCCGAATTGACATTGTTTTTGCAAGGTTTCAGCCGGGAAACTGAAATCATTACCGAACTCTCACCGCAAGCCTTTGTTGATGAATTGTATACCCGGTGGTCGGCCAGAAACACGCCATCCTCCCATCCGTCCGGCAGTGATAATCGCACTCAATCTCCTGATCCATCAAGTGTGGCGTTTTTTATCAGTTACTCGCGTGCCACGGATTTACCTGCAGCGGAAAAGCTGTATCAAACCTTGCGCGAACAAGGCTTGTCCGACAATGAAATCTGGTTTGACCGGACGGCAATAGAGCCGGGCGGCGACTTTCAAAAACTGATCTATGACGGCATTCGCACCTGCCGTTACTTTTTGCCGCTGATTTCATCGGCTGCCGACCGCTTTGACGAAAAATTCTTTTACCGTGAATGGAATGCCGCCATCGACAGAAGTAAAGGTATCAGCGGCCGTGAATTTATCGTCCCCGTTATTCTCGATGAAGACTACAACCCGCAAGGATATCAACGCGTGCCCCAAGAGTGGTCGGGCTCTATCGATTTCGGCCATGCGCCGGGAGGATTGGCCGATGCCCGCACGCGTCAACATTTGATCAAGTTGATACGCGAGTTGCGCCGCGGAGAAAAGCCATGATGCCTCATCAGAGTTTACAGTTGAATGCGCAAAATCCCTGGCCCGGATTGGCCACTTATGATGAAACCGCCCGTCATTTCTTTTATGGCAGGGAAGAAGAGACGCAGGAATTGTTGCGTTTAATCCGTTTATCACCGTTGATCGTGCTCTACGGAAAGTCCGGGTTAGGTAAAAGCTCATTATTGCAAGCGGGTTTGTTTCCCAAATTACGTCAGGAACATTTTTTACCGGTTTATATCCGGCTGAATAAGGCCAATGTGGAAGCGATGCCTTTCCTTGATCAGGCCGCCTATTGGTTTCAGGAAGCCTTGAAGTCCGCAAAAGCCGACTGTCCCGATTTTGCCGCTGGGGAAAATCTTTGGTGTTATCTGCACCGGCGCGATCTGGAAATCTGGAGTACGGATAATCAATTATTGACACCGGTTTTTGTTTTTGATCAGTTTGAAGAAGTTTTTGCCGGAGCCAATCCGGATTTATCACAGCCTCAGGTTTTATGCCATGGCTTAGCCGATTTGATAGAAAATAAATTACCGGCTCATTTTGCCGAGCAGAATCTCGATAAGCTGTTGATCGAAAAACTGGATTTACTCACGCAACATTACCGGGTCGTACTTTCTTTTCGTGAGGACTTTTTGCCGGCACTGAAAAACTGGGAGCGTGATGTTCCTTCGTTACTCAAAAGCTGGTGCCAGTTAAAACCCCTATCCAGAGAACGCGCTATTCGCGCCGTGTCTCAGTCGGGAGCAGCCATTCTGGCGGAGGGTGCGGCTGAAGAAATCGTTGATTTTGTCGGCAACCTTGATAAATCACAGACCGAAGGAGACTCTACAATTGAGCCGGTTTTACTGAGTTTGTGCTGCTATCAGTTAAATGTGCGCCGGCAAGTAAAAAAATCACCGTGTATCGATGCGGAGTTGCTGCGTAACGAAGGTCAGGAAATTCTGGAGAGCTATTACGCCAATGCGCTTGCCTCAATGCACCGTTCCGTCGCTGAATTCATTGAAACCCGGTTAATTCAAGGTGACCGTTATCGCAGCAGTTACCCGGTTCAGTTGGCTTTAGACGAAGGTTTGCTGAACCAAAAACAATTGACCGAGTTGACCGACCGGCACCGGTTGCTGCGAATCGATCAGCAACTGGGTACACCGCGAGTGGAATTGATTCATGATCGTCTGGTTTCCGTGGTGCGTAAGGCCAAAGAACGCCGACGTGTTAAAAAGGAAATAAAGCGCGCCTGGCTGTTGGCATTAGCCGCCATATTCGTGGTTGTGTCGTTTAGCGGCTGGCAACACTGGGAAGGCTCAACCAAGACCGAGTTAATCATCCAGACGGCCGAAGCCATTGCAAAACGTTCACGCGATCAGCTCCTGGTGCCATTAAATCAGACGATTGCTCCGCCTGACCGGTCGGTCAGCATAAAAAAAGGAGCCCTTATTTATGTGCAAATTCGAAATGACAGCCAGCGTCAAGCCGCCAGTCAAATTCAGAAATTATTAATGGACCGGTATTACAAGGTGCCGGGTATAGAAACACTGGCTACGGGGCCCTCAACGACGGAGGTAAGGTATTTCAGAAATAATGAAGCTGGGGAGGCTCAGGCTATTGCCGATGTGTTGCTGCAACAAAAAATTCCGAACGTGACCACCAAATACATTGCCGGTTTTGAAAATTCAAAAGCGATCATGCCGGGGCAGTATGAAATATGGTTCGCCACGGATGCGTTTCAATAATCAGAAAACATAATAATAAATGAGGGGATGAAATGGCTAATTCAAATGAAATAAGCGGTCAAACCGGATCTGATCGCGAGAAACTACCCGATCTTCAAGAACTAAAAACAAGGGTTAGAGACTATAAAAGCAAACAAAATTTCGGTGATGCGCGTGAGTTGCTGGAAAAAGCGCGGAGGGAATACCCGGATGAAGTCTGGGTGACCCAGCAACTGGCGCTATGTACCTACAAAGATGAAGAACTCTATCCGAAAACTCGGCTGAAAACGGCGCTGGAATTGCTGGAGACTGTCGGATTGCGCAGCGCGGACACTAAGAATTCCGAAACACTGGCAATGGGCGGAGCTATTTATAAAAGAATGTGGGAGTTTGACGGTCAACTTGATCATCTCTATGAGAGTCTGGCTTTTTATCGTGCAGCTTTCGAACGAAATCCTGAGCAAGACATGGGATATGGGGGTATCAATGCTGCGTATTTGCTGGATTTATTGGCGGCGCGTGCGGAGGGCCTGGAAGCCAGAAGTGGATTAAAATCCAGAGAAGCCCCTAAGTTTCGCAAAGAAGCTAAGGATCTGCGGAACAAGGTGCGAGAGCATCTATTAGCAAGTCAGCAAAAAAATCCTGAGCTGGCCGATCAGTACTGGTTTCTAGCGACGGTGGGTGAAGCCTGCTTTGGCATGGGGCTCTACGCCGAAGCGGCACAATGGCTGGATAAGACTCAATCAGTCAGTGTTGACGAATGGGAATTACAAACCACCTTCCGGCAATGGGTGGGGATTGCCCGACAACAGCACATCGATGCGCCTGATGAAACTCAAAAGCCAGAAGATTGGCATGAGGCGTGGCAAACGTTGCAGCATCTGCTGGGTGATGAAACGGCTGAGGCTTTGGTGTGTCATCGTGGAAAAGTGGGGCTGGCGTTATCAGGCGGCGGTTTTCGTGCGTCGTTTTTCCATTTGGGGGTCATGGCCAGACTGGCGGAAGCCGATGCTTTGCGAGGTGTCGATGTTTTGTCTACCGTTTCGGGCGGCAGTATTGTAGGAATGCAGTATTATCTGGAAGTGCAGAAACTTTTCGAAGAATCGGCAAAAAAATTGAGTCAGAACGATTACCTGGATATTGTCGAAAAACTCCAAAATGATTTTCTGAAAGGTGTTGAAACCAATATCAGGATGCGCGCCTTTGGTGATTTTGCCGCCAATGTCAGGATGTTGTTTTCCAAGAGCTATTCGCGCAGTCATAAATTAGGCGAATTATACGAAACGAATTTGTATTCTAAGGTTGCTGACGGTAAAAACGATCAGCCGCGCACCATGCCTGACTTGCTGGTAAAACCGGCACAAGGCCGATTCCAGGGTGACAGCTTTAAACCTAATGCCCACAACTGGCGGCGTCGAGCCAAAGTGCCGGTGTTGTTATTAAATACGACGTCGCTTAATTCCGGGCATAACTGGTTCTTCACTGCAGCCTGGATGGGTGAGCCGCCCGGCTTGATCGATGTGGACAGCAACGAGCGGTTCCGGCGCCTTTATTATTATCAGGCTCCCGAGCACTTGAAAAAATTCCGGGTGGGTTATGCAGCGGCGGCTTCTTCATGTGTCCCCGGTTTATTTGAACCCTTGGTTTTAGACAAGCTTTATCAAGACCGTACCGTCAAGCTGGTCGATGGCGGCGTCTATGATAATCAAGGCGTACAAGGCTTACTGGCGGAAGGATGCACGCTGATTTTGTGCAGCGACGCCAGCGGTCAAATGCCCGATTCTTATGATCCTGCGGAAGATCCAGGCGGCGTTTTGCTCCGAACGGTCTCGGTGCTACAGGACAGGGTGCGCGAATCTCAGTACCAGGATTTACAGGGCCGCCTCGATAGCCGGGCATTGCATGGTGTGTTTTTTATTCATACCCAAAAGGAACTGGACCCCAAACCTTTGGATTGGATAGGCTGTCAGGACCCTAAGCCCGATATCCCGGCATCTAAAGTAACGTCTTACGGCATCGCAAAGGATTTACAAAAGAAAATTGCAGGCCTGCGTACTGATCTGGATTCATTTACCGAAGTGGAAGCCCATGCGTTAATGGCCAGTGGTTATTTGATGGCTGACAAGCAGTTAAAAGACCTGGATCAGCAGCATAAAAAAGAGGGTAAACCGGGGACGTGGGGGGATTTTAATATTTATGCCGAACCGCAAAGAGACTGGGAATTCCTGAAATTGAAAGAAGTTCTGGCTGAGGAAGCCGGTGAGCAAGCGTCAGCAAAAAGAAAAGATCTGGAACTGCAATTAAACGTAGGGAGCGAATTATTCTTTAAAGCCTGGCAATTGATACCCTGGCTTAAAATAGTATCGGGTGTTGCCGCCGTTTTGATCCTATGGCTATCGATTAAATTGGTAGTTTCTCAATGGGATAACACGCTTTTTTCTATCTCGGTAGGCAAAGCCATGATTGCTTTGCTGGGTTTAGTCGCCGCTTTATTATTTCCGGCTTTAAAATGGTTAAACCCGAAAGAAGAAGCGCGAAGCTGGGTCATCAAGTTTGCCATTGCACTTACAGGCTATTGCATGGCCAAGCTACATCTGGCTATTTTTGACCCGTTGTTTTTAGCCCGGGGGCGGTTGGCCCGCTTGCTTGATTTGGACAAAAAATAGCGAGGTTGTTTGAGCTTTCAGACGGATAACTGATCCATACACCTTATTGAAAACATACAGGCTATTTCTCAAAGGTGCTCGTCATTCCGGCAGGGATTGCCGGAAACCAGGCCTCATGGATGAAACGAAGCCGGCCCTCCATGGCTTTGGATGCCTGTTTCTCGGCGGGCATGGCGGCGTTTGATTAAATCTGACAAAAGAGAGGTAGTTACCTCCAAATCATGGATTTCCTGAACTGCCGGCCTGAAGAGGCCAGTAAAATGATAGCGAAGTTGTCTTACTGCCGCCAATTTTGGCTTTTTGGCGAATCTCATTGCCGTCTTTTACTGCGCTTATCAGGTAGTTACCCGGTTTTAGATTAGCAAATAGATAAGGTCCTTCAGCAAAGGTTTCGACCAGTACATTACCTTTTGCATCAGCGATACGCACATTGACATCAGACATAAATTGGCCGGAACCTTTGTAAGCAAACAACAGGTTCAAATTGTAATCAGCTTTCATGGATTGCAGGGCTTCACGTTCGGTTTCGCCAATGCCGCCACTGATGAAAGTGACGTCGCCCTGTGTTTCGGGTTTGAGTGGTGATTCCTCTGCAAACGCAGACAGACTAAAAAGTAAGCAGGGGATAATCAGCGCGTAGTTTAATGGCTTCATAAATAACACTCCTTTATTGTTGAAAGGTATCTGCTCACCCCTTCCTACTTTATTGGGTGTAGGTGCTTGATTTCAAAGGACGCATGAATACTTCCTTGTAGCTCTCTGCAACATCCCTGTTGCAGAAGCCTTTTCAATCAATCACCTACACCTTCTATTTCAAGCGGGCGAGTAGTTACGTTGAAAGAATCAATCTTTTATCGGTCGTAAGTTTTTGTAAAAAACAGAATAATTTTTTACACACTATCGGAGATTTGAATACTTGTCTGTTCGCTGCCATACATAAGGGTGTGTTGTTTAATGGTATTTTTAGGCCTATAAATAAACGCGGATACAATTAACAAGTTCAATAAAAGCACGAGTGGTTAATTTTCTTTCAACGCGGAGGTGCTGCTATGAATACAGTCACATATAAAACAGGTACGGATTGCCGCCGGGCGGCGCAATATCTGATTACCATTTTGATCGTATTGCCGGTTGGATTGTTAATCAGTCTGTTACCCGTCATGACTGAAATTAAATTCGCCCATAAACTGGTGGCGGCTGATTGCGTTGTGTTTGCAACAAAAATGACGGCCTTGATCCTGTTTTATCGGTTTACTGAACATGCGCTAGCCGCGATTGCTGAAGACGGCAAAGTCCGGTCGTTTGTTCGCAGTATAGGCAAGCCGTTAACCATTTTAGTGATTGTCATTTTCGCTCAGGCATTGCTATGGCAAGTGATAGCGCCGTTTGTTGCCGTGACCGGTAAAAAGATCTTTTTTGCCTCGGCCATCCTGCTGATTTTAGCCGCCAGCGCGTGGCTGATCCTCAAGGCTTACCAATCCGCTCCCTATTTACTTGAGGCAGTACAAAGGTTTCGCAATCCGTTGGCGAAAGTATTGGCGGTTACTTCCAGACCATGTCCGTCATGCGGTCACCGAATGCCAAAATCAGCAAAGTTTTGCAGTCAGTGTGGAGAAAAAACAGTTGAACCACTGACCTGCGGTCAATGTGGTGCGTCGCTGGCATCAGATCAAAAGTATTGCTGGCAGTGTGGCGCTGCTACTTCTGTCAGTGAGAGCAAAGACGCTGACGTATTTTTTGATGGTGAATGAGCAAAATGAAGCCGGCTATTTCAGCAATCGGACAGGATTGATGAGCGCTACTTGGGTTTTTTAAATAATGTTGAGAGCAAGCCTTTCAATGGGTCCTGAGGCTGGGCTTTTTTGATCGTGGATTTGAGTTGCTCGGTTTTAAGACGGATGGCATCCAGTTTTGCTTTGTCTTCAACCGAGAGGCTATAAACTAAATCCTCGCTGGACAGTTCCATAACATGCTCTTCATCGGTACTCATGTGTTGAGACGAATAAAAGCAAAAATCGTTGCTGCCGCTTTTTTTGACGGAATACATGGCGGCATTGGCTTTGTTCAACAAGTGCTCAGCTGTTTTACCATCGTCGGGGAACAGGCTGATACCGATGCTGGGCGTTACGGTAAACGTTTCTTGAAGATAAGGGTAAGGCTGACCAAGCGTGGCCAGGATTTTTTTGGTGAGTGTCGCAATCATTTCCCGGTTGGGGACTCTATCGAAAAAGATTATGAACACATCACCACCCCAGCGGGCTACGGTATCGCCATTGCGAGTGTTGATTTTAAGACGCCTGGCAACTTCTTTGAGCAAAAAGTCGCCGGCGGATTGACCTAACGCGTTATTGGCGGACTTAAATCCGTCAAGATCGATCAAGCAAATAGCGAAATGTGAATCAACCTGTTTGCCTTTAGCCAAGCTTTGCTCAATGAGCTCTTCCATCATGGCGCGATTTGGCAGTCCTGTTAATTTATCGTGCGTAGCCAGATATTGCCAGCGGCGGCCAATTTTTAGCGTTTCCGTGATATCGCTTAGCACGATCATGATCCGCTCGGGTTCGTTCTCAGATGTCTGAATCCGGTTGCTGGACAGTCGGATGGTGTATTCATCGCCATTAGGTGTGGTCAGAATACAGGGGTCAAAAGATTGGCTGCCGGGATTCAGCAATTGCGAGGGATTCCGGATATTTAATTGATCCATATCCAAACATGCCAAGACAACATCAATACTGTTGTCTTTGGCTTCCTGCAGGCTGAATCCGGTCAATAGTTCGGCGTTTGGATTCAGATATTCGACGCAACCTAATAGGTCAGTAATGATGACCGCATCACTCATGGCATTCAGCGTTGCTGCGTTGCGTCGTTGCTCCGACAACAAGATGCGGCCGATGTGTTCCAGCCTCCGCCAGTTCAGAAGAGGGTAACTCAGGGCCAGAGCAAACACTACCGGAGTGGGGCTATACCAGATTTCTGATGTGAACAGCAGGATAAGGCTGATTGCGCCGGACAGGCTTATGCCTGCAAATGACATTAAGAATGGCCGGTTCGGAAACAAAAATCGGCCGATGATCAAAGCCGCGAACACTAAGATCAGCGTCAGGAAGTTTTCAATAGCGGAGTTTATGCGCGTGAGATGGAAGCCTTGAAGACCGGCATTGAGTATCTGCGCATGAAACTCCAAGCCACTCATCGGTTTGGATTCGCCTGATAAGGGCGACGGGAAGCGGGGCGCCAAGCCCGCTGCTGAAGCGCCAACCAGCACAAATTTGCCGTGCAGGTCTACGCCACCCATTTTGCCTTGCAAGGCATCGACATAAGGGAGTCTTTGAAATCCCGTTTCAGTTGCAAAGGGGACCAGAATTCGTTGATTACGCCACCAAATGCCCGGCCCAGGATATCCTGATTGCGGGCGGCTTTCTCCTTCCGATGACAGTGTGCTGTCTTTACGTCCTGTGCTTAACAAGACGGACGCAAATGATCGCCATTTTTGCTTGCCGTAACCCGCCTCCAGATAGGCGCTGCGAACCAGGCCGTCCTTGTCGAGTTCAACATCAACGTGGCCCAGTCCGGCTGCGGCAATGGCAAGCTGAGGAAGGGGCAGGGTTACAGTCACTCCTCCTGAGCGAATGTCTGCAGCCTCCGGTAATACCGGCAGAATGACATGGCCATTGTTGTCAATTGCCTGTGCTAAAAGCGTGTCCGCTTCCGGATCAACAACGTCAGGTTCTGCAAAAATGATATCCAGGCCTATCGCAGCTGGACCCTGCTGACCCAGCGCATTGATCAAGTCGGCATGGATGCGCCTTGACCAGGGCCAACGCCCAAGTCTATATAAGCTGTGTTCGTCAATTTCAATAAGCACAATCTCTGAACTCGCGGACCGCGGCCAGATTCTGAGCAGGCTGTCGTAGATTAAGTTGTCGATCCGGCTGAGCGCCCCAGTATTCAAGAGGAGAACGGCTAACAGGGAAAGGCTTAGCGCCAGCCCTAAACCTGGAAAGCGGAATAAGCGCGCCAGTCGTTCCACTATGCCACCCTAAATTGCGATCAGTGCTAATAAGGGCAGCATTAACAGCCACCAATAAAGCGATCTTGGCACTTCTATTTTTTGCGGGCTACCGAATGGGCCTTCAAATCCGTCCGGATCGAGAGTTCTGATCCGAATGAAATAGGTGCCTGCTGACGGTGTAGCGATCAGCAGCTTGGGTTCATCGGTAACGCTATCAACAGTGGGCTGGGTGAATTCCTTATCTTCGGCCATTTGCAGTTGATATTTTTGTCCGGACGTTCCCGCGCGCCAACGGATTTCCATCGTATCGCCGTCTATCTCAGGTTCCTCTGCTTCGGGAGCAGGAGGGACGCGTCTAAATTCCTGTGGATCGCTGAACGGGCCTCTTCCTTCTTTATCATCAATCGAGGCTACCCGCCAATAATAAGTGCCCAAGGGGAGTTTCATCGCGATTGCCAGTTGAAATTCCTCAAGCCCCGGCTTGTCCAGCAGAAGCTCGCTAAATTTAGCATCCCGGGCAATTTGAAAGTGGTAGCGCTTTATGGTTTCTATCTGAGACCAGGCAAAGCCGGGTGCTTCTTCGGCGATACCCGCACCGGCTTTGGGCTGGATAGGAAATGGCGCTTCCGGACGGGCGTTGAGTATAAAATGTTTTTCGGCATTCTGTCCTTCCAGACCGTATTCGTCTATGCCGCGAACGCGAAGCGTATAGTCGCCGTCAGGTAAATCCGGACCGCGAAGAGGGCCTGTCGTCGCGTAATGCCGATCAAATAAAAGTTGCGAAAAAGACGCGGAGGGCGCGATTTGCAGGCGGTAGCCCCGGGTATCAGGCTGCTCGGGAAGACTAAGCATCATGGGTACGCGGTCGAATTCATCCTGTAGCGCCGAAACATCGGGCGCCTCCAGCAATTTTACCGGCGGAAGCGGCGTTCCGTTCGCTACTGACACGGTTCCAAAGCCCGCAGCAACGGTTTGACTGACTTTTGCATTGTTGACCTCGACGCTGCCTTTTAGCACTTCGGTGCGTGATTCAGCTTGTGCTTCTTCGGCGCTGACGCGATAGTCGGTTCCTCTAACAGAGGTCACTGCCGCCGGTGTTGATATCTCAAATCGTGTTGCCGCCCCCTTTTTTGGCGCAACCAGCGTTTCCAGTCGACCTTTTTCCAGGTGTAATCGCGTGTCAGTCATTCCCGTAGAGCCGAATACACCGACGGATTTTATATTTAACAGACTGTCGGATTGAAGCAGTACCTGAGATCCATCGACAAATTCCAAGGTGACGTTGGTGTCAGATTTGGTTCGCACTGTGTCCCCAATCATCAGCCAATCGCCTTCAGACAATCGTCGTCCAGGTTCTTTGCCTTCCTCCAATACTTCGACTTCGCCTTGCAGGCTCTGCACTCTCGCGAGAAAAGGTTCTTTTCTTAGCCAGGCTACCGGAATGCGTAATTGACCTCCCGGAGGAAGATGAAAAGGGTCGGAGACTTGATTGATGGCTTGCAATTTTGACCAAAGGCTTAGCGATGTTAAGTGCCGTTGAGTGATGTTCCAGATGGTGTCTCCGGGCTCCACTTCATAAAGCCATTCTTGTGCATAAGCAGGGCGAAAAAACAGAAGTTCGAAGCCAAGGATAAAAGCCATAGGCAGATGAACAAAAGAATGAGTGTGGCGAAACTGCCTCATGCGCGTAACGACCTCCCGACTGCTTATGATTAATCTAAAGCGCATTATAGGGAGATGGTAGGAGCAGGTATAGGAAAAAACAAGAGTTCTATGGGGGACAAAGTAGATGCTTTTTGTTTTCCGTTAAAACAGGCTTGATGCGTCAAAGATGGCCGCCATTCATATCAGGCATCTGAGGATAGGGTAGGAATAGCTTCTTTACTTCAATTTTTTGGCTACTCGCTTAACCTACATTGATCAATGCGAATTGACTATGGGCTTTTCATCCTGAAAGAAGCTCATGCGCTGGCATGTCAATCCCGATGAGCAAATTATCGACTGGAGAGCCGAGTGCGGGAGTACTGAAGGCAAGGTTCGGAGGGCAAGGAGATAATACTTCCCGGTCCCTATCAAAATCCACTTAATTTAACGGCATTGTTGTAAAGGGAGAAGTTGTTCTTGGCGCATATAATGCTTAGTTAAATGCGAGTCAAGAACTAATGAGGAGTACCTAACATGAGCCAGCAACCATTAACATCATTCCAGGTAGAGTGGTCAGATTTCATAGAATCGCTGAATGCGGAGTTTTTTAGTACCAAAGGTTATGGCGTTTATGCCTTTTTAAGCTTTGATCATATCAAACTGCTTTACGATCAGCTTTTGGGAAATCCTGTCCCCGTTAAGGCGTTCATTAAAGTGTTCGTCAGAAACTTCAAGTAACTTTTTTGAGTTATCCGATGCTCTGGGTTCTCAGGCATGCAGCGTCAGGCACAGTGCCGGTTAAGCGTCATCCTGAGTCATAGAGATCAGGCCGCATTCTAAATTGAGAGCCTGAGCAAAGCTGAGACCCAGAATATCGGTTTGTCTCATTGACGATGCCAGCGAAAAAGCTAATGCAGACGCCAGGACTCTGGAGTGATAGGAAAAATCGTTAACAAAAACGGGTAGTGCGTCATTGAGTTGTTCGGCGGATTTGAGTTTTTTATCGAATGCCTGACGGCGAAATTGTATCTCTTCCATCAATAAACGATTATTTTGTGTTTCTTCCGACAATGCCAGCGACCAAGTTAAGTCAGGGTGAAGCCTGCATTCGCCAATATAATGGCCGGAAAGCGATGGATGCCATTCCGTCGGGCCAATCAATGACAGGTGGTAGTCATCACCTTTTCTATAAAGCCAATATTTCCTGTCCAGCACCGGTTTGAAGCGTATCCGGCTTTCCAGAATGAAAAGCGAGGTAAACAATTCCGACGCTATCTGGGTAATGGGTTTGGGCGGAGCATTAACGTGTTGCTGCAGATCGGTTAACCGGTCGATGACCGGACACAAACCTTTACCTTGGGGATTGGGTGATGTAACTTTTTTGGTCATCTTCATTCATCGTAATTTTTCTTTGCAATCTATCAGCATCCGGCGTAAACCCCAAATAAAGCGTTACCTTGTCTATCATGGGTATCTCGTTGAAACATTTCGTTCTTTTAGTGTTTTTCGTGGATCAAATGATTTTTCCGGGTTTATAATGCAAAATTTTTCAATACTTTATCTGAATGTCTGAAGACTATACCTACGATCGTGATTATGAGATGGAGGCACTGAAAGTCTCGCCTCATTCTATACAGGCCGAACAATCAGTACTGGGCGGCTTGATGCTGGATAATCAGACCTGGGACTCCATTGCTGACAAAGTGGTTGAAAGTGATTTTTATCGCAAGGACCATCGCCTGATTTTTAAGACGATCGAGCGGCTTGCTGAAAAACAGGAGCCTTTTGATGTCATCACACTGTCCGAATCTTTGTCAGCGATCGGCGAGTTGACGACGGTCGGCGGACTGGCTTATCTAGGAACGCTGGCAAAAGACACGCCCAGTGCTGCCAATATTGTCGCATATGCCAAAATTGTCAGGGACAAAGCGATACTCCGTCAATTGATCCATGTCGGTACCGATATTTCCAACTCCGCTTTCAATACCGAAGGCCGGGATACCGCTGAATTATTGGAGAATGCCGAACGGCAGGTGTTTCATATCGCCGAGCAGCGCCAGCGCGGACAAGGTGGTTTTACCTCGATCAAGTCATTATTGGCGCAAGCGGTCGATAAAATTGAACTGCTTTACGAGCAGGAAGGCTCAATCACCGGAGCCAGCACGGGATTTAGCGATTTTGATGAGATGACCTCAGGATTGCAGCCCTCCGATCTGATTATCGTAGCCGGGCGGCCGTCGATGGGAAAAACCACCATTGCGATGAACATGGCTGAAAACGTTGCGATCAAAGGGGATAAACCGGTTGCCGTTTTCAGTATGGAAATGCCGGGCGACTCATTGGCCATGCGGATGATGTCGTCCTTAGGCCGTATTGATCAGCATAAGGTCAGAACGGGTAAACTGGATGATGATGAATGGCCGCGTCTGACCTCGGCAATCAATTTGCTGGCGGAAACCAAATTGTTTATCGATGATACGCCCGCACTGACACCGACCGAAGTGCGTTCAAGAGCCCGGCGCTTGATGCGTGAACACGGACAGCTGGGTCTTATCGTGCTCGATTATCTGCAATTGATGCAATCGCCTGCCAGCGGCGAAAACCGCGTGCAACAAATTTCCGATATATCGCGAAGCCTCAAGGCCCTGGCCAAGGAACTGAACGTGCCGGTCATTGCCTTATCACAGCTCAACCGGAATCTGGAACAACGGCCCAACAAACGACCGGTCATGTCGGATCTTCGAGAATCAGGCGGTATCGAGCAGGATGCCGACGTCATCGTTTTCGTTTACCGGGACGAAGTGTACAACCCCGACTCGCCCGACAAAGGCGTTGCCGAGATTATTATCGGCAAACAAAGAAACGGTCCAATAGGAACGGTCAGGCTCACCTTTTTGGGGCAGTACACGCGCTTTGAAAATTTTGCAGGGCACAGCTACAGTGACAATGACTACGAATAACTCTCTGATCTCTTTATGACGCCAGCCGCTTATGCCATTATCAATCTTGATGCGGTCGAACATAACCTTATGAAAGTTCATCAATTTGCCCCGCATGCCAAAATCATGGCGGTGATCAAAGCCAATGCTTATGGTCACGGCATGCTGCGCATTGCTCAAGCACTCAAGCCTGTGGATGGCTTTGCTGTCGCCAGAGTGCATGAAGGGATTCGGTTGAGACAGGCGGGCATTCAGCAACGCATCGCGGTTTTGGAGGGATTTACCTGCGAAGAAGAGTTGGACAGCCTGATTCAGTTCAATCTGGATGCCGTTGTACACTCTTTGGGGCAGATTGCCATTTTTGAAAAAAATCAGGCGCGTGAGCAAATCGCCATCTGGATTAAAGTGGATACGGGCATGAACCGGTTGGGCTTTAAACCGGATGAAATTAAAACGGTCTATCAGCGCTTATTACAATGTCCGGTGATCAAACAGCCATTCAATTTCATGACACACCTGGCTAATGCCGATGATTTGTCAGATAGCATGACAATGGCACAAATCAGTCGATTCAACGAAACACTGGTAGATTTGCCTGGGCCTCGTAGTGTTGCCAATTCGGCGGGTATCATCGGCTGGAAGGCTTCGTTAGCCGACTGGGTCAGGCCTGGCGTCATGCTGTACGGCGTTTCACCTTTTGCCGATAAAACAGGTGAAGAGTTGGGGCTTAAACCCATCATGGAACTGCACTCAAGACTGATCGCGGTAAAACCCGTTTTAAAAGGCGATACCGTCGGTTATGGCGGCACTTGGGTGTGCGAACGCTCGACAGTGATGGGCGTGGTGGCGATCGGTTACGGAGACGGTTATCCTCGCTATGCCAAAACAGGAACGCCGGTTTTGGTTAATGGTCAGCGCGTACCGCTGATTGGCAGAGTTTCAATGGATATGATTACCGTTGATTTAGCCGATCAACCTGACGCAAAACCAGGGGATCCGGTCACGCTCTGGGGCAAGGGACTGGCTGTGGAAGAGATAGCCTTGTGCGCCGATACCATTCCATACACCTTACTGTGCGGCATAACCCAGCGAGTTGAGATAATTGAAGGACGGCTATAAATAGCCAATCGCCAATAATGCCCCGAATCCGTATCAATCTGGAGTAGCGATGCCTACGTCGTGATTTGAATCCATCTGTCGATTCTCCCCGAATTGACAATACGCACTTGTACTTACGTCCATTCCTATTTCAGCAAACTTAAACTAAACTTACGGCCATCCACGTTTCTTATGTCCAGTCCGGTAGTCTTAAAACCTGTCAGGTTTTTGGGTTAAAAACAATAATTACAAAAAACATCATTGATGAGCCATGACTGATATTTTACTGATCGATAAAAGCCAGATATGCCGGGTGCTGGCGGATAAAGAAGGCTTGTCTATCTCGGTAAGCGATAATGACATTATCGGGCTTAACTCGGCCATTGCGTTAAAACCTTCGGTTATTTTGTTGGACTATCATCTTAGGAAACAGGAAACACCTGAATACATCAGTCTTTTAGTAAAGGGATGCTTAACCAGCAAAATTGTGCTGATTGCGGATCAGCTGGAAGAATTCGACTTGATGGATTGTTTGATTGCAGGTGCTCACGGCTATGCCAGCATAGAAATGCTGGATAGACAATTCAATAAGCTGATTGCCGCGATAATGGCTGGTGAAGCCTGGATTTCCCGTCGTATGGTCGGGAAAGTGCTGGATAGGTTGAGAGCTTTAGCATCTTAGTCTTATAAAACCTATGTTTATCCGTTAAGTAAAACTCCAAGATCCTCTTAAGTCCCCCCTTACGCCCCCTACTGATTTATAACAATTGTTCCGTAGTTTTACGGATTGATTACACTGTTCAATTATTGTGATAAATTGGCCATCTCTATTCGTTTTTATTGCTTTTTTAGCTCACTTTAATGTAGTGATTTTTTACAAGGAAAAAAACAGACTGATGAAGCTTATTTTAATGCTATTGATGGGTGGCGGGCTTTTTTTTCTAGCAAGTTTGAGAGTTGATTGGTATGCGCAAGCCTTAATATCACTATTTTTTTTATTAATTTTAATTTTGCTAAGACGATTTAAAAGTGAAGACTTTGGGCGGGTCTTATTTGTTACGATTAGCAGTTTTATAGTGTTGCGCTATTTCCTTTGGCGAATCAACTACACATTAAGTTATCAAGACTTCTTTAGTTCAATTGGTGCTACCGCATTATTCCTTGCCGAGCTTTATGGCGGTTTAATGTTTTTTTTAAGTGTATTTGTCAATATCAGACCCTTTCAGAGAACATTTGTACCTTTACCAGAAGATGAGGCAAAGTGGCCTAGTGTTGACGTAATTATTCCTACCTATAATGAACCCGTTGATTTGGTAAAAATTACCTTGGCGGCAGCAACAAATATTGAATACCCAAAACACAAGTTGAACATTTATTTATTAGATGACGGTGCCACTGAACAAAAATTAAGCTCATCAGATGAAGATACAAGATACGTAGCAGAAGAACGAAAACGCCATTTTTTAAACCTGTGTTCATTATTGAATGTTACTTATTTAAATCGTAAAGAAAACTTTCATGCCAAAGCTGGAAATATGAATTCAGCCCTAGCACATATTCATGGTGATCTGATTCTGGTTTTAGATGCCGATCATGCGCCCTCTGTCGATATTTTGACAAAAACGGTCGGTTCATTCATCGCCGACGAAAAAGTATTCTTAGTCCAAACACCTCATTTTTTTATCAATCCCGATCCAATAGAAAAAAATCTTGATTTATTCAATCGAATGCCTTCTGAAAACTTTATGTTTTATCAAGCCATTCAGCTTGGGTTGGACTTTTGGCAATCGTCATTTTTTTGTGGATCAGCCGCTGTTTTAAGGCGAAAAGCGATTGACGAAATAGGTGGTTTTAGGGGCGTTACAATTACAGAAGATTCTGAAACCGCTTTAATTCTGCATAGTAAGGGTTGGAAATCTCATTACGTCATGTATCCGCTCATATCCGGATTGCAGCCAGAAACATTCACTAGTTTCATGATACAACGGACACGTTGGGCTCAGGGAATGGTACAAAATTTCATTTTTCATAACCCTTTACTGTTACCCAATTTAAAGATAGGGCAACGAATAGGTTATTTATCCAATATGTTATTCTGGTTTTTTCCGTTTGCCCGGTTTGTATTTCTTATTTCACCCGGACTTTATCTGTTCTTTGGATTGAAAATATACAACGCGAACTTCTTTGATTTTTTGAGTTATACCGTACCTTATTTAGTGGCATTATTACTTACTAATCATTATTTATTTAGTAAAGTTCGCTGGGTTTTTATCTCAGAAATATACGAGACGATGCAGTCTTTATTTTCAATTAGAGCAGTTTGGTCTGTCTTGAAAAACCCAAGTCATCCCGAATTTTTGGTTACGCCAAAAATGGAAACTTTGGAGGAGGATTTTATTTCTCCTCTCGCTCAACCTTTTTACTGGACAATCTGGATAACGTTATTAACAGTTTGTTTTGGGATAGGACGTTTATTTATATATCCGGAAGAGCAGTCACTAATAACGATAACTTTATTTTGGGCGATATTTAATTTGTTATTGTTATTATCGGCGCTAGGTGCTCTTTTTGAACAAAAACAACGCAGATTAAATCCCAGGATTCCTGTGCACATAAAGGCTAATTGGTTAATTAGATCGTCAAATAACTTTCTTGAAAAAAGAATACCTATTTTGGTCAACGACTTGTCGATGGGAGGGAGTAGTTTTTTCTGCGAATCCGAATTACCTGAAAATACAGAGACAATTAATACCTACATTGAAATATCAGATGACTTAGGACAGACAGTTGAAATTTACAAAGCAGCTATTACCAATTCATACAAAAGAACAAACGGGATTATCTTTGGTATTAAGTTTCTTTATGCCGATTTAGACGAATTTGTAAGAATTGTCAGATTTGTTCATGGTGATAGTTTTAGGTGGATAAAAATTCAGGAATTGGCTGGAAATGATCCTGGGTTATTAAAAAGCATGGTATTCATGACCAAGATTGGTATTTATTATGGTCTTAGCCATATTAAATGGGTTTTATCTTCGACTAATAGAAAGATTAAAAGATATGAAGTCAAAATTTGAAAACGGCTCTTTTTATATATTTATTCTAGTTTTTTTTCTCACATCAAACGTGGTTATCGGCCAAACAGAAAAGACACTTATTAAATCATGGCCACTGAGTCACTTTATGACATCTAATGAACAGATAGTTATAAGGAATGCAAGTGGAACTTATGAGTTAAATTTTCCGGTATCCGATAGAATAAAGCCTATTTCGGCCGTATTGGATTTAACCTTGACTAATTCGAATGTATTAAAAAACAATCGGTCGCAAGTTGTAATTTATGTAAACGATTATCTTATCGGGCAAATCAAATTAGACCCAATAAATAACACTACTAAAGTTATATATCAAATTGCCCCTGAATATATAATACAGGGATATAACAAAATTACTTTCAAAGCTGCTCAGCATTATACTGATTCGGAATGTGAAGACTGGAGTGCACCTGAATTATGGACTCAATTTGATGCAGTAAAATCTTCATTAACACTAAATTACCAGAATCTACCTATTACAGAAAAATTATCTAAATTAAATAGCTTAATAAATGACAGACTAGAACATTATTCTCTGACCATCATTAGAGGTGATAAGGCGGTTTCAGACGATTATCTATATTGGGGATCAATAATTGCGCAAGGTGTGAAATTACGTTTGAAATACGTGCCGCTGAAGCTCGAAGAAAGCTATATGGAGTCAACTGTTAGTGTTGAGGGGAACACGGGTATAGGGCAATTTAAAATCGACATGGATCAACTTAATAACGATGCAGTAATCGTCGGTAACAAAGATCAGATTAAACAACTACTGCCCGATCACGTAGCTCAAGCAATTGAAGGTCCTTACCTGGGTTTGTTTCAACAACATCCCAATACACATCAATTTATTCTGGTGATTTCCGGGCAAACAGACGATGAGGTTAAATCGGCTGTCCAATCGTTCGCATTGTTGAATGCTTCTTTTCCTGATGCTCAGCAAACAGTTATAAACGCGTTGAACTTTCCAGTCGCCGAACCTCTTTTGCCAGATAAATCAATTATTCCGGGAAATACGTATACTTTTTCCAGTTTGGATTTTTATAACCAATTTATGGATATTCAAAGCTCAGAAGCAAGGTTGGAATTTAGGTTGCCGGCCGATCTTTATAGCACTGAAGAGACCTTGGTTAAATTGAATCTTAACTTGGCTTATGGCGCGGCAATGCGCAAAGATTCGGTGATCAACATTAGTCTTAATAATGGTTTTGTGCACGCTATTCAGCTTAAAGAGGAAAGCGGGGCCCATTATCGAAATTATCAAATTTCTGTTCCATTAAGAAATTTTAAACCTGGGCTCAATACCCTGACTTTTAAATCAGTATTGACTCCATCAGAATACGGAGAGTGCGCATTTGTCCAGCGAGAAAACTTACTGGCCAACGTTTATGAAGATTCCACCCTATCATTTCCAGAAACGGGCCGAGTAGCAAATTTACCGGATCTTAAATTGCTTGAGAGAACCGGTTTCCCGTTGCTAAACAATGCCTCAGGCGATAATACAGTATTCAAAATGTTGGATACTTCTTCAGATTCCATTGCCTCGGCTTGGTATTTGATTGCTCAATTGGTCAGTTATCAGGGCACGCCTGTTTTTGACTTAAATATTACGCAGAGTGACAATTACGATAAGAAAAATATTGCCTTAATTGGCAAGATTTCGGCTAAAAACATACCGCCTATATTAGACGGAGCTCCCGTTAAGCTGGGCAAGACTAACTTATTTCCCTATCGTTTTAAAGAGAGACAATTAGCTCAGAACGAGTCACTGATTGAAAGGTTCGAACGCGTATTATTTGATAATAATATGATAAATAAACCAGTAGCAACTGAGCGCGAAAATGTCGTCATTTCGCAGACTGCCGGTTTGGGTAATAGTTTTCTAATGATGTCCTATTTATCTCAAAAACGCGACGGTGTAGTGTTGGCATTACTTAGCGAAGGCAGCACTGAGTTGTATTCTGGTCTTACAGAGCTTTTTTCAACCGGATTATGGTCGCAAGTGCAGGGTAACATCTTTGTTTGGGATAAAAACGGCAAGTTCCATTGGGAGCGGCAAGGTGAATCAATTATGTCTGGAGACGACAGTCTAAAAATGACATGGATCATGCATTTCTCCAAGTATCCTTGGCAATGGCTGGGATTAATTTTTAGTATATTGCTATTTACAGCTTGGTTGATACATAAGTTCTTAAGCCGATATAAAAAAGCTACTCACTCATGATTTCAGTAATATTAAGAGGCGCCTTACTCTCTTTTCTTTTTCTGCTTACGGCTTGTCAACTGCAACCGGATATGTCCATCAAAGATGATTGGCAGCAGTATAAATCCAAGTTTTTAGCGAGTGACGGCAGAATTATCGATACTGGCAATCAGAATGTCTCGCATTCGGAGGGGCAAGGCTATGGGATGATTTTAGCGGTCAAAAACAATGATAAAGATTCATTTAATCAGATTTGGCAATGGACCCAAATGAATTTACAAGTCAGAAAAGATAAACTTTTCATGTGGCGAAGACGTGCTGAATTACCTTTGTCGGATGAAGACCCTAACAATGCAACTGATGGAGATATTTTGATTGCATGGGCTTTATTGGAAGCCTCAAGGTTATGGTCTTTACCTGACTATGAAAAGGAAGCTAAAGACATCATGCAGGATATCAAGCAAAAGCTGGTTGATTCCTGGGATGGATTACCTATCTTTCTGCCTGGAGAATATGGCTTTAAAACATCGGATGCCACGGTAATAAATCTTTCCTATTGGGTTTTCCCCGCTTTGCTCACTTTTCAATCGTTTGATAATGATCCAGTATGGGTAAGTTTGACAGCAAGCGGCCAAAAATTGTTGAAAAGAGCCCGGTTCGGTCGCTGGCAACTTCCTCCGGACTGGTTGCAACTCAATAGCGACAAGACGATGTTTCCCAGTAAAAATCAGCGTTTTGGTTATGACGCGATAAGAGTGCCGCTTTATTTGATGATGGCAAAAATCGATAACGAAGCACTGGATGTTTTTGCTGACTATTGGTCGTTTTATCAGTCTTTTACTCCGGCATGGATTGCGCTAAATGAAAATATTATGGATTCATTTGGTGCAAGCGACGGAATTTCTTCAGTCAAAGAGATGGCCTTATGGTCATCGGGTCGAAAAAATAATTTTGACAAGGTAACTCTTGATGACGATCAAGATTACTATTCGTCAACGCTTTTGCTGTTCAGTAAGCTGACTTATCAGCAAACCAAAAAAACGCTCTAATGAACAAATCCGGCTTTTTTTATTTTTTAGTGCTGCTGTTTCCTGCGCTGGGTTATACAGCGCCTTTAAGCATCGAACAAAAACCAGGAAGTCAGCCTGACGCCTTACCTTTGTTTCGACCAAGTCATGCGGAACAACCCGACGAAAGCATCCTATGGGCCTTATACGAAGCCAAAAAATTTAAAGCGCTTGAACAGCAAATCAATCAGCTCAAACAACGTTTTCCTAATTGGCAAGTTCCTGTTGATTTACAAAATGCTATGCAAAGTAGCAGCAGGGTTAGTGGTTCGGTAAGTTTTTCACATAACCGAGTTACCAAACCCCTTAAAGCGCGCCCCAAGAAAGTAAAGTCTGTAGGACCATGTAGTGATTTAGGGGCAAAGTGGGATCGCGCTGAAAATCTGGTCCAGCAAGATAATGCTCATGCTGGCCTATCCATCTATGAAACTATCTTGCAAGAATGCCAAAACACTGCATTTAGGATGACGACTCTGGATAAGGCTCGCACAGTTTTGGATTATGAAGATTTTATGCAATTGGCCGAAATTGGACGCAGTTATCTGTTAGGTGATTATGTTGACAGGTTGGAATATGAGTGGCTGAAGGACGATTATTTGAACCAGCAGAAATCAGATTTAAATGTTCAGCAGCAGAGTTTTGAGCAATTAACACATTGGGTTGAACATTTTAACGATGATAATATTGCCAGCCTTATAGGATGGCGTTTTTTTGATTTAAAAGATTACCCTAATGCCCAGCTATGGTTTGAAAAAGCTGCAAAATGGAACCCCTCTAATGAGAATGCAAGACTCGGCCAAGCGCTTAGTTTTGAGAAACAAGGCGAGTTAAACAAAGCGCTAGCCATCACCGAGGCATCCGATAACGCTGACATCGAAATACAAAAAATAGTAGCACGGATATACAAGGCAAAAGCTTGGCAAGAAATTGACGCTAATAATCCGATTGCCGCATCGGGATACGTTCAACATGCAGAGGCCGCAACCGGAAGTGATGCCGAGACACAAGAGTTAAACGCGTGGATTGCAAATAATTCGGGAGACTATAAAAAAGCGGCTCAACTGTTTGATGGGCTCTATCAACAAAACCCATCCAAGAACTATGCAAGTGCTTATGTTCAAAATCAGGCCCAGGTCAGTCGAGATTTGTTGGAGAAAAAAGCCAGACAAGAAGGCGGTTTACTGTTTGATGAATATAAAAATTTTCATGCTCAAGAACTCTATTACCGAAAGCAGTTTCTATCGGCTTATCAATTGGCACCCGATCTTTTTCCTGATTTGGCCAATATTGACTCGGCTTATATAGATGCAGGTGCTTATGGTCGTCATAAATCAGGTGAAGATGGATTGGGTCGTCTCGATTTATTAAGGTTGCCAGTGGTAACCGGTTCTTACACCGTGGGCGGAGTCCATAATTTCAAGTTGTCACTCAGTCGGATAGGGCTGCATTCAGGAAGCCCCGGTTTCTGCAGGTCGGCAATAGGTAGTCTCGATCCAACTCTAAATGGATGTAAAAGCCCCTTCTCGCCAACTGAAAAGCTTAGCGAAGCCTTAGAAATCGATTTTTTATACCGTAAGGATGGGTGGTTTAGTCCCTCTATCAGACTGGGTAGTACGCCGATCAGTGGGGTCGTCGATCCAGCTATCACGTTTGATGTTGGTTTTATTCAGCAAACCCAGTCCGGTCATTGGGGTTTAAATGTTTATTCGCAACCGGTCAGGCAATCCATTCTTTCCTACACAGGTATTCGTGATCCCTATGCGAATCAATTAAATTCTCCGCTTCCTGCAAGTAACAGTGATTTGGAATGGGGTCGAGTTTTACGTTCAGGTGTTAAAGCATCAGGTTATCATCAGTTTAACGAAAGATGGAATTTTAACGGTTCGGCCGAAATTGTTATGTTGACCGGAAGCAAAGTAGCTGACAATACTTCATTAGCTGCTTCGTTAGGGTTGGGCAGGAATATTAAAATTAGGGGATTTGACTATTTTTCTATAGGTCCGTCGATAATGTATGAGCATTACGAGAAAAACTTAAGCCAATTTACGTTAGGACATGGTGGTTATTTCAGTCCGGATCATTATATCAATGCCGGTTTCGGCGTTAATTTTTTAACTGATGAGGGTAAGTCATTTGTTATAAAAGGTCGTGCTGTGGCTGGAGCGCAAATCGTTAATGAATCCAGTACGCCTTGGTTCCCTCTAGTTGATCCAGGTAGAGGCCGTTATGATAAACAAAAGGATGTGGGCCAAGCCTTGGATTTTGAATTAAAAGGTGTTTGGTTAGCAACGCCTAATATTCAATTTGGTGCAGGAGCCGCGATTCGCCACGCCAACAACTTCGAAGATTACACCGGTGGATTATTTATTCGTTACTTCTTCGAAGAAAGAAAGGCATCTTATAGTACGGACATACCGGAGGGTATGTTCAGTAATATGCAGATGTATTAGTCGTTATAACTATTTTACCTAGAGATTACGGGTGCCAAAAATTCAAGATATTCAACATCCTTGCTGGGGCAAGGATGTTGTAAGTTTCAGCTTTTAACCAATCATATTTTTACGTCTTCTTAACAGTAGCAAACTGCTTATAGCAAAAGTTAAGATAGGCAACATCCCTGGAATTGGAACAGGTGAAGTGTTTTGACTACCAGGTGTTAAAGGATATAGATTAACTTGACCTGTATATTCACCTTCTTTGCCTTGTAACGAGCCGACTAACAAATTGCCGTCTATATGGCCATTATAGAAAACTGTATCGGCGAGAGGGGCAAGTAAACTGCCTTTGATACCTATGGAATGTAACAATAAAGATGTTGCATCCGTCAGGTTAAATAAAACTTTTTGGGTGAGACTTCCATCGTGTCTTACAGGTGGCGCGTTGTCTTGTAATTGATTGGTTTCTCCGTTGATAGTACGGAAAAATCCGAAGTTGTTCATGGTGACTGAAGTACCGCTTACATTAATCAATGCCCAGGCATCTGTAGGTATATTCAGTGTAAACTTTTGTGTGGATGCTAAATGGTCAGAAGTTATTGAAAAAATATTCAATCCGCTATTTTCACCTGTTAATGTCAATTGGCTGTATTCCAAGTTAACGTTACCATTAGCAGCAAAATTAGCCCAATTTTGCGATTTATTAATAATCTGCTGGCTTAGTGCATCAAAATCCACGTCATTGTTGTTAATGAGGCTGCCATTAGTTTGTGCAGGGTTCTCTCCGCTATAAAAACCGACCGTTTCATTGATAGATACCGTCCCGCCGATTCTAGCATTGCCATGGTAGACTCTGCCATTGGTGTACTCAAGATTACCGCCAACAACCAAAGTGTCTTGCTGATCCCAGGCAGAACTCAGTTCCATCGCGACTGAGAAATGATTTAATTTAAGATTTCCTCCGACAGCGAGGCGGCCCTCAACATCCGAGCCATATCCAGTCATGTCACCTAATATGAAAGCATTAAAGCCGCCTGCTTGGCCTAAATCTAAGAAATTTGCCTGAGCATGATGGAAAAACGATAGAAATATCAAACAACTGAATACAAGGCTTCGCTGTATACACTTGGAATGCTTAGTCATTTTCATTGGGTTTTACCGGTCTTTTGTGAGAAAGAGAAGTTGACAAGTCCATAATGGTTTTTTTGGAATTGCAGCCTGAAAGCGTAGTTCGTAATTATAAATCAAGCTCGACAAAATCATTGATCATAGTTTTAGGGATAAATAGATTCTTGCGTCTACCTAGCTCCTTATATCAAGAAGGTAAGTAATTTTTTTGACTAACAAAAAATAAGCAATTTAAATGCCAAATAATGTCCTGGTTAAGGATGGTGATTATGCTTAAAAAAGAATGTATGGAACCTGACAGTTTTGTCAGTTGAAATGCTAAAAGTGTCAGTATCTATGGGGTTTACCATTTAAATTTATGAACCGCCGCGAATTCATTCAGATCGTTTCCTCGGTCATTGCCCTCTCTGGTTGCCAAACTAGAAGCATATTAAAGGTATTGGAAAAATCTGATTTATATGAAATTCCTTCGTTTGGAAATGCCTCTCTGCTTCACCTCACCGATTGTCACGCGCAATTGATGCCGGTTTATTACCGTGAACCGGATGTCAGTTTTGGTGCAGGGGAGGGGTTGGGTCAGCCGCCTCATCTGGCAGGTCAAGCCTTGCTGGATCATTATGGATTCAGGCCGCAGTCAATAGAGGCGCATGCTTTTACGCACCTTGATTTTGTCGAAGCGGCGCGTGTTTATGGAAAAGTCGGCGGTTTTGCTCATTTGGCGGCGCTGGTCAAAAAACTAACAGCAGAGCGAGGCGTTGAAAATACCCTGTTGTTAGATGGCGGCGACAGTTGGCAGGGTTCGGCAACTGCGCTTTGGACGCAGGGTCGGGACATGGTCGCTGCGGCCAATTTATTGGGTGTCGACATTATGACCGGGCACTGGGAATTTACTTATGGCCCGGTTCAGGTCATGGAGAATCTAAAATCATTTAACGGGGAATTTGTCGCCCAGAATATCGCATTGACCGAGGAAGCTCTGTTTGAGCGGGATTTAGAGAACCCCGGCGTTTTTAAATCATATGTCATCAAGCAACTGGGCCAGGCCCGCGTTGCGGTCATCGGTCAGGCTTTTCCTTACACGGCGATAGCCAATCCCAAGCGCTTTGTGCCTGATTGGCAATTTGGTATTGAAGAGCAGAATCTGCAGCTTACTATCGATGAAATCAAGCGGCTTAAAGCGGCTGATGTGATTGTGTTGCTGTCTCATAACGGTTTGGATGTTGATGTGAAGCTGGCTTCTCAGGTTTCCGGACTGGATTTTATCTTGGGCGGGCATACGCACGATGCTTTGCCAAAACCGTTTTCAGTCAAAAATCGGGGCGGTCAAACCTGGGTCACCAATGCGGGCAGTCATGGCAAGTTTTTAGCGGTGCTGGATTTGGATATTGTTAATGGTCGGTTATGCGATTTTCGTTACCGGTTATTGCCGGTTTTTGCCAATTTGCTGCCGTCTGATCCGGACATGCAGGGTTTAATCGACTCGATCAGGGCGCCCTATCTGACTAAACTGAAAACACCGGTTGCGGTGGCAGACCAGTTGCTGTTCAGGCGGGACAATTTTCACGGCACTTTCGATCAACTGATATTAGACGCATTGATGACGGTCCATGACGCCGAAATCGCTTTTTCTCCTGGTTTCCGTTGGGGCCATACTGTGCTGCCGGGGGATGAAATTACTTTCGAAGATATCATGAACCATACCGCGATTACCTATCCTGAGACCTCTATAAGAAGGCTTAAGGGGCATGAAATAAAAAGCATCCTGGAGGATGTGGCGGATAATTTGTTTAATAAGGATCCCTATTACCGGCAGGGCGGCGATATGGTTCGGGTGGGTGGGATGACGTTTCGTTGCAATCCGGGTGCGGCTATGGGCAGTCGGATTTCCGATCTTGCCTTGACCGGCAGTTCGCTGCTGCAAGTGAATAAAACCTACAAAGTAGCCGGATGGGCAGGCGTGGGTGAGCCGTTATCAGGTGCGCCGGTCTGGGATGCTGTTGTTAAGTATTTAAAAAGCTGAAGTTTCCCTGTTTTTATAGGGTTGTCCAGACTGGTTGAAGAACTTTGTTTGCATTAATAGTTGCCGGGACGACGCCGTAACCTCACGAGAACAGTGCTTAATTTCATGCCATCAGGAGGTTATTGCCGACCAATTCTAAATCGGCAAATAGCGATGCAGATTGATGATGAAAGTCGTACCGACACCGGTTTCGGTATTAAATGTCAAGGTGCCGCGATGTTGCTGATGAATAATGCGGTAAGCGATATTAAGACCCTGGCCACTGCCTCTGTCCAGATCTTTGGTAGTGAAAAAGGGATCAAAAACACGGCTGCGAATGGGTTCCGGGATGCCGTTACCGGTATCGCTGATACGAATTTCCACACCGTTTTCCTTTGGGGCAGTTACCACTGTTATATTGCCGCGGCCTTTACGGCTGTCTTCTATGGCCTGAGCGGCATTGACGATGATGTTTAAAAAGACCTGATTCAACTCCCCCGGATAACATTCAATTAATGGAATGTCACCGAATTCGGTGACAACATCGGCAAAGTACTTATAACTACTGCGTGAAACTACTAAGGTGTTTTCCAGTGCCTGATTGACGTTAATATTAGCGATGCGGCTCGGGCCTACGTGAGAAAAACCTTTCATGGCCTGGACAATCCGAACGATTTGCGACATGCCTTCCAATGACTGGGCTATTGCCAGAGGCATATCTTCCAGAATGTAGGCCAGATCTTCTTTTTCCTCCAGGTCATGGACTTGTTCCATAAGCTCCGGTTGTTGTTGCTCGCTGAGCAGTTGCCGGTATAACGCTAGCAAGCGAGTGATACTTTCGAAAAAATCACCTATCGCTTTGATATTATCCCCAACGTATTGGGCCGGGGTGTTTATTTCGTGGGCAATACCCGCGGCGAGTTGGCCCACCGCAGCCAGTTTTTCTGCTTGCAGCAGGTTGTTGTTGGCTTCCTGAATTTCAAGCGTTCGCTGGTTGATTTGAGCTTCCATAAATTGCATCACGTTTTGTGATTGTTTGCCGAGTTGCCATTTTCTTAACATGGCGTGGACTGTCTGCCTTAAGGCCAGATCGCTGAAGGGCTTTTGTAAAATAAGCAATTGGTCGCTTTCACCCAGTTTATTAACAATGAGTTGCCAGTTCAAAGCCTTATCTGCGCTGCATAAAACCACATGCAGGTCCGGGTCGATCTGCCAAAGATGGCTGATCAATTCCAGTCCGCTGCCATCCTCGATCTGGCTTTCAATAAACAGTAGTTCATAGGGTACTCCATTAGCCAGTCGGCTCATGACTTTTTCTTTTGCCGTTTCGCTCTGAGTGCAACCATGGATAAGATAAGTCAGATTCTCATCGTTGTCGCCAAGGCTTGCGTCGGCACTCGCGTTGAACATAGCATCCAGGTGACTCCGTAATGAAGGATCCGGATCAACGACCAGAACGGCTGATTTTTCATCAATGTTAATAAACATGCTTAATTATTGTTATTTTTGATGTTAGATGAGGTCGGCATATTCTTCAGCAATTTTGTAAAACTCGGCTTCATTCGTTAAAAATGCCGAAACGATATCCGGATCGAAATGGACGCCTTGGCCTTCGGCAATAATACGGTTTTCCCCTAAATACCGATGGATCGAAAAGGGTGACTGTTTTTGACGCTCCGTTGTCTTGCCGCCAGATTATTTTTTGACTGAGCGTGCTGGCGATCAATCCGGCCGGGCAGTTTTTACTGTCAAAATCCGGCAGCGAAGAATTGTCGGGATAATGGCAGGTAAATTGACCGTTTTGTTGAGGGCTTAACCATAAACTGAGGCTTTGAATGGCTGTCAATTCAATGACTGCCTGGATAAAAGCATCCATAACCGCTGACGAATAAGTCATCTGCGCCATGCTGGCGGCATAACGGTATTGCAATTGCAGCGCCCTGGTTTTTTTATCGACCAGCATTTCCAGTTGATCATTCATTTGGTTAAGCTGCTGATTAGCTGCCTGCAATTGTATTTGCAGAATCTCCTCGGCTTTTTTCAGGCGGTATTGCTCCAAACCATCCACCAAGGTTTCCAGCAGAATTTCCCTGGGGCAGGGTTTGTTGAGAAAACGGGAGATATGAGCATTGTGCAGGGCGCTGATTGCTACATCCAGTTCGGCCCGGCCGGTGAGCATAATCAGTATTGTCTGCGGGTAATGTTGATAAACGGTTTTCAGAAAAGCAATGCCGTCCATGCCCGGCATGTTGTAATCCGATACGATGACAGCAAAGGGGCCTTGTTCTGCAGTTAAGGCCAATGCTGCCTCGCCACCTACTGCTACGCTGATGTCAAACTCGCGTCTGAGTTGGCGTTTTATCCCCTCAAGCAACAGCATTTCATCGTCAACAAATAGAATTTTTTGGCTGATAGCGGTGCGGTGGTTGAGTCGCTCATATTTGAGCCAGGGCTTGAGCAACTCGGGCAAAGTTCATTTCCATCATGGAAATGTCATCAGCTTGAGGCTCGCCTTGCTGATAGGCTTGCAAGGCTGAGATGACAGCGTCTACCCGTTTTGGTCCTGATGGTCCGCTACGCAAAGCAGTCTGTAAGCGATCTTCACCGAACATGACCTGGTCTTGATTCATTTGTTCGGTGACACCATCACTGTAAACGAACAGTGAATTGGCATGGCTTAATGGGTAGCACCGGGTACTTCGGCTGAAATCCTGCTCAGCCAGCACACCTAGAGGCAGATTATTTGAAGTTAGCGTTTCCACAATATTTCCTGCCGCATCAAGCAGGAAGGCGTTGGGCATTCCGCCTTGCCAAAGGGTGATACTGTCGGTGTTTTTGTCTAGCTTTGCCAGAACTGCAGAGCAAAACAGGCCGGTTGGCAGCTTGTTGCACATTTTGCCGTTAATATTCTGAGCCAGTTCCTCAATACTGATGAGGTTGTTGTTCAGGTCGTCAAATACATTGCTAATCAATGAGACCACTAATGCGGATTGAAGACCATGCCCGGTGATGTCGCCTACCATCAGATAAAAAAATTCATGACCTTTGCTGATGTGACTCAGCAAAAAATCTCCGCCCACTGTTTCCTTGGGCGCAGAATAATAATCCAGTCCATCGGGCTCATTTTCTTCGAAGAGCACGATGTTGCCATAGACGGATTTAGCCATTTCCAATTCATATTCCAGCATATATTTTTGCCGGGTTAATTCATCGTTCATGGCGGCCAATTGCAGGTTTTTTTGCTCTATTTCGCTGGTCAGCCTTTGTTTATCCCGGATTAAGTGGAATTGATCCAGCGCATCATCAATCACTTTGCGCAGGACATCCATAGGGCAGGGCTTGGGAAGGTAACGGAAGACATTGGTTTCGTTGATGGCGTTGATCGCTACATCCAGCTGGATATTACCGGTCAGCATGATTTGCACGGTATTCGGTGAAAGCGTGAAGGCCCGGTTGAGTAATTCAACCCCGTTGATATCAGGCATATTGTAATCAGCGACAATCACTGCGAAAGGGCCGTTTTCTTGCAGTAAGCTCAAAGCCTGCTCACTGCCGTTAGCCGTAGTAATACTAAACTGACGGCCAAGCGCGCGATGAAACATATGCAGCATATTCTCTTCATCATCTATAAAGAGAATTTTGTCAGTTTGTTTAGTCATCATTACGAGATACTCCGTCGTAGATTCGATGGTTTGAAAGGTTTGTCCTAAAGCCTGCAGATAACTCTCTTAACCCCCTGCTTTTGTTGCACAAGCCGATTTTGAAAGGAGTCCAATCGCTTTGTGATAAGCGTCTTCAATACATTCCAATGATTGCCGGCATTACTTATCCGCATAGTGAGCCAGCACTTTTTCAGCCAGTGATTGCCAATGAGTTAGTCGTTCCAGTTTGTTGATGCGTTCTAAATAGCTGAAGTCCAGATCGATTTCGAACAGGCGGTCACAGCCTTCCATGACCGAAGGTTTGAGCAAGCAGCTAGCGGTATGAACCGCAGTCAGAGCATTGAAACCGTCGTAATCGCTATCATTGGGTGTTTTTTGCAGCAAAATGGCTTCTATGATACGCGGAGGAATCTTCCATAAACTCAGTACATAAGCGGCTGCCTCGCAGCGGTTAAAACCGAATATGCTCGTTTCCAGCTCGCTGACCGGTATGTGGGTATTTTTTGTCTGTTCTATCAAGGCGTTGAGTTTGTCGCCGTCGCGAGATAGAAATAGCAGTAGCCCCAGGTTATGTAAAAGACCGCCCAGGTAAGCCTGGTCAGGGCGGTCCTCCATTTGTTGTTCAGACAGGGCGATCAGTTTTGAAAGGTCCGACACTCTGGCGGCATCCTGCCAAATATATTCCATGTACCGCTGCGTTTGCGGGTTGATGACCGGAAACGCACTTTTGACATGGGCAGACAGCATCAGGCTATTCAATTTTTTGACGCCAATCAGGTTGATTGCTTCTGTGAGGCTTGAAATTTTGCGATATAAACCAAAATACGGCGAGTTAACCAATTGCAGTAATTTGGCGGATAACACCATGTCTCTGGCAAAAATCTCCGCAATATCCCGGCTGGTTGTATTTTCTTTGGTGATGATGGCGTTAAGTTCGTTATAAATTTTTGGCAAGCTGGGCAACTGGTTAATATCGCCGATACCGGAAATGATTTTTGGATTGGTAACGCAGGCCTGGATTTTAAATACTTGGGCGATCACTTCCCTCAGCATTTCGGCACTGCAAGGTTTGCTGACGTACTGGTGTGCGACCTCAAGCCCTGCTTTCAAGTTTTCATCATCGGCATAACCGCTCAAAATTATGCGGACTGTGGCTGGATACAGCTCGCTGACTTGTTTTAGAAGCTGGTCGCCCCGGACATAGGGCAGCTGCATGTCGCTGACGATCAGGTCTATTGGTTGTTTAGCCATCAATTCCAGAGCTTGGGAGCCATTGTGGGCAAAAAATAATTGCCATTGCTCACGGTATGGGTGCAGTTGGCGTTGAATGCCGCTGAGTATATTTTCATTGTCGTCGACAAACAGGATGTTTTTCTTGATCATGCTTTCATGTCTGCTTTTGGACTTGAATGGGTAAGTGAATATGAAAGGTCGTTCCCTTATTCAACAGGGACTCAAAAAAAGTTTGGCACGATGCATTTTCACTACGATATTGTGAGCCAGACGGGGCCTTGGCCTGTCGCTTTGCCCACTGGCTTGGCCTTAAAAAACAGGTTAAAAATAATTTTTCCTGAATGTCTACCGGAATGTCGATGATGTTATCGGCAATGTTAATTCCACTTCATTGGCGTTTAACTTGCCTCTGCCGACACGAATCAAACAGGTACCTGAGGATTTAGCCTCAATGGCATGAGCAGCGTTGATGATCAGGTTCAGTATGACTTGATTCAGCTCTCCCGGTAGCAATCGATTCGCGTGTCCAACATGCCATCTTTATTCATTTGAATTCCTTTGTCGGTTACCGGTATATTGAGCTCCACAAATAACCTGTTTTTTCCTGGTTAAAATAAAGGTACGTTTCTAAAACAATCCGCAAGGACAACTCACGCATCTAAGTAGATCGGGCTTTCAATAACGCTTCAAACTCCACTCGAGGCACCGGTTTACTGAATAAATAACCCTGATAGGAAAAGCAGCCCAAACATTCCAGACAGGCGCGCTGCTCTTCGGTCTCCACGCCTTCAGCAATCACATTTAGTCCGAGATTGTGGGCCATGCCGATGATGGTTTGGATAATGGCTGCATCACATGTGTCGTAGATGAGGTCTCTGACGAAGGATTGATCGATTTTTAACTGGGATAGCGGTAATCTCTTCAGGTAACTGAGGGAGGAATAGCCGGTACCGAAATCGTCCATCGAGAAATGGATACCAAACAGTTGCATCTCCTCCATCTTATCAATGGTGTCCCTCACGTTTTGCATCACGAGACTTTCTGTAAGTTCCAACTTAAGCTTGAGTCCGTCCGCACCGGTATGTTTTAGAATATTCCACATCTGCTCGACAAAGTTAGGGTGTCTAAACTGACGGACACTGACATTGACGGCAAGGTGTAAATCCTTGGTGAGCGGGTCGTTTTCCCATGCTTTCAATTGCATGCAGGCAGAGTGTAATACCCACTCGCCAATCGGCACAATCAGCCCGGATTCCTCGGCGATCGGAATAAATTGGGCAGGGGAAATCATGCCGTGTTGCGGATGCTGCCAGCGCAACAATACTTCTGCACCGAGCACGCGTCCAGTATTGTCGATCTGCAGCTGATAGTAAAGCCGAAGTTGATCGAGCTCCAGGGCATGGCGTAAATCTGACTCCAAGGTCACCCGTGCTTCCAGTGTTGCATGCATATCTGGATCGAAAAATCGTAGCGCATTGCGTCCCGCTTGTTTAGCCTCATACATCGCCGTATCGGCGTGCTTCATGATTTCTTCACTAGTTAATTGGCTGCCGAAAAATAAACTAATGCCGATACTGGCAGAACTATGGTGTTCCTTCCCATCCAATAGGTGAGACTGAGTGAACGATTGGATGATTTTTTCACCCACGCGTTCGGCTTGGACAACTGCGGTCTCTAGCTCAGCATCCAGATTCTCCAGCATGATGACGAATTCGTCGCCGCCTAGTCGGGCGACTGTGTCGCCTTGGCGCACACAGGATTTCAAGCGTTTCCCCACTTCTATCAACAGCAGATCGCCGATACCGTGGCCCTTGGTGTCATTGATGATCTTGAAGTTATCCAGATCGATCAGCAGCATTGCACAATGGGCTTGGTTGCGGTCACTCACCATCATTGCCAGTTCCAGACGATCGTTTAGCAATCTTCGGTTGGGAAGATCGGTGAGAGGATCATAAAAGGCAAGTCGATGGATGGCCGCCTCAGCATCCTTGTGTTCGCTCAGATCGGAAAATGCGCCGACGTAATTGGTGACTTGCCCGGTTGGGTCGGTCACGGCATTGATAGTTAGCCACTTGGGATAAATTTCACCGCTTTTGCGCCGATCCCACACTTCGCCCTGCCAGTGCTTCTCCGAGATTAATTTCTCCCACATCGCCTGATAAAAAGCTTTGTCATGACGACCTGACTTCAGTATGGCGGGAGTTTTGCCGATGACTTCTGCCGGGATGTAGCCGGTTAATCGGGTAAAGGCACGATTGATCCGCAGGATACGATTTTTTTCATCCGTCACCATGATGCCCTCTTGCGATTCGATGGTGGTGGCGGCAATACGTAATTCTCGCTCGGCCAGCCAACGATCAGTGATATCGCGCACGATGACGACCAGACCCTTGCGTTCGCTGTCATCATTGAAAACTGCAGTTTTACGGACCTCGAATTTATGAACATTACCATCACCGATAATAACATTCTCTTCGCAAACTAGCCGATCGTGGATATTCCATGTGGACTCGTCATCGTTAAAGCACTTCTCGTATAACTCATGTAAGTCTGGTTGTTCAGCGACCAGTTGCAATTTTGTCTTACCTTGCCAGGCAACCTCATGAAGCTTGAAAAGCTGTCTAGCGCATTCATTCGCAATTAGCAAGCGACCCTCGCCATCCTTAAAAAAAATGGTGTCCGGGATGGACTCTATTAGCGTCGTGAGCTGATCGGTAAGAATGCGCAGATTGCTCTCGCTGCCTTGCAGTTCAAGTTGGTATTGTTTTCGTTGTTCAATTTCCCTTTCGAGCGCTGCCGGAGACGGTAAAGACAAAGCTTGCGGAATGATTCTCGCCAGATAAATCGCGGTGACAAAAGAGATAACTGCCGTGATGGCTTTTAAAATGGCATCCACCCAGTAAAACGGTTGCCACAACAACAGGATCGAAAATAAGTGGGTGGTGCCACAGGCCAAGATGAATGCGCTGAACATCAGGAAAATCCGGCGGAATTGCAGGTCTTTACGGCGCGAGACAAAGTAGTAAAGTGAGAATGGAATGGAGAAATAGGATAGTGCAATTAATGTATCGGCAGCTACATAGGACCAAAGCAGACCCGGTGTCCACTTAATACAGAAACCGTGCGGGACCATTTCACCCAAATTGAATAGATCTGATAAGGCCATCCTTAGCACTCCGATTGTGCAGAAGAGTGAACGCTATCCCCAAAACTCAGATAGTCGTTATTGTCAAAACAGCTAGTACAGATTAAAGAACAGGATAAATTCGGAGGCGTACTTAAAAAGTCTTTACCTTGGCAATAGTCAATCCATTGGTGAACTTCTCGGCTGCATTGACTGAGAGTTATCTCAAAACCGCCAGGCATCCAATCGGCAATCAGTGATATCGCGGCAATACCGCAACTATTGATGTTGGTTACATTTTCAAGACGAAGCTTAGCACTTGCCGCCGGATGCAAATTTGCATGGCTTTTACAGCACAGCAAAAGGTTTTGTGTGCTACTAAAATCTAAATTTTTAATAGTGACTTCAATCTCAGTATCTGCCACTGATACGCGCATTTTCGCCTCCACTTAATCGATTAAGCCATCGTTTCAATGTTAGGCAAAGAGGGCGTGATTGAACATCGTGCGATTCGGATTTTTAAACAGAAATTCCTGATGAAAATATAGGAAAATCCCTAAGACTGAGAACAACCAATGTTTACATCACGATTATTTATGCCAGTCTTGCGCATCGAAATAGCGGATCAGTTCGGTGATATTGTTGAGATGCAACTTTTTCAACAGGTGGGTTTTGTGAGTGCTGACGGTTTTGTTGCTAATAAAAAGCGCGTTTGCAATTTCGTTGACACTCTTGCCGTTAGCCAACAATTGCATGACTTCAAACTCTCGTTCGGATAGCTTTTCGTGTGGTTTTTTTTCGTGTGAACCTTCAAATTCGAAGACCAATTTTTCGGCAAGTTTAGGGTCGATAAAACGTCCACCAGCCGCTACTTTGCGGATAGCACTTAGTAAGATTTCAGGCTCACTATCTTTAGTAAGATAGCCCGATGCGCCGGCTTTTAAAGCACGTGTGACAATTTGTAACTCATTATGCATGCTCAAAATAAGAATCGGTAAATCAGGATAGTGTTTGCGCACGTAGGTGATAGATTCTATCCCGCTGAAGCCTGGCATATTCAAATCAAGCAATAGCAGATCGACTTCATCAACCTTATCCTTCAGAAGATCCAACAGCTGCTGACTGTTGTCTGTTTCAGCAACGATATCAATATCCACTGATAATTGAAATAAATGCTTAAGCCCGGTACGAATAATAGGATGATCATCGGCAATAATGAGTCGGATCATTGCCGATGCTCCGCATTACTCACCGGGATCCGCACCCGGATAAGCGTGCCATTGCCCTGTGAACTTGAGATGCAAGCTTCTCCTCCTAGCATAATGGCGCGTTCCTTTACGCCAATCAGCCCCAGAGAGTTGACTTCCCTGGATTCTGCGTAGTCAAAGCCTTTGCCGTTATCAGCGATTTCTAATACATAATTGTCGGACTCCATTTTCATGGAAATATTCACTTTGCTTGCTTGGGCATGTTTTAACACATTGTTGATGGACTCCTGGACGATCCTAAATAAGACGACTGCTTTTTCCTCATTCAAATCCAGTTCGCTCTCGGTATAGGAAATGTTGAATTCAATACCGGATCGCAATGCGGTAGTTTTCACAAGCCATTCCAGCGCTGGCCCAATACCCATTTCGAGCACCGTGGGCCTTAATTTTGTCGCTACCTCACGTGTTATCTCAATAGTGTTATCCACCAGCTGGGTAAGGCTTCGGATGCTTTCTAAAAGTGGTAGATTGTCCCCGGCGAAATTGATACGTAATAGAGCAATTTCCATGCGTAGCGAGCTCAACATTTGGCCCAAATTATCGTGAATGTCGAGAGCGATGCGCTTGCGCTCTTCTTCCCTGGTTCTTTCGCGGCGAGCAGCAAGTTGTCGTAATTGCAAACGGGAGGCTTCAAGTTCGCTTTCAATTAACTTGAGTTTAGTGATGTCCTGAGACGTGCCGACTGCGCGTAAAGGACGACCATCAGAAGAAAACTCCAATTCCGCACGCTCCCGAATCCATTTAACCTTACTATCTACCACAATACGATGAAGGATGTCATAGGATTCTCCTTGTAAAGCGGCAGCCCATTTGGCATTCACATACACTCGGTCATCCGGGTGCACTAGGGCTAAAAAGCTCTCATAGCTTAGCGTTGTTCCCCTGGCAATTTCGAAAATTCGGTAATTTTCGTCGGACCATGTCAGTTCATTGTTGACCATATCAAGCGACCAGCTACCTAGATTTGCTAAAGCCTGAGCCTCCGAAAGGTGAGATCTCTTCTCTTCAAGTTCAGCTTCGACTTGTTTGAAAGCGGTGATATCCAGGTTAGCGCCAACAATTTTATGGACTTCACCGTTTGATTTGCACGCAGGAATCGCAGATCCCTGAATGTAGCGCAACGCACCATCGCTCTGGCGATGGATACGAAACTCCCAGTATATTTCCTGCTTCATTTTAAGTAATTTGCGCAGTTTAATGGTGGTGTTGGATAAATCCTCAGGAAGGACCAATTTTGCCCATGTCCGATAATCGATCGGTGTGCCATAGGGGATGCCAAAAATTTCGTAGTTGCGCTCATCCCATTCTGCCAGCCCCGTGCTGATATCCCACTCACAGATGCCAATAGCCGCTGCTTTGGAAGCCAGGCGTAAGCGTTCACTGTATTTCTTTAGTTGTTGTTCAGTGCTTAGGATCTCAGTAACGTCGCGGGCAAGGCTAGTAGTACCTAATACTTGTTCATTATCATCAAGTATGGGGGCTTTGATGGTTTCTATCCAGGTTTCCCGGTCGTCATCCAAAGCTTTCTCAGTCAATACTATCTGTTGGCGGCTTGTTATGACTTGTTGGTCGAGCGACCGGTAATGATCGGCTAATTCTTTTGGCCAAATATCGTAATCGGTAATGCCGTTTAAATTGATCCGGTCATCGATCCCGACAGCTTGGGACCAATGCTTATTAGCTAAAAGATACCGGCCTTCCAGATCTTTCATCCAGGCCAAAAAAGGCAAGTTATCATACACAGCCCTTAATCTTGCCAATGTTACCCTAAGAGAATTTTCAGCATGCCGACGTTCGGTAATGTCCTCTATGGTTCCAATCAGATAAAGTGGATTACCAAAGCTATCGAAGATCGGTTTTTTCAAAGTAATGCAAAGTCTGTTTTCTTTAAATTTATCGCTCCACACGAATTCTTCATTGCTTATCAAAGACCGGCTTTCCCATACTTCGCGATCCTTAGCCAAAAACACTTGCATTTGCTCAGCCGGAAAGAATTGACTCCCGTCTGTTCCTCGTAAGTCGTTAGCTGAATATCCCCATTGCTCTTCGCTTGCTTTGTTGGCAAGGAGAAAACGGCTGTCGGCATCTTTCACAAAAACCGGCATCGGGATCATGTCAATGATCAGTTTCAGTTGTTCGTCAACGCGCTTGCGATTAGAAATATCGATGGCTACGCCGTTGAGCACGACAATTTGTCCGGCTTGATCGCGTTTAACTTGGCCACGCGCTATCAACGTTCTAATTGTGCCATCTGCATGTAGAGCATTCAGGTCAAGCTCATAAGGCAATCCGGCGTTAAGCGCTGTTTGAACGGCATCGTTCAAGCGGGCAAAACTTTCAGGCGTATATAAATGCGGGTGCTTCGAATAACTAGGTGCAGGCGATTGTGTATCCAGGCCAAAGATTCGGTAGAG
Source organism: Methylicorpusculum sp. (assembly GCF_030651835.1). Taxonomy (GTDB): domain Bacteria; phylum Pseudomonadota; class Gammaproteobacteria; order Methylococcales; family Methylomonadaceae; genus Methylicorpusculum. The sequence continues at coordinate 43,826 of NZ_JAUSBX010000094.1, read as the reverse complement.
TTCGTCCGACCAGTAGACCCTGTCATTAAGCACATCCCACGACCAACTGCCAATATTCGCAATCATCGCCGCGTCTTCAAGATGTTCGGTGCGTTGGCATAGCTCGTGTTCTCGTTGTTTTTGCAAGGTTATATCGGTAAATGTTACCAACCAACCTTGCATGTCCCCGTCTTTATCCAGCAAAGTTCGACAATCAGTGCAAACTGGGGTGCCTGTGCCATCGGGGCGTTGCACGTACAGCTCCAGTTCAGCAGCTGCATCACTTTGGTCTGCTAATAAGAACGGCAGCTCTTTTAATGAATACGGTGTGATGCGATCAGTTGAAAATATACCGCTAAGCTGGCCTTTGTGCTCTGGTGGTTTCTGGCTAAGCTCAAGCCCATAAAGTAATGTAGCCGCCTTATTTAGGAAGTTGACATTGAGCTCCGGATCAAGCACAACAACGGCATCCTTAAGGCAATTAATTATCCCATAAAGCAAATTAATTTCTTCTTCAGGAGTTTTGAATCCGAGCCTGATAGTTGACATCATGGTTTGTCCATGGGTTTATAAATGAAGGTATTGCTGGACGAAGCCGCTAACGCGGGGAAAGCCCTCTCTATTTGATTGACTTTAAAATGTAACATCAAACCCTTTCTAGACGGCATTCTCCACGAATCATGTGGTTACAAGTCAATGACAGCATTATCCGCATTTGATTTCAAGCAAAACTATCAAACTCATCTCAAACATCTGAAACTCAAGGGGCTTCAACCGAAGACGGACGGTCGCGACTTATGCGCGGACTATTAGACGCAGAGTTTGTTTATGGCGACCCGTTCAATCAGTTACCGGGTCTTATTTTTCAACCACTACAGCCTAGGCCTGCGCTTCGGGGCGTGGACTTACGGCTGCAAGCAGCCGTTTGTGTGTTAATGGTTATCTGGTTTTAGATCTGAGCGCTCTTTCTTTAACATGCATGCCATGAAAACTTAAAGAGTCAAGACTTGTAATGCGTAATTTTAGACCTGTTTAAATTAGGTCTGTGTTTCCTGGTTTTTGTAAGGATACTAACTATACTCGTCACATCAATTTAAATTCTGACTATTACAAATTGTTAGAGCGTCTGCAGTTCAGTCGCACATGAAGTCTGATCTAAAATTCAAGTTTTAATGAGTTAGAAAAACCCAAAAAACGGGTGTGATGGGAAAAATTAATCAGGACTCTCGTTTACTTGGTTGAACCGCGGTTTCTATTTTCTAACTTTAATTTTTTACTTTTTTGGAGCAAATGATGGCAAGTATTTTAGCAGTGGATGATTCCGCCTCTATGAGGCAAATGGTTTCTTTCACATTGAAGGGCGCCGGTTATGATGTTGTTGAAGCGGTAGATGGAAGTGATGCTTTAAACAAGGCAAAAGCCAGAAAATTCGATTGCGTGGTGACCGATGTCAATATGCCGAATAAGGATGGAATAACGCTGATCAGGGATTTGCGAGCATTGCCTAATTACAAGTTTGTGCCTTTGTTATTACTGACTACAGAGTCTGGAATGGACAAAAAACAACAAGGTAAAGAGGCCGGTGCAACGGGTTGGATTGTTAAGCCTTTCAATCCTGATCAGTTGTTAAAGACCATTAGTAAGGTTCTTGGGTAAAAAAAGGATCTATCAATGTCCATCGATATGGCGCAGTTTCATCAAGTGTTTTTTGAAGAAAGCTTTGAAGGGCTGGATATCATGGAGTCCGGCCTTTTGAACCTTAGTCCGGGTGAACCTGACAGTGAAGCAATTAACAGTATCTTCAGGGCAGCACATTCCATCAAGGGCGGAAGTGGAACCTTCGGTTTTACCGAAATTTCAGATTTCACCCATGTCATGGAAACACTCATGGATGAAATGCGTGATGGCCGAAGACAGATTACTCAGGCTGCGGTAAACCTGTTGCTGGGGTCTGTCGATTGTTTAAGAGAAATGCTTTTTGCGGTCAAAGAAGGACAAGCCATCGATGCTGAACGGGTTGCAGAGCATAAGCATGCCTTAGACCTGGAGCAGCAGAAGTCGGGTTCAAGCCAACAGGATAAGTCTTTATCTGCACACGAACCGCTTTCCAATCAGGCCCATCAATCGGACTCTAAAGTAATAGGCTGGCATATTGCTTTTAGTCCGCATACCGATTTGTTAAAAACCGGCAATGATCCCGTCAGGATGTTCAGGGAGTTAAGTGTGCTGGGTGAATTGGAAGTCACCGCAGATTTCAGGGGTGTGCCTGATTTTTATCAGCTTGACCCGGAAGAATGCCACTTGTCATGGAATTTGGTGCTTAAAGGCGATATTGACCGTGCTCCAATCGATGAGGCTTTCGCTTGGGTTGAAGATGATTGCGATCTGGCTATTCAACCGCTTTATCAAGCCGATGATTTATCCCTTTTAGTACCTGGCGCTGAAAACCAGGTTTCCGCTAACCGGGCGCAGCATCCTGCGGCGGAGCACGTTGTTCAGGCCGGTGTTAGTAAACCAGCAGAAATCAGCACGCCGGTGGTCATCAAAGAAAAAGCGCCGGGTGATGAAGCCAAGAACAAGGGTTCTACATCCATTCGGGTGGATACCAGCAAGATTGATACGCTGATTAATATGGTAGGTGAACTGGTCATTACTCAATCAATGTTGAGTTTGATCGGTGAGCACTTTGATATGAGCAAGCAGGATCAGCTGAAAAATGGTTTGGCTCAGCTGGAAAGACACACCCGCGAATTGCAAGAAAGTGTCATGAATATTCGCATGATGCCTATCAATTCGGTTTTTAGCCGTTTTTCCCGTCTTGTGCATGACCTGTCCAATAAATTGGGTAAAAAAATTGATCTAAAGCTTATTGGCGAGCATACCGAAGTTGATAAGACCGTCGTAGAGCTAATCAGCGATCCTCTGGTTCACTTGGTCAGAAACAGTCTTGATCACGGCATAGAAATGCCTGATGAGCGTGTCGCGGTCGGTAAGCCTGAGACGGGTACCGTGACACTCGAAGCTTACCACCGAGGCGGTAACATCGTTATTGAAGTCAGTGACGACGGTAAGGGACTGGATAAAGACAGGCTTAGGGCTAAAGCCATTGAAAAAGGCTTGCTGGATGAAGATGCCATTCTGACTGACAAGCAGACTTTTGAACTGATTTTCATGCCGGGGTTTTCTACGGCAGAACAACTGACGGATATTTCCGGGCGCGGCGTCGGAATGGATGTGGTGCGACGTAATATTCAGGCCTTGGGCGGTAATATAGAAATCATTTCTGAATTGGGGAAAGGTTCCACCATCTCCATTCATTTACCGCTGACATTGGCTATTCTTGACGGTCAATCTATTGCGGTGGGCGATGAAACTTACATTGTGCCGCTAGGTTCAATCATCGAATCCCTTCATATCAAAGAAGAACGCATTAACCGTGTGGCTGACAAAGGTGAAACGTTTCTGCTGCGCAGCGAATATTTGCCCATCATTCGAATGCATGAAATTTTTAAAGTGCCGAATGTTAAAACCACAAAGCTTAGTGAAGGATTATTGGTGGTTGTCGAAGGCCAGGGTGTTCGCTGCGGATTGTTTGTTGACGATCTTCTGGGGCAGCAACAGGTCGTTATCAAATCGTTGGAAGCCAACTATCGGCGTATCGAAGGTGTCTCCGGTGCAACCATACTGGGCGATGGCTCCGTTGCATTAATTCTCGACATTCCAGGGCTCGTCCGCCTGGCAAATCAGTAAAAATCACGTTATGTCACAAGTAGCCGAAAATAATGAAATAGAACGGGCTGAAAAGAAGCGCTTGGCTTCCAGCTCCCAATTTCTCAGCTTTACGTTGGGTAATGAAGAGTATGGCGTCGATATCCTCAGTGTTCAGGAAATCAGAAGCTGGGAACCGGTATCTCGCATTCCTAATGTGCCTTCTTACGAAAAAGGTGTAGTGAACTTGCGTGGGGCTATCGTTCCCATTATTGATTTACGCGAGCGCTTCCATTTGGGGCATGGCCATTACAGTGCTTTGACTGTGGTCATGGTATTGCAGGCCATGATCGGAAATAAAACGCGGGTGATGGGAGTGGTGGTCGATGCCGTGTCGAACGTCATTGATGTCGATAAAAAATCGGTACAGAGCGCGCCTAATTTTGGCAGCAAAGTCAGCACCGAGTATATCAACGGCCTGATAACGGTGAATGGGCGCATGGTGATGCTGTTGGATGTTAACAAATTGCTTAAATTAGATGGCGTGGATGATGATGAAAATTAACAGTGAACTATTGAATATTGAAGTTAGCGGGGAGCCTTTACAATGAAAATAAATATGCCTGTAACCGATCGCGAAATCGTGATGAAAAAAGGCACGATACTGGTTACCAAAACTGATTTAAAAGGCAGTATCACCTACGCTAACGATGCGTTCGTTGAAATCAGTGGTTTCACCAGAAATGAGCTGATTGGTTCGAATCATAATATGGTTCGCCATCCTGATATGCCACCCGCCGCATTTAAAGATTTATGGGATACCGTAAAAGCGGGAAATCCTTGGATAGCGTTAGTTAAAAACCGGACCAAATCAGGCGATTATTACTGGGTTGAGGCCAATGTCACGCCTTATTACGAGAATAAACAGGTAGCGGGCTATCTGTCCGTTCGCCAGCCGCCGACGAGAGATCAGATCAATCAGGCTGAAGCGCTTTATCAAAAAGTGAGCGCCAATCAGGCGGCACTGAGGCCTGCCGGTTTAAGTGCAAAAATTAATGCAATCAAACAAATGGCGCTTTGGAAAAAAGCCGGTTTGTCCTTGTTAATGCTGTTATTACCCGTGTTTTATGGCGCTTATCAAGCGGTTGTTGCCGGCAATTACATTTTGCTCGCTTCAGTGTCTACCAGCGCATTAGTAGGCCTTTTTTTGGCTGTTCATACTTACCGGATAATGAGCCGTTCAATCGAGCAGACCATTGGCTTCTGCGATAAAGCGGCGGCCGGATTTTTTCGCAATCAGGTCGATATCAACCGTCTGGATCAAATCGGTAATCTCAATCGCGCGCTGCAATCGATGCAGGTTAAGTTGAATTCCGATTTCTCTGCAAGTTTGGAGGCCGGCGCATCAACAGAAAGAATTAAGCAAGCGCTGGATCAGGTTACCGGCAACGTGATGATGGCCGACGCGGAATTGAACATTATCTACATGAACAATGCCGCAAAACGCATGTTTAAGCAAAATGAAACGGCCTTTAGACGCGATTTGCCGGATTACAATGCGGATGCTTTGATCGGCGCGAACATCGATGTTTTCCACAAAAACCCGGCACATCAAAGAGGAATGCTGGCGAAATTGACGCAAACCTTCAGAGCTGAATTGAGTATTGGCGGCAGAACCATGGTCGTCATTGCGACCCCGGTCTACGCCAACGAGACGCGTCTGGGTACTGTCGTGGAATGGATAGACCGGAGTGAAGAAGTCAGCATTCAGAGGGAAATCGCTGATATTGTTGATCAGGTCAAGTCGGGTGTGTTGAACGGCCGAATAGCAATGGACCAAAAGGAGGGATTTTTTGCGACGTTAAGTTTAGGTATCAATGAACTGACCGATGTGATCGAGACCGCGTTCGGTGATGTCGCTCGCGTGATGAAAGCCATGTCGGCAGGAGATTTGACCCAAAGCATAACGACGGATTACCAAGGTGTTTATGCTCAATGTAAAAATGATATCAATGAAACTGTTGATAAATTAAGCGAAATTGTCAGCCATATCAGAAGCTCAGCTGATTTTATCAGCAATACCTCGCATGAAATTGCCAGCGGTAATAACAACCTGTCACAACGGGTTGAAACTCAAGCGTCAAGTCTGGAAGAAACGGCATCCAGTATGGAGCAGCTGACGGGTACTGTGAAAAACAATGCCGACAATGCACAACAAGCTAATCAAGTGGCTAATATGGCAAGGCAGTTGGCTGAAAAAGGCGGCACCGTGGTTAACTCGGCAGTCACTGCGATGGCTGAGATCAATGAAAGTAGTAACAAAATTGCCGAAATTATCGGCGTTATCGATGAGATCGCTTTCCAAACCAATTTATTGGCACTGAATGCTTCGGTTGAAGCGGCGAGAGCAGGTGAGCATGGCCGAGGGTTTTCAGTGGTTGCGACAGAAGTGCGTAATTTGGCGCAGCGAAGTGCAGTTGCGGCCAAAGAAAGTAAGGAATTGATTCAAAACAGCGTTCAGAAAGTGCGCTCCGGTACTGAGTTTGTCAATGAGACAGGCGCAGCGCTGCAAGAAATTGTCATTAGCGTTAAGAAAGTCGGCGACATTATTTCTGAAATAGCTTCGGCCAGCACCGAACAAGCCCAAGGCATACAGCAGGTCAATCAGGCGGTTTCTCAAATGGACGAAATCACGCAACAAAATGCCGCGTTGGCTGAAGAAGCTTCAGCTGCAAGTGTTTCAATGAGCGATCAGGCCACAACAATGGCTGATTTGCTGAATTTTTTCAAACTGGATCAAGTCTCCGAAAAACGCCCCGAAAAAGTAAGTCGTGCTCCGGTTTCGTCTGCACCGGTTAAGGCCAGAGTGAATCCTGCTCCGGTAAAAGCGGGACCCGCTTCCGGATTTTCGGCAACTGCCGATAAGGATGAATGGGAAGAGTTTTAATGACAACGATAATCCGGTTTGTTGATAGACAGGACAAAGGCTTCACTTCATTATGAAAAGCGAAAATCAACCCAGCCCAAACGATAAAGAAGTCAATCAGTTTTTAACATTTGAACTGGCAGGGGACTCTTACGCCGTTGAAATACTTAAAGTTCAGGAAATCAGGGGTTGGGAGCCGGTCAGAAAGATACCTAATACGCCGGGGTTTATCAAAGGCGCTTTGAACTTGCGCGGCACCATTGTTCCCGTACTGGATTTACGAGAGCGATTCGGTCTTGAGAATGTCGAGTACACACCGGTAACGGTTGTGATTGTGTTATCCATTAATAATAATGACCATCCGATGGTTTTAGGTGTCATTGCCGATACCGTATCCGATGTGCTGGATCTAAATCTGGCTGATATCAAGCCGGCACCCAACTTCGGGGTCAACATTGATACTCGATACATGCGCGGCATTTATGTTGCCAAGCAAGGCATGATCATGTTGCTGGATGTGGATAAATTACTTGATGTCGACGACTTAACCAAGATTGAAAGTTTGTTATGAACCCACGAATTATCGCCGTTATCAACCAAAAAGGCGGCGTCGGTAAAACGACAACTTCTTCCAATCTTTGCCACGCGCTGGCAATGATGGGAAAAAAAGTCACGCTCATCGATTTGGACCCTCAAGGGCATCTTGCTGTTTCTCTTGGAGTTGTTGACGCGGCGAAGTCGGGAATCGATGAAGTGTTGTTGGGGCATAGCGATATTGAAACGCAGGTGATTCCCGTAAGAGACAACCTTCAACTCATCGTTTCGGGGCCAAAATTGCGGGAAATTGAGCAGTTAACCGAAGGCGGTGTTGCAAGAGGCGATTTGTTGAGATTGTCCTTACAAAATCAGTTGAAAGACCAGGACTTTATATTTATGGATTGCCCACCGTCTTCCGGAATATTGGCCGCAAATGCCTTGTTTGCCGCTGATGAGTTGTTAATCCCCATGTGCAGTGATTTTCTGTCACTGCAGGGGCTTTCACATTTGGTCGCTACAATTAAGCGCTTTGAGCAAGTCCTGAAAAAAAAATACAAAACGTTATTAGTCATGTCCCGTTATGCATCAACCCGAAGATTATCTAAGGAAGTCCTGGATACGCTGCTCAAGCATTTTCCCGGGCAAGTATTGGCAACCGTGATACGTGAAACTGCATCGCTCGCAGAATGCCCCGGTTTTGGTAAAACGATTCTGGAATATCAGCCAAAAAGTCCTGTAGCCAAGGATTTTGCAAAGCTGGCAAATAATTTTATTGAAGGCAAGGTAATGTGATGGCTTCCAAAGATACCCCTAGTCTGATCGGGTTCGATCCTTTAGCCTGGATGAACAATGCTTCACAAAGTCAGGAATTAGATGGCGCGTCTTTGCCAATACCCGATACCGATAATAATCCGCAGGAGGTCGATATGCAGGCCGAACCCGGCAACGGCAGTCCTGATGAGCAGAATAAGGACGTTCAGGTAACAGATGCCTTTCAGACTGAAAATTGTTTGATATTGGAAGAAATCAATACGATTCAAAACGTGCAAACACTATTTGAGCAATTGCGAACTCTTTTGACCTCAGTCGATAACATGGAAATCGATGCTTCCGCGGTAAAAACAGTCGATACGTCGGTGCTCCAGTGTTTGGTAGTGTTTAAACAACAGGCATTGAAGCAGGGTAAACAAGTCACTATTGATTTTCCATCTGACCGGTTTATTGAAGCTTCCGAATTGCTGGGCTTATCGAAACTGTTGGAAGTGGATAAACCGGTTTCAGGTTTGTTTTGACGGCGGGTTCCTTCAGGTTTTCACCCCACGGCCGATTAACTGATCGGCAAGTTATGTGGTTTATTCGATTCTGAAACTAACAATCAGGTTTTGCATTATTGATGTCAACGCACGATAAACAACGCGAATTTGAATTTACCTGGGACGATTTTAATTTTCTGAGAAAATTATCTTCTGAATATTCCGGCATTTTGGTGCCCGATGAAAAATTCGATATGTTCTATTCCAGGCTTTCAAAGCGCATCAGAGTCTTGGGTTTATCGGATTTTAAAAGTTACAGCAATTTTCTGAAAAACAATCATGACGCAGAATTTACAGAATTTATTAATGCGATTACCACGAATTTGACCTCTTTCTTTAGAGAAAAGCATCATTTTGAATTTCTGAAAGACAAGCTGATACCTGAGTTGATTAAAAAAAACCAGTCAACCAAGGTCATAAAAGCCTGGTCTGCAGGATGCTCAACGGGGGAAGAACCTTATTCGATTGTAATGACATTGTTGGAAAATTTGCCGTCAAACTGGGAAGTCAAATTGTTGGCTACCGATTTGGATACGAAGGTATTGGAAACGGCGGCAAATGGTATTTATTCTAGGGAAACGGTTACCAATATTTCAGAAGCCCGGCTTAAACGTTGGTTTCATAATGGAAAAGGCGCTCAGATTAATAAAGTTAAAGTCAAGGCTGAATTACAGGCTTGTATTCGATTTCGGCAACTGAATTTAATGCAAGAGTGGCCGATGCAACAACCGTTTGATTTTATATTTTGTCGTAACGTTTTTATTTATTTTGATCGTGAGACGAAATGTACCATTGCTCAGCGATACAGTAGCTTGCTGCCGATGGATGCCTATCTCTTTATTGGGCACAGTGAGACTATACAGCATGGCAATACCGATTTTGAATTAATAGGCCATACCATTTACAAAAAGGTATCGAAGCGTGTCTAAGTCATTAACCGGTTCAATTATCCTGCCCTCTTTAAACGGTTTTGAAAAAGTTAACCGTTATTGGGATCCTGAAAATCAAATAGTGGCCGCCAAGATTATGCCTGGCGAATTATATGTGACTAAGGAAGATGAATTGATTACAACCGTTTTAGGATCCTGTATCGCCGCCTGTGTGCGTGACAAAGAGTTGAATATAGGTGGCATGAATCATTTTATGTTGCCGGAAACCTCTGAAAACAGGTTGGCCCGAGGCATAGATGCCGTTGTGGGTAATGCTATGCGCTACGGTAACTATGCGATGGAGCATTTGATCAACAGTATTTTGGCGCATGGTGGAAAGCGAAAAAACCTGGAGGTTAAATTGTTTGGCGGAGGCAAGATTATTCCTACTTTAAGCGATGTTGGATTGAGAAATATTGCTTTTGTCCTGGAATATATCGAAACCGAAAGTTTAGTGTTGTTGGCTCAGGATCTAGGGGATATTTATCCACGGAAAGTGAATTTCTATCCTATGACAGGCCGGGTCAGGATGAAAAAAATCAGTGATTTGCACAATCAAACTATCGTGACCCGGGAGTTTGAATATCGCAAAAAACTTAAAGACGTTCCAATAGAAAGCGAAATTGAACTATTTTAGGATTCAGGGATGCGTAAGATAACAGTTTTAATTGTTGATGACTCGGCTTTGATAAGAAATTTGCTTAGCCAGATTTTATCCAGCTCACCCCTTATTGAGGTGGTAGGAACGGCTTCCGATCCTTATATGGCAAGAGAAAAAATTAAAAAGCTTAATCCGGATGTGCTTACCCTGGATATAGAAATGCCCAAGATGGATGGCTTGACGTTTTTGCGCAATTTGATGCGCTTACGTCCTATGCCGGTTGTTATGGTGTCGACGCTCACCGAACAAGGTGCTCATGTGACTTTGGATGCTTTAGCTTATGGGGCCGTTGATTTTATATCCAAGCCTAAAGTAGACGTAGCCAATCGATTGAACGAATATGCCGATGAGATAATTAATAAGGTCCTTATGGCTTCAACTGTCCAGGTGCGGACATTGGATGCAGCTATGCTTTCATCTGAGAACTCCCCTAATTCGGGTGGTATTTCAACGGCAAAACTTGACCCTATTATTACTGGTTCGCCTAAAAAACAGATGAATCGGTTGAAAGCTCAACTGATAGCCTTAGGTGCGTCAACGGGGGGAACTGAAGCCATCAAGTATGTTGTCAGTAAAATGCCGGCAAGCTCCCCGGCGATTGTGATTACTCAGCACTTGCCGATAGCATTCAGTCAGTCTTTTGCCAATCATGTCAATCAGGCGAGTGAAATGAATGCCTGTGTTGCTAAACATGGGCAAGAGATACTTCCCGGTAACATTTATATTGCGCCGGGCGACAAGCATTTGATGGTTATCACCAAAGGTGCGCACTATGTGTGTCAATTAGATGATGGACCTCCGGTTAACCGGCATAAACCCTCTGTGGATATTTTGTTTCACTCGGTCGCGCAGAATGTGGGTTCTCATGCGATTGGTGTCATGCTCACGGGAATGGGGGTTGATGGTGCTAAAGGTATGGTGGAAATGCATGATTCCGGAGCGATTAATATTATTCAAGACGAATCGTCCAGTGTGGTTTGGGGTATGCCCGGTGAGGCATACCGATTGGGTGCAGTCGATTACGTTCAACCGCTAGAGCGGATTCCAGCCCAAATTTTGGCCTTAAAAGCATAGCGGCACTAGTGTGGATAAAATGAAAAGACAAACCTATTGGACGGCCATCGCATTAACTTCTACAGGACTTATTGCGCCTTTTCTGCTTCCCGTTCAGACCTTGTATTGGATCATGATTCCGCTGTTCGGTTGTTGCTGGTGCCTGTCTGTTTTTATGCAAAACCAGCCAGCCAGTGATAAGGAGTCGCTGAAAAATAATGAAGGCTACTTGATTGATGGGGCGATTGATAATTATCTGGCTGAGTTAGAGCAATGTGCCACTAAAGAAATGACTGTTTTGCGAGAAGATTTGATACAGGTCAAGAAGGTGATTGCTGATGGCGTTGGAACAATGACGGAAAGCTTTCAGGGGCTTCACCGATTGACGGAAAATCAAACCGGATTGGTCCATTCCTTGATGGCAAATGTACAAGGAGGCGGCTCCGAAAATGACACTCAAACCATAAATTTTAAAGATTTCGCCCTTGAAACCGAAAGTGTATTAACCAGTTTTATAGAGCACATCATCAGCGTCAGTAAACAAAGTATGTCGATGGTGAATGTCGTCAGTGACGTTGATAGCCGGATGGAACTCATCAGAAAACTGGTGAATGATGTTCAAACGATTGCCGATCAAACCAATTTATTGGCATTAAACGCGGCTATTGAAGCGGCCAGAGCCGGAGATGCGGGGCGAGGTTTTGCGGTTGTCGCTGATGAAGTGCGGAAATTGTCTAAAAATTCCGACAAGTTCAGCGAAGAAATTAGAAAAGTGGTTATCGAATCCAAAACAAGCATTGCTGAAGCCAGGCAGATGATTGAATTGATGGCTTCAAAAGATATGAATGTGGCGATTACATCAAAGGCGAATATTGACGAGATGCTGCAGGATATCGACAAAATGAATAGCTTGATCGCAACCAAACTATATGACGTATCGGGTCTCTCCGAACAGATTGATTCGCACGTCAATAATGCCGTGAGAGCTTTGCAATTCGAGGATATGGCTAGACAGCTTCTTGATTATGTGCAAGGCAACATTGATCATTTCCAACTATTGTTAGATGAAATTCACTTTAGTTTTGAGACCTTTAAATCAGGAGATCAAACCCAGAGTGTTCAGGTCTTGAATGATGGTGTTAAACGGTTGAGTGAGTTGAAGGAACAATGGGAACATAGAACCAGTTCTGCCAAGGCTGTCGGGCAGCATTCTCTTGACGAAGGCGATATAGAGTTATTTTGATAAAGATATTTCAAGGAGCAACAGCTAATGTCTGTAAGCAGTCAATACAATAAAGATAAAAAAGAACTGGTGATTCGAGTGACCGGCCGATTTGATTTTAGCCTGCACCAGGATTTCCGGAAAGTATCGGACATGGATAAACAAGCTATTGACCGGATTATAATCGATTTGAGCAAGACGGATTATCTTGATAGTTCTGCATTGGGTATGTTATTGGTTTTACGTGAAAAAATTAATAATAACAAAAATGCAATTCACCTGATTCATGCCAAACCGGACGTGAAGAAGATTTTTCAGATTGCCAATTTTGATCAATTGTTTACGATTGGTTAATGATGGCTGCTTCTTTTCATCCTGTAAACTGCGGTACTGCTGATGCCGCACCTCAGCTTAAAGCGAAAATTTTAATTGCGGAGGACAGTATTTCGCAACGGAAAATGCTGACTGCATTAATCGAAGCGTTTGGCCATGAAGTTATCGAGTGCTCTGATGGATATCAAGCCTTTGAATTATTTAAGGAATACAGGCCGGATCTGGTCATTTTGGATATTATCATGCCTGTTTGCGATGGCATCAATGCAGCAAAGCATATAAGGGAGTTTCTTTTTGGCGAATACATTCCTATTATTTTTCTGACCGGGCTTGATGCCGAAGAAAAACTAGACGAATGTCATGCGCTCGGTGGTGACGATATTATCAGTAAGCCGTTTAATCACCGTTTGCTCTCAGCGAAGATCGCTTCTTTGCTTCGAGTTAAAAAGCTCTATCATGACCAGGTCACTCAGGCCAAACAATTGGAGCATTTTCGGCAATTGGCTCAGCAGGATCAGGAAATTGCCGCCTCAATTTATAAAAACTTTATTAATGCGGGTTTTTTTGAAACACAGGCCTTGCGTTACCTTTTATCGCCTATGGCCTTATTCAACGGTGATATCTTGTTGTCAGCGAGAACCCCTGGGAATTTGTTATATGTTTTACTAGGTGATTTTACCGGGCATGGCTTATCCGCGGCTATGGGTGCCGGTCCAACCGCTGAAATATTTTATGGAATGGCTCAGAAAGGGTTCAGTATTAACGAGATCACGGTTGAGATTAATCGTAAATTAATGATGATCATGCCGGCCAATTTTTTTTTAGCGGCGACTATTTTGGCTTTATATCCTGATTCTCAGACCGTTAAATTAATTAACTGCGGTTTACCGGATCATTATTTGGTTAATCATGAAACGGGGGAAATTATTACTATTCTCTCGAATAATGTGCCGTTGGGCATACTCAGTTCTTATCTGCCGCAGGAACAGGTTTTTCAAACCAGCGTGCAGACTTATCTTTATTTGTTTACCGATGGCATTATCGAGGCTCTTGGAGAAGGAGGCGATGAGTTTGGCACTGAACGCATCAAAGCTTGCTTGAGTGTTAAGGGGCCGGGTTTTAAGCAAGTACTTGATGCTTTTCATCGGTTTACGCAAGGCCAGGATCAAAAAGATGATTTAACCCTGGTTGAATTACATTGCAATTCTTTAAATCCGATTTGGGCTATTACGCAAACAGAGCGCACCAGTATTGATGTCGTGCCTTTGGCTTGGAAAACGTCTCTGGAATTTGAGCCGTCTGCGCTTCGAAAAGTAAATCCTGTTCCCATTGTCATGAATTCATTAATGGAAATTCAAGGGCTAAAAGCTCACCGGGAAGCCCTTTATGTCATTGTGAGTGAGTTATTTACCAATGCTCTGGAGCATGGTTTATTGGGTCTTGATTCTTCTTTAAAGCAAACGCCTGATGGCTCTATGCGATTTTACGAATTGCGTGAGCAACAATTACAACAATTATCAGAAGGAAAAATCACGATTTCACTCAGTCATTTGCCGGTCAGTCAGGGAGGTCAGCTAATTATTGAGGTTCAGGACTCAGGAAAAGGTTTTGATTTTAATCCGGAAGCTTTAAACGATAACTGTATGGATACCTACTATGGCCGAGGCATGATTTTATTGAAAAAGTTATGTCAAAGCTTTGAATATATCGGAAGTGGAAATCAGGTAAAGGCCACTTACGAATGGACGATGTTAAACACTCAGCATGAGTCTTAATGGTTATGAAAAAGAAAACAAGCCAGACTAAATCCAAATTTGTAGCTGTTGCATCCATTGCGGCCGAGTTAAGTGAGGTAATGGATGTTGCCAAAGAAATCTCGCTGGCAGCCGCTAATGCTAAAGCGATCGCATTTAGAGCGGGAGAAAAGGCCAGAGGTTTTCAACCCATCACGGATTTCATCAATGAATTGGCTAAAGAAACAATTGAGAAGGTCAACAGGATAAATGAACATGCGATGTTGCTCTATCAATTAACGGTTGAGGAATATCGAACTACGGATGCTTTTAATAAATTTGAGGAAGTCATTCGCTTAGCACAGGGTTCTGCCAATGAAAGCTCTCTTAAAGCTTCGTCAGATTTAGTGCAACAGCGGATGCATGACTGCCGTAAAAGGTTTCAGGTTAATATCGACCAACTATTGGATCAATTACAGGAAGTGATGCATCCTGCCCGGGCCGCACGTGTGATTGCCGCTAATTCCAGAATTGAGGCGTCTCAAGCCGGAGAATATTTGCAAAGTTTACAGGCTGTAGCAGAGAGCGTAGATCATGCCGCACAAATTATTCATGACAATGTTCAGGGTTGTCGAAGTGCATTAATAGTGATTAATTTTTCAGAAAAATAACAATTTAGAGGCCTTGAATCGTCATGAAAATGACCAAGATTTATGAAGGAAATTACCAGTGGATCATGTTTGGCAGAGATGTCAATAAACCCGCTAACATCATTGATACCAATCAGTATATGGTCAGGACGGCCAGACGATGTCTATTGATGGACCCGGGTGGTGTCGAATTGTTTGCGCCGATGTTGGCCGCCGTCTTGCACCACGCTCCGGTTGAAGAAATTACCGATTTGTTTGCGTCCCATCAAGATCCCGATATCATTTCCTCCTTGGGTTTATGGGATCAGGCTTTACCTAAAGCCAAGCTGCATGCGTCCAAATTGTGGGAAGGTTTTATCCGGCATTTCGGTTGTGAATCCATTGAATATGTCGGTATTCCCGATAATGGCGGCAGTATCAAATTGGATTCTACCGAATTAAAAATCATACCCGCGCATTATCTTCATTCTTCCGCCAATTTTCATATCTATGATGCACAAGCCAAGATTTTGATGTCGGGCGATGTAGGGGCTGCACTGGAGCCGTCAGGTGCGCCCATTTATGTTGATAATTTTGATGCACATACCGAACATATGCGTTATTTTCATCAGCGCTGGATGCCATCAAATCAGGCAAAACGTGTTTGGATTGAGCGCGTTCGTAAACTGGAAATCGATATTATGGCGCCTCAGCATGGCCGTGTATTCAAGGGTGATGACGTAAAACGCTTTCTGGATTGGTTTGAAGCGCTGGATGTGGGCGTCGCTGTATAAAGTCATTATGTTTCCTGATTATAAAGATGCTTCAGCAACAACGTCTTTCCGGCAGGGATTGCCGGAATCTAGAGCACAAGGATGTGTTCGGCGCTCGCCATCCATGGCACCTGGATCTCGGCAATCCCTGCCGAGATGACGATTTTTGACTGAGCTGATTGATCTTTATAATCAGGTTATGTTTTGGCAGGATATTTGTGCAAGGATGCATAAAACCTCGTTTTGGCCTTCATGCTCTCGTGTTTGGTTATTCTTAATTGCCGCTTTCGGCGATTATTCCTTCAAGCATCATCAATACTGATTTTCCACGCTTTGCATTTTCCCATCAGACATCAACCACCCAGGGAGCTCATCAGACGGCTTTTGAGCATAAGTTCTTGTGTTTTAACTGAGTGCTGATGAGTCTTGTCATAAAAATGTAATACACTAACTGTTAAAATCAAGCATTAAAGCGAAACATGTGTATTTATGACTAGGATATCGGTTCTTGTTGTTGAAGATGAAGATGCTATCAGGGACATGCTGGTGATGGTTTTGGAGCAGGCTGGATTTCATGCAACAGGGATCTCCGATGCCGAGCAGGCCAACAAATCATTAAGTGATCATCAACCAGATCTGATTGTGCTGGATTGGATGTTGCCCGGTATGTCCGGTGTCGAATGGGCCAGGCGCTTAAAAAAAGATCAGTTTTGCCGGGAGATTCCCATTATTTTGCTGACTGCCCGGGGCGAGGAAGAGGATAAAGTACGAGGCCTGGAAATAGGCGCGGATGATTACATGACCAAACCTTTTTCGCCAAAAGAATTGGTGGCCAGAATTCGCGCAGTGCTGCGAAGAGCCGGTAAAATTCAGGATTTAGCCCAGATTAGTTTGGGCGATATCATTTTGGATACCGAGCAGCACCGTCTTACCCTCGGTGACAAACAATTGGAAGTCAGTCCAACCGAATTCCGTCTTATGCAATTTTTTATGACTCATCCGGATAAAGTCTATAGCCGCACGCAATTGCTTGATCAAGTCTGGGGAAGAAGCGTTTATATCGAAGAGCGAACAGTGGATGTCCATATCCGGCGCTTAAGAAAGATATTGGCAGAATACGGTCGTGAGGACTTGGTTCAGACAGTTCGTGGCTTTGGTTACCGGTTTTCATTAATAGACTGACTGTATGACGCTATGGCATAAAGAAATTCTGTTGCTAATTACCTTATTGATTCTTTTAGGGCTTTTGGGTGTTTTTATAGGGCACTTCTTCCTTCTTTATTTAGTTGCTCTCAGTCTTCTGCTTTTACGTCAGTATATTCAGGTTTACCGGTTTGAAAAATGGATCAAGTTTGGTGGTGCAGGAAAGTATCCGGAAAATAACGGGATTTGGGGCGATATTTACTATCACGTTTACAGGCTCAGAAAAAGTCAAAAAAAGCGTAAAAAAAAGCTGACCAAAATGATTGATCAGTTTCGTAAATCGACTGAAGCATTGCCCGATGCGGCAGTTGTTTTAGGCGGGCACGATGAAATTGAATGGGCCAATAAATCAGCCATGAGAGTGCTTGGTTTACAAAGAGCCGACAAAGGGCAGCGAATTATTAATTTATTTCGTCATCCCGATTTTCTCAGTTATTTGAAGATGGGTAGTTTTGACAATGCCATCATCATTCCCTCGCCCGTAGATAGCGGCATTATTTTGTCTGTTAGAGTTGTCGCCTACGGTGCTGGGTTGCGACTCCTGTTGGCGCAGGATGTTACGCAATTAAAAAAGATGGAGAGTATGCGTAAGGATTTTGTCGCAAATGTATCGCACGAACTGAGAACGCCTCTGACGGTGCTTAAGGGCTATCTGGAGACCTTAAAGGACATGGATGATCAGGATTCACCTTTACTCACCAATTCGCTGCGCCAAATGCAAAACCAGACAGAAAGAATGGAGCACCTGGTTGATGATTTGCTGCTGCTGACTCGGTTGGAAACGCAAAGAAAAAAAACAGTCTGTGTTGATGTATGCGGGCTCTTGACAGCTATTTGCAATGAAGAGGGAAATCTTAAAAGCGCCTCCGAAAGAATACAGTTGTTATTGGAGACGCCGAAAGGGCTTATAGGTGTCCAGGAAGACTTACGAAGTGCCTTCAGTAATCTCCTTATCAATGCATTGAAATATTCGCCAGAAGAATCATTGGTAAGCGTTCGCTGGTATAGGGACGGCAATGAGGTCAGGCTTGATGTGGTCGATCATGGGGAAGGTGTTGCTCCGCTTGAGATTCCAAGGATTACTGAGCGTTTTTATCGTGTCGACGTTAAGCGAAATCGTAAACTAAGCGGTACCGGTTTGGGTCTTGCGATCGTCAAGCATGTATTGCTAAATCATAATGCACGCCTGGAAATAGCCAGTGAATTAGGAAAAGGCAGTTGTTTTAGCTGTGTGTTTCCGGAGAGCGTCATCTGTTATGAGCAGGAGTGATTTCAAAAAGTGAAATTGTTTACAGTGTTAATGCTTAGCACTTTAGTACAATTTTAATAAGTTGTTTTTTAGGTAATAATGTAGCTGTAAATATAAATTAACTTAAATCCCCCTCAAATTTTAATCAAAATAAAAATGTAACATTTCAATCTAACCCTTAAAAAGTCTTCTTTGAGCAAGCGCTGAGGGGGTGGGGTTTTATAAATAGTTACTGTAAAACATAAGCTTACGAATTATGTTGGTGGGTTGGTTCGATCGCTGCTGAATAAATGAGTAATTTTTTATGTTCAACCGCTTGGTATTCTATTAAGGTCTATTTAATACAAGCTAGGGATAATGCCAAATGTGAAGGACCATATTTGGATTATAGATCATACGTTTTTTAACTTGAATGTATGATTCAATTTTAAACAAAGGGATTCTTTAGTAATCGTATAAGTCAGGCTAAACCTATCGTGAGGTAGGGACGGAAAGCCAAGAGTCTGAATCATGATTGACCTGTTCAGACAGTCTGGTCGCACTTTTCAAAATGGGTGTAATTATGTTTCTTAAAAAATCTCTTAGTGTTTTAATTTTAATGGTTGTGACCAGTGTTGCTTCGGCAAACTGGGCTGCAACAGACGGTAGCAGTGCATTTATATCTATCAATGCATTTACACCATTGACAGATACGTTCGGAATTTTTGGTGGATCTGCAGATATTTCTACAGATGCTCCTCTTCTGACGTTTTCTGGTGAATTTTTAGAACCCGCTTCAACGATTAATTGGGGTTCTTCACCAGCAAGTTCAGTTGCTAGTGATTTCCAAGTTGCTTGGAAATCTGCCGGTAGCTGGTATCTGCCTTTTTCAGTAGGGCCAGTTTTAAATGTAGCTGATACCTATCAGTTTGTATTTTTAGCTGGAACCAGTTTTACCATTTTATATGCAACTGATATTACACCTTTTGAAGCTACTGCTCCGATTCCTGTACCATCTGCAATCTGGATGTTCGGCGCTGGTTTAGTAGGTCTTTTATCAAGTGTTGGACGCAAAAAACGCATTTCAGCTAACGTTGTGACTGCATAATTCTTGTATCCAGTTTAGAAGGGGGCGCTTGCGCCCCTTTTTTTTGTTTAATTTTTGGCCAGGCAGTTTCTCATTTGATCTGCTGTTATTTAATTTCCCCATCCGGATTGAATCTCGCAGTGGATTTTATCCGCCCAAGTCCTCAGAAATATCCCGCATAATTTTCTTACAGAACAGGCGATAATATCCGCTTGTACTTGCCTCGAAAAACGCTATGGCTTATCCTCGCTTAACTAAATTTAAGTGGTTATAGTTAAAGTGTACTTCAAATTCAGTACTTACCTGAAAGCGTGAAAATTTAAATACCTTAAATGGATGGCTGAACGGCCCAATGGTCATCTTTATTTTGTTCCTATTGGCATATCTATAATTAAAAAAGCAAAACGGGTCTCGTTCAATGAGTGCTGTCATTTTAACGTTGTCCATGTTTTTCAGAATAGAATGGCTTTATCTACGGTAATAACCATTCCGATATTCGAGTCAGTCAATATAAAGCTCTCAAATAGCTATATTGACTTTTTTAACGTCTAATTTAATGAGAAAAGTGATATGAATGTTTCTTTAAAGAAAATATTTAATAATTTTCTAATCGGTATTTTTGCCGTTATCCCCATCGTTATAGTGCTGCAGATTGTCATTTTTGTTAAAGACAGGGTGGCCGATCTTTTTGGGCTGGTCTATGGTTATGCCGACAGTTACTTGTATACATCCATGGTTTTTGCAGTCAGTTTTCTGTTGTTGGTGTTAATTGGCCATAAAATAGTCAAAGAAGGTAAGTTTTGGGCTATTGCCGCATTTGATTTCATCATTGACAGAATTCCGCTCTTAAACAGCATCTATCGTGTCACTAAAAAAGTGATCAATATGTTTTCCTCTCACGATAGAAAAGATGCGCGTGAAGTGGTGTATGTGGAATATCCAAAAGAAGGGCTTTGGGTGCCTGCCTATGTAACCAACAAATTTGAAGATAGTTATATTTTGTTTGTTCCAACTTCACCCAATCCCACCTCCGGTTTTACCGTTATCGTCGATAAGAGCAGAGTGATTAAATCAGAGATGAATGTTGAGGAGGCTACCAGTTTTATAATCAGTGTCGGAGTGGATTATGACAAGATCGCTGAAGTGAATAAGTTATCCTGATGGATGTCTTTCATGATTGGCTTAATCAACTCAGTGGTTTTGTTTGGGGGCCTGCTACGATGGCTCTATTACTGGGTATGGGTATTTACCTGACATTGGGGCTTAAAGCCTTTACCTGGCTTAACACGCCGCATGCGTTTGTTTCGCTTTGGCGGGGAAGAAAGTCCGAGCAAGAAGGTGACATTACGCCTTATCAAGCCCTCATGACGGCTTTATCCGCCACAATAGGTACAGGAAACATTGCCGGAGTTGCAACCGCTATCTATATGGGGGGGCCAGGCGCGGTTTTCTGGATGTGGATGACCGCTTTATTCGGGATGTCTACCAAGTATGCGGAGTCTTTGCTGGCCGTTAAGTATAGAGAGACCGATCATTTGGGCAAGCATGTCGGTGGTCCCATGTACTACATTAAAAATGGTTTGGGAAAGCGATGGTATTGGTTAGCCCCGTTGTTTGCTACATTCGGTACTTTGGCTTCATTTGGAATAGGGAATATGGTTCAGGCAAATTCAGTTGCCAGTGCCGTCTCGCTACAATTTAGTATGCCAAATGAAGTGACGGCTGTAATCCTGACCGTTCTGGTTGCCTTTGTAATTTTGGGCGGAATTACCCGTATTGCCGAAGTGGCTGAAAAGTTGGTCCCTTTCATGGCGATTGGCTATGTCGCCGGGGCTCTTCTGGTTATCGGTATCAATATTGAGGCCGTGCCAGCCGCATTTATGACGATAATTCACAGCGCATTTAATCCAACGGCTGCGACAGGCGGATTTGCCGGAGTGGGCGTATGGGCGGCAGTGCGATACGGCGTAGCAAGAGGCATTTTTTCCAATGAGGCGGGACTTGGAAGTGCGCCTATTGCCCATGCGGCAGCTAAAACCCATAACCCAGTGCAGCAGGGAACTATTGCGATGCTGGGAACGTTTATAGATACACTGGTTATTTGTACGATGACCGCGTTGGTCATTGTCATTACCGATTCATGGGATAGCGGTGAGACCGGTGCGGCCTTGACGGCATTCGCTTTCAATAGCGCTTTGCCCGGTTGGGGCGGCTATATTGTTGCTTTTGGAATTGTGATTTTTGCGTTTACAACCCTTGTTGGCTGGAGTTATTACGGCGAACGGTGTGCCGAATTTTTGTTTGGTATCAAAGTAATTCTTCCGTTTCGAGTTCTGTGGATTTGTGCTGTTCCCTTGGGCGCGATGGGGAAATTGAGTACGATATGGTTATTAGCCGACATCATGAACGGATTGATGGCAATCCCCAATTTGATTGCGTTGGCGCTTTTAAGTCCTGTTGTTTTTCGATTGACATCGGATTATCACATCAGTAGCGGATCAACAAAATGAAGAATCTTTTTAATTACAGGGGAATTTAAATGGTAAAAATTCTGGCTTTTTCGGGGAGTGCAAGGAAAGATTCTTTTAATCAGAAATTAGTTAAGTTGGCTGCGGAAGGCGCCGGAAAAGCTGGTGGGGAAGTTACCGTCGTCAATCTGGCCGATTATCCGATGCCGATTTTTGATCAGGATTTTGAAGCTGAACAAGGTATGCCTGAAACAGTCAAAGCATTTAAAAAACTTTTAATAGAGCATGACGGCTTTTTAATTGCTTCACCTGAATACAACAGCGCTTTTACCCCCTTGCTGAAAAATGTTCTGGATTGGGCTTCCCGAAAAGAGGGCGATGAGCAACCCTTGGTCGCTTATCGAGGTAAATGTGCAGCGATTATGTCAGCTTCACCCGGTGCATTAGGCGGGTTAAGAGGCTTGGTGTTTTTAAGAATGCTATTGGCTAATATCGGTATTGTGGTTTTACCCGGTCAATTTGCTTTGACTCATGCCGGCCAAGCATTTTTAACTAATGGAACATTAAGCGATGACCAAAACAATGCAACGGTTCTGGCGCTTGGTGCAGAACTGGTTAAGTATTCATCAAAATTAAAAGCAGATTGAATTTTGGCGGTGAACCCAGCAATTCCCAGTTTGAACTTTTAATATGTCATCAAGGAGTGGCGTAAGCCTTGCGAGGAATGCCGTAGACCCATCTATGAGGGCTTGACGGCAGCATCCCTGCTGCCGACATCCTCAGCTTAAGCCCCCCTTTTTTTATCGTCAAACTGGGAATTACTGCGGTAAACCCACGCGCATAAATTTAATTCGATGTTGTCTTGGCATTCACTTCTGATTCATGCTGTTCGGAGCAAACTTTATCCATACTTCAAAGAGGAAGGATAAGCAAATGAACAGCATTAGAAAACTAATCCTATTGGCCGTGCTCATAACAGTTTCCGGTTGTGCATCCCGCGGAGTTTATCAAAGTACCGAGTATTATCCCGTTTACCCTCGTTCTGATACCCGTATTTACAGCAGTTATTATTCGGCCCGGCCTGCCTACCGAGAATATTACGCACCTGCTCCTGTGCGAATAATTGAGCGCAGAACTCCGGTTACGGTAATCAACAAAAGGGTTGAGGTCATTAGGCCGGTACCAAAATGGCAAGGTAAGCCGGATAGATACGATCATGGGAATGATCGGAGAAAAGATGGTTTTGATTACTCTCGCAAAGAAGACGATAAAGACCGTCGTAGAGTCGAAGTTCGAAATGATAGGCGAGAAGGGTCACGAAGTGATCGAGTCACACCGCAAGCGAGCAATCGCGGCGATAGGCCTTCATTCAATCGGCGAGAAGGAAGCAGCGAAAGAAACGAAAGAAACGAAAGAAACGAAAGAAACGAAAGAAACGAAAGAAACGAAAGAAACGAAAGAAACGAAAGAAACGAAAGAAACGAAAGAAACGAAAGAAACGAAAGTCAAACGATTGCCCGAAATGCTCAATTTAATCAGCGCGAACCAAGACAGCAAGAACAGAGAATGGAGAGGCCAGAAAGAGAAGGAAGAAATGAAAGAGGCGGTCGGCGTGAATAGATCGGTGTGGCTTGAGGCCGGAGCAAAAAATTCCGGCCTCGATTCAATTGAAGGGTTATAAAGAAATCAACGCATCACCCACAGCAACAGCAGCACCATCTTTGACATTTATCGCACTTACTGTGCCGCTGTTTTTAACGCGAACTTCGGTTTCCATTTTCATGGCTTCCATGATCACAACCACATCGCCCTCTTTTACGATACTACCTATACCTACATTAATTTTCAGAATGTTACCTGCCATGGGCGCACGTACGATTTCGCCCGTCGTAATTGCGGGGGGCGTCGCAACAGTTTGCTGGGTTTCGGCGGACTGTTGAATAACAAGCCCTGCACCACCAGGAGCTACAACAACATTGTAATTACGCCCGTCAACATTGACAGAGTAGCTTTCAGTTGCATGGGGCTGGCTGGCCGTTGCAGGTTTAGCTGATGCTGAACCGGGTGCAGGCTCAAAAGCATCGGTTTTGCCCCGATTGGCAATGAATTTCCAGCCGATTTGAGCAAACATGCCGTTAATTAAAGCATCTTCTTCAATGTTGTCAGCCAGTTTGACCTGTTCGGTCAGGGCTTTGGCCTTAACTTCAGCAATCAATTTATCCATTTCCGGCGCCAATAAATCAGCGGGTCTGCAGGTAATGGGGGCGGCTCCCTCAAGCACACGATCTTGCAGGGCTTTGTTTACGGGTGCAGGCGTGGCGCCATATTCACCTTTTAAAACGCCGGCGGATTCTTTGGTGATGCTTTTATAACGTTCCCCGGTCAGAATATTGATGACAGCCTGACTGCCGACAATCTGTGACGTGGGCGTTACCAGCGGCAGAAAGCCGAGATCTTCCCTAACGCGTGGAATTTCGGCAAGTACCTCATCAAAGCGGTCCGCAGCACCTTGTTCTTTTAGCTGGCTTTCCATGTTAGTGAGCATGCCTCCAGGAACCTGGCTGACCAGAATGCGGCTGTCTACGCCTTTGAGGTTGCCTTCAAATTGCGCATATTTTTTGCGGATGTCGCGAAAATAAGCGGCAATATCTTCGAGGGGTTTGATGGGTAGCCCGGTATCTCGGGGCTGTCCGGTGAGTGCGGCGACTATGGTTTCAGTTGGACTATGGCCATACGTCATGCTCATTGATGAAATGGCGGTGTCGACATTATCCACTCCCGCTTCGGCCGCTTTTAGCAAGGTTGCAACACTGAGTCCGGTCGTGGCATGACAATGCAAGTGGACAGGAATAGACAGGCTTTTTTTCAATTGGCTGACTAACTCATAAGCGTCATAAGGCGTTAATAGTCCCGCCATGTCTTTGATGCAGACCGAATGAGCACCCATATCTTCAATTTGTTTGCCTTGCGTAACCCACATGGCTTGGGTGTGAACAGGGCTGACGGTATAGGAAATAGTACCCTGTGCGTGAGCATCAGTGCTAAGAACGGCTTTGATAGCTCGCTCGATATTCCGCATGTCGTTCATCGCATCAAAGATACGAAAAACATCAATACCATTGACGGCGCTACGTTCGACGAACTTATCTACAACGTCATCGGCATAATGCCTGTAACCGAGTAAATTTTGACCTCTTAACAGCATTTGCTGGGGTGTGCGAGGCATCGCGGCTTTCAGTGAACGAAGGCGTTCCCATGGGTCTTCACCTAAATAGCGGATGCAGGCATCAAAAGTCGCGCCCCCCCATGTTTCCAATGACCAGAAACCAATCTGATCGAGTTTGGCGCAAATAGGCAGCATATCTTCAATGCGCAGACGAGTCGCCAGTAGCGATTGGTGTGCGTCTCTCAGAACAACTTCGGTTATGCCTAAGGATTGGGTATTTTGATCATTCATGCTTTTTTCTCTGAGAATGGAGATTCGCTTGACCGAGCTATCAATGTGTGCTGTTAAGATAACGATTTAAAAGTCTGACCAACACTCACTTATTGTTGTGAATGCTGTTTTTTATAGTGATGAACAGCTGCTGAAATTGCTGCGATCACGCCGGAGTCAATCGGTTTTTTCTTGGCTACAAGGCTTGGAATTGGCGGCGGGACAGCGATGGGTTCCGGGAAAAAACGGGTGATGAGGGAAGACATCACTTTAATTGCAACCACCAGTAACGTTAAAAACAAGAATACAATGCCCATGCCTATCAGCATTAGTTCAACGCCGTTCTCTAACATTTCGTTCATAACTAATGACCAAAGTAAAAAATTAACCAGTTGCAAAATTGTATCATAAAGGGTTACAGGGGTTTTGAGCTGTTTTTCAAGGCCATATAGAGATGGATTGATGCCGCGATGGCTTTGTTTTAATAACTGTTCCAACACAATCAGGAAAGTTTTACGAGCATACCCTTATAAAACCAGAAGTTTAGTGCCAAAATGTTTATTAGTTTGTCTTTAATTATTTTGACTCGGCAACAGAGTCTGCTGTTTATGGCGTTCTCGACAAGGCGGATGTGTTTATTTAACGATTGAAACTATCAGTCGATTGATTTTGTCATCAATGTTTAATGCGCAGTTTAACGGTATTGATCGAACGGCGACTGACTATGAAAAAGTATATTCGTTAGTAGGAATTGGTTGTTTAAATTGACGGTAGGCGGCACAAAAAGCTTTTTTATGATCGTCAATTTTGAAAGCGGATAATAAACTATCCAGTTAATGTGGTTAAGTATATTCAAATAATAGGTTGAGATAATGACTAAACAAATAGACAAAACGGATGAGTGGCAAGATAAGCTGACCCCGGAACAGTTTAATGTCTGCTGGAATAAAGGCACCGAACCCCCTTTTACCGGGAAATATGCAGACTGCAAAAAAGAGGGGATCTATCATTGTGTGTGCTGCGGCAATGCGCTTTTTGATTCTGCTGCCAAATATGATTCGGGTTCCGGTTGGCCCAGCTTTTGGGATGTAATCTCTGATAACAGCCTCGATCAAATCACCGACACCAGTCATGGGATGAGACGAGTAGAAATAATCTGTAAAAGCTGTGGTTCGCACTTGGGGCATGTTTTTAATGACGGACCAGAACCAACGGGACTGCGTTATTGCATTAATTCAGCATCGCTGGACTTGCAAGAAAGATCATGAACAGTAAACACAGGGTTAAAAATTTACTAGACTTTATCGATGTAAGCCCGAGTCCATGGCATGCTGTCAACACGATCCAGAAAAAGCTTCTGGACCGTGAGTTTGTCAGATTGAATGAGCAGGAACGCTGGCACTTAAATCAGGGAGGTCGTTACTATGTGGTACGTGACGATTCTTCGATCATCCTATTTGTGATGGGACAAAAACCGCTGGTGGAAACCGGTTTCAAAATCATTGGCGCCCATACGGATTCGCCGGGATTGCGATTAAAACCTAATCCGGTCATGGCCGTAGATAATTTTGTCAGGATCGGTGTGGAAGTTTATGGCGGACCGATTTTGGCCACGTTTACGGACAGAGACTTGAGCCTTGCCGGGAGAATTAGCTATCGATCCGAGCAGGGTATATCAACGAAGCTGGTTGACTTTACAAGACCGTTGCTTCGTTTACCTAATTTGGCGATTCATATGAATCGAACTGTGAATGAAGATGGTTTGAAATTAAATAAGCAGCTTGAGCTGCCTCTGATATTTTCACTGGTTAAAGATCAAATAACGCCCCAGCAGCAATTTTTGACCACATTGGCTGAACAGGCTGAAGTTGATGCCGCTGCAATTTTGTCCTGGGAGTTGAATGTTTATGATACTCAAAAAGGAGCCTTTTGGGGTGCGGAAGACGAGTTTTATGCGAACAGTCAGTTGGATAATCTGGCTTCCTGTCATGCAGGACTCACGGCATTGTTGGATGATCAGGTTTTAAAAGCGGACTCTACACTGGTTTGTGCGTTTTTTGATCATGAAGAAATAGGCAGTACGACATCTAAAGGCGCGGATGGCAGTTTTTTGTCTGATATTCTCCAACGCATCGGCATGGCGGGTGATGAGTGCAAAGGCGAGCAATATCAACGTGCGTTGGCAAGCAGTTTTATGATCAGCGCCGATATGGCTCATGCCTACCAGCCGAATTTTCCAATGGCTTACGAGCCCGATCATAAAGTATTGGTTAATCATGGGCCGGTTATAAAAGTCAATGCAAATCATAGGTATGCGACAAATAGTGTTTCTGAGGCCCTGTTTGCGTCCTGGTGTGATGCCGTAAATGTGCGTTATCAAAAGTATGCACATCGAACAGATTTACCCTGTGGCAGTACGATAGGCCCGCTGACTTCTGCCAGATTGGGAATTAACACGGTAGATGTGGGTAATCCGATGTGGGCCATGCACAGCCTTAGAGAAAGTGCCGGGGTTGAAGACCATGCTGCAATGATTGAAGTTATGAAATGGTTTTTTCTCCATTGAGTTTTCAACAGGCAGTACTGCTGATATTTCAGCCTAGACAGCTCTCAAAATCGGTTGAAGACTTGCCTTGGAGTCTTGATTTAAACTCTTAAGTGATGTAAATAACAGCTAAGTAGCTGAATTATAAAAGTTGAGTGGATTTATTTTATACGGGTGAGTCTGGAGGTGTTCTCATGGAGCCGAATTCAACTATAACGTCCGCATAACATGAGTGACTGTTGCTGATGCGAATTGATTCGCAAAGTAGGGATAAATCCCCACTACCGCAGCAGCTTGATCCTACACTTAATGGCGATGACGCTGGGTTCGGGAGTCCATAAACGAGTAAGCTTTTATTATTCAAATCCTGAGTTTATTTTTTCACTTGTTTGAGGGAATTTTTGTGCGATTAAGTCAATGGCGAGAAAAATATAATCGCTATATCAATAAATCAAGTATCAAACAAAAATTTTCTTTTGTCACATTTGGTACTTTCAGTATTCTTTTGTTACTGAACTGCGCTTTTATGGAAATAAAGGATTTGGCAAACATAAGGACAGCAACGATTGAAGGTCTGGAAGCTGTTGCAACCAATATCAGTTTTCGTAGCGGATCTGCTCTCAATTTGGATGATAGAGCGGTAGTTGAGGAAAATCTTCGGGTGAGTAAAGGGTTGGACTATATAGACCAGATTTGCATTTATGACACGAACGGGAATGTATACAGCCGTTTGGCCAAAAGAGCCTCAGCATTGGTTTTTTGTCCCGTTTATTCAGACGTGAATCAAAGTGTTTTGGGTTGGTTCAAAGTCAAAATTTCAGCGCCCATTCAATTTGAGAATAAAACAGTCGGTCTGGTCTTTATAGAAGCAGATCTTGGTCATTTGTATTGGGGTCAGCTTAATGTTCTTTATTGCCTTCTAGGTATCCTCGCAGGGGCCAGCGTTTTTACCTATCTGTTATCGTTATATTTAAACAAGAACATTATTTTACCTATCGGGCGATTGGTACAGACACTCAAAAAAATCAGCATTGATAAAAACTACGAACTGCGAGCCCAAAAAAGTAATAACGATGAGGTTGGTCTGTTAATCGATACCTTTAACAATATGTTGGCCACCGTTGACAGGCAGAACAAAGCCTTGGTCGAAGCCAGAAACCGGTATCTTCTTTTATTTGATGATAACCCCTCTATGATATTCAATATCGATGAAGAGGGTGGGATCATATCCGTCAACAAATTTGGGGCCCGTCAACTAAGTCAAACTGCAAACCGCTTACATGGGTTTTCAGTGTTTGACTTTGTTCATCCGGATGACCGGAATGAAATGCGACACATCTTGAATATGTGTGCCGCAGAGCTGGATAAAGTTCACAAGCTGGAATTGAGGCTGATCTGTGTCGACAAAAAAGTGATATGGGTTAGAGGTGCCATCCGATCTACCCGGCAAACTAATGGAAAAGTGAATATTTTATTGGTTTGCGAAGATATTACTGAGACAAGAAAGCTGAACGAAAAAATTTCTCATCAGGCCCGGCACGATGAATTGACCGGATTACTGAATCGCAGCGAATTCGACAGGCAAATTCAGCAAGCCTTGCTTTCCGCCCATAACAATCGAACTGAGTATGCCCTCTGCTACCTTGATTTGGACCAGTTTAAGGTAGTTAATGATACCTGCGGACATATAGCGGGAGATGAATTGCTGCGGCAGCTGGGCGCCTTGTTAAAAAAACAAATCCGCCAGGATGATTTATTAGCCCGTTTGGGCGGAGACGAATTTGGCATTTTGATGCGGGGATGTTTGTTATCACAGGCTTACAACGCCTGTGAAAAAATTCGCAATGCGGTACAGAATTTTCAATTTGCCTGGGAAGATCGTCTTTTCAGAGTGGGAGTCAGTATTGGAATAGCCAGCATTAACAGTATCAGCGGTAACAGTATCGAGTCACTTAAAGAGGCTGATGCCGCCTGTTATGCCGCTAAAGAAAAAGGCCGAAACCGGGTGCATGTGTTCAGGCCCAATGACCAGGAACTAGCTTCGCGTCAGGGTGAAATGCAATGGGTTGAAAAAATTCAGCAAGGGATTATCAATAATCGGTTTTGTCTTTATGGTCAGCCCATCGTGCCGATTGATGGTCGTGAAGAAGGTTTGCATTTTGAAACATTGATTCGCTATCAGGATGCCGAGGGTCACATTATTCCACCAGGCGCATTTTTAACCGCAGCGGAACGCTATAATCTGGCATCTGAACTGGATAAATGGGTCATTTCCACGTTATTTGAATGGATGGCTAAAAGACCCGGATTTATCGAAAACTTAGCGATGTGTTCGGTGAATTTATCCGGGCTATCGCTATCCGATGAAACCATGCTCGACTTCATATCTGAGCAGTTTAACAAATGGAGGATTCCTACTCATTGTATTTGTTTTGAAATAACCGAAACGGCGGCAATAGCCAGCTTGTCCAATGCGACGCACTTTATCCGGACGTTAAAACAGCAGGGCTGCTTTTTTTCGTTGGATGATTTTGGTAGCGGATTGTCATCCTTTGCTTATTTAAAGAATTTGCCTGTCGATTATCTCAAGATTGACGGATTATTTGTAAAGGATATCGTCGATGACAAAGTTGACTTGGCTATGGTGCGCTCAATTAATGAAGTCGGTCACGTCATGGATAAAAAAACGATCGCCGAATTTGTAGAGAATGATGAAATTCTCGATATATTGAAACAATTGGGTGTCGACTACGCTCAGGGTTATGGAATTGGCAAGCCGGTACCACTTGCCCAGCTATGATTGCGCGGTAAATAGCGGTAACCCGCATGCTTATTCCTCTGACAACACTTTGCCGGTTCTAGCCTCGAAATGTTCTGCGCCGGCGACAATTTAGCCCCTATGGATGGGGAGTTGTTTCACTTGAAAGGATTTTACCCAAAACCAGAAGCGGATCATTTATTTCAAAGCCTGATCAACAATCTGACCTGGCAGGAAGAATCAATTTGGCTGTTTGGCCGATGGGTTAAGGTGCCACGGTTAATGTGTTGGTATGGCGACCCCAATGCTCGCTATACCTATTCAAAAGTTGAGCATATCCCGTTGCCTTGGACTCCGGAGCTGGTTGGTATTCGGCAACGGCTTGAAAAAACGTGCGGTCACTCTTTTAACAGCGTACTGGCTAATTTGTACCGTGATGGCAATGATTCGATGGGCTGTCACGCCGATAATGAAAAAGAACTGGGCTTTAACCCCGTCATTACTTCAGTCAGTTTTGGAGACAACAGGCGCTTCAGATTGATTCATAACACATCTAAATACTGCATCGATTTAGATTTGGAACACGGTGATTTAGTCGTTATGGCGGGCAGTTTACAAAACCATTGGCGTCATAGCGTTCCGAAAACAAAGCGGTTTAAGACTCAACGCATCAATTTAACGTTCAGGCAGGTGCTGAAAGATGAGGATAAGGGAGAAAAGGAACAGGAAGTCTAAGCTTCCCGTTCCTTAACATTAAACCTAAAATCGTCGTTTGTGGATAAAATGATGATCGCAAGTTTTATGGCTTTATCGCCTTGAAGCCGATATCGGTTCGGTAATACATGGCATCCCAATGGATCGTTTGAGCCAGAGCATAGGCTTTTTCTTGCGCGGCTTTGACTGTGTCACCCAGAGCGCAGGCGCATAATACCCGTCCCCCATTAGTGACAACCTGGCCCTCCTGCAACAAAGTGCCGGCATGAAACACTTTACAATCAGCGTCTTCAGCGTCGGGTAAGCCTGTTATCACATCGCCTTTTTGATACGTATCAGGGTATCCACCTGCTGCCAAAACTACGCCCAGAGCCGGACGCTCATCCCATTCGGTCTCCATGGTATCGAGATTGCCTGCTAATGCGGCTTCACACAGAGTCACCAAGTCGCTATTCAGCCGCATCATAATAGGCTGTGTTTCAGGGTCACCAAACCGGCAGTTAAATTCCAGCACTTTGATGCCGCCGTCAGGACTGATCATTAAACCCGCATATAAAAATCCCGTGTAAGTATTGCCGTCAGCTTGCATTCCTTTAAGTGTAGGGGCGATAACTTCCTGCATTACTCGTTTATGAATGGCATCCGTAACAACCGGTGCCGGGGAGTAAGCTCCCATGCCGCCTGTGTTGGGCCCCACGTCGCCGTTATCACGTGCTTTATGATCTTGAGACGTGGCCATGGGTAGCGCATGCAGGCCATCGGCAATGACGATAAAACTGGCTTCTTCACCCGTTAAAAATTCCTCGATAACCACGCGGCTACCCGCTTCGCCAAAGACATTGCCAGACAACATATCTTTTACGGCATTGATGGCTTCTTGTTCGGTTTGAGCGACGATTACGCCTTTGCCTGCGGCAAGCCCGTCAGCTTTGACGACTATGGGTGCACCTTTATTTTTAATGTACTCAATGGCTTTTTCCGCATCGGTAAACGTTTCATAGTCTGCGGTAGGTATATGATGCCGTGCCATGAAGTCTTTGCTGAAACGCTTAGAGCCTTCTAGCTGAGCCGCTTTGGCGGTTGGGCCGAAACAGTTAAGTCCGGCTGCAGTAAATTGATCGACAATGCCTTTTACCAAAGGTACTTCCGGCCCTACGATGGTTAAATCAATACCTTGCTGCCGGGCAAAGGCCAGCAGTTCAGGTAGGTCATCGGCCGCAATAGGGACATTTTCGAGTTGAGGTTCAAGTGCGGTGCCGGCATTTCCGGGGGCAACAAAAACTTTTTTTACTCTGGGTGACTGGGCTGCTTTCCATGCCAAGGCATGTTCACGGCCACCATTGCCGACGATTAATACTTTCATAATGATATCTCACACGGGGTGCGCTGGACGTTGATTGCAGGTCAAAATCGAGATGACTATGGACCTGCCGGTATTTATCAATTAAAGGATGAGCTCGATGCCATTACCGGAAAACTCCGCGAGGTTGCTGCTGCTATCAGCTGATCAAAGGGCTCATCCGTTAATGATGCTGTTTGTCTGTCTCTTAATGCCGGAAATGGCGCATGCCGGTAAATACCATGGCAATATGATGTTCGTTGGCGGCAGCAATGACTTCATCATCACGCATCGAACCACCCGGTTGAATCACCGCACGTATACCGGCTTCGGCTGCCGAATCAATGCCGTCCCGGAAAGGAAAAAAAGCATCCGAGGCCATTACTGACCCTGCTACCTTTAAACCTTCATCGGCCGCTTTGATGCCGGCAATTTTAGCTGAATAAACCCGGCTCATTTGCCCTGCGCCTACGCCAATCGTTCTTTCGTTTTGGCCATAAACAATGGCATTTGATTTGACAAATTTGGCGACTTTCCAGGCAAATAGCAGGTCGCGCATTTCCTGTTCGGTGGGGGCTCGCTCACTGACCAGTTTTAAATCTGCTGCGGTTATTGTGCCTATGTCTTTATCTTGAACCAGCAGGCCGCCTGAAACACGTTTGAAATCAAGTGCAGGATCCTGATTTTCTTGCCAGTAACCACAGCTTAAAACACGAATATTCTGCTTGGCAGCAAGCACTGCAAGTGCTTCACTTTGAATGGCCGGAGCGATGATGACCTCAACAAACTGCCTTTTGATGATTTCTGCTGCTGTTGCGCTATCGAGTTCACGATTGAAAGCGATGATGCCGCCAAATGCGGAAGTCGGATCGGTTGCATAGGCGAAGTCGTAAGCTTCTAAATTAGTATCGGCAACGGCCACACCGCAAGGATTGGCGTGCTTGACAATGACGCAGGCTGAACGCTCTGGAAACGATTTAACGCATTCCAGGGCTGCATCCGTATCTGCGATATTGTTGAATGACAGCTCTTTGCCTTGGTGCTGAATGGCAGACGCCACGGTTCCTTGTTTTGGGTAATGATCACGGTAAAAGGCGGCTTGCTGGTGGGGATTTTCTCCGTACCGCATCGTTTGAACGCGTTTGAATTGAAGGTTCAGCGTTTCAGGAAACTGTTGTTGATTAACCTGGGCCAGATAAGTGGCTATCATGGTGTCGTAGTTTGCGGTATGTTCAAAACATTTGAGCGCCAGATTAAAGCGGGTGGCTTGAGTCAACTCGCCCTCTTGTGCCGCTAATTCAGCCAATAACAGGGAGTAATCTTCCGGATTAACCACAACCGCCACATCATTATGATTTTTAGCGGCGGCACGTATCATTGTCGGGCCACCGATGTCGATGTTCTCAATCGCAGTCTCCAGATCGCAATCAGGCTTGGCAATAGTTTGGGCAAAAGGATAGAGGTTCACGACTACCATATCGATGGGCTGAATGTCATGAGCGGCCATGATTTGATCGTCGATGCCGCGTCGGCCTAAAATACCGCCATGGATTTTAGGGTGCAAAGTTTTGACCCGGCCGTCCATCATTTCCGGAAAACCGGTGTAGTCGGATACTTCAATGACCGGGATGCCTTGTTCGGACAAGAGTTTTGCCGTACCGCCGGTGGACAGCAGTTCAATGCCGCTTGCGCTGAGAGACCGACAAAAATCGATAATACCGGTTTTGTCCGAGACGCTGATCAGCGCTCGATTTATTTTTTTATTCATGAATATCTCTGGAGAAAGAATCGTAAAAGAAACAGGAATGCAGAAAAATCAATACCGCAATAACGTTAACTAAAGAAACACGGATAAAGACCAAACATTATTTATTGGGGGGTCATTGTGAGCTTTAACTTAAGAAAGTCCGTATTGTTCAAGCTTTTTTCTGAGCGTACTCCGGCTCAGTCCCAATACCTTTGCTGCTTTGGTTTGATTGTATCCGGCTTGTTGCAGGGTAATTTCCAGCAGCGGTTTTTCAACTTCACTGATCACCATCGCATAAAGTCCGGCTGTCTCATGCCCGTTTAGCTGCGCAAAATAATGTTCCACGGCTTGTTTGACATGTATTGAAAGAGGGATCTGAGTGGTTTCTTTACTATTAATATTGATCACCTTGGCGGATTTGTGCATTGCTTCCATTGTGCTGCTCATTTCTTAAGTAAAGAGGGTAAAGGCCAGGTTAACTGACGCTAACTGCTCAGGCGGTTGCTGAGCCTTATTGATTTTATCTGCGATTGAAGTCGGTAAGCTGCCTAGATGGCCAAAATACCAACCGATATGTTTTCTCGCTATTCTAACACCGGTTAAGTTTCCGTAGAAACTGTAGAGTTGATCCAGGTGTTCCATAACCGTGTTTTTTAATTGTAAAACATCGGGTCTTTTTAGAACACTCCCGGTTTGGAGATAATGGTCTATCTCTTTAAATATCCAGGGATTGCCTTGGGCACCCCGGCCAATCATCAAGGCATCAGCTCCCGTGTAACTAAGAACCTCATGCGCTTTTTGCGGACAGGTGATGTCGCCGTTGGCGATGACCGGAATTCTGACGGCCTCTTTAATCTGTCTTATTGTTTCGTATTCAGCGTGACCAGAAAACTTACAGGCACGGGTTCTGCCATGAATTGTCAGTGCGGCTATCCCGGCAGTTTCAGCAATAGTTGCAATGGCTAATGCGTTACGGTTTTGCGGATCCCAGCCCGTCCGCATCTTTAACGTAACAGGCACTGACACTGCATTGACAACGGCTTCAAGAATTTGGGAAACCAAGGCTTCATCTCTCATGAGGGCCGAACCTGCGGCAACTGAGCAGACTTTTTTGGCAGGGCAGCCCATGTTGATATCGATGATTTGTGCGCCTCGATCAACATTGATTTTGGCGGCTTCGGCCATGTGTGTCGGATCCGTGCCCAAAATTTGAACGGAACGTAATCCGGTTTCTCCTGTTTGTTCGGATTTGAGCAGCGTTTTTTTATGTTGTTGCAAGTCTGGTTTTGAAGTGACCATTTCAGATACAGCGAGCCCTGCGCCCAATACCTTGCACAAATTTCTGAACGGCAGATCAGTCACGCCGGCCATCGGTGCAAGAATCAAGGGGCTGTCGAGGGTATAAGGGCCTATCTGCATCGTGATTAATATTCAAAAAAGGGCGGGTATCATACCGCAATAAACGTAAAAAGGGGTTTATAAAACAGCGGCTAATGCTGATTTCCAGATCCGGGTCTTGTCATGAAGAGAAAGGCCGGCATTGGCTGGGCTTGTCGACGGTAAACGGTGGTATACGCGCGTGTTAATAGACGGATCAAGCGTGGATAGAACAAAACTTTTAAACAGTTTTTCGGCAGTAGCCCCGTTAAAAAAAACAGTGGTGATGTTAGGGTGTTCATTAAAAAAACAGCGGAAATTATTTGGTTGGATAGATGTTTTTTCAATGTGGGCATCCAAACTCCCGCGTCGGTTACAGTTTTGGATTACATCCCAAACAGCAATGCCGCCTCGTTCAAGCATGCGTTTTTTAGCCTCATAATCAATCGAGTCAAAGTCATTAAACAGTGCGGCCATAATCGGCCAAAATGCGTTGCGTGGGTGGCCGTAATACTGGGTTTTTTGTAAAGATTGAACGCCGGGCATCGAGCCTAAAATCAGTATTTTAGACTCGGCAGTGGCAATGGGGCCGAATCCGGTCAAGCTATTCATCGACAGAGACAGTTAAATATAAAAAACAACTGAGTAATTGTTTAGGCTGGGTTAGCTGTCACGCCAACCGCAACCTACAAGGTGCATCAACTTTATTTTGTTGCTCCGCTGAAAAACATCACGTGTTAACTGTTGGGCTTGTTTTCAGAGGAAAACTCTTCGTTCCATATAGGATTGTCGCGGTCTTCAGGGTTTAATTTAGCCTTGTCATGCGGATAAACATGCCAAAAAGACTGGTCGATAGCGCCTTCCATGTAACCGTCCTTTTTATCGTGACCAAAAGGACACCACCAGTTTTCAACGATTTTGACCATATAGGCATGCCATTCGAACAGCGCCACGCTCACCGGGCAATACCAGGTGCAGTTCAATATCCAAAACAGTTTGTATTGGGATGTGCTGCCTTTAAATGAGGCATCCATGGTAATTTGATCTTTCAGTGTATACCGGTGGCTGCTTCTGTTGGGCAGAAAGTCCGATAAAGTTTTGATATTTTTGGCACCCATCATGCGTAGATGGTAATACGTCAGGTAGGCACTGAGAAAAACAAAAGGCAGCGTAATGATCGGTAAATACACGAGCACCATCCCAATGCCTCGTATCCAAACGGGCTGTTCTTTGTAATGCCGACCTATTTCGACGCGATGGGTACAGGTTTCACAGGTTTTCATTTGATAAGACCTCTCTTTGTTTTAGTTTTAGTGGATGGCATCAACTTGTCGGCGTTAAGTAATTCATAGATACTTTTACAACCACCGCAGCAAAAATTTATATCACCCTCTTCGGTTTTTAAAGAAAAGCCTTTAATGGTGACGGGCAGATTACAGAGTGCGCAGGTAAGCGAAGTTTGGTTATTGGTCACGGGTAACTATTTTATAAATTCAGTTATAAACTTGGCGACACATAGCAGAAATAGGTTTTCAGATATTCCGTTTCCGGCATGCCTGGATGAATAGGATGATCAGGACCTTGGCCTCCGGTTCCAAAAAAAGTCAAGTGCCGGTCAATGTGACGTGCGGATGCGCGCAGCAGTTCATGCAGATTTTCGCGGCTAAGATGATGCGAGCAAGATGCCGATATGAGTATGCCGTTTGGCGACAAAATCTGTAATGCCATGTCATTCAGTCTCCGGTAAGCCTCAAAGCCCTGTTTAAAGTCTTTTTTGCGCTTGATCAATGCCGGCGGGTCCAGAACAATAATGTCAAAACTACGCTTATCTGAACGCGCGGTTTTAAGAAAATCAAATACATCACTCTGGATACAGTCAACCCGTTGTTCAACCTCATTGAGTCTGGCGTTTTCGGATGCAAGTGCCAGTGCAGCAGCGGAAGCATCAACACAAGTGACATGCTCAGCCCTATTTTTTGCAGCGGGAATAGCCCACGCTCCCGTGTAAGAAAATAAATCCAGTACGGTCCGATCACGGCATAAACCCATTAATTCACGCCGACTGTTGCGATGGTCATAAAACCAGCCGGTTTTTTGGCCGGTTAAAACATCAATGACGAATTTTACACCATTTTCTTCAATGACAAGAGCTTCGGGCATTTTTCCATAGCCGATTTCATTTTCCTGGGATAAGCCTTCAAGTGCTCGTTGGCTGTTTTCGTTTTTGAGCACGATCGCTTCAGGATTAAACAGTTCAATGAGTGCGGACATCAAAAAAGATTTGTGTTTTTCAATGCCGGCACTTGTGATTTGCACCGAAAATACGCGGTCAAAGCGGTCAATCACTAAACCCGGTAAGCCATCACTCTCACCGAAAATTAATCGATAGAAAGGTTTGTTAAACAGTTGCTCTCTTAGTCGTAACGCGGTTGTCAGGCGTGATTTAAAAAAATTGATACCACAGGATAGATTCAGCTTTCTCGATAAAAGGCGGGCTGCAATCAGTGTTTGAGGATTAACATAGGCTGTGCCTACCGGTTTGCCGTCATCGGTGACAATATTGACCAGATCGCCGGGCGCAAATTGATCCAAAGGCGAGCGATGCGTATCCACTTCATTGCTAAAGACCCAGACATGGCCTTTTCGCAAGCGTTTATCTTCGTTTTTCTTTAAGTAAAGTTCAGGGTAAGCCATGTTTTATATCAGCTCAAAAGTGTAACCACCGATCGTTTTTTCAGTGGGGACAATGGCTAGGGAGACTTGAAATGATTGATTTGAGGCAATAGCGCTGTTGCCTGCATTCAAGTAGTGTTTGGCTAAAAAGATGCGTTGAGCCAAAGGCTCACCGTTAAGATTTAGCAGAGTTAATTTAATGCTGGGATAATTTTGAGCAAATTCGGCCTGATTGATGATAACCGAAGAAAATTCATAGAAGCCGTTTTTTTCGGTCAACGCACTTTGCATCACGACCAGCTCATCCCGGTTTTTATAGGCGGGCAGCCTGCAACCCAGCGTTTGGCAGCCTCGCTCCAGTTGCTGTCTTAATGACGGATTTTGTAGAACGTCGTCCCCATAAAAATAAACACCCTGGCTGACCAGTAACAGTAAATTGAAAGCCAGAGCCGAGCCCCAAATTTTTGCATTGGGTATTTCAGGTGATTTCAGCCAATTGATTGCCGGTTCTTTAGTCTCGATTTTTTGCGGTGCTTCCGAGGTGTTTTCGCTGAGTTGCTTTAATGCATCAAACAGCGTATTGCAATTTGAACAGCGCATTAAACCGCGGTTAAGGCGCAGCTGTTCAATAGTCAGGGTTTGACGGGTTTGACATTCAGGGCAGTCAGTAAACATGGTTCACGCCTTTTTTATACCATCAAGCCGGCACCAATCATCTTGCTGCACGGGCTGGCCTAGATCGATCAAGGGAGTATAGGCTTCTGCAACAGACGGCGCTTGTTCATTTAAGATGCCGGATAAAACCAGGCAACCTGCAGGCGCGACTAATCCGGAAATAGCCGTTGATAAGTCAATCAGCGGTTTAGCCAGAATGTTGGCGAGGACAACATCGGCTTGAAAAGGTACAAAATTGTCCGGCAAATAGCAGGTTATGCGGTCCGGGATATGGTTTTTTCGGGCATTTTCTTCGGTGGCTGTCAGTGCCTGGGGGTCAATATCGATGGCATGCGCCTCGCGGGCTCCCAGCAGCACAGCGGCTACCGCTAAAATACCCGAACCGCAGCCGTAATCAATCACGACTTTATCCGTTAAATCATGACTTGCCAGCCATTCCAGGCACAGCGCAGTGGTCGGGTGAGTGCCTGTGCCGAATGCCAGTCCGGGGTCGAGAGTGAGGCAGACCGTTCCGGGTTCGTGTTGTTCCTGGCCGGTAGGGCAGACCCAAAGCCGGTCGGCAAATTTCATCGGTTGATAATAAGCCATCCAGCTGCGTTCCCAGGCCTGATCTTCCAGTCTTTCATAGGTCCATTGAGAAAGCCCGCTATTAAACTGCTCATTTACCGATGTTTTTATCTGATCAGGGTCAAACTCAAGTTCAAACAAGGCAATGACCCGGGTGTTGGGCCATATTATTGTTTCGCCGGGTAGCGGTTCATAAACCGGTTGATCTTCGGCATCCATGTAGGTCACTGAGACCGCGCCGATTTCACTGAAATAGTCAGCGAGTTCGGGGGCTATATGTTCATTGGTGGTAACAGATAATTGGTGCCAGGACATGAGTTTGCACATTCTAAAATACAAAAGCAGACGGATGTCTGCTCTTTGGGGTTAACTTCAAAATAATGGTTAAAACTTAAAATTCCATTATGCGGTAGTGAGTTGAAGGGCTGTTCAGTACAAAAGTTTTGTGAAGAAATGAGTGTCTGAAATTGATTGCGTTTCAAGTTATAACGCCATATTAAGTAGTTTTCTGCAAAAGGCGCATCCTTAAAGATGCGCCTGAAAACAGAGTTTCACGCGGCGTATTTCATCATCAGGAGGTCATGCCTAATTTTTTCTCAAGATAATGAATATTCCTTTGGCCGCTGATAAAACCCTGGTCGGCCATAATATCCTTGTGCAATTCGATATTGGTTTTGATCCCGTCGATGATGATTTCACTCAATGCCGTATTCATTCTGGCAATGGCGCTGTTTCTGTCATCACCAAAAGCGATCAGTTTACCGATCATTGAGTCGTAATAAGGCGGTACTTTATAGCCGTTGTAAATATGCGTTTCGCAACGAATACCTGGTCCGCCCGGCATATGGAACTGATTGATCGTGCCGGGGCAGGGCATGAATGTCTTGGGATCTTCAGCGTTTAACCGGCATTCAATGGCGTGGCCGCGGAATATAACCTGATCCTGCGTAATTGAAAGCGGTAAGCCATAGGCGATTCGCAGTTGTTCCTTAACGATATCAAAGCCGGTAATCATTTCGGTGACCGGATGTTCAACCTGGACTCGCGTGTTCATTTCAATGAAAAAGAATTCGCCTTTTTCGTATAAAAATTCGAACGTGCCGGCGCCCAGATAGCCGATGTCTCGGCAGGCTTTGGCGCATAGATCACCCATTCGGTTGCGCTGCTCTTTAGTAATTCCGGGAGCCGGCGCCTCTTCTACAACTTTTTGATGTCTGCGCTGCATGGAGCAATCCCGTTCACCCAGATGAATCGCATTTCCATGCGAATCGGCCATCACTTGAAACTCAATGTGACGGGGGTCTTCCAGAAATTTTTCCATGTATACCGTACCATTACCGAAAGCGACCTCAGCTTCGGCTTTGGTCATCGTGATGGCATTAACCAATGCCGCTTCCGTATGGACGGTTCGCATGCCTCGGCCGCCACCGCCGCCTGCGGCTTTAATGATGACCGGGTAACCGATCTCCTGAGCCATCTTGAGATTTTTCTTGTTGTTATCGCCTAGCGGGTCGCCGTTACCGGGAACACAGGGAATCCCTGCGGCTTTCATGGCTTTCTTGGCGGAAATTTTATCACCCATCAAGCGGATGGTTTCAGGGTTCGGGCCAATGAAAACAAATCCACTTTGTCGGACTTTTTCCGAAAAATCGGCATTTTCTGATAAAAACCCATAGCCAGGATGGATTGCTTCCGCATCGGTGACTTCAGCCGCACTGATGATGGCCGGGATGTTGAGATAGCTTTCGCTGGATGATGGGGGGCCGATGCAGACTGATTCATCGGCAAGACGGACATGTTTCAAATCACGGTCTGCAGATGAGTGGACCGCTACCACCTTAATGCCCATTTCGCGACAGGCGCGCAAAATACGCAGAGCAATTTCGCCTCTATTGGCAATGACAATTTTATCGAACATGATCAGGCACCTAAGTGTTGTTATTCAATAACGAATAAAGGTTGGTCATATTCGACAGGTTGTCCATTCTCGACCAAAATTTGAGTGATAGTCCCGCTCTTGTCGGCCTCAATTTGGTTAAGTATTTTCATTGCCTCAATGATGCATAACGTATCGCCTACTTTTACGGCATGGCCTATTTCGACGAACGCCTTGGAGCCGGGAGATGCTGTTCGGTAAAAAGTACCAACCATAGGGGACTTTACAACATGTCCGCTTGCTTTATTTTCAACGGCTGCTGCTGGTGTTGGTGCTGCGGCAGGCGCAGCAGCTGGAGCCAGATTAATCGCTGTAGGTGCTTGCGGAGCAGGAGCATAGGCAACAGGAGCGCTTGAATAGCGGCTGATTCTGACTGACTCTTCACCTTCGCTTATTTCTATTTCTGCAATGTCTGATTCTTCGATAATCTCGATCAGCTTTTTTATTTTTCTTATATCCATTGTCTTTAATGTCTCTTGGCTAGTATCTCATGAGCGGCTTTAAGAGCCAGTTCG
The DNA here is from genome assembly GCF_030651835.1 of Methylicorpusculum sp. GTDB lineage: Bacteria > Pseudomonadota > Gammaproteobacteria > Methylococcales > Methylomonadaceae > Methylicorpusculum. The sequence goes on along the minus strand of NZ_JAUSBX010000094.1, from coordinate 1,762 downwards.
TACCCGATTGCTCCCAGTCCGCAGATAATCCCTTCGGCTATATCTGAAAAATAGGAGTGTTTTCTAAACGGTTCACGGGCGTGTACGTTAGATAGATGAACTTCTATAAACGGAATTTTTGTAGCAAGTAAAGCATCGCGTAAAGCAACGCTGGTATGAGTAAAAGCGGCAGGATTTATGATGATAAAGTCTATCTTTTCGGCAAAGGCCTGATGGATAAGCTCCACCATCAGATGCTCAGCATTATGCTGATAGAAGTGCAGGGAATGCCCCATTTCCGCCGCTTGCAACTCTAAGTTATTTTGAATGTCTTTCAGGGTCTGATGGCCATAAAGCGATGGTTCTCGGACGCCCAGCAAATTTAGATTAGGTCCATTGAGGACGAAAATTTTAGACATTAAGGTAAGGTTTCAAAATTATTATAATTATCGGGCAATTTTCCCTAATTTACGTGAATTTGTCTATAACTATGTCTATTGTTAAAGAAAATGCCGTTTATTTTCGGGTAATGAATGATTTGAAATGCAGCAGGTTGATCGCGCTGGCTAGGAGTCTGGCGAGCAGCTAAATAAGTATGTCCTGCTATTTAACGGATCATATTTGTTAAAATAGCGACATGTTCACGGCCAATTGCAGCAAAGGCTTGCCTTGTGAATCGTTTTGTCCCAACCAGTCGTCAACCACTGTGTCAGTTACCCTCATCAATGGATGACTGGTTTCCGGAAAGCCATTTGGCTCGTTTTATTGCTTGGGCTTTTAACTTTGGAGGTATCGCTACCCTAGACAAAACCACCAATATCAAATGTTGCGGGCTATTGTATATTTGTGCGGGAAGCCACGAACTTCCTGGGTCTTGTGGGTTTTAGGTCGGAGTGAGTTAAGCCTTTCGGCTGTCGAACATTGCTGTCAAAAACCAATAGAAAATTAGTTTTTACGTGTACTTTTAAACAATTTTTCGTTGTGAAGTTAATCAATCCAATAATGTATTGACAATGTACATATGTTGCATAAAATTGTTTAATGGATATACGCTTTGAAAAAAATGGCATCATCTTTACCTGGAATGGTCGTAAAGCAACGGCTAATCCAAAGAAACACGATGGAATAACTTTCGAACACGCTACCGAGGTATTCTTTGATCCCTTTTTCAAGCTTGTTGATGCCGGGCGAAACCAAGAAGCACGAGATGCGGTTATTGGTTATGATGAGTCTGGCCGATTGCTTTTTGTCGTGCATATTGAGGTTGAAGGCGAAGTTATCCGACTGATTTCGGCTAGAAAAGCTACTATTACTGAGCGCAATGACTATGATTTCTGACACTCTTAAAAACCGTTTAACCAAAGACCGTCCTATGACTTCAATTACCTTACGTATTCCGGTTGATGTAGTGGAGTCTATGAAGACGATTGCGCCCTATAAAGGCTTTTCAGGCTATCAGGCGTTATTAAAGTCATACATTAGTGAAGGGCTGCGCCGGGATGAAGCGCAATTTACATTTAGCAAGGAAGCGAAATTGATCGCTGCATTAAAAAAACTGGGCGTTCCTGATAGCGTCATTGAAGAGGCCGCACGGGATGTGGCATAGCCGAAAGCTATTGTTCTAAGGGCTACAATGATTTGGGTTTTTAATATCCAACGTAACTACTCGCCCGCTTTGAATTAAGGTTGTAGGTGCTTGATTTCAAAGGACGCATCAATACGTCCCTGTAGCTCTCTGCAACATCCCTGTTGCAGAAGCCTTTTCAATCAACCACCTACACCC
>NZ_JAUSBX010000086.1 GCF_030651835.1 Methylicorpusculum sp. | reverse complement strand
GTAACTACTCGCCCGCTTTGAATTAAGGGTGTAGGTGCTTGATTTCAAAGGACGCGTAAATGCGTCCCTGTAGCTCTCTGCAACATCCCTGTTGCAGAAGCCTTTTCAATCAACCACCTACACCCACTATAATTGGAGGGGGTGAGCAGATACCCTCCTGGTATCAAAGCGCTGATTTGAGTTTGGAAGATAACCACAACAAAAATGGCACGACTGCTGCCCATGTTGCCCCCATCACCAGCCACCATAAATTTGAGTCCGGGATAATTTGCACGGCGCCTAATTTTTCAGCACCCAAATAGGAAAGCGGGCAGGCCACTCCGCTCATTAAGGCCCCCAGACCCCAGTTTGTTTGCAACCAAGCCAGAGAGTGATTGATTGTCAACGCCAGGCCCGCCCAGAGCATCACTATCCAGAAAGGTGCCAGACGGGGTGTTGCTGCAGCCTGAAACACCAACCAATCCAGTTTTACCCAAAGCGTGTCAAACAGAAAGCCCATGACCACCGCAACCAATACCAATTGCACATCGCCTTTGGCATGACGGACCGGCCGTGTCTGCCAGACGATAAACGCCAACAGGACCAGGCCTGCAGGCCAGTTATAGCCTGCGGCGGCACCGATTACCGCAGCAAACCACAAGGCTTGCATCCATACCATGTTGAGGATGCGTTCATTGACCATTATTCGGCAACCACTGTGGACGACGGTTTCCGGGTTTAGCCCAGAGCAATTGAACATTGGATATCGACTTTTCGCGGAACCCCCCTTCGCAGTAACACAAATAGAATTCCCACATTCGAATGAACGCTTCACTATAGCCTTGGGCTCTAACCTGTTCCAACGAGGCCATAAAGCGCTCCCGCCAGCTTTTCAAGGTCAAGGCATAACTCTCGCCCTGGTCTTCAAGATTGATCAAACGCATATCCGTGCACCGAGCCGCGCTGTCGACTATCGCGCTAATGCAGGGAATAAAACTGCCTGGAAAAATATAACGCTTGATAAAATCAACGCTTTTTAAAGCTTGCTTGTAGCGCTGATCTTCAATGGTTATCGCCTGAATCAGCGCTAAACCATCCGGTTTGAGCAGTGCGGCACATTGTTTCAGATAGGTATCCAGATAGTGATGACCTACCGCTTCTATCATTTCGATGGAGACCAGTTTGTCATACTGACCTTGCAGATCCCGGTAATCTTCCATCACTATTGCTATGCGATCGGTCAGACCGGCATCGGCCACACGTTGCTTGGCGGCGTCATATTGTTCCTGGGAAATGGTCGTCGTTGTAATACGGCAGCCGTAATGACCGGCCGCATAAACGGCAAAACCGCCCCACCCTGTGCCTATTTCCAGCAAATGATCGTCCGGTTGCAGCGCCAGCTTTTGACATATCCTGTCCAACTTTGCGGTTGAAGCTTCTTCCAGACTTAATTCCAGATCGTGGTAAGTGGCCGAAGAATACATACCGTGTTGATCAAGAAATAATGCAAATAAATCATTGCCCAGATCATAATGAGCCGATATGTTTCGCCTGGATCCCTGCACTGAATTTTTATTGGCAAAATGCCAGAATTTAAGCAGCAAACTGGCAAGCGCGGCCAGACCGCCTTCCATACTGTCCAGCAAATCACGGTTACGGACCAGAATCTGAATAACCCCTGTTAAATTATCGGCTTCCCAGCCATGGTCCATATACGATTCCGCAGCGCCAATCGAGCCGTTCAGCGCGATCTGCCGGTAGAAATCCGGATTTTTTACGATAATTTTAGCGCTCAGACCGTCCTTGGCAGGCTCACCCAGCACCACGGTTTCCAGTGGATCCTGGATAGTCAACTGGGCGTCTTTGATTCTTGACAGCTTGTTTAAAAACGCCTTTCTGAGCTGAAGATCAAGCTTTGTCGGAACAAGGTTCAACTCGGCTGTCGTTGCATTCATTGTCTTGCCTCCTGGTTACTCGATTATTTTTTCCGGATGGGAATAAAAAGGGATGCCCTTGAGCCAAAGTCTCAGAGCCTGCCAGTAAATAGCCGCTACGACTTTCAGCGTCATAAAAGGGTAATGCAAAGGAATATTGCGCATAGACTGCCCGGTCATCGGCATGGCGTTGAGCAACAGCGTGGCGTCAAAACACGGCACAGAATCCTGCTCCACTTCCATATGAATCGCCAGCTTCTTGTCCTGCAGGCTGAATCGCCAATGATAGTGCTGATCCATGGGCATAAACGGCGAAACATGAAACGACTTGTCGAAACGAAACGACCATTTATTCACATGTTCCGGGCTGTTTCGGGTATCCAATAAGTAACTGAACCGCTCATCCCAGGGTGTATTGGTAATCTCGGCCAGGATAAAACGGGGTTGCTTGTCGCCTTCCGGATAACAAAAGTAAAAACTGACCGGATTAAAACTGTGACCCAGATAGCGCAGGTGCGTCAGCAAAATAATGCGGCCTTCAAACCCCGTTCCGGTTTGCTGTTGAATTCTGGCTTTTACCGCCTCGGCAATCGTTATTTTAGGATCGCCCAGGTAATCCGATCGGTAATAACTGACCAGGTTGAAGCGTTCTTTGCTCCACAAACGACTGATGTTCATCACCTGCTCGACTTCATCAAGATCCAGCCAGGTCATGAATACCGGGTAACGGAAGGCATGCGGTTTGGGCGCATACCGTCTATGCCTGATCCATCCTGTCAATAAGCGGCTGTTCATGTGTTGATCAGTGAAACGGCATCTTGCGCACTGCGCGCACCGTCTTCATGAAATCCCCAACCCCAATAAGCACCAGCAAAATAGGTATTATTAAAGCCGTTGATTTCACCCCGCCGTTTCTGTGCGGCGAGACTGGCCGCGTTGTAAACCGGATGGTGGTAGATTCGTTTACATAAAATCTTGGCAGGGTCGATACGATCCGTGCAGTTGAGCGTCACCAGCAAAGGCTCGGGGGCATCGATATTCTGCAATAAATTCATGTAGTACGTAACCGTGCACCGCGCTTGCTCTTCGTCCAGTTTCAGCGCGTTCCAACTGGCCCACGCTTTTGGATGCTTTGGCATTACTGCCGGGTCGGTATGCAAAACCGTTTCATTCAACTGATAAGTCATGGCACCTAAAATTTCCCGTTCCTTGTCACTGGCATCCGTCAGCATCTTTAATGCCTGATCACTGTGACAGGCCAGTACCACCCGGTCATAAGTTTGCGTATCGTGCTGACTGCTTATCGATACCCCCTGGTTATCACGCTGAACGGATTGCACAGGGCAACTCAGCCTTAATTCGCCCTGAAATCGTTTTTTAAATGCGTCAACATAACTGGATGATCCACCCACAACCGTTCGCCATTCAGGCCGGTCACTGATCTTTAACATTTGATGATTGGCCATAAAAGCCACCAGATAGCGCGCAGGAAATTGCCTGACTACGCTGGGCGGACCTGACCATAAAGCGCAGGCCATCGGCAAGATATGATCGTCTATGAAAGTCTGGCTGTAGCCGTTTGCATCCAGATAATCACCTAACGCCTGCGTATCATCTGTTGATTCAAGCAGTTGCGGCGCTTCCCGGTAAAACCTGAAAATATCGGCAATCATCCGGTAAAAGCGGGGCCGGACTATATTGCGCCGCTGGCAAAACAATTTATCCACGGTCGTTGCGTTATATTCCAGTCCCGATTTGGCGTCGGTGACGCTGAAGCTCATATCCGAAGACTGAGATTCCAATCCGAGCTCTCTGAGAAAGCGACAGAAATAATGGTAATGGTGCTCGTTGAAGACAATGAAACCGGTGTCCACAGGGTAAGTTTTTCCTGCAAGCGCAATATGATGTGTATCGGTATGGCCGCCCGCATAGGCATTGGCTTCGTAAAGCGTTACCTGATGTTTTTGACTCAGGTAGTGTGCGGCATAAATGCCGGAGATGCCGCTGCCGATAATGGCGATTTTCATATTGACGATTCCTTGACTATTAAATCGCTGGTCAAACGATTCTTGGGCACCGGCTGTAAATCCCAAATAAGCCCGACCATCGCCATCAATTTTAAAATGTAATAACTGATATCGATTTCCCACCAGAAGAAGCCCTGACGAGCGGAAACTGGATAATGATGGTGATTGTTATGCCATCCTTCACCCAAGGTTACCAGTGCAATAAACAAGTTATTGCGGCTGTCGTCTTCAGTCACGTAACGCTGGTTACCCCAGACATGGGCCAATGAATTAACAAACAAGGTGCAATGGATCAGCACGATGGACGATATAAAGTAGCCCCATATCACCATTTGCCAGCCGCTGGTATTCAGCTCGGGATAAGCACTGCCTAACCAGTTGCCCAAACCCAGTAGTCCGAAGGCGTACAAGATGGGCATGATGATGTCAAAACGATCCAGCCAGCGTAATTCCGGGTACTTGAGTAAATCACGCACCCACGATTCCCTGGTATTAAAGTGTTTCAAGCAAAGAAACCAGCCCATGTGGCTCCATAAAAAACCGTGTCTGGGGCTATGAATATCCTGGTCCTTGTCCGAATAGCGATGATGCCGTCTGTGATGTGACGCCCACCAGATTGGCCCGCGTTGGGTGGCTGTAGCTCCCAGCAAAGCGAACAAAAATTGACAAACGCGGCTGGTTTTAAACGCTTTATGAGAAAAATAACGGTGATAGAAGGCGGTAATCGCAAACATCCGTATGCCATAGGAAAAAAAGGCCACCCACAAGGCAATAGGACTCCAGCCCACCACCAGCACGAATAGACAGGCAAGATGCATCAATACAAAGGGTATGACGCGCAGCCAGTCTATGGCTTCTCCCACATTATCGGTTTCTTTGACATGGCTGTTATCAAACCAACTGAGAAATTTGATTAACGGTTTTGGCATCTGCATGGATGTTTTCCTTTTTTGTACTTTCTTTTGATGACATTGTACGGGTATGCTGCGTGAAAATTGCGTGAACGTATTTTACAAAAATGTTCACGCAAAATTGCATCGGGTGTTGTAATACTGTGTCCGTAAATAAACGAGGCATTGCATGACAAACATTCCTATTTTGATACTGATTGCCGCACTTATCCAGGGTTGCAGCGCCGTAGACCCTAATCCGGTTGAAGAATATTTATCTTTGATCAACCCGGAACCGGAAACTGCACAAAACGGACGGATTCAGCCTTTTGTAAAACTTTACAGTGGACTTAATCACGGCCCTTTGGCGCAAAAAGTAGACGACACCTATGCTGAAGAGCTCTACTTTAACGACACGCTGGTCACTTTGCACGACCGTAAATCTTTACTGCGCTACATGGAACAGACTCAAAGCAACCTGGATAGCATTTCACTGGAAGTGCTGGGGGTTCAGAGTCAGGGTGACGATGTTTTTGTCAGATGGATTATGGAGACCGGGTTTACGGTGATGGGTCAGGACCGGCAAGTAACCTCCATTGGCATGAGTCATTTGCGGTTTAACAGCGACAACAAAATTATTTTACATCAAGACTACTGGGACAGTATGCAGGGCTTGTATCTGCACATTCCCGTTATCGGAGGCTTTCTACAATGGGTAAAAAACGGCTTACACGACTGATGAGTTACCAAGGCTTGCTGCTCTTCCTCTTAAGCACTATGGTTAATGCAACCGAGCAATTGCCTTCTCAATTGACGTCCGAAAAAGTGGCCTTATCGCGCTGCAGTGAGGCTGAACTCAAAGCGTTCCGGTGGATTCATGTCGGCTATGCGGCCGTTTATTTGCAATCCTGTGATGGCTTGAACGACATATTTTCCGAAACGCCCAAGCGTTTGCGTTTTGTGTATGAAAAGTCCATTCCGGCCAAAGCGTTTAAAGAAGCGTCTGAAGAATATCTCAAATTGAATCTGGGTCAACAATTTGAAGGCTGGCGCGCGTCATTTGCCGAGTTTAACCAGGGGTACCGGGATATCAAGGACGGCGATTATTACGACTTGATTTACATGCCCAAACAAGGTCTGTCGTTGTTTCTGAATGACACGTTGATGACAAAACTGGACGATCCGGTAAAAGGACTGGCCTATTTCAATATCTGGTTTGGCAAGGAACCGTTTTCTACCGATTTAAAGCGTTCGCTACTTTCGCCCCAAAAACCCTGAAATCAATACACTTAAGCCATTATAGTAGCCGTCGCACCGGCAGGAATTGCCGGGGTCCAGAAGCCATGGAAGGCAAAAGCTGAGCACTTCCTTGTGCACTGGTTTCCGGCAATCCATGCCGGAATGACGGCGTTGAGATCTTCTTAGTTAGTAACGCGAAGAGTATTTTTTTGATGGGTTTGACACCATCTCCATAGATCCTATCGATAATTACTGCAATCCAAACATAATGACAATCTGTGTCTGTAACTTCAATTAGCTTAATTGTCCTTGTTTAGAACCGGCAATGTATGGTCTTCACGGGCCAGATAAACGGTCGCTTTTCCGGTATTGGGATCGTAGATCATATTGACCTGACCCTGCCAATTGATCTGCGTTTCTAATGATTCCAACATATCCTCATCTCGGGCCGCTTCGTTTTTACTGATTTCCAGACGGCATAGCGTAGTCCTGCAATCAATTTCATCCGTGTATAAATTGCCTTTGGCCGCATCCAGCGACTGAACCAGTTGGCCTTCAACCGGCTCACTCCATTGAGCGTCCTTTTGTTCCGATTCAAGTGTGGTTGCATACAGCTCATACGTCTGGCGATGGGTTTCTTCTTGCAACTTGTCCTGTTCTTTCTGGCTTAGCTGAACATTTTCGTCGATAGTTAACCCCTTTTCAGCCAGGGTTTCAGTTACATTTTGCATTGAAAAGTTCATTTGATTCAACGCTTCGGATAAATGGGTAATCTTTTCCTCGGATTTTTTAATGGCTGACAAGGCATGAAATTGCTGTGTATCGCTAAAGAGCGATTTTAATTTTTGGCCTCCAAAACCATTTTCACTTCCGTGCTCATTTAAAATCTTAATGTTTTGTCCGCTTGAGCGAGCCATTTCGTTAACCAAATCCTGTTTGGCTTGCATGTATACAAAAATCAGAATTCCGATTAAGGCAAGATTAAATCCGCCCATCTTTATATATTTACTGATCGTCATCGTAATTCTCCTCTCACCTGCGATTTCATTTAATTCTTAGCGGGTAGCCGCGATTTCATTGCTGATAAAGCCATTTCCTTTTAAATCTGTCCCAATTCCAGCATAGCGGCTACCCGTAACCGTATTTTATTATTGACTGACTCTATAACCTTGAATCTTTGAAGTTCCGACGCCCGCCTGAGTTGCCGGTATCGAACAAGCTATTGTATAAGCTGAGTTTGAATCTTCACCCACACCACCGAGGTTTATATGCTGGCGCTGAGTGCCAAAGCCTGCCGTATTACCAACAGAGCCCAATTGGGTACTGACTGTGCCGTTAGCTAGCAAAGCCGTTGAACGAAACCGACAACTGATGTTTGCGCCATTGTTTAAATCCACAGCCTGATAATAACCACTGTCGATTTCGCCATCATTTAAAAATCCGTCATAATCGGTATGAGGCACATGGCACAGCACATTGGCGGTTGCATTACTAAAATTGCTAACCGCACCGTTGATATCGTAAGTAACGGCGCCGCCTGATCGCCACACGCAATCAGATCCGGCATAGTTTTCTGTTCCCGCCAGGGAAGCTTTTGCAAAAAAGAGTGATAGCGTTACCACTGTGATTGAGCTTAATGTTTTTATTGTAGACATGACATTTCCCCTTACTTGATTGAAACTAACCCCATCAACCTGTTGGCTGATGGGGTTAGTGTCTTGTAATCGTGTTTTAATGTCAGTGAATTAAGACTCCGTGTTTATGTTAATTATTCACTTATTTGATTGGTCGACTTCATGCTATTTCGAGATACCGCCACACATGCATTAACGGCCATCAAGGCGCAACCGGTCCGTACTGGGTTGATCATTCTGGCGATGAGCATAGGTATTGCCTCCGTTTCCATTCTTACCGGCCTCGGAGAAAGTGCCCGGCGGTATATCGTTAACGAATTCGAAGGATTAGGTACGCATTTACTGATCATTTTGCCCGGCAGAACCGAAACAATAGGAGGACATCCCCCGATAATGGGAGAAACGCCGCGCGATCTGACGCTTGAAGATGCCTATGCGCTATCAAAAAGCCGTTATCTGGCGGCTGTCGCACCGATTTCAATCGGCAACGCGCCGGTATCGGTGATGGATAAAAATCTTGAACGGGAAGCCAATATCATGGGTTCTACCCATGCACTGCAGCAGGTCCGGCATCTGACGGTCAGACAAGGTCAATTTCTGCCGGAAAGCACTCAAGGCCGCAGCCGGCAGGTCTGTGTGATAGGGCATAAACTGCAACAGGAATTGTTTCCGGCGCAGTCGGCATTAGGCCAGTGGATTCGCATCAATGACAGGCGTTTTCGCGTAATAGGCATACTGGCACAGGAAGGGCAGTCCATCGGCGTAGGCTTTGACGAAATTGTCATTGTGCCGGTCGAAGCCGCTCAAGTGCTGTTTGATACCAGCGGTTTGTTCCGTATTTTGGCTGAAGCAAAGTCTAAAGCGGCAATTGCCCCCGCCGTGGAGCAGATTAAATCCATCATCAAGGCTCGCCATGAAGGCGAAGAAGATATCACGGTCATTACTCAGGACAGCGTCGTTGCCACCTTCGATAAAATCCTGACCGCGCTGACTTATACGGTATCGGGCATCGCTGCAATCAGTCTCTCCGTCGCAGGCATCCTGGTCATGAACGTGATGCTGGTCAGCGTCTCACAAAGAACGGCTGAGATCGGTTTGCTTAAAGCACTGGGCGCGACAAAGCAACAGGTTATTGCCTTGTTTCTTACGGAAGCGGTCTTACTCTCAATTGCAGGCGCTGGTGTTGGCCTGCTTTTGGGTGAAGTTTCATTTCTGGGGCTTGCTCGTATTTATCCCGAGTTTCCGTTTTATCTGCCGGGCTGGGCCACGCTGGCGGCCTTAACCGTGTCATTGGTCACCGGACTGGTATTCGGCATTTTGCCGGCAAGAAAAGCGGCCAATCTTGATCCGATTTCGGCACTGGCCAAAAGGTGACTGTGTGTATTGGTCCGACCTGATCCGATTATCACTTCAAACCCTGAACGCTCACAAAATGCGCTCATCACTGACCGTGCTCGGTCTGATCATCGGCATTGCATCAGTGATCGTTTTAACCTCCATTGGCAGCGGAATTCATCAATTCGTTTTGACTGAATTCACCCAGTTCGGAAGTCATTTGATCTCGGTGACCCCCGGAAAAACAACCACCTTCGGTATATCCGGCGCAACCATCAGCACTGTCAGGCCGCTGACGCTGGATGATGCTCAAAGCTTGGGCCAACTAAGACACATTATCGCTGCCATGCCTATGGTGCAAGGTAATGCCAGCATTCAAAGCGAGCGCAAAGAACGCCGCGCCAACGTGTTTGGCGTCAGTGCGGCTTTACCTGTGATATGGAAAGTCAACATCACCAGTGGACGCTTTCTTTCCGGCCAGGCGGGTGACAGCAGCCGGAATCAGGCAGTGCTGGGCAGCACCTTGAAAAAAGAATTGTTTGGAACAGAAAACCCTTTGGGAAAACGTATTCGAATCGGCAGTGATCGATTTCGTGTGATCGGTGTATTGGCACCCAAAGGCCAAATGCTGGGTTTTGATTTGGACGACACGATTTTCATTCCGGCAGGAAAAGCGTTGGAAGCGTTCAACCGGCAAGGGTTAATGGAAATAAATTTGATTTATGACAGCCGCAGCTCGGTTGAAGAGATGGAAGCCGCCATTAAAGCTCTGATGATACAGCGCCATGGCTTTGAAGACTTTACCATTGTCACTCAGGACCGTATGCTGAAAACCTTAAACTCGGTTTTGTCCATACTCACCCTGGGTATCGGCGCACTGGGCGGAATCTCATTACTGGTCGGATCGGTCGGTATTTTAACGATGATGACCATTGCCGTAACCGAACGCATCCCGGAAATCGGATTATTGAGAGCGATAGGCGCTGAACGCCGTGATATTTTCAAACTGTTTTTAACCGAAGCGCTGGCGCTCAGCCTGACGGGCGGTATCGCAGGCATCGCTTTCGGACTTGCCCTGGTGCAATCGATAAAGTTATTGTTTCCGGCCTTACCCATTGAATTGGCCGGATCGTATGTCGCGCTCGCATTGGGTGTTTCATTGATGATAGGCATCGTTACCGGTGTCATTCCCGCGCTAAAAGCGGCAGGCTTAAACCCCTTAAATGCGCTACGCGCCGAATGAACTGAGCCAGCAAAGGTAGGGGATGGGCAGCGCTTTTCTGCCCATCGTTACAAGTAATGGCGTTAACTCCGCGTGGGCCAAAAAATCCGGCCTTAATAATCACAAGCCCCTTTTTGCCGTCTTCTCTCCCGGTGACAGGGCTTTTATTTCGCGGGAAATGTTCGAATAAAGTTCATGGGTCCATTCCGGAAGCTCTCCATAGCCGACCTCTAAAGGATAGGTCCTGGGGTCGTGCGGAGCGATGATGACTTTCATATTATCGGCACCCACTTGCGCGGTTAAAACAAAAAGTTCTTCTATCGCTTCATCACCCATGGCCAGGCATCCGATAGAGGCATCTTTGCCATGGATGAAAATATCCGAACCCAGATTGGAACGCCCTTCCTGCCAGGCATGGAAGAGGTCGAATTCGTTAGGGTAATTTATTTTCAAAGACAAATGGTAATTGCTGTTGGGATTCAGGCGCACAATACGATATATGCCTTCCGGCACCTGTTTGTCGCCTTGGCGCAATTTGGGACCGGACACGCCGCTGGCGGCCTGAATCTTATAGTCTCGAATGAAGCGGAACTCGCCACTATCTCTGGCCCAGAGTTCCAGTTTCTTTTCCTGTTTCAAAGCAACGAAAGCGACTTCCCTCGGAGGATAGGACACTTTGGCCATGGTGAAATAATGGGTCAGTTTGTGCGACGCATAGGGGCCGTAAGCTTCCAGAACGTCGGCCACGGTCCTTTGGCCGTGAGGAAGTGAAAGCGGCGGCGGAGGTGGCGTGTAATACATATTCCTATCGGCCTGTGCCTGGGGTTTGACTGCGGTAGTAGCGCTATCCTTGCTGGTACTGGCCGTCTTAACGGGCTTGTGCCCGGAGCATGCTCCGAGTAATCCTGTCAAGGCCAAGCCGACAATGATTTTAGCTATTGATTTCATAATTTGCGCTGAAAATAAGGTGAGTATCGGCATAGTTTAGGTAAAACCCCCGTGGTTCCGCAAGTTTGGCAACGCTGAGAAGAGCGATCTTATTCAAAAATTTATGGACATCGTTGATAAAATAGTTAGACTTTTAAACGCAACGCTAGTGCCCGGTCATCCTGGACTGACTGAATTTCCAACTGGGTAAAACAGCAAGTAATGTAAAAGTTGTATTTCTGTTTTTAGCTGGAATAATCGAATAGTAAAAGCCGGATTGAAAAATTTGTTTTTTATTTCACTTTGAAATACGGGGTTACGTAGATCGTAAAATGAAACTTTCACTACAAGAACAATTACTTAAATCTGGTTTGGTAAGCTCTGCTCAAGCCAAAAGCGTTAAATCGGATAAACACAAACAAAACCAGCAGCAGCGTAAAAATAAAATTGAAGTGGTTGATGAGGCAAAAGAGCTGGCTCAAAAAGCCCAAGCTGAAAAGTTGGAACGCGACAGAGAGCTTAATCACTTACGGCAGCAGCAGGAAGAGCAAAAACAGTTGGCTGCCCAAATTAAACAGATTATCGAATTAAACCGGTTGCCCACTGCGGGTGATGGCCTGGCTTATAACTTTACGGACAACAATAAAGTTAAGCGGCTTTATGTATCAGCCGAAATGCGGGATCAAATTGCCGAGGGCCGACTTGCTATTGTCAAGCTGGGGCAAACCTATGAAGTCGTATCTGCCGAAACAGCAAGAAAAATACAGTCACGCGATGCTGCCAGCGTGATCGTATTTAACGTGGATAAAAAGAACACAGAAACAACCGATGATGCTTATGCGCAATACCAAATTCCCGATGATTTGATCTGGTAGTGCCACTGGCAACCACCGCCCTTCGACAAGCCTAGGATATCGCTAAATAACTTCCCCCTTTGAAAAAGGGGGATCGAGGGGGATTTATTAAAACTCTCCACCAGCCTCTCTTTTCAAAGAGAGGGAATAATCGGACGGTTCGAAACAATCCGAATTCCGGGAGGTTATTTATGGCGGAATCCTTAGGGCGAGAGGACTTTGTCTTTAGCAACTACTTTATTCGGCTAACAGAGCAGCAATAGCTGACTTGGCATTACACTGAGCGGTTATTTGCGCTAACTGTCCTTCATCCAGCCGATGTTTGACAGCCTCAGTGCCGTTGAAGTCAAATGCTTGATAATCCTTTTTGGCGAAAGTAACGATTTGGCATTTCTTGAATGGCTGGTTTTCAAATGGCATCTCAGTAGCCTTCAGCTTTAAAGGTTCAGCCTCTTCCGAACCGGGCGCATAAATTATAAAGTCACCTTTCATCGCCAGCACCGCACGGTATTGATTGGCGGTCGTCAAATACAAATAGCCGACCTCAACGTCTTTTTCTTTTAATCTCATCTTGTTAAATTCCTTGAATACGTTAATTCCAAATTAAACCCACTACAGCCTTATTGTCTGACGTCAGAGATTAATCGGGGCATCTGGTTTAATGGCTTCTGAACAATTTCTTCGGTGTTTGAGCGTATTGTCAATCATCCTTCAGCTGTTCCTGGTGGCTAAGCCACCAGCAGATGACATGGCATTTGGATAATTTAGCTAAAATAGCGAATAATCTCAGCCGGGGCAAATAATCTTACCTGATTAGCAAGCTGTTTCAGCTAAATCCATAAGTCCGTCATGCCCGTTCGGAAACGGGCATCCAGTGCCATGGATGGTAAGCTTCGAGCTATCCATGGAGTCTGGTTTTCGGCAATCCCTGCCGAAATGACGCGGCCGGCTAGGGAAAATGAGTTTCGGACAGCCCGCTTGGTCGAATTTAAGCTCAATTGTGAATTGTCCTTTGGCAGATCACTACCAAACTTGATAAGTCAAGCTAACCGACTTTCTAAAGAAAATCGCCCGATATCAGCTCGAAAGTACCCGCAGCATTCAACCCCAAAATAGACCTATCCGTTGTAATTGATTGCTGCCAGTTGTTTTTCAGCGGCTGCGCCTAAGTAATCACGGATCGCCGAGAAAAACGCCGGCCAATGTGTGTTGTTATCTTTTTTCAGCGCGGCCTGCGCTAAACGATTTCTGGCATCGTCAACCGTGTAACCGCTCTCAACCAGTATGCGAAGTTGCAAATTTAATTGATTCAGTACTGGTTTCCGCAAGTTCCTCAATCGAACACCGTCCAAATTCAAGTTATCTATCGTAGCCTGCGCTTTAGTTATGTCCACGTCGGCATTATTACAGTTGGCAACATTGACTGATATCGAGCCATCGCTACGATTAAACTGAAATAAACACGGGTAAGCAGGTAAATGCAACGGATTGAAAATGAGATTATCCCAATCGTTCTCGCCTTTGGGCACATCGCAACTATGTGGATTGGCAAATCGGCTTCCGGCATCGACGACATCCGGCCTGGAATCGCCATGGCAACAGGCCAACAAATTTTGCCAATCCAAATG
The DNA here is from genome assembly GCF_030651835.1 of Methylicorpusculum sp. GTDB lineage: Bacteria > Pseudomonadota > Gammaproteobacteria > Methylococcales > Methylomonadaceae > Methylicorpusculum. The sequence goes on along the minus strand of NZ_JAUSBX010000086.1, from coordinate 3,941 downwards.
CCAGTTATGCGACGTTGAGATATCGGATTTCGGATGAAAATGCTCCACCCTGAAATCCGCCGCCTCTGAGGCATTTTTGGGTTTAAGGTCAATTTCGCAATAAGCGCACAATCCACCCTGATCCGAGCGTAATTGATCATATATTTGATCGCGACGATCAGTGTTCCGTCTATATTGAGACCACGAATTTCCGGGGTTTCCTATGCGATAACTTTCAAGCAACTTTGGCTCTGCGCCTTTTTGTACTTTCTTCATTGCTACCGATCCAACTCTTTTAACCTAATATCCATATCAAGCCTTAACAATTCAGGTTCATGCTCGGCTCCCCATTGGTCCAATTCAGCGCGAATCTTAACGGCATTTTCGGTATCCCATTGATTGTCGTGAACCAGTTCTTGGTAACGCTTCAGTTTTTTAACAATGTCCAATTGATCAGGGCGCGGAGAAACGCCCAAAACCTCAATTAACATTTGTTGAGCTTCTGCGCCCAAAGAAAAATCAACCGGTAATAATTGTGGCTCTTCATCAACCCAATCAATGACGCGCAATGATGTTGCCGGCACCGAGGTGACCACCTGCGGACTATGCGTTGTAACGATGAACTGAATCTTGGGAAAAGCTTTCATCAGGTCAGGCAAAATGCGTTGCTGCCAGCCAGGATGTAAGTGCAAATCTATTTCGTCGATCAAAACCACGCCGCTCTTATCCAGCGGGTCATAATTAGACGCTAACAATTCCAGTAGATCATCGCTTGGCGGATTGGCTTCGGCCATGCGGGCGGCAATATCCATGACCATTGCCAAAGTGGTGCGATAACCGTCACTCAACTGCTCGATACGGAGTTGTTTAGTTTTATGACCAACTCGCCAATCCAGCATAATGCCAGCGGGTCGAATGCCGCGAGGATTAGAGAAATCCGGCATTAATCTCCCAATTGCTACGCGAATTGCAATGAGTTCCGGAATTGGCAAATCGAAAGAGCGATGCTTTTTTTGCAGTAGGATTTCCTTATCTTCAAGATAATAAAAATATTCCACAAAACGGCGAAAATTTGTGCGGCTTTCGAGTGCACCTTGTAAAGCATCGAAGCGGGTAAAATCCTTACCAAAGCCCTTTTTTCTCTGTGGCACGTCGAATACAGCTCGTCCGGTACCGTAATAAATAAAAACCGGTAATTCAAATGGGCGCGACTCGTTAAAGGCATCTATCAACGAGTCGACATATTCGTTTAATTCTTTCTGACCTTTTCCTGGGGGAATTTGGGCCGCTGTTTTTTTTGATTGATCGCGCTTCTCGGTCCTATCCCAACAAATGCCTTCAAAACTTTCGCAAGCAATCCGCATATAGGGGGGCTTGGAACCGTCCGGTAAGACGCGAAAATCCGACTCTTTCGGATTGATCCCGGAAACTCCCGGTAATCGAGTCAGGAAAGGGCCGATTGCGGTGGCCACGGCATCCAAGACACTGGACTTTCCCGCACCATTTCGCGCTACCAACACCGTCAGTTGTGGATCGAATCCAATCGTAAAATCGGTAAACCGACGAAAATTGCTCAAGTGTAATTTTTTTATTTTCATCAGCCCCCCTGCTTAATCCTATTATATCTATTCATACCGACCGTCGCCGTTGGCTTGATTTGCCCGTATTAACGTTACTCCGCTCCGTTTGTATTTTCGCCAACAACGCCTCTGCGCTGTTTTCGCCGCTGATCAGATCGGGGTTTTGCGCGCGCCAGTCGGCGGTGAGTTCGCCGCGAAAGGCTTTGGCGAGGATGGCTTGGGTCAGGTGGTTGACGCGAGCTTGGGCGTCTTTGACTCGTTGTTCGATTTGGTCGGCATAGGCAAATAGTTGTTCGACGCGGCGGGCGATTTCGGTTTGCTCATCAATTGGTGGTAGAAAAATTGGAATATCTCGTACTTTATTTAAGTTGAGGTTTGGCTGATTCCCCCCAGAAGCTGCTTTTCTGGTTTCTTCGTAGTTTTCAAATAGCCTTAACTTGACGAATTCTGTTAACGCTACTTTTTCATCAACCATAATTGCAGCGCAAGCCTGATTACAGGTTGCACTTATTTTCAACTCAGTGACCTGACCTCTAGTTTTGCCCTCACCGTACATAGCTAATAACAATGTTCCAGGGCTAAATAGTTTTAAAGTACATTTTTTTACGGCAATCTCTGATACATACTGTTCTGCATCGAAGCAAAACTTACTGCCAGTAGCTGAGCTAGTGAGCCAAGGTATCGTTCCAGAATTCCAATATGCCAGTTCAGCGCGTGATGGTGTTTTGCCAGTAGCAACTGAAGCTATTTGACCAATATTAACTTTTTCCCAATTGATTAGAGTTACTGTTTTGCGCCAATCCTCAGTCAATTTCCCACTCACCGCCGCAGCCAGCACGGATTGTCGGAAGCGTTTGAGGATTTTGGGGATGGCGTCGAGGCGGGTTTTGATGCTGTTTACCTGTGCCAGTAGTTCGTCCAGTTTGGCGGCGATCTTTTGTTGTTCGGCTATGGGAGCGACCTTAAATGTACTTTCATTCAAATATTTAAAATGACGTGAATATCCCTTGTCTGGCAACTCAATTGATTTTAGCTGGTAATAAAAATACCTTGGATATACAAAGGTGGCGGCCTCAAGAATTTTTGTTCCATCTGCGCCTGGCACAAAATTATGATTCACCCATTTGATTATTCGAGTGTGATCGCCAAATATCACCAGCGGATTTGAAACTTTAATTATTCTATTTTCATCATCAATAAAACCAGCTATCTCTTCTTGTCCTTGATCGATTACGGGATATTTTCCAAATGCTTGGCAATCCTTTGTTTTTACTTTTTTATTGTTCGTTGATATTTGTTTAAATGTATCAGCAGTCGGTATCTTGCGCCAACTACTTGGCAGTACATCAGTCGTAGGTTGGGTTAGCGTAGCGTAAGCCAACTTATTTTCACCGACACGGTCGTTTTGAGTTTGTTGGGTTATCTCTTGCTGAGTATCAGTTCTAACTTCCGCCCAACCTGTATTCTTTTGTTGGCTCATGATTTGCCCTTGGTGGTTGGACGTTTATTTTGATGAATCCCCCCTAGCCCCCCTTTTTCAAAGGGGGGCTAGGGTTTTGTCCTTTTTCAAAGGGGGGAATTGGGTCACGCGCTTTTTCAAAGGGCAGGATTGGATCATGCCCTTCTGTAAAGGGAAAATTAGGATCGTGCGATTTTTCAAAGGAGTGGATTGATTCGATAGCGCATTTTTCCAAAGGCGGGGTTGGGTTGGCAGCACAATGGTCAACGGAGAAAGCTAAGTTTGCTACAGTTGTCTGGCCTGATTCCGAAACCTGAACTACACAGCCATCTCCCCCCTTTGAAAAAGGGGGGCCGGGGCAATGTCATTAAGTTAAGAGATAACTCTCTGATTTATTTTGCCCTCTTGTAACTACAATAGAAAATTCTGTTTTTTGATTTTGAGCACGATCTGTTGTAGCTTCTTCCTTTACGTATGGGCTCTATAGTACAGGCAATGTAATCAATCAGCACTTCGAGTCGGCGCTGCAATTGCTGAACTGAAAGTAAAAGGAGTTCAATCAGCGTGTTTTTCATTTTGGTGAGCGCCTGCGCGAAATTGACCTGGTAGTCGTGCTGTCGATGGGCGGTTGTCTTCTCTACTTGTCGTTGAGAGCTATTGGCGACCATGGCGGTAAGATTGGTCGAGAGCACCTTGGCATAAAAATCCTGTTTAACCGACAAAGCCGATTTGCCGGAAAAGTTCTCAATTTCTACCCACTGTTTAAGACGCTTGTAGTTTTCTTCGATACCCCATCATAAAAACACCTATAAATGAATTCTTGACAAACGAGGAAATTCTACCAATAATTCATAAAGATGCACTCATGTCACTGGTCCGATGGAGCCAAGCGCATGGTCAAAAACTCAAGCCAAGTGAATGCG
>NZ_JAUSBX010000099.1 GCF_030651835.1 Methylicorpusculum sp. | reverse complement strand
ACGCATACCCGTGCGAAATTCGTTAATCCCCAACTCTACGGTATGTCGATTCCAACCCAGCACGTCCTCAGCTTGTCGCGATTTCCCTTCCAGCAAGGTTTGCACAACATCACCCATCGCCTGACGTCGAGAGTCATAGGGTATTTGTTTTACCAAGCGGGTAATCAATTCCGAAAGCTCTTCTGTAAACATGACGGACGGGGCAATGGCTTCTTTCATCTTTGTCGGCCTGAGGTATTTCGCAAAATCACCATTATGACGGGATTTTTATGCCTGCGGTATCCCTTAGGCCTTTCAATCAAGCATGCATGGCTAACTTGAAAGGCAGTTACCCATTCAAAAGCTGTCACTCAAAATCATAGGCAGCAGTCTGGTTTAGACCGTAGTGACTCAGTGACAATGTCAAATTGTTCGCCGAATAACGGACAGTCAACTGAGTCAAAGAATGCCTTAACTATTGAAATTGGATAGTTACCCCGACCGACGATGGCCCAGACACGCCCGTCACACCGCATTAAAATCGACGTCAGCTATCGAGAAACGCTTTTTCAGCAATCGATCGAGCAGTCAGCCAAAAACATTTTAAAGCAAAATTATCGTTCAAAAGGGCCGGTCAAAACTTCACTCTCTGAAACGAAACTCCTATGAGAGTTTTATCTGTTTGTGTAAGCTCAATATCATCACAAGCGAACAAGGAAGGCTGGAAAAGCCCACGAAAAATTATCGACCAATCATTGTACAGCTACAAAACTATCCGCCTGAAGCAGATTATGCAGCAAAACTTAAAAACGGAACGGACATGAATTTACAACCAGACGAATGCGATCAGTTTTATCGTATTTGGTGGCCATTATTGACTTATGTCAACAAACAGATGAAGTTGTTTAATGACTTTCCAAGCCAGCTTGAAAACGACAATATTAATCAACAAGACGCAGCGGTTATCCGAAATGCCTTGTGGGCATCAGACCGACTGTTGCAAGACTTTATTGACAGCAACCCAGATAATTTATCAGCTGCAGATTTAGAATTGGCAGCAAGTTGGAAAAGTCGTGTTGCCGCTAGATTTTTTATCATGCGCCATTTGCAAAAATACAGTCTTTTCCTTAATGACTCTGATAATCCAATTGTTTACGGTGTCATCGGCATAGTCTCGCCAATCCCCGAAATACTGCCTTACGCACCGCCAATATTGGTGGATGCAGTGTTGCTACCTTTTGGCGATAAAATCATTTTTGACAGCCTACTTAATTCCTATCCAGTAAGATTTGGCAGCGGCATCCGCAAGGGTCTCAACAATCAGTTGCGTCACGCTCAAGAATCACGAGGGGTCGTTACCTCGTTAGAGGCCACAGACCTAACCCAAGCTATTATCAATGGCAATCAAAAAATACTGGTCGCTTTTTACAAAGGGTTGGCTAAAGAAGGATTGAGTGAAAAAATGCAGCACGAGCACCATGCCAACATAAGAATATTTGTTAAGGATAGATTGTCATCGGCTATACCGCCACGTTCCCTGCTCAGTGTTAAGGTTGCCGACTTGGAAGCCTACTTTAGTGCTTGCGATAATAAAGCCAATCGGGTTAGTTTCAAACGTTTGGTCAAGTTCCTGTGTGACTCCGATAGGATTGGTTGGGAAGAGACCGAAAGGATGGAAAAGTTTTTGAAACGCCAGTAAGTCCATCTTGTGTATAACCGGAAATAACACGCAGCCCTCGCTACGAAACTACAAACGTCCGTTTCTGGCCGCTATGTATTATGCAATGCTTTGCATAACGAATAGGGTTTATCTGTCGCGCCATCCAAATCGGATCAAAGCAATTGTATGGGGTTGAGTTTTCTTAATCCTTGTTGTTCTCACAGCCTATGATGTCGCTTTGTTTTGGCCGAAAGACGATATTACGTCGTAACCTTTTTTCCTCTTGGCTTCTTCTATCTTGGCACCTGCATCGAGCGCTTGTTCAGGCGAAGGAAACCAATCCTTTTTTACCATTCCAGGATGACCAATTCTTCCCCATTGGCGCACAAGCGACCAGTCTCCGAATATACCGGGTGAAATAGTCATTGTGTAATAGCGGTGCATATTCTCAAGATCATTGTGTCGAACTAGATAAGCTTGAGTCATAAGATTAATTTCAAGAATACTTAAGGAATTATTTTTCTAAATAATAGCCTAAACAACTGAATTTATGGTCATAAAAGATTATATTAAAAAAGGGCCGCACCTTGTCAAGAGGGCGACCCTTTCGTCTACAACTAACAAAAAAGGGTACCGCCCATCGGGGGTGATGGGCGATAACTCTGGAGTTAAACCAGAGCGGCAACAACACCGTTGATGACGTTTGGACCGTAGTACAGAGCCAACGCACCACCGATGCCGATAACAACAGATACGATAGACTGGTTGACGATGCCGGCAGACAAACCCACCATGAACATGCCCAAGGCAATGATTTTTCCCAAAGTACCTTGAGTCCAGCCAACCAACAGGGTGTAGATGTCGTCGAACTCACTACCACCGGTACCGGCCATTGCTTCAGGAGCAAGCGCGACAGCAGCAGCAACAGAAGTGGCCAACAATGGTTTAGAGGTAAACAGTGCTTTCAATTTGTTCATTTAAAGAACTCCAAAAATAGGCTTGATTAGGGTTGTCAGCTATTTGCAATTCACTGACCGAGGTTCTGTTCCGGAACACGGTCATTGTCAACAAAAAATCAGCGGTGTATAAGCGCGAAAGAGCAGCCTATCAGGTGTTCTTTTGGTGGACAGACGAAAGGCAGCCTATTTCGAACCCCTTTCTGCGCGACGGGCAAAAAAAACCGGACTTTCTTCGTCCGGATTATTTTTTTTTCACCTCGGCGTTCTGTCCGACAAAGGCGATATGGCCCTCCCTGGGGACCGGAATCGCTCCCCAAGATTCCAGCGCCTGCTTTCGATCTCTGTATATAAGTACCCGTCAGCATGAAGATCACCGTCATCATCCTCCCATGGCGCCACCCATATCCGCATGACTTGCGCTTGCGTCCTTATAGGGACTGGCTGTTCGATACTGGGAACGGCTACCTGGCTATTCCTGGTTGCGTTTGAATAAGCCAGAACGCCACGAGATCCGCTGTCGCTGCCTTTGTCATTCTCATCTAGGGTTTTTACGTAATCCGAAGACTCTGTTGCTTGATAGACTTGCCGGGCGGACATACAGCGCACGCCTTCAATGCCGCCGGGACAGGAAAAATCGCCTTGCCCTATACTCAAGAAAGAGCAACCGTTTAAAAGCAGAACAGTTGCCGTTAAAAAGGCCAAATTTAAGTAACCCTTATTTACCATTTAATTCATCCTCAAGGTCTTTTTCTAAGAGGGTTTTGAACGATTTCACGCCACCCTTGAAGGTGTTTTTCGAAGGCAGAAACACGAATGGCACGCCCTGAATATCCAGAAGTTTCGTTGCCACTACCGCTTTTTGCAGCGGTTTTAAGTCACACGATCCTTCTTCCCTGACCAACGCCGGCAGCGTTGAATAATCCTTTGCGATCAGTGCTTTTAATGACTGCGCTTTGTCTTTATTGCAGATCAGTTTTTTACTGATTTCTGCCGATTCCTTGCCAAGCACGGGGATCAATACGAGCTTGAATGCGTATTCATTCCCCAGTGGCTCAAGCTGTGCAATCAGCTCGTGACAGTAGTTGCATTGAGGGTCTACGAATATCGTAACTTCCTTTTTTCCTTTTCCTATGGTCAGTGTCGAAAGTTCATCCGGATTGAACCCTATCTTGCGCAGATCGACTTTTTCTATTCCCTTCGTGTCCGCTACGGAGCCAATAATTTTACCTTGCCACATATCGACCAATTTAAAATTACCGGCTACGACGAAATGTCCATTATCGGTAATCAAAAATGTCTTATCTCCTGCTTTAACCATCGACAATCCCGTGACGGGTAACCGCTTAACTTCGTCCACGCTGCGCATGACCTCTTTGACTTCAGCCGTCATTTCGGTGTCGGTTTTCCTTGTTTCAAGCTGAGAACTATCCTGGCCTGCCGCCTGGATAACACCAGTCAACGTCAATAAAGCCGATACCCCTAATAACTTTTTCACCATTTTTGTCTCCCTATTATTTTTTATTGAACGGTTATCTAACAAAGCCGCTCATTCCACCGTAACCGCCGTAGCCAACCCCGCGAGACCCGCCGCCAAATCCGCCTGAGCTTCGTCCGCCGTAACCTCCCATGCCACCGCCGAGGCCACTCATTGAACCTTGGCCAAAGCCATCTTGGTTTGCGCTATACAGGTTGTTCATGTTGCGTCCGCCGCCTTGTAGATTGGTGCCAGCACCTGATTTGGATTTTGAATTAAGAGACATTCCTCTTATCATGATGAAATCTATCTTTCTCCCCGCATCCACTTCGACGATTGGGAAAATGTTTTTTGCCATATCAAGATAGTAGTCAGCAATTTGTTCCGCAGCGCCCTTAACCCCCCCCATGACTGCCTGCCCCGCTAGCATTTCAGGTGATGGGTACTGAAATTGCTGCTGTTGCCCAGGTATCGCACCTGTTTGCAGAGCTCTTACTTGCTGAGGTGCAAACGCTTGAGCAATTCCAGACACAAATCCTGAAAGTAACGCATTCCCTATGATTTGTCCGTTTTTGCTTACCAATCGGCCTCTTACCCCAGCCTTGCCATCTTCGCCAACTGAATAAGCATCCATTGCTGTTTCGATGACTGCGCCATCTTTCTTTACGCAAGAGATACGCTCCGCTCTCATGTAAGCTCTTTCTGCACTCAGGTCGCCATAACCACTGGCAATCAAGAAACACTCTCTAATATCCATCCTATAACGATTAGGTAAAATTGCTTCATGCTTGATCCGCAACAAAGCCGGAAAGGGATCACTACGAGATTGATTGGAGGTAGGGGCATCAAGACCTGTCACCAGCGTTCCACTTAAAATACTACCGGCCGGCAAAAACATATCGGGTACCCCGTTTTTGCTTGACGCTTTTTTAATGTTCACGAACTCCGTGATTTTTTTTCCTCCATTTTTTTTGCTGCTATCCTGGTCATGGGCTGATGCCGGACCCTTATCGCTCTTTTTTCCTTCTTCACCTGAACCGGTCATAACTCTGATTTTTGGCCCTGTTTCAGCGGGAGCCACATCGCTTTCAGCTATTGCCGGTATCTTTTGACCGATTAAGTCCGGTTCAAAGGCATCTTTCCCTTTTTTTTCTGTCCTTTTTTTATATTTCCCACCGCCAGCGTCATCCATGGGTAATCCCGGCAACGGCACTTGGTTTTTTAACGCCTCTTGAGCGGCATCAATCTTTTGGTAAAGCTCCGTCGTTTGCAGTGCCAGCTTTTCTGTTCTCCTGTTCAGTTCTTCCGTTTGCTCCTTGATCATTCGCGAAGCGTCCTGGATTTTGGCGTCCTGAAGCTGGAAACTCATTTTGATATCGGAAAAATCCTCCGTCAGTTTTTTGATTTTTCCGCCCATTGCATCGATGGAAACATCCCGAGGACTTTTCCCGGTGAAAAGTGTGTATTCCACTTTTCTCGGTTTCTGCATGAAGTTTTGGGAATTGTCATCGGATGTACTGACAATCAGAATGGCCGCCACGACAAAAATCGCAGCCCCACCCCCTATCTGCGTGACTTGTTTGCGTTTCGACGGATCAAGTGTTTGATACCATTCGATCAGTTTTTCCTTGGCGGTCTTCTTTTCCAGATCAATCACAATGTTTCTCCGTCAATTACAGCAATACAGGTCTGATTTCTTCGCCGCTTTTACCCTCAGGCAATCGCAACAGAAGGTAGATTTCTGTTTTTTCCCCTGGCTCTATCCTCACTCTTGGCCACGCGGCAACAGCCATTGTGTCTTCACTCGCACAAAATGCCTCTTCAAAAATCACCGCGTTATTGCCATTGTTTTGACCAATCAGAATAATGATTCTGGAATCATGCCCAGACAGTAATTGACCCGCCCAGTAAGTCAGGTTGGGATCATGACAAAAGGCTCGGTCTCTTAAATCTTCGGTTACTTCTTCCAACGTAAATCCCTCTGGGATTTGTTGTTTTCCAAGGTTTTGCATGATTGCTTTTACCTCATTGATATAAGGTAAGTCTTGACGGAAAAGCCTGTCCGTTTTCGAGGATCCGACTTCGCCTTGAGCGCCCTTTGCTGCATCGCCTTCAATACGAATTTCAACAGGGGTAATTAATTCCTGCGGTGAAAGTTGCAGTGATGCAGCATCGCCAGTTTCTGCGTCAGAAATAAACAGGCTCACCGGTGTTTCTGAGTCAGTTGCAATATAAATTGCTGAACCATCAATTTTCGTTTCCACGTTGTCTACCGTCAGGACTTTGGGGTCTGCATAGGGAGTGACTATTCGATTCAGCTTGCCTTTTGCAACGATCACACTTTCAGTTCTTCCGGGTTTGGGTTTGATCGTAATACCTGATTGCATTCCAAGATCGAGCTCTTGTTTATTCATTGCGCGATTTTCGTTGGGTGGTTCAAGTGCCTTAGCAATAATCTTGGGTCTTTTTTTAAGTTTGGATTTTTCTTCAGCGACTGGCCCCGGTGCATATTGCCCATCATTGGCGACCTGCTGATCCCCTTCAGGCGGATTAGCCGTAATCGTTGCTGCCGCCGATTCAGGCTTTCCATTGATCATCCCGTTCGGGTATAAATCGCCACTTTGATTGTCGTTTTGTGGGTTCGCCAAATCCTCCGCAAGACCTTCCGGGTGTGGGCTTAACGACGTTCCATCCAATGCTTGAAATGGCAATTCTGGCGGAAGTTCATTCGCCATCGTTGCTGATGAGATCAAGATTGACACAACCGATAGAATCAATGGTTTTAATTGCATGCAACGCTCCTATTTTTTAATGTACTTTTGACGTTCTTCTTGCATCTTTTGCTTTGCCTCTTCTTTCTTAATGATTGAAAGCAATTTAGGCATGCCTTTATACGAGGACATATGCGTGATGATCGGCGAATAGTGTTTAACGTCTATCTTGAATTCAAAGGTTTGCTCCGTAGGACTTGATTTGCCGCCGGCACCGGTCATTCGGTTTTTACCAGTAACAAACACCTTGTCAGTTTCGGGCTCATAAGTCACCTGCACGATATCAAAGCTCGACGACACGCTCTCTTGTTTAAGCGTTTCAAGTTCCTGAGCAATTTGTTCTGAAACGATTGATCTGATTTCGCCCGTTACCATGCCGCTAAATGACGCCAGGACGAAATCTGCATTTTCCGGTGTCACATTACCGATTAAAGCCGCTGTATACATTCCCCACGCTTTTTTATAGCCTTCGGATGCTTTGTTTTTGGCCACTTCCGATTTTTCCGATAGACTCGGCGGAATCAGCACTATTGCGGTGTCTTTCTTTAGCCAGCCAACCAATGTCAGTAGATTAAGCGTCAATAAAAAGATGCAAACAAATTTCAGGAATCGGTTTGATTCATGGAGACTTAGCCATGTTGATGCGAAATTTTTATAGAGCATTCTGATTTCCTAAAAGAATCGACGGATAAACGACAAGGGTCTCGACGTGGGTGTCGTTTCATAGGACCCCAGACTCACATACCAGTACAGGGCGTGTATCAAAAAGCCATTCGCCTGTCTGTCCTTGAGCTTTCTGTATAACTTGATGCCGACCAAGCCTAACGCGAGCAGTACCCCCAGATAATCCACCATGATGCCAACACCAAACGCGATAGCCATCAGGATGAACTCATCGAATTCCCAAAAAAGAATTTGTTGTGGATCGTCCAAATAATTAGGAATGTCTCGCATTTCTATCTCTCCGTTATAGGAATCAATTCTGCTCTTCGATTTTTCAATCGCCCTTCTTCCGTGTCATTGCTTTCAGCAGGGGAATTTTCACCCAATCCTTCGGCCGAAATTTTTGACGCGGCAACGCCCTGCTTAATCAGGTAATTGCGTACCGAAATCGCACGCCTTGTTGATAACTTTTTGTTGTATTCACTGGACCCTTTTGAATCTGTGTGTCCTTCAATGCTTACATGCAGCATCGTTGACGGTGGAATTCTTTGCAGAAAGTCATCTAGCTTCTGAGTTTCACTGACTGACAGATCCGCTTGATCAAATTCGAACAAAACCGACTGAATTTCAGGTAAAACCGTTTCCAGTACCGGAGGAAAGGGGAACGTTTGCAGCGAATAATTCGACATTGATCCACTCTCAGCGGGAACGATTCCCTTTCCAGGTAGAGATAGCGTGTGCTCAAACCCTCCTTGGATAATGGCCTGATCCCGCAACCAACCCACCTTCAAATAAGAAAGATCACTGACGACGGGTGGCAAATAGATTTTCACGGTGATTTCTTCACAGCGATCGCCAGACAGAACAAATGGACAATCCTGCGTCATCGCACAAGCTGTCAATGCAATCGTTGTTGCTATTACGATAGGGATTTTATTTAAGTTTCTCATTGATGATTTTCTCGAATCGCTCTACATGATTTGCGTAACTATTGCCTCGAACGGCATTGGTGGGTGCATGATAATCGGCGACAGTTTTTCGAATGTCGTTCTGCGCACGCAGTGCTTTCAGATAGCTTGCCGCGACATTTATGTTGGTTTTTGGGTCGAGCAAATCGAGTTCGTTGGAAACCTTGTTTCCATGCCAATACAGGTTCACTTGCATTATTCCGACATCCACATTTCTGATTCCTTCCTCTATGAGCGCTTTCAGTGCCTGTTCTGCTGCCTCTTTATTTGCGTACCGCCTGGGACCGGCTTTGATATCCTTTTTGCTTTTATTGATGTTTAGCGTCCAAGGCCACGGACGAAAACTTCCATCTCGCCAACGCATTCCGCTCTCTTGGACGGCTATCCCATAGAGTGTTGCCACGTTGATACCCGCATAACTGGCAGCAACACCCCAAACGCTGTTGTCCAAAACCGAATTCGAATTGGCGTTAACTGAGATGGATAACGTCAAAATTAATGGCACTATTTTTTTTATGTTCATACTGCGGATATTAAACGGCCATAAAAATTTTCATCCGGGCGAAAGACGCGCTTTTTCGGCCTGTTTCGATTTTTTAGGCTGATTTATCCAAAAAATGTCGACCCCAAGAATCCGGACAGCCGTTTAAGCTATGCCCTGACGGGAAATGAAAGGTAGAAGATGAGCGAAAGCAAACGGAAGATAGTTACAGTCGTCCAAAAAGCCAAGGTAGCCTTGGCAGCGGTGAGAAGGCACGAAGACGATCAATGACATTGCCCAGGAGTTCGGCTTGCATCCCGCCCAAGTCAGTCAATGGAAAAAGGAATTGCTGCATAATGCGGGCAGTCTGTTCGAAGGCCAGCGCGGGCCGAAACCGATCAATGCTCAGAATCATTCGGCCCGGTTGTATGCGAAGATCGGGCACCAAAACCTGGCGATGGATTGGCTTAAAAAGCAGAAAAAGCAGAAAAAGCAGAAAAAGCGATTGTTGACAGGCGTTGATTAAAATGACTTTCTATTTTTGATGTAATGACTTACAGATTGTCAATCAGATACTGCCGTTGTTCGTCAACATTGGTTTCATTGGTTTGCTTGTTTAACCTATCAATTACACTGTAATTATTAGTGCCAGGCAATTTACCTACTGTTGAGAACTGTGGGCTGTACCTTTCTTCAATTTTCGCATCATTTATTGCCATAATACCGGATACTTTCAACATATTAATCCATTCACCAAAATTCATTTTATCGAAATCCAGGGAGCCAATTTGACTTAAACTTAATCCTTCGCAACTAGGTTCTTTGGGTTTACCAAAATTCATATTCAACTGTCTTCTTGCCTGTTGCTGAAATATTCTTGCAAATGGACTTGAAAAACAGCAGTAAGCTTGTCTTCTAGCAACGCACACCCCTAATATCTTATCGGAACAATAACTGCCTATTTCACCGCTAGCAGTACAAAGTTTTTGATCTTTGTACATCTGCAGTTTCATTTCATCCTCCGTACAGGCAAATACCATCTGCACCACCATTTTCGCTATCTGATAGATCGCATAAATTATCCCAACAGCTGTTATGACTGATGATAAGAGTGATCCTGTCATTGAATAGGTTGTTGTTACTGCTGTCCCTGTTCCCGTAGTTGTTGTTGATAAAAGTGTTGATGCGGCAGTTTCACCGAATGTTGATGCTATCCATTCTCCTAACCATTGAACAGCCTGTGCTTTTATTGCGGATATACTTAATTTGGTAGTGAGATCCTCCCCTAACATCGATACAACTGAATCATACATTGACGTAAATGTGTCTGTAACTCCGTTATATATCTCGGTCATCCCTGTTACTGGTGTTTGAAACACTGTTCCATCAGCAACTAGACTCCATGCCCCTGTCAGGCCATTATTGGCATGTTCGAGTCCAAATGCGTATATTTGGGCTGACGTATCCGCTAAATACCAACTGTCTGCCGCTAACATCATGTAATCGATCCAACTGCCTTGGATAGGCATATTACAACAATCAACTGATCCAAGAATTGACAGGTCAGCCATTCTGCAGGTGTATCCTTCCCCTTCAAAAAATTGACATGCCCCTTGATTTGGGTCGCATGACATCTGTTTTTGTGTTTCGTTTAAGGTTTGTATTGCGGTTGCCGCTTTTATGAAGTCTTCGTTTGATTCCTGCTTAGGGCTTACACATTCCCCGCCCATGCATCGGATATCAGCATCACAAATAGTGTTTTCTCCATTATTGCTAATATCGCATTGCGCATCATGATTAGTTCCACAATCATATGTGACAACAAAATCCCTACATGCACCCGTTACAGGATCTATTGAATCATTGCCATTCTCATCTTTTTCGCATTCTTCTTTGACATATGCACACGACGATAATGATCCACAGGTGTTGTTTTCTTCCAAGTCATAATTGTATTGTGGGCAAACCTGATAGCCTTGATAATCCGTATAGCACTCCAAAGATATCAGTCCCGGCCTTCGTGTTTCAGCTGAATAGCATAGGGGCGCTGGCGGCGATTTTGGCGCGTCAGGCAGTATATCCTGACCACCTATGTAGTTTGAATAATTCTCCGGCGTAATCGTTATAGGACCAACCACTTTGCTATTTGATGCATCAGTACATTGCCACCATTCTGTTGACGCTTGATCGTTTAGTGAGTTTGTTTGAATAAAGGGTGGTGCAGTCCCATTTAATGGCCAGGCATTAAATAATCGCTGACGACATCCCACCGGTTGATCAATGAAATCTTCTAAGAAATCACCCTGTCCAGGCTTAGATCTGACTACGAACCTTGCGTGCCCTTCCCCGCCATCATAAACGACGACGACCTGTTCTATTTTCACTACGGATCCAGGAGCAAGGGATTTAAAATGATCAGTGACATCGGTTCCAGGGCTATGCGTCCAACTTGTCGCTTGTTCGCAGGGCCCGTTCCATCCGTTTCTACCGGTATAGATAAGTTTGTCGTTTATAAATATTCGAGTTTTATCATCCCACCTAACAAAATTAAGACTTACAGACTCAATTGAATCGGGTCTTGGTATCTGAAAACTAGCTGTTATTGTGAAGGTTTGGCATCTTTTTCCGATTCTCCATTGGTTGTTTGTATTAACACCAATACTGATAACCGTGCACCCTATTCCGCATGGAGATACGCTGCCATTACCGCTGATGAAACCAATGATCGGGCTATGCGTCACTGATCGGTTGACGGTACACTTTTCTGTCGCTAATTTTTTTTTACATTGCTTAATATCTTTGATGTGGATAGAGCAGGCTGTTTTTCCCCAGTCTGTTGTTTTTGTACAGCCATTAAACATGTCATTAATTAATGGCGACTGGAGAGAAAGAACCTTGTCTGATTGATTCCATATCGGATCATGTAACAGATTTGGCATTGCGGTATTTGCGCCCATTAGTGTTTGGTACGCATACGAATGCTGAGTGGGTTGTGAATTTAGAGTGCTAACGGTGTTATTGACATAGGCTCCTTGGGCGGATGCATTTCCAAAAGCTGCCGCCGCCTCATCCATTGACCCCGGCTGAATTTCTTGAAACAGCTCGTTTTGTTCGATGGTTTCGCCCGCAACAGCACCATTATTGAGTGTTATCTTGCCTGTTGAACGGTTGACATCAGGTACCGTAAATCCATTTATCAGTGATTCACCAAATAACCCACCTTCAGCCGCTTTATCTAAAAAAGCATCTGCAAATGCTGGAAATGGGACAAAAAATATAACCAACGTTGCCAGATAAAATGCAGCAATAGCATTGTGAAATAGACAAACTATTAATAAGCCAGCTATTGCTCGTTTTAATTTATTCATTGCTTATTCCGAATAAATTAGACAGCAATCCGTATAGCGCCAAATTAGGTATACAAAATCTTCGCCAATACCTGGTATATTTCTCCACTCTCCCCATTTGAATGTAGATTCGCCTATATAGTGACAACAATTTTCTCCGGGGATAACTTTATCAATCATCTCAGCCTGTCCATTTGCTCCCATTACAGTATTTCCGTTAGCATCCTTTTTTTCGGCCTTTTCTTTTTCTGCTTTTGCTTCTGCGATAGGGAAGACCATGCTTAACTTATACTGTTGCTTCGGTATCATGGGGTATATCGTTCCTCCGCACATAGCGTCATCACCATAGGTCTTGTGCGCTAATCCTCTTCTATGCAAGGCCGCCAGAACTCTTGCCGACAATAAACTTGAATCTCGTGGGGGCGATCCGTCCGAGGCAATATTACCCACGAATGGATATAGATTTCCCCAGCAACCCGCACACCACCACAATGATTTCAGTGGTTGATAAGCCGTTGTGACTGCGCAATCTACTGTACATGCCGCTACAGCCAATGGGTTAGCAAATACAATTGCCTCGGGGTTTGTGAAAAATGCTAATTCATCGATATTCCATGTTGGATCAAGTTCTGACATGTACATCAGATCCATATTTCTGAACCCCCCAGCATTGCAAAAAGACTGGGTAAATAAATCCAAAATCATAAATAACGGGTAAGCCCAATAATGGTAGTTGTAGAATGTTTTATCACTACCATCACCCTCAACCTCTTTATGCCCGCCCCAGAGCCTCACCCCGTTATTAAATGAAATGCCACCCAATGACGGTGAGCAGTAAGGTTTTCTTACCACTTCTATCAGCCTTGCCGGCATCCATGCTCCTGCTGTCATTCCTAGTTTCGGTGTGTCTCCTGCTTCATTACAAACACAAAAACTTTCTTCTGAGGCACCATCAGGAATTTCATTGTCCATATCGTATAATGTCATTCCCAGCAATCTAACTGGGAACAGACAACTCCAACAGATCCCCGTTATCATCTTTTTTCCCCATATATCAGCATCCGGACACAGCAATTTTTCAACTGATATCTCATCAGTCTCCGTTGTGTTGATCGCTTCATCGGCTATGGAGGCTTGTGATACAACCAGGATCACTAATCCTAAAAGAATGTTTAGTCGCATTAGTGAACCTCGCCGCTTACTATTTCCTTTACGACTACATGATCACCTTCTCCCTCAATGACGCTTGGCAATGCTTCCAATTTGAAGCGATCGACAATGCTTTTATTGAGTTTGTACAATCGCCCATTCACGAGTTCGCCAGTCTCGTTGTAGTGATCCCAGCCACGCTGTTTATCGATCTTCGAAAACAGATAAATTACCGGCTTTCCTCTCTTTAGAATTTCATCACCTGCTTGCTTGGCAATAGCTACTTGTTTTTGACTTGTTGCATCAAATACGATGTAAGCCTGTCTCATAGGTATCATTGCCATGGGGTTTATCCTGTCGCCTTTTTTGATGACCAATCGGCCATCCGGATGAAAAATATCCTGAGTTGAAACGATGGTCATGTCCACTGATCGTTCCTTGTTCTTTTTCGCTGGGCGTAAATTAAATTCTTCTTGGTTTTTCCAGAAATTTGCGATTGCCAGTGATTTTTGCTTATCCCAATCGATAGTTGCTGCTCGACGCTGAATTTCCTCAATCATGTCAGGCTCCACGATGCCGTAAATCGGCCCTCTTTGCCCTTGATCCCCCGGTTCTTGCTTGCTAAGCCAATTGAAACCAGGCAATCCACGAGCGCTACGTGTTTTTCCTTCACTATCCGTTTCAATCATGGTTGGCACTGCTGTCACATTGAACCGGGTAAATAAAGTTGGGTCTATGACTGTCCCGGGAACTGGTTTCATGGCCTTTACGATAGGCAAAAGCTTTTTTGTCATCATTGTCGTATTTTGGTCTTGCTCAACCCCGCGAAACACTAGCATCGCTTTCGTCTGAGCAGCTTCTTCAGCGGCTGCTTTTAACTCCTGCGTTGGCATTCCAAAAGATACGAATATCCAACGTCCCTGAACCGCTTCCGCTAACGATTTCTTCCCGTTGATTGCCTCTTTACCTGAAGATCCTCCTGGAGCTGCCATTTTGTTACCTTCTTTAAGAATTTTTTCCAAAGCAGGGTTTAAATGTATCGGTTGGGTTTGTAACCAATCGGGTAATTGCCTATTCATACTAGGTTGTTGTTGCTTCATAATTTCCTTGATAAAAAAATCGTCCTCACCCGCCCACGCGGACGAGGACGACAGGTGCAGTATCATTACTGCCAGGAAGCGACTAGAAAATCGGGTATGCGCTGCCAATGACATCTTTTTCATCTACTAATCCAAGAAGGTTGTATCGCGAATCCAAACTGTATTCATGATCTCCAGCCACGAAGTACTTACCTAATTGGATCGTATTTTTCCCATCATGCAACTCATCATTTGGGAATAGTTTTTTGAGGCTTAGTCCGACCTCTTTCCCAACCAGAGTCAGGTCGCCGACACTGAAGTCCCTTCCGTTTTTAGTGACAATCTCCCCCGGCCCGGCTAGCAATCTCTTTGTGAAGGTATAACCATCTGGATAGGGTTCGCCGTTGTGCCATTTAAAGGCAATCAAGCCGCCTGTTTCGACTTTTTTATCCAGACAAATCAGCAACAACGAATAAGGCAGGCTGGGTGTTTGATTGATGGCCAGTCGGTAGTTGGAATGGATTACCCAGTAGAGCGAGACCACCATAATCCAAGTAATTCTGTGTGATTTCAGGTGATTAAGCAAAATCGGACCAAAAGTTTTAGTTCTTTCAACGAATACTGGCAGCGTTAAAGTTTCTGGGTTATTCAATGTTGACATAGGCTTCCTCGGGGGCACTTAAAACAGATTGCGCATCAAAAATGACCACGCCACGTTGAACTAGCTCTTCAGTTGATTCTTTTACTTTGTTCATTAGCGCCTTGGCATCGTCTTCCGTCTGCGCTTGGTTCTTTTCGACGGCTTTTTTTACCAAGCCCTGCAAATCGACAATTGCAATTTGCGCGGGCACAGGTGAAAAAGAGGCGGCGTAATAGCCGCCAAGACCACCAGAGATGAAACATAAAACGAGAAAAGCCATCATTTTTATGGGTGTCAAGGTACTCATGCATCTAGACCATGCATCCTTGCGAACTCGCGCAAGCCGCCCTTGATGCCTCGACCGATTGCTTTAAATTTCCAATCACCTTGATAACGATATATTTCGCCGAATATCAGCGCTGTATAGGTTGCGGTATCTTCCTCTTCACTCAAGTCATATCGCGTTAATTCTTCATTGGTTTCTTCATTTACGACCCGAACGTAAGCGTTAAACACTTGCCCGAAGTTTTGTTTCAGTTTTTCAGCATCATATATCGACACAAATATGATTAGTTTCTGTACGTCTTTAGGCACCTTATCTAAAAACACATTAATAGCTTCATCGTCACCATCGCCTTGACCTGTTCTGTTGTCCCCGCTGTGGTTGATTGATCCACAAGGTGATTTTTGATGCTCCTTGTGGTAATACACCAAGTCTCGTTCATTTCGTGCTTTTTCGTTTTCTCCCACCATCAACATCGACAGGTCCACGTCAAAAGTTTCTTGGTCGCTTTCTCTAACATCCCAACCAATTCCCACGATGATGTTCTTTAATGAATTGTCTGTTTTTGACAGATTGATATTTCCGCCCTTGACTAAACTTAATGCCATTTTTTTACCTCTCGCTATTGTTAAGAATTTTTGTTGATACTTGGGTATCGCTCTTTGGGCGATTCAGTTGGAGCCAACAAAGCTTTCTGCTTGTTGTGATAGATTGATGACCAAAGCGATAACCCTATTACAAGGGCTCCCGTAACCCCTGTTATCACTTCGGGTATTACTTTAACGATGCTTCCCAGCATAAGTATCGCCAGCGCAAGAATCGCATAGTGAGCCCCGTGTTCGAGATAGATGTATTCGTCCAGAATCCCTTTATTAACCAAATAAATCGTCAGTGATCTCACGTATAAAGCACCAATCCCTAATCCAATCATAATGATCTGTACTTCTTTAGAGATTGCAAAGGCACCTATTACCCCATCGAATGAGAACGAGGCATCCAGTAACTCCAGGTACAAGAATCCAATAAGACCTCCTTTTTTAACGGTCTCGCTCATTGATACTTGTTCATCTGAGACAGCAAACAAGCTATCTAGGCTGCTGACAAATCCAAACAGGAATATCCCCCAAATTCCACCGGTAAGTACCGACATCTTCATTTCGCCAGGCACCACTGCCGTAGCACTCAGCAAAGTGCCTAAGGTTATAGTCGTGTTTACTGCGTCAATTTTTCCCAGCGATTGCAGCCGTTTTTCAATGGATCCGACCCACAATACGTCACGGGAATCATCCAGCAGGAATGATAATCCGACCATCATTAGAAACATCCCGCCCAGGGCCGCAATCATGGGGTGAGCCTCATGTAGATATAGGGCATATTGATCAGGTGAATTCAGTGCCAGCAGGACGACATCATTCGCAGACATGCCTGTCGCAAGGGCGACAACCAGCACTGGAAATATCAACCGCATTCCAAAGACGGCAATCACCATTCCCCATGTCAAAAACCGTTTTTGCCAAATTTCTTCCATGTTCTTCAGAACGCCTGCATTAACGACAGCATTGTCAACCGATAGGCTTATTTCTAGTACAGCAAGTACCAGCACTAAAAAAGCTGCTTTGATTCCACTGAATACCAGGACAATCAACAAACTCGCCACCAAGATAGCGTGGGTTCCATAGAAGCTGCGCATAATTAATTCCCTTTATTCGCCCAGAAAAGCGTGAGGTCTTTGAAACTCTCATTTGCTTCCGACTCTTGGATTTGAGCTGTAAATGTCGTCGCTAGAACGCTCACTACGATCATGTTTTTCTGTTTCACTTATTTTCTCTCCGCTTGACGTTGAGAAAATCTATCGACAGGTCCACGTCAAAAGTTTCTTGGTCGCTTTCTCTAACATTCCAACCAATTCCCACGATGATGTTCTTTAATGAATTGTCTGTTTTAGACAGATTGATATTTCCGCCCTTGACTAAACTTAATGCCATTTTATTTACCTCACATTATTGTTAAGAAATTTTGTTGATACTTGGTTATCGCTCTTTGGGCGATTCAGTTGGAGCCAACAAAGCCTTCTGCTTGTTGTGATAGATTGATGGCAAAAGCGATAACCCTAATACAAGGGCTGCTGTAAATATCGTCGCTAGAACACTCACTACGATCATGTTTTTCTGTTTCACTTATTTTTCTCCGCTTGACGTTGAGAAAATCTTACGAGAAACATTTCAATTTCATCGAGGTGAAAGACGCGGTTTTTCGGCCCCTTTCGATTTTTTTGCTCTTTTTTTGCCAATACCGACGACTGTCACAGCTACTCGCAGTCTTGCGCCAATTATGCAGACTGGGTAGCAGTAGAAGCGCTCGATGCTGTTGCTGCATGGAGGGCCTAATTAGAACCGAACTCCCGGGACTTGACCCAGGTTCAAATGGCATCATTACGGCTATGCAACTGGCTGAACAAAGACCAGAACCTGTTGTTGACTAGGCTTTGAGGTAACGGCAAAACCTATGATCTGATGGAAATCATGGACAACCGCAATAGGCAATCCTCTAGCTTATGAAGCGATTCAAAGAACGGCTATTTGCTAAAAGAGGTTGGAATTTGACTTTCGGATAGCTCTTGGGTTGGTTCGGAATGTGTCAATGACATTGAGACACCCAGTTGTTTTATTTAGTGTCTAATTGTTGTGTATTTATGGGTCAAGTTTCTCCCTTTGTGTTAATAGGCGGATTAATCCAAACGGCGTTAGGCAAGCTGGGTGGTAAAGGG
>NZ_JAUSBX010000080.1 GCF_030651835.1 Methylicorpusculum sp. | reverse complement strand
GCGTCTATGAAAAGGGCGTTAAATTAGCCGCTGATCAGGTCCGTGAACTTGAGGCAAGACTGCAGCGGTCAACGGCTTTGAAATGGTGGGACATTACCATCTCGCCAAAAATGGTATTTTGAGAAACGCATCATCCCTAAGTGAAATACACCCTCAACCCCATAACACCATCAACCGCCAAACCAACACGACCGGTAAAGAGGGCTTTGCTCCCTACAGCGTCGATCAGGAATGGTTTGTACCCGGTTTACGTTTGTCGATCTATCTGTTGCTCGACCCGGAAAAGATCAGTGCTGAAGAATGTCACCAATGCTTAAGCGACATTGGCAATATCGGCTATGGCCGGGATGCCAGTATCGGCTTGGGCAAATTTGCCATTGAACCCTTTACTACTACAACCACCCTGCCTAAGCAGGATCAGGGTAATGCCTGTTTATCGCTCGCCCCATGTGCTCCGCAAGGTCTTGGCTTTGATAGTCAAGACAGTTTTTACCAACTGTTCACCCGTTTTGGCCGACATGGCGATGTTGCAGTCCATCAGGAAGGCAAACCATTCAAAAACCCGGTTCTTTTGGCGCAGACCGCTGCCATTTTTAATACCCCCCCTCCCGATAGCGGTTTTATTGGTCAAGGCATAGGTGGCAACGGTGAATTGTCCAAATCCTTGCCAGCAACGGTTCATCAGGGCTATGCGCCGATCATTGGGGTGCGACTCGGTAGGAGCGACGCTTCGTCGCGACCGGAAAGCCTTTAGTCGCGACGAAGCGTCGCTCCTACACAAGATTTGTAATATCCATTACGTTTTCAGCCGGACAAGTTAATGAGCTATTTTCTACAAAACTACACCCTGACCTATACGCCCTTGTCGCCGATCCATATTGGCACTGGCGACAGTTACGAGCCAACTAACTATTTCATTGATGACGGTACCTTGTATGAATTCGATACCGGTGGTGCCTTCGCGGCATTGTCGGAAACCGATAGAATCGAGCTGAACAAGATAGTCAACGCCAGAGCCAATGAGGACATGTTGAAAGCTGTGCAGCGTTTCTTCTACGATCGTCGCAAAGCGCTCATGCCGTGGGCGGTTAATGCCATACCTGTGCTGAATGGCGTTGCTGATTACTATGACCAAAGGTTAGGTAAAAGTATTAATAGGGGAGTAATGGCAAAACTGGAAATCGATCGAACTGCTTATAACCCAATCACTCGACAACCGGTGTTGTTTGGGTCATCAATCAAAGGAGCCATTCGAACCGCTCTGCTTAGCCATATCAACGATAAACATCCTTTATCCCGGTTAGATGCTGATAAATTTATACTGGACGATTTGGATCAAGGCGAAAGAAGAAGGCGTGAACGCGAGCAAAAATTAATTTTTCCTAAACTGAATGAACGCCTATTCGAATTCAAAGCAGGCAAATTCGAGCTTGATCCTATGCGATTGGTGCAAATTTCCGATGCCAAATGGAGCGAAAGAGAATACCTATCGGCAGCGCAAGTCGTTGTCAGCGTTAACCGTAAAAAGGAATTGAAACGGGATAAACAGGGTAACGAAATTTTCAGTCAAGCCGAAAAAAACGAAAATCTCTGCAAATTGCTAGAATCGATTTCTGCTTGGCGCTATCGGGCGTTTTCCGGTCAGGTGAATTTGCAAAATTTTGCGGACTTGAAGCGCAGCGAAAAAGTGCCCAGCGCTAAGCTTTTATTTAAAATTGAGCAGATTGCTAAATATTGCAGCAAACACTATTTACCAATTCTAAAAGCTGAAATGAAAATCATGAGAGAACGGGGGTTTCTGGATAGTGAATGGGACAAAAACATTCAGGCACTACTCGGAAAAATGGCCGATAAGCTGCTGAGCGGCCAAGCCTTCTTAATACGTGTTGGTCGCCATTCCGGTGCTGAATCTGTAACGATTGAAGGTGTCCGCCATATCAAGATCATGAAAGGCAATCCAGAATTTCAGTCGCAAACCAAAACCCTTTGGCTAGCTGCCAGCGACCCCAAGCAACGAACTAACTTACTGCCCTTCGGCTGGTTGCTGGTTGAAATCCATCCGGGTGATGCGCCGGTAAACGAATGGACGGAGTTGGCTGAGCTTTGTCAAAGTCAACATGGCCAAGCCCGGCTATGGGCGGAAAAACAAACTGAGCAAAAAATACGTCTCACGACTGAACGAGAAGCCGCCGAGCGGCGTCGTCAACTGGAAGAAACCGAAAGACAACAACGCTTGGCACAAGAAAAAGAGGTCGAACGAGTCCGGCTCGCCCAACATCAAGCCGACGAACTGCGCCGCGCCAACATGATGCCCGAACAACTGCAAATCGAAGCCTTGCGTCAGCAACTGGAACAAAAACAAGCCAGCAAGGTACGCGAACAAATCGGCGGTCCGCTCTACGGCGATTTGCGCAAACTGATAGATCAGGGCGTTAGCTGGCCTAATGAATACAAACTCGAACTGCTGGAAGTAGCGAAAATTGTGTTGGAATTCATAGGTGCTAGCGGAAACAAAAAGGCCAAGGAATTGTTGAGGACACTGCAGTAACCATGCCGACTTATTTCATCAGTCGTCACATTGGCGCAGTAAAATGGGCCGAAGCGCAAGTTTTTACGGTTAATCGACATCTGGCACATCTGGACATCAATCTAATCGAACAGGGTGATCGTGTTATCGGGAGTTTGCCGGTCAACCTTGCTGCCGAAGTTTGCCAAAAAGGCGCGGGTTATATCCATTTGTCGTTGACCCTGCCTGAACAATGGCGCGGCATGGAATTAACTGCATCGCAAATGAACCTATGTGAAGCAAAGCTTGAGCGCTACACAGTAGCGAAATGTGATGACTAAACGATGTGTTTACTTCAGGCGTTAACCGTCTGGCAGAGGCGTCATTTCGACAGGGATTGCTGGGATCCCGAACACAAGGACGTATAACAGCCTTTGCTATCCATGGCTTCCTGACCTCGGCAATCCATGCAGGGGTGACGGACTTGTGTGTAAAAGTTGAGTTGGTAATTGCCAAACCAACCTACATTAGTTCCTTGCCTAAAGACGAACACATAAGTTTGGAACAAAATAAAAAGGCGGCAACACACACCATGACAAAAAACATCCTCCTGTGCACACTGGGCGCCAGCTGGGCCGTTATTCCGGAAGTCTACGCATTTTTAGCGCCGGAAAAATTGCCTCTCTACCAAAACCATCCGCAGAAAGAACACCTGGAGGCGCTTAAACACAGTTGCCAACTCCAGGTGCCTGATGAAATCTGGGTGTGTACCACACAAGGTGGGCAAACACATGAGAGCCTAGATCATTTGCAGCAATGGCAACAGCAGTTATCGGCACCGCCAGTTTTGAGGATTTGGCAAGCCGCCCGCACCGATCAACTTGCCAGCCAGGAAGAATGCGAACACATGCGCGAATTGATTATCCGCGCCAGGCTCAAAGCGCATGACTACGCCAACGGAGGTCAGGTGGTGCTTTCTTTGGCTGGAGGCCGCAAAACCATGAGCGCCGATATGCAATGGGCCGGCAGCTTGTTTGGTTGTCAGGCGCTATTGCACGTCATCAACGATGATGCTCGCTTACGCGGGTCAGAGCTATCCAATCCTCAGGCCACCACGCTGACCCAAGCCCTAGCCAGCGAATTGGCGGCCATGATCATGCCGTTGATTGCCGGCCAAACCACGCGCAGCGACTTATTGGACATCAGCGTAGATACGGTTGGGCCAATTAAACTCGATGATTACCCGCTGGAATTTCCCCCGGCCAACCAAATTGGCACCTTTACCGATACCGTGCACAGCCTCAGTAAAGAATTGAGTCAGCGCGAAAAAGCCAGCAGCCGCTTATTCGGCAATTATTTGCAAGACATCAGCCAGAACGAAAGCCATGAAAACTGGCGCAGCCTCTACCGGCTGCCGCCTCGGCAAATCAATCAACTGCGCACCACCCCACTGCGTGAAGACCACCGGGACTGGTTGATCAAACTCCCCAAAGCCGATTTACATCGGCATTTGGGGGGCTGTCTTAGCCTTGCTGACCAGCAGCAAGTCGCTAAAGCCATTTGGCAAACCCTCAGCGCCGCCGAACAAAAAGCGTCTCTTCAGCATTGCAAGCCCTTATTGGACGAGCAAAAATGGCCGATGGACTGGCCCGATCAGATTAAACACACAGTTAATCGCAGTCATCATTCAGCTGCGCTATTGACCCATGCGAATACAGAGCAGTTGGAATACAACCTCTGGAAAGCGACCGAACCACGCCTTGCCTTAAAAAACAGCCACTATGGCTTTTCCGCCTACGAACGCCCCGGTGAACTCTCCGGCTCAGCCTTACTTTGTCATCCTGCCGCCATCCAACCTTATGCAAAAGCCATTGTTGACCAGGCCATTGCCGAAGGCTTGGCCTATGTCGAGTTACGCGGCAGTCCGCAAAAATACGGCGACGGCCAACACTTTCTAAACAGCTTTTACCAGGCGCTTAGCGAGCAGCTCGCAAGCTTGTCAACGGCAAATAAACCACAATTCCGGTTTATCATCATTGCCGACCGACGTGACCCGCAGGATAAATTACAAGCCACCATCGCCATGGCTGTTCAAGCCAAAGTCGAGCGACCTCACTTTATCGCCGGTATCGATTTGGCCGGTGATGAAAAAAAAGCCACACCGGAAGACCTGGTATCCCTGTTTACCAGCGCCTTTAAAGAATGTCTCCCCATAACCATACACGCAGGAGAAGGTGAATCGGCTGAATCTATCTGGCAAGCCGCCTATCATTTACATGCCGATAGGATCGGTCACGGCCTGACGCTCAATGATAATGACAAACTGGCCCAGCGCTTTAGAGATAGAAACATTTGCCTGGAGCTGTGTCCCACCTCCAATCGAGAAGTGGTCGGTTACCGCGATCCCATCTATAACGAAAGCCTGATATACCCAAACTATCCCTTGCTTGAGCTCTGGAAAAAAGGCTTACCGCTGACACTGTGTACCGATAATCCGGGCATCAGCCGGACCACCTTGGCCGATGAATACCTGGCGGCGGCCAGAATGACAGACCATGCACTCAGTCAGTGGGACGTACTGGCCATCATCAAACAAGGTTTTGTGCACAGCTTTATGCCGGGAAGAGAAAAAGAAATACTGTTAAAAACGATCGATGCTCAACTCTACCAACTGATTTCGGAAGCCCAATGACCATCACTACCCACCTGATTCTGGTGTCGGCACAGCCGATACCGAACCTGACCCCGTTGCTTGATGACAGTTTACGCGCACAAAAAGTGCTCATGTTGGTTAGCACCGACATGCAAGAGCGCAGCAGTGCGCTGGAAGCCATCCTCAAGCCGCGCGGTATAAAAGTTGAGCGCCACTGGGTTAACGATCCTTGGGACGCAGCAATGATCAGCGATCAGGTGCTGGACATCCTGACCCAATACCCCAATAAAGACATTGCTCTAAACGCCACCGGCGGCACCAAGTTAATGAGCATCGCCGCTTATGAAGCGTTTCGAAGCGGTGATTTTCCGGTTTTTTACGTGCATCCGGAACACGACCGGCTCATCTGGGTAACGCCTCGGCAAGCACCGGTAGAATTGGCCAATCGCCTAAAAATCAAGGATTATCTGATGGCTTATGGTGCCGAGTCTGATATTCCCTCTGGTTTTGGCGTGCCGGAACCCGTCAGACTACTCACCCAAAATGTGCTGACCGATATTGACCGCTACGCCAATGAACTGACGACACTCAATTATCTGGCATACAATGCCGATAATCCCCGCTTGACGGTGGACATCACGGATAGCCCAGCCGCCAGACCCCGGCTGTGGGACTTGATAGAACTGTTTGAGTGCGCAGGGCTTTGTTCAATCACCGGTCAACAGCTGAGTTTTGCTAACGAGGAAGCCCGATTTATCGCCAACGGCGGTTGGTTGGAATTGCACACCTATGGTTTGTGCCTTAATTTGAAAAAAAGCCTGGACATTCAGGATGTCGCGGCCAATATAACGATCAAACGCAAACCCGGCGGTAAAGATCAGGTTAAAAATGAAATCGATGTGGCCTTGATCAAAGAAAACCGGCTACATTTGATTGAATGCAAAACCAAACGCTATGAACAAGATAAAGACGCCGATGTGCTCTATAAATTAGACAGCTTGCGGGACTTGGTCGGCGGACTGCAGGGGCGCGCCATGTTGATTAGTTTTAATGACCTGAAGAAAACTAGCCGGGCGCGCGCCAAAGAGCTTAAAATAACCGTGCATTGCAAAAGTGAATTACGTAATCTGCAGCAACACCTAAGCCATTGGCTAAAACCCGATAGATAACTTTTTAAAAATGAAAAATCCTGTTAACCCCCTCAATAACTTACTGAAAACTAAAGGAGACTACCGCCAAGCTATATAAATAAGAGACCTTATTAAGAAGGGATTAAGACCGCATAAGCCCTGGCCAATGGGTGCTTTGGAACCTATATAAATAAGAGACCTTATTAAGAAGGGATTAAGACGTTCAGGAGCGTACGCAGCCCTTTTATTTGCCGGATATAAATAAGAGACCTTATTAAGAAGGGATTAAGACTAGCTCATCGGCGTTCCGTCTCTGAGCAATAGCATATAAATAAGAGACCTTATTAAGAAGGGATTAAGACTCTGAATTGTTGGGTCTGCCCGATACAGACCCCATATAAATAAGAGACCTTATTAAGAAGGGATTAAGACTTGACTTTTTTACATCTTTTAAAGGTTTCATTTATATAAATAAGAGGCCTTATTAAGAAGGGATTAAGACAGTGTTTCACACGGAACTTTAGCGTTCCGTCTCAATATAAATAAGAGACCTTATTAAGAAGGGATTAAGACGCCAAAATTTCTTTCTGTGCAGCTGTTTCTTTAGCATATAAATAAGAGACCTTATTAAGAAGGGATTAAGACCTTCCCTGACCGCGGTTTCCATCGCAAAATGGATATAAATAAGAGACCTTATTAAGAAGGGATTAAGACGCGGATTCCATAGTAAAATGGTCCTCCATTTATATAAATAAGAGACCTTATTAAGAAGGGATTAAGACAGCAGGGCCAGAATCTCTTTCTGTGCCTCCTTTTCATATAAATAAGAGACCTTATTAAGAAGGGATTAAGACTAAATCTCTTTACCGTCGACGATTACGGTGCGGATATAAATAAGAGACCTTATTAAGAAGGGATTAAGACGACGATCCTCCAATGTCCCGTGCGGCTGTTGTTGATATAAATAAGAGACCTTATTAAGAAGGGATTAAGACAAGTAAAGTCTTGGGTAGTAGTAGAGCAGCCTTAGTCATATAAATAAGAGACCTTATTAAGAAGGGATTAAGACAGCAATAATTTCAGCTCTTTTTGCTTCGCTATCCGATATAAATAAGAGACCTTATTAAGAAGGGATTAAGACCGATAAAGCCCCTCTATTATGGCGGACTTCAACAATATAAATAAGAGACCTTATTAAGAAGGGATTAAGACCTTTTTCGTTGCGAGCTTTACTGCCCGTTCCAAAAATATAAATAAGAGACCTTATTAAGAAGGGATTAAGACTCACATCTTTCAAACTTTTCATTTTAGATATATAAATAAGAGACCTTATTAAGAAGGGATTAAGACGTCCGATCGTTGAAGTAGTTAAGGGTGTAGCGGACATATAAATAAGAGACCTTATTAAGAAGGGATTAAGACGCTAAAGAGCCGCTAAGGTTTATTCCCGAATTGTATATAAATAAGAGACCTTATTAAGAAGGGATTAAGACAGGTTAGTCATAAGGCAGCCGATGGTTAAGTAAGATATAAATAAGAGACCTTATTAAGAAGGGATTAAGACTGTAGTACTTCTGTTTTTTCGAATTTCATAGTTTTATATAAATAAGAGACCTTATTAAGAAGGGATTAAGACTTTACATCTTTTAGAGCTTTCATTTTTAGATCCTATATAAATAAGAGACCTTATTAAGAAGGGATTAAGACCCACTTTACCACGTTGCTGTTGTGTCTGTCCGACATATAAATAAGAGACCTTATTAAGAAGGGATTAAGACACGCCCAGGACCATCCCCAATTTCTCCAGCATATAAATAAGAGACCTTATTAAGAAGGGATTAAGACAGCCTTAGTCAGGATACAACGTAAGGCTGCTATATAAATAAGAGACCTTATTAAGAAGGGATTAAGACTTCTCCAGCTCGATTGAACTGAGGGCCTCCTTCTATATAAATAAGAGACCTTATTAAGAAGGGATTAAGACGTAAATTTCTTTACCGTCGATGGTGATTGTACGGATATAAATAAGAGACCTTATTAAGAAGGGATTAAGACGACTCCTTTTTTATGGACATCCGCTTGCAGATAGATATATAAATAAGAGACCTTATTAAGAAGGGATTAAGACCCATCCTAAAACACAACCAGACAACACAAGAACTATATAAATAAGAGACCTTATTAAGAAGGGATTAAGACCATTTAAAACCGTCACGCTCCCAACTGCACTCGTCCATATAAATAAGAGACCTTATTAAGAAGGGATTAAGACAGATCTTTTATCACCTTGTTAATTTGAGCATCTAATATAAATAAGAGACCTTATTAAGAAGGGATTAAGACATTAACAAAGTGTTAGGAGCTCCACAGATTAAGGTATATAAATAAGAGACCTTATTAAGAAGGGATTAAGACATTCCAGGCAATGGGACAGAACTTAGCTTAGCAATATAAATAAGAGACCTTATTAAGAAGGGATTAAGACTCCAAAACGATTCCCTGCCACATAACTAGGAGTTCATATAAATAAGAGACCTTATTAAGAAGGGATTAAGACATGAACTCATCGTTTACCTTAGTTTTCTTTGAAATATATAAATAAGAGACCTTATTAAGAAGGGATTAAGACAAAGAAAGTCTTGACTAGTAGTAGAGCAGCCTTATATAAATAAGAGACCTTATTAAGAAGGGATTAAGACTTTTCCCGAATTGTTAAAGAGCGTTTCTTACATACATATAAATAAGAGACCTTATTAAGAAGGGATTAAGACTCACGTGGAACTTTAGCGTTACACCTCAGAATAACCATATAAATAAGAGACCTTATTAAGAAGGGATTAAGACTTAGGCATAAGGCAGCCAATGGTTAAGTAATGGTTATATAAATAAGAGACCTTATTAAGAAGGGATTAAGACTTACCTTCATTAAGTTAGAGTTAATTGTTGACCTATATAAATAAGAGACCTTATTAAGAAGGGATTAAGACTCGATTTTTTTACATCTTTTAAAGTTTTCATTTTATATAAATAAGAGACCTTATTAAGAAGGGATTAAGACCACTTTGCAGTGCTTCGGTTTTCGTAAATTTCATAATATAAATAAGAGACCTTATTAAGAAGGGATTAAGACTTAGCCGCTATAGCGGTATCGTGTTCGGCTTTTATATAAATAAGAGACCTTATTAAGAAGGGATTAAGACAGTTTGTTCCCAAATTGTTAAAGAGCATTTTTGTTATATAAATAAGAGACCTTATTAAGAAGGGATTAAGACAGCTAGCTTTATAGCAAGCTCATCGTTGTTGCGTTATATAAATAAGAGACCTTATTAAGAAGGGATTAAGACTAATTAGATCATTAGAGCTACCAAATGCGGTAATATAAATAAGAGACCTTATTAAGAAGGGATTAAGACCAAAAAGGGGGGCAAAATGGGCATATGGCAAATATAAATAAGAGACCTTATTAAGAAGGGATTAAGACTTCATCAAGAATTTCCGTGCCTCATCCCTGTCAATAATATAAATAAGAGACCTTATTAAGAAGGGATTAAGACCTTCATTCGTAGGTGCAGTAAACAATGGTACACAGATATAAATAAGAGACCTTATTAAGAAGGGATTAAGACTGAAGTATGATGTGCAAGTGCAAGGGATAGCAGGCATATAAATAAGAGACCTTATTAAGAAGGGATTAAGACCGCGCCTAAAAAACCGATGTGGCGCAGGTAATAATATAAATAAGAGACCTTATTAAGAAGGGATTAAGACGATAGTTCTGAAACACCCTTAACGCATTTTTAACGATATAAATAAGAGACCTTATTAAGAAGGGATTAAGACCAAAATTTACCAGCTACATTGCTGTAGGTTTTGGCATATAAATAAGAGACCTTATTAAGAAGGGATTAAGACTCAGCCAAATATTTTGGGGTTAACTGAACAGCCTTGATATAAATAAGAGACCTTATTAAGAAGGGATTAAGACCGCTGTGTTGTCGTAGGTTTTGGCTTCTTCTTTCATATAAATAAGAGACCTTATTAAGAAGGGATTAAGACTTGTTTCATTGAAGCTTTTCATTTTGCTCTCCTATATAAATAATAGACCTTATTAAGAAGGGATTAAGACCCATCTTTATTAGGTTGGTAGTCGCTTTCCCATATAAATAAGAGACCTTATTAAGAAGGGATTAAGACCAAGTCTTCCAAATTGACTTCTTTTGCCAGTTTATATAAATAAGAGACCTTATTAAGAAGGGATTAAGACGATCAACACCCGAAGCGCCCGAACCGCCATATCCATATAAATAAGAGACCTTATTAAGAAGGGATTAAGACTTAATGCTTCTGACATCGTTCTCATTTTCTTCCATATAAATAAGAGACCTTATTAAGAAGGGATTAAGACAAACTGCTATGTTAAACATTTATGTACAGATATAAATAAGAGACCTTATTAAGAAGGGATTAAGACACCCCTTTAAAGATTAGTTCATGGTCTGGATTCATATAAATAAGAGACCTTATTAAGAAGGGATTAAGACGTAGTCTTGCTGCTCAATGACAAATGGTGATGATATATAAATAAGAGACCTTATTAAGAAGGGATTAAGACTGCTTGTAAATCATAGGATGATCTATCGATACATATAAATAAGAGACCTTATTAAGAAGGGATTAAGACCCTTTAGCGTAAGGCCTTACAAAAAATCTGCCTTGATATAAATAAGAGGCCTTATTAAGAAGGGATTAAGACATCGCGGCGATATCTGACCCGCCTATGCCTTGACATATAAATAAGAGACCTTATTAAGAAGGGATTAAGACAGGAACGCGGTTACAAACGTAAGGATTGCTATATATAAATAAGAGACCTTATTAAGAAGGGATTAAGACAAACTGGATGTTATCCAATTTCTTGAACTTGCTAACTATATAAATAAGAGACCTTATTAAGAAGGGATTAAGACGTTTTCATGACATACCCTTCTTAATAAGTTAATGAAATATAAATAAGAGACCTTATTAAGAAGGGATTAAGACTGAGCTTTGCCGGTTTGCGTTATCATGGGATCCATATAAATAAGAGACCTTATTAAGAAGGGATTAAGACCCATCCAGGAATTTAGTAACCGCCGCCATCCGCTCATATAAATAAGAGACCTTATTAAGAAGGGATTAAGACATACTTCTGAGTGAGTGACAATGGCGGTTTCGATATATAAATAAGAGACCTTATTAAGAAGGGATTAAGACCAACCAAGATTGTCGTACCAATTCATTTCATAAGATATAAATCAGAGACCTTATTAAGAAGGGATTAAGACGCACTCTTCAATAGCGCTTGTTGCAGGTAAATGTCATATAAATCAGAGACCTTATTAAGAAGGGATTAAGACTCGATTAAGAACAGATAGACTGCACTAAGACCGGTAATATAAATCAGAGACCTTATTAAGAAGGGATTAAGACTTTAAATTACTCGCTAAGGTCTACACCGAGCAAGGATATAAATCAGAGACCTTATTAAGAAGGGATTAAGACCATCGTTAAACCTTCCAATGATCCAAAATTTGTATATAAATCAGAGACCTTATTAAGAAGGGATTAAGACCTTCTTTTAAGCTTTTCATTTTTATATCCTTTGAAGATATAAATCAGAGACCTTATTAAGAAGGGATTAAGACGCCTGAATTTCAGGCACTACTAGAGTGCATGAGTCAATATAAATCAGAGACCTTATTAAGAAGGGATTAAGACATGATAAGTTCTCCTAAGGGTTTAAAGTGGCTGCATATAAATCAGAGACCTTATTAAGAAGGGATTAAGACCCTTTTCGGCTATAGCCGTTTCATGCTCAAGTTTTAATATAAATCAGAGACCTTATTAAGAAGGGATTAAGACCTAACACTGGCCAGTCTTTCGACTGTTTCACCCAATATAAATCAGAGACCTTATTAAGAAGGGATTAAGACATTTTTTTTACAGCGATGCAATGTAACCGTATTATATATAAATCAGAGACCTTATTAAGAAGGGATTAAGACTCATGTTTTTCGGCGGCGGCTATACATTGGGTGATTATATAAATCAGAGACCTTATTAAGAAGGGATTAAGACATACCGCCTGGTTTGAGTTTTTGCTACAAACACATATAAATCAGAGACCTTATTAAGAAGGGATTAAGACGGGCGCGGTCTTTTAGTGCTTGGGGCTCCGGTGCGATATAAATCAGAGACCTTATTAAGAAGGGATTAAGACAGAAGGTTTTGCTGTAGGTATATTTCTTTGCCATATAAATCAGAGACCTTATTAAGAAGGGATTAAGACCTATCACTTTCTTTCAAGTAGCCTTCATTCCAACGTGAGATATAAATCAGAGACCTTATTAAGAAGGGATTAAGACAGCGTAAGTATTAAGGCAGTCTTGACGATCTTTAAATATAAATCAGAGACCTTATTAAGAAGGGATTAAGACACAACTGCTACTGGAACAGCCTGCGGTATTACCACTATATAAATCAGAGACCTTATTAAGAAGGGATTAAGACCCGGTAAACCTTACGTCTTTGTCGTCGTCTCTTTTATATAAATCAGAGACCTTATTAAGAAGGGATTAAGACTGAATTTTTGAGAGCAGACCCAAATACCGGAAATGATATAAATCAGAGACCTTATTAAGAAGGGATTAAGACTTTTTTAGCTGACATGGCTTTCACTCGCTTCTAATATAAATCAGAGACCTTATTAAGAAGGGATTAAGACAGTTGAACCACTACTTTTTCCTTAGCTGGCTTGTATATAAATCAGAGACCTTATTAAGAAGGGATTAAGACTTATTAGACAGATGCATTTGCCACCACCCACAACATATAAATCAGAGACCTTATTAAGAAGGGATTAAGACCGCGGCTGATGGCTGGCAATGCCCGGAAGGAATATATAAATCAGAGACCTTATTAAGAAGGGATTAAGACGAGGTATTTCTTACATACTTCCATATCATTTCCATATAAATCAGAGACCTTATTAAGAAGGGATTAAGACTTCGGTTAAAACATCAACCTTTGCAGCTATATAAGCATATAAATCAGAGACCTTATTAAGAAGGGATTAAGACGGTATAAAACATGGCGATCATCAATTGTATGAATCTATATAAATCAGAGACCTTATTAAGAAGGGATTAAGACCCATCCAGGAATTTAGAAACCGCCGCCATCCGCTATATAAATCAGAGACCTTATTAAGAAGGGATTAAGACAAGTTTTTAACGCCTTTTTATCTACAGCCCTATCGATATAAATCAGAGACCTTATTAAGAAGGGATTAAGACCTCTATACTAAAAGGAGTTAGTTTGATTTGTTCGTTCATATAAATCAGAGACCTTATTAAGAAGGGATTAAGACGAGAGTTTCCTTGCAAGTGAGTAATTTAGACTGAAGTTTTCCTGTTTTTATATAGAGAAGATGTCCTGGTTTGTAAGGGAACTATTTGAAGCTGTGTCTGCATGAGTTTTTGCCGTCGTTCCGGCTGGGTTGCTGGAATTCGAAAGCCATGGATGGCAAAGGCTGTAGCACGTCCTTGTGCACTGGATCCGGGCAATGCCTGCCGAGGCGAAATCCACTCTCAATGTTAACGCATCCGATTGATGCCGAGGCCGACCGTTTTTACAGGCGCTTTGGATTTATTGCCTCTCCGTTACGAGAACAACAGCTTTTTTATTACTTAAAGACGGGCGTCGTTGGGCCTGGTAAAGTTAAAGCGCATTTCACTCATTGACAAAAAACATGACCACTATCCTCATTTGCACCGTTGGCGGAAGCCACCAGCCGATTGTTACCGCTATCAAAGACGTGCGGCCCGATTTTGTTCTATTCATCTGTACGGATAAAGATCCGGGAACCGGGCGACCGGGCTCCAATGTGCAGATTACTGGCAATGGCAACTGCATTAAGGCGTCTAACCAGGACGAAAAACCCAGCCTGCCCAATATTCCCAGCCAGACAGGTTTAAAGCCGGATCAATTCGATATCTGCCTCACTTTATCGGATGATCTGGACTGCATTTATGCCGATTGTTGCCAAGCGCTAGCGCTTTTGGTGCAACGCTTTCCCTCGTCAAGTTTTGTTGCTGACTATACCGGCGGGACCAAGTCCATGAGCGCCGGTTTGATTATGGCCGCTTTGGAACGACAGGATATTCAATTACAACTGGTTACCGGTAGCCGTGCCGATTTGATCAAAGTCCATGACGGCTCGCAATTTGCCGCATTTGCGAATATCGAGAAAATCCGTTTCGAACGGTTGATTGCGCCGTACCGGCAGGCCTGGAGCCGGTTTGCTTATAGCGAAGCCGAAGCGGGTCTTAAAGATATCAAAGCACCCGGTATTGCAGGACTGCGAAGCCAATATGCCCAATTTCGCGATTTGAGCCGCGCATTTGCTGAATGGGATAATTTCAATCATCAAACGGCTGTCGAGCTGTTACAAAACTACGCGCCCAGTTTACCTGAGGCACTTAAAGCCTACCTGCCTATCGTCATGCGTTTACGTGACAATCGTCAGGACAAGCGGGAAGCCGCGCAGTTGTTTGATTTGTATCTGAATGCTAAACGCCGCGCTGCGCAAGGTCGTTATGACGATGCCATCGCGCGGATTTACCGGCTCATCGAATGGACGGCACAATGGGTGTTGAAATTTCAATGCGGTATGGATACCAGTAGTATCAAAGAAAGTGACATTCCGGAAGGGGTTGTCCTGACCCAAAACCGGGACAATCAGTATCAGGCAGGATTGTTCGCCGCATGGCAGTTGATCAAGTTTAAAACTGAAGGGCCTGCGGCTGTGTTTATTCGCGCAGAAGAAAAAGCGCTCCTAAACCAGATTAAAAGCCGTAACCAATCAATTCTGGCGCACGGTTATGAACCGGTCCAACAACATAATTGGCAACAGCTTGAGGGCTGGCTTGAAGCTCAATTTATCCCCATGCTGCTGGCCGAAACCAAACAAGTCGGTATTAAGGACTTGCCTCCGCAATTACCCCGGCGTTTTGAGATGTAACCATGACAAATCGGTGCCCAGCTAATGTAGGAGCGACGCCTACGTCGCGACTAAAGGGGCACAAAAAGCCTAATCCGCACGGAAGGAACCTGCGAAAAGGACGCGTCTCTTCGCCCGGTCAAATTTATCTTATCACCACTGTGACCCAAGATCGTGAACCTTTTTTTTACGATTTCAACGCAGCCAGAATGTTGATTAAGACCATGAAAAATGAACAGGAGCTAGGCCGGGCTAATACGCTGGCCTTCGTTGTCATGCCCGATCATCTTCATTGGTTGATGGAATTGAGCGGTGACGCCTCATTATCTAAAGTCATGCAAAGCCTGAAAGCTCTATCTGCCAAAGCAATTGGCCAGCCTATTTGGCAAGCGGGTTTTCATGATCATGCTTTGCGCAAAGAAGAGGATATCCGGGTTACTGCGCGTTATATCATCGCCAACCCGCTGCGAGCAGGGTTAGTCAAACACGTCGGCGATTATCCGCATTGGGATGCGATTTGGCTGGGCGCTGCCGGATCCAACCTGTAGTCGCGATCTGGGGATCGCTCCTACGCGTAGGAGCGACGCCTACGTCGCGACTACAGGGGGCGGTGCTGGCATGTTTTCAGGAGTATGTTGAGTGCAAAGCAGAGGCTATCCGAAGTATTGCGCGTTATAGCGTGATCACGGTCAAACCGATAGTCGCGATCTGGGGATCGCTCCTACCTCACAAGCTTGTCAGAGCTTACAAACCACACTGCGCGGGTTATTCTTTTTGCCATGACACAACGACAGCTGTATTTAGCCGCTTACGATATTTCTTGTAACCGCCGTTTGCGCAGGGCGTTGTTTGTTTTGCGCAGTTATGCCTCGGGCGGTCAAAAATCAGTGTTTGAATGTTTTTTAACGGCGACAGAAAAAGCCCAATTGCTTGAGGACATCGGTCTGGTCATTGATCCGGATGAGGATCGCTTTATTTTACTGAAACTGGCGGGTGTTAAGCACATTCGGACATTGGGTAAAGCGGTTCTACCTCAGGACGGTTCTTTTTATTATGTGGGGTGAGATGAGTAGTTTGTATCTGGATAGAAAAAATTTGTCAGTCAAGCTGGATGGTCAAGCGCTGGCATTGTATGAAGATAATGTCAAAAAGGGCACCGTGCCTCTGCATTTGCTGGAACGGGTGGTGTTACGGGGGAATGTGCAGTTGGAGAGCCGGGTGTTGGGCGCATTAACGGAACGTCATATCGGCTTGTTGGTTTTGTCCGGGCGCAATACCGAGGCGACGGCGATGCTGGCTGCGCATTCGCACAGTGATACCCGGCGTCGGTTAGGTCAGTATCAGACCTATCAGGATGAGGCTTTGCGTACATCATTAGCACGTTGGCTGGTATTGATTAAAATTCGCGCCCAGCAACGGTTGCTTCGAGATGCGCTGACGGTTAGAGCTGATCTGCGTTACCCGTTAACCGGCGCGCTTCAAACACTGAATGGCATTATCGGACAGTTGCGGGAAGATACGATTGAGGTGTCCTTGAGCAGTCTGCGTGGTTTTGAAGGTTCCGCGGCTGCGGCTTATTTTGGTGGTTTTACCCATTTGTTTGCTGATTCTCTGCAGTTTACCGGACGTAAAAAGCGTCCACCACCTGATCCCGTGAATGCCTGTTTGTCGCTAGGCTATACCTTGCTGCATTACGATGCGGTGCGCGCTTGTCATTTAGTCGGCTTGGATTCGATGCTAGGGTTTTATCATGATCTGAGTTTTGGCCGGGAGTCCCTGGCTTGTGATTTGATGGAGCCTTTGCGGCCCGTGATGGACCGATGGGTGTGGCAGCTGTTTAAGGAGCGGCAGTTAAGAGTGGAGCATTTCAGTGATGATAATGGCCGGTGCCAAATGAATAAAACGGGCCGACAATGCTTTTATGCTTTTTACGAATCACAGGCGGGGCCTTCGAGGCGGCTTTTACGGCGCTATGGGTATGCGTTGGGCAAACGCTTTATGGGCGATGGCAAGCAGGGTAGTTAATTCTACTTTTTAAGATTTCAGGTTTCAAATGACCGAAGGTCGTCATTCCGGCATGGATTGCCGGAATCCAGGCTCCATGGATGGTTCGAAGCTCGCCACCCATGGCGCTGGATACCCGCTTCCCGGCGGGTATGACGGTCTTTCTTCTAATCTGACAAAGTAGAATTAACGGTTTTTCATTTAATCTTGCGTCATTTGACATCCCGGAGGATACATGCGGCCTCTTTATATTGACGGTTCACCCGGTTGCCGGGTCGTGCTGGATGATCCGGCATTACGCGTGGTGGTGCCCGATAAAGCCGATCAGTTATTTCCACTATCGCGCATTTCGCGAGTGGTTTGCAACGGTGTGGTGGATTGGTCAATGTCGGCATTACTGGCCTGTGCCGATGCCGGAGTGCATCTGATTTTTCTGGAAAAGAACGGCGAGGTGAGAGCGCGCTGGTTGGGCCGAGGCAGTAGCAGACAATCGCTAACCCAGCGGTTGGTCGATTTGCTGGCCCGCGCCGATGGTTTACAAAGGTATGAAAATTGGTATTTATCCATGGAAAAGCTGGCCGCTCGCAGCTTTGCGCGCAGGATGGGAATCAAAGACTGGCGGGAAGTGTCGATTAATGATTTGCAGCGGCAGTTGACCTTAAGTTTATCGGATGAAGGGCGCTACAAGGCCAATTTGCTTTTGGGCTTGCTGCACAGTGAATTATTGAATTGGCTGCCGGAGTGCGGCTTTAGCCATGATGATGACGCTTTGCTGTCAGGTGAATTGGATTTGGCGCAGGATTTGAGTAAGCTGTTACTGTGGGATTGTTATCCGTCGCTGTTGACCGGTTCAGAGGGCAATGATACTAAAGCGCTGGGTGCTGTGGCACTTTTGTTTGAACAGCGTACCGACCGGTTTTATTTGCTGTTCCGAAGCACGATCAGCAAATTGCATCAATTTTTGCTATCGGTCTGCTAATGGCCGACAGTCAACTCGGTTTGTATCTCATTGCCTATGACATTGCCAACCCCAGGCGCTTGTCGAAAGTGCA
This sequence comes from Methylicorpusculum sp., assembly GCF_030651835.1. Taxonomy (GTDB): domain Bacteria; phylum Pseudomonadota; class Gammaproteobacteria; order Methylococcales; family Methylomonadaceae; genus Methylicorpusculum. The sequence continues at coordinate 6,309 of NZ_JAUSBX010000080.1, read as the reverse complement.
TAGAGCTTTAAAACGAAAAGGTTTGCCGGTTCAGTATTCCGTTTTTACTGTAGTGCTGAAGCGGAGGTCCTTGTTACGATTGCTGGCACACATGGAAGAATTGATTGAGCCGGTTGAAGATGACATCCGCTGTTATCGTTTACCGGAACAATTGACGGTCAAAACATTGGGTCGCCAGTTTTTTCCCGAGGATGTGCTGTTGTTTACGGGCGGGGTTAACCGGATATTGAGTTCTGGTAAAGAAAATGAAGGTTAATTATTCAGCGGCTTACCCGGTTAATTTCAGTATCGAGAAAGCTGTGTTCAGGGATCTTTGATAGAAAATATTCTTCGGTCTGCCATTGATCGGCTTCAGTGACGTTCTTATAAAAACGGCACTGCCTTCATAGACAATTTCAACATTGAGCGGATTAACCGCTTCAGCACCATCAGCCAAGTGGTTGGCGATTTGCAAACACCAAAGTGTCAGATATTTAATGGGCGAATGGTCAATCTTTGTGGAAAATTTCCCAGAAAATACCGACTTTGAAACGACTGCCTGGGCACATAACCCGTCGAGCGTCCAGTTATGTCAGGGGTGCTATTGAATTGGCGTTGACCTTGAAACAGCTACCATCGACTTTAACTTATTCGCCACCGAACAGTGCGTTTTTTTTGCACAACAGGATAAAATCGCGGTTTGCCGCCTTCAACTCATAGTTGTTGGATGATGTATCAGCTATGAAGGAGGGAATGATAAAAATACTTTCACAGTCTCGCCAGCATGGAAATAAATCCTGGAAGCTTCATCTTCATTTGTTTTTGCTTCACTATGCCCGCACCACATATTATTCGCGAAAACTAGAGCCTCAAAAGCTGCGGTTCTTGATCTACCCGAAAATTGTTTTGTGTTGCCGGTATACGGCCTTGTAGATATCTCTTTGGCGGTGATCGTCGAGCACACTCTTGCAGAGCGATACCGATTAAAAAAACTGAAAAAAATGAATATATTTTTTCTCAATAATTCTTAAAAATGACTTTATTGCTATCTATATATAACAATAACATCAAAAAAGTGCTAACATTGGCTGATGAAAGTCTCAAAAGAAGAACTGATTGCCGTCTTGGCCCCATTCAATCCCTGGTGGCGTGGCGAACCGATTGCCGATTTACCGGCTTGGCAACGTGCCGCTTCGCGTGAGTTAAATCGTTGGATCAATAATCCGCCCGTTCACCGAGCCATTTTACTGTCCGGCGCACGCCAGGTCGGCAAGACGACACTGTTGCAGCAACAGATCGACGCATTATTAAAGCAAGGTGTGTCAGCAGCCAACATTCTTTACGCCACCTTTGATCATCCAGTGCTCAAACTGGCAGGCATCGAAGCTGTGTTGGAAGCGTGGCGCGAGCGTGAGCCGCGCGTCGACGGGCCTGAATACCTGTTTCTCGATGAAGCCCAGTTTATTCGTGACTGGGGGACTTGGGTTAAACATCAGATCGATTTCAACAAAGCGCGTCGCATCGTCTTTACCGGCTCGGCCATGCCCTTGGTGGAAGCCGACCAAGAATCAGGGGTGGGCCGTTGGCATACCATCCGATTGACTACGTTATCATTTTACGAATACCTGCAAATTAAGCAGCTACAACTGCCGGCGTTGCCGCCTTTAAAAAGCCTGACCGAGTTGTTCGACTGGACACCGCCGCAGTTTTACCGGGCGCAGGAAATCGCTGTGCCTTATGTCGGTCATTTTCACGAGTATCTGATTCGCGGCGGGTTTCCGCAAACCGCTCAGGTGGAAAGCATCACTCAGGCGCAGCGTTTATTGCGCGAAGATATCATCGACAAGGCTTTGAAACGCGATATGACCGCGCTGTTTGGTGTGCGTCGGATCCTGGATCTCGAACACACCTTCCTCTATCTGTGCATGCACGACGGAGGTTTACTGAATATCACCGACTTATCCAGCAACTTGGAAGTCAAGCGGCCTACGGCCCAGCATTTCATCGAACTTCTAGAAGCCTGCCACCTGATCTATCGTCTGCCGCCGTTCGGTTATGGCAAAGACGTACTCAAGGGACGATTCAAAATTTATCTGGCCGATGCCGCCATTGCGCCCGCCGTCATGCTTAAGGGCAAAAGCATCATTGACGATCCCGCAGCCTTGGGTGTGGCGACCGAAACGGCCGTGTTTAAACATCTGTTCGCGCGTTATTATTCCCAGAATGTACGTTTTACCTACTGGCGCGGCAAACAAGAGCGCGAGGTCGATTTGGTCGCAGAAATTGGCGGGCAATTGATTCCCTTCGAAGTGAAATACCGCGCCCAGCACACCGGCGCGAGGGAATTGAAAGGCTTGATCGAACTGTGCGAGCAAAAGAAAATCGCCCGCGGCTACGTTGTCACCAAGTCGCTTGATGACTTCGGCTTGATGACCGGTCTGCCCCAAACAGGCGAGACTGTCAGCCAAATCATGCGCCTACCTGCACCGCTACTGTGCTACTGGATGGGTGCATCGGAATTGAATCAACCCGAGAGTAACGATTAGGTTTGGACAACCGGCAATAGGAAACCATGGGCCAAAGCCCACTCAAATGAATTGCACACTTCATTTGGAAGAAGCTGATGACCGTCTGCGGAATTTGTCAATAGTCATGCGCGTGGCAAAATCGCAATATGATAGAGCCTTTCACAGCGTTGCTTCGGTTCGGGTTGGTTTATAGCTTCCACAACACCCACAAACTGAAGGTCGATGATGCCGGAAAAACCGGCTAGTTTCAGACGGATTAAAGTTTCATTAACGCCGGCTGCAGGCTTGAGGTTATTCTGCCGGTACGATAAACCATTGTTTAATATCAGCCTATACTCTCATTGAAACGGGATGGCTTGCCTTAATCAATACTGACGCATTAACTGATGTCTGATCGCTACTTACTGTTATGTCTCACGCGAATTGCCATATTTGAATAAAATGGAATTGATTTGAAGATACCTGATCAGGTTTATCCATTGCAACTAATCCCAACGTGTTACCGAAAACCTAAGATTAAATTTGGCACGATTTGAAGACGGATTCAGGATAAGTGGAATCCGCAAGTTATTGATTAAAGGCTAAGAGTGAGATTACAATAACTCCCAAAATGGGAGTCGTAGGAATTTATGCGGGTAATTGCAAAAAGCACGTTAAAAAACTTTTGGGAACAACCTGCTTACCGGGATGCGCAAGGTCCTCTTGAAAGCTGGTACGAAGAGGCCATTAAAGCCAATTGGACTTCGCCACAAGCGGTCAAATCACTTTATGGTAACGCCAGTATTTGCAATAACAATCGCGTTGTTTTCAATATCGGCGGTAATAAATACCGATTAGTTGTAGAAATGCAGTACAGAGCGGGGATTGCCTGGGTTAAATTCGTTGGTACCCATGGCCAATACGATAAAATTAATGTCGAGACTATCAATGACTATTAAACCAATCCGGAGTGACGAGGATTTACGTGAGGCGTTTCAACGTCTTGAGCTTATTTTTCAAGCAGAAGAGGGCACGCCGGAAGCGGATGAAATGGAAATACTGGTGACTTTGATTGAATCTTATGAAAACAAGCATTACCCGATCACGCCACCGGATCCAATTGAAGCCATCAAGTTCAGAATGGATCAACAAGGCCTAAGCCCCAAAGACTTAACGGTTTTTATTGGGAGCAGTGGCAGAGTCTCAGAAGTGCTTAATCGCAAAAGGCCCTTAAGCCTGAAAATGATAAAACGACTCCATGAGGGTTTGCACATACCCTATGAGAGCTTATTAGCCCATTTGCCTGATTAGTGAATCGATTGTTGACGACGAATAAAGGTTAAACTGTTCCCCCGAGTTGTTTACGTTATTGGCTAATTAACGCCTCTAACCAGTGTGTCCATTGTTCGATGCCTAATCGCTTTTCTTTTAAGTAATCATAACGGTCATAATGGATGGAGCCAATGTCTTGAAAAGCGTGCCCCTGAATTTTGTTTCTCACTTCCAGGCCAATTCCGATGCTGCCTGCCAACGTTTTCCAGGTTCTGCGTAAATCTCTGGGGGCAAATTTGGGAAAGGATTCCCGTTTGCTTTTTCCCTGTGGCGAACAGAAACGGGAAACCGCTTGCGATAACGAGTCACTGGTGCGAGGTTGGGACGCATCCAGGTGGTGAGGGAATAAAAATCGACTGGTGCCGGAATACTGTTTAATTTCATCCAATAAGTGGAAGTGGAACTCAGTTAAAGGCACTAAGTGGGGTTCTTTGCTTTTATTTTTACCTCTGTTTTTCCTTCGTTCAGCTGGGATAGTCCATAATAATTCTTGTTGATCAAATTCAGCCCAAGCTGCACAAAGCACTTCCTCAACCCGCTGGCCCGTTGCAATCAACAGTTTGATCGCAAGCGCCATATCGGGGCTCATGGCAGCCACTCCGATTAGGCACCAGAGTTTTCTTACGTCTTCTTTATTAAGATGATGATTCGCGACTCGATTTTCACCCGGTGCCTTTTTAGTATCAATAACCGGATTGATACTGATGTTGAAATCGGGAAGTTCTTTGTTTTTTTTCCAGCGAGGTGAGGCTTTGCAGTGCTGGCCAAAGGTAAATGCTGCTCTAAGATAGGCTCGTGTCCGGTTGGCAAGGGTTGGGGCGCCTCTATTTTCTATCGTGGCAATAATATCAATAATGTGTTCGGAGGAGACCTCGCAGCATTTAAGATGACCAATACAGGGGCCAATATCCCTGCCATAAATCGATTTAACTTGTTTGACTGCCCGTTTGAGATCCATTTCCAGGTCAAGCAAATAAAATTTAAATAACTCCTCGACCGTTCCGTGTTTATTTTGTTTTTCTTGCTCTGTAAGTGCGTCAAGTTTCAATTGTTCCGCATAAGCTATCGGGTCTAAGCCTTTATCCAGTATCTGGCGAGACTGTCGAGCGGCTTCTCGTCCTTCTTTCAACGACATAGCCGGGTACGTTCCCAATTTGATAAACCGCCTTGTGCCGGATTCAGGACTGGTGTACGAAAGCACAAAAGTTTTAAGGCCGCTGGGTAAAATTTGGAGCATAAAGCCTTTTAAAGCAGGGTCGGAAGAATTATCCCTAAATCTGATGGTATTTGATCCGGCCTTGGCATTTTTGATTAATCTGTCTGTTAAGCCGGTCTTTGTCATGAGGAATGCCTGCGTCTAAATCATAACATTTCGTTAGAAGTTTATGAAAAAACTATAGCATAAAATGTCGCTTTTAATGTCGCGTTGTGCGTGAGATTTTGTGAGTTTAAATGAGATGAACTGATACAAACAGATTAATTAAGTTAATGAATAATAAGACTAAATGATACGTTATGAGTCTTCCTGATACAATCTGTTTTGTGACTGTTAATCACTAGGTCGGCGGTTCGAGCCCGTCCGGGGGAGCCAATCAAAACAAGGACTTACATGGAAATGTAGGTCCTTTTTTTTGCCTAAAATTTTTCGGGGCAACCTCTGGGCAACTTTGAAATCTATTCAATCGCATTGGAAGGATCCTAATATAAGGGCTTTTTTCGGCGTGTTTATCTAAAGTATGGTCTGCTAATGGCCATGCTGCAATTCTCCGCAAGAGAAGACGGTAGGCTCTTCTTTCAGTGGAAAAATACCCACGAAAATGATCATAAGTTAATGCCTATCGATAATTGCTTTAGTTCGTGGTTTAAGAGCCGTTTGTGCAAACGCAATAGTCATTACGTCCAGATTGAAAGGGTTGTCAAGTCGAGGGAGAAATTGCGATTGATTTTAAAGTGTCAATGACCAACGGATTTAAACCATTTTCGGCCATTAATTTTGAGCCACTTTAAGCGTTGTTCACCCAGTCTTTTTTAGCGTTCATGTTGATCAAAGAAAGTAATCAGCGCCCGCGAGGATCCGGCAGTCAACCAAGTCAACGGCTTATCAGAAGCGCAGGATTGCCAAATAAGAGGGGTTGAGGGATTGTCGTATTAAGCGTTCCGCTGGGCGCCGTTGAGAGCTACCTGAGTTTTTTGGGGAGTTTTTCAATCATCTCAGTCTGCTACAGCAGCGCCTTGGAACTGTTCGAACATAAAGAGGAATTGAAAAAGCACATCCACCAATTGCACCGGGGAGTCGCTATTTTTGCGAAAGCTTGTTTTGGGCATCCCAGCCCAATCAAGCAGCAAAAATTACGCGACCACTGATGCCTCCGGCGGCCCCGATTTGTCCGCGTCGCCTCGTTTCGACCCAACAAGGGGTCGAAACATTGGCTCTCGCATGACTTAACGCCGTTTCGCGATGCCTTGCAGGTTTTCTCCGCAAGCTACGAAA
>NZ_JAUSBX010000075.1 GCF_030651835.1 Methylicorpusculum sp. | reverse complement strand
CATGGATGGCGTTGGGCTTTCACATCCTTGTGACCTGGATTCGCTTACGCGGTCTAACGGCTCCGGCAATCCATGCCGGAGTGACGGTGTTGATTTACTTTCAACTACTAACGCGAACATAGCCTTAATTTAAGCGTGTTTCATGAGCCGCTCTTTTTCACGCTGCCAGTCGCGGTCTTTTGATGCGGCGCGTTTGTCGTGGAGTTTTTTACCTTTAGCCAGACCGATTTCCAGTTTTGCCCGGCCGTTTTTCCAATACATGGATAAAGGAATCAAGGTGAAGCCTTTTCGTTCGACGCTGCCGATCAGGCGGTTTAGTTCCCTTTTGTGTAACAGCAGTTTGCGTTGTCTGATGGCTTCAGGATTGACATGTGTCGATGCGGAAAGCAGGGCGGAAATGTGCGCACCGGACAACCAGGCTTCGCCGCGCTTGATGACGACATAGCTTTCTTTGAGCTGAACGCGTCCCGCTCTTAGACTTTTAACTTCCCAGCCTTCGAGTACCAAGCCCGCTTCAAAACGCTCTTCAATAAAATACTCGTGCGTCGCCGTGCGATTATTCGCAATGGTTGCGTTGGGTGTTTTTGCTTTTTTCTTGGATTTTTTTTCGGCCATAGCCACGCGATAAGATATATAAACTGACGTAAAGTAATAATTTTGGTATTTTACTCGATTATTAAAAAAATTGACTTTTTATGTAGAGAGGACGGGCATTTCAATGACGGATTCCAATAAATCATCGCACGGTGAATGGTCATCGCGAATGGCTTTTATATTGGCGGCAACCGGTTCGGCTGTCGGTTTGGGCAATATCTGGAAGTTTCCTTATATTACCGGAGAAAATGGCGGTGGTGCTTTTGTCATAGTTTATCTGATGTGTGTGCTGTTGATCGGCATCCCTATCATGATTGCCGAGACGATGATTGGTCGTCGGGGCAAGCGTAACCCTATCGGTACTATGGCCCTACTCGCAAAAGAGTCAGATGCTGATCCCAATTGGCATTACCTGGGTTGGTTGGGTGTGGTGGCGGGTTTTTTGATTCTGTCCTATTACAGTGTTATCGCGGGATGGGGTCTCTCTTACATCCTGAACGTTTTTACCGGCAGTTTCTCGGGCGCGGGGGGCGAAAAAGTCCAGACCATCTTTAATGACTTTATGGCGAGTCCTCTCCAGCAATTGTTCTGGCATACCGTTTTTATGGTAGTTACCATGAGTGTGGTTGCCAGAGGCGTAACCGAGGGTTTGGAGCGAGCAGTCCAGTGGCTTATGCCGGCTTTGTTTTTCCTGCTGCTGCTTTTAGTGGCTTATGCGATGAGTACCAATTCTTACTTTAAAGGTTTGAATTTTCTGTTTAATACGGATTTTTCAAAAATTACCGGTCAGTCGGTTCTGACGGCCATGGGTCATGCCTTTTTTACCTTGAGTTTGGGCATGGGGGCGATCATGGTATACGGTGCTTATCTGCCTAAAGATATTTCAATTGCTCGGACCACAGTCATTGTTGCTGGTGCTGATACACTGGTGGCATTGCTGGCCGGTATGGCTATTTTCCCCATTGTGTTTGAGAATAATCTTCAGCCCGGATCCGGGCCAGGGCTTATTTTTCAAACGCTACCGATTGCTTTTGGCAATATGACGGGCGGTTGGTTTTTTGGCATTCTGTTTTTCGTTTTATTGGTGTTTGCCGCGTTATCCTCGTCGATTTCGCTGATTGAACCGGCCGTGGCGTGGCTGGTTGAAACCCGCAATATGACCAGGCAAAGAGCTTGTGTGTGGGCGGGTGCTGTGACTTGGTTGCTGGGTTTGGGCACTATTTTTTCCTTCAATATATGGTCTGAATTCAAGATTTTTGATAGGACTGTATTTGAGTTGCTGGATTATTTGACTGCTAACTTGATGCTGCCGATTGGTGGTTTTTGTATTGCCATTTTTGCCGGCTGGGTTATGAAACAGGAACACTGCAAAAAGGAATTGCATTTGACTAATCCTCACTACTTTGAGGTTTGGCGTTTTTTAGTGTGCTACGTTTCACCCGCTGCCGTTTTTCTAGTGTTTTTAAACGTTGTGGGGGTCATTTAATGACGATGATTCAGAAAAGCGCGTTGGTCAAATACGCGGCTCATCAGATGTTTGATCTGGTTGATGATGTTGAGGCCTACCCGGAGTTCTTGCCTTGGTGTGCGGGCAGTCGTGTCATCAATCGTAGCGATGATATCGTGGAGGCAGAACTGCTCATTGCCAAGGGCGGTTTTAAGAAATCTTTTGCGACACGAAATTGCCTGGACAGAGGCGGGCGAATTACGATCGCCTTGTTAAATGGACCTTTCAATTATTTGCAGGGACGCTGGGACTTTATTCCCTTGCGGGAAGATGCGAGCAAAATTTCGCTGGATTTGGAATTCGAAATGTCCGGATTGTTGGCGAATATCGCCTTTGGAACCGTTTTTAATCAAATATGCAACACCATGGTGGGTTCTTTTACTCAAAGGGCAAAGCAAGTATATGGTTGAGCAATTGATAAGAGTCGAAGTGGCTTATGCCAAACCGGAAGAGCAGGTTATTTTGAATGTCACCTTGCCGAAAGGTTCTACCGCTGAGGATGCCATTAACAGTTCGGGGATTTTGAAACGGTTTCCTGAAATTGATTTGGCAAAAACCAAAATCGGAATTTTCAGTTCGGCCTGCAAGCTGGATCATGTGCTGAAAGAGTACGATCGCGTCGAAATCTACCGGCCTTTGGAGCATGATCCCAAGGATGCACGCCGAAGCCGGGCATCCAAAGAAGTAGACGCGTAAAGTTATTCTGAATTAACGAGACAGGCTGGTAAGAGTCAAGTAACCCCAGCTTGTCTTGTTTTGCCGGGTTGAATTATTTCGGAGCCGAAGAGCTGGATAAAGGATCTTCAGGCCTATCCATTTTTTGTGGGGCTCTGCCTGTCGATTCTTCTCTGTATAAGCCCTCAAAGCCAAACAATCCGGTGATTTTTTCCCACAGTGTTTTTTCCAGATCTCTTGGAGGAAGTTCCATTGTGGTTTCATGAGCAAGCCGTTCCACAGGTTTGGAACTGGGTCTGAAATCCCCTTGAACGGCTTTAAGGCTGTCTTCCTTAAAGAAGAGGGTGATGCGTTTCTGCATCCTGTCTTCGCCTCCTTTTTGTTCGGAGTAGATATAATCCCATCGGTCTTCGTTGAAAACATCGATCAGCATCGGTGAACCCATAATGTAGAGTACCTGCCGTTTATTCATGCCGGGTCTGAGTTGATCAACAACTTCCTGATCGATCAGGTTGCCTTGTTGAATATCAATCTTGTAGACACCTGGCATATATTCCATGATTGTGGTACACCCGGTTAAAGTCAAACTGGCTGAGATGAAGGCTGGATAGAAAATCGACTTTTTCATGTACGGGACTAGCAAAAAGAATTGAATGATACAGGATACGCCTTGATTATCCTAGAATGACCCGTCAAGAATTCAGTCGACTGGATGGATAAGGACAACTGCCTATTTTGCCCCGTTCAATGTGCTGCTCAATGATCAATTACAAATTGAGTGCGCGAAATTCGCTGCAGGGTCTGGCGCGTTGCCATAAGCGTTCAAACAGCTCTGCGAGTTGTTTGGTGCGCGAGGGCAGACAAGGACTCCAGTCGCCTTTTGCTTGGTCATTGTTTAGACGGAATAAATAGCCGCGTTGATCACTCAGCAGAAACGCTGATGGATAACCGAGATCTTCCATTTCTGTCGGTGTTCTTAGCTGGATGGAAGAAGGCAGGCGCTGGGCCAGGTCAATCAGGGGGTGCGATCGCCCATTCAGGGCGTTTGGGTCTTGAATCAGTATCATGACAAGGCTGTTTCTGTTGTCTATAGCAAATGATTTCAGTGCTTCTATCACTGCGCTTTGGGCGTAAAGCGGCCACTCAAGGTCTTTACTGATGATACAAATTTGCCGCCGGGCGGATGAAATAAGCTGGATGCTGGCTTCCATGATAGCCATCAGACTTTCCATCTTGACAGGTTCTATACTCTCCGGGGCAGGTTTGGGGTTAGGACGGCTTGACGGTTGACTGACGGGGGCTTGCGTCATGCTCAAGCTATAGATGCCCGGCTCGTTTTGAGTAACTGCTCTGAAATTTAAGCCTTCAAACAGGGCTTTATGGCTTTCAACGGCTTGCGCCTTGATTTCGGTTAAACCGGATTTTGCGGCTTTATCGATCAATGCGGTCAGTAATGCCAGTTCAACACCCTGGTTATGCCATTTCGGTATAACGGCTAATCCTTCTATGGTGCCGGCAGAAGTCAATTCGCCGGCCCCAACAGGCTGATGTTGATTGTCCCGCGCAATAACATAAATACTTAGCGGATTGATGATATCAGCCGCACTGTCGGGCGCATCATTCGGTTTTTTGTTTACATTAAAAATTATCAGCAGATCGTCATGGTCTGCCCGGAAATGGGCCGGTTCAACACGAAAGTCAGGGATATTCATAGGGGGTCTATAGCTCTATGCGTCAGGTTAAAAAATAGTTTATTCCAAGCGGTTATCCGGATAAAAGTATAGGACAGTCTATTGTTCGTGAAAGATAAGGGACAAAAGTGTTAATATGGCCATTAACTAAATAACAGGAATGGCGAATACATGAAAACGGTAATGCGCCTTGTTTAAGACACTACTGGCTGAATAGGGAGAGTGATTTGGAAAAGCAAGATTTAAAAAACGCCGGCCTAAAGGTTACGTTGCCGCGCATGAAAATTCTTGAAATTCTTGAAAATCAGACCGAGGAAAGGCATCTGACTGCTGAGCAGGTCTATAAAATACTGTTGAGTGAAAATGAGGAAATCGGTCTGGCGACTGTTTACCGGGTGCTCACTCAGTTCGAAGCGGCCGGTCTGGTCAAGAGGCATCATTTTGAAGGGGGTAACTCAATTTTTGAGCTTGACCGCGGCGGACACCATGATCATATTGTCTGTTTAAAATGCGGAAAAGTGGATGAGTTTACTGATCCGATCATAGAATCCAGACAAAAAGAAATAGCAAGCAAGTTGGGTTATGATCTCACCGATCATAGCCTTTATCTCTATGGCTTTTGTGTCGATTGCAAAAAATCCTAACTCTCATTTAACATCATTTCATGTTTAAACCGCTAATTCTATACATTGGCTTACGCTATACGCGTGCCAAACGCAGAACTCAATTTATCTCATTTATCACATTAACATCCATCCTGGGGATTGCCCTGGGTGTTACCGCTCTGATCACTGTACTTTCCGTCATGAATGGCTTTGAGGCTGAATTGCGGGAAAGAATTTTAGGTATGACATCTCATGCCACGGTAAGCGGCATTGACGGTCAATTACAGGAGTGGTCTAAAGTTCAGGAACGCGTGAAAGATTATCCTCATGTTGCCGGTTCGGCTCCGTTTGTTAATGGTCAAGTGATGATCAATGCCGATAGACGGGTGAGTGGCACCATGCTGAGGGGTATTCTTCCCGAGCAGGAGCATGCTGTTTCCGAAGTCGGCGATAAGATGGTCTCCGGTGACCTCAATCAATTAGTTGAAGGCCAGTACAATATCGTGCTGGGCGCTGAACTGGCCGGTTATTTGGGCGTAGGCCTGGGTGATCAGATCACAGTTATCACGCCGCAGGTTAATTCTACTCCTGCCGGTATACTGCCCAGAATGCGGCGGTTTACTGTTACCGGGATGTTTCGGGTCGGGATGTTCGAATACGATAGAAATATGGCGATTATTCATATGGCGGATGCGGCCAAATTGTTCCGTTTGGAGGATGGCGTTTCCGGTTTACGGCTGAAACTGGATGACCTTTTTAATGCCCCTCAAATCAGCCGCGCCCTGGCCAATACAATGTACGCTGACGGCTACCGGGTCAGCGACTGGACGCAAGCGCACAGCAATTTTTTCAGGGCTATCAAGACTGAAAAGCGGGTGATGTTTATTATTCTCTTGCTCATTGTTGCGGTGGCGGCATTCAATATTGTGTCGACGCTGGTCATGGTGGTGACCGACAAGCGGGGCGATATTGCTATTTTAAAAACACAAGGCTTGTCTGCACCTTCCGTGATGGGAATTTTTATTATTCTGGGCGGCATCATCGGTGTGGTAGGCACAGCACTTGGGACGGTCGGAGGAATTGCGCTGGCGCTGAATGTCGAAACCATCGTGCCGGCTATTGAACAGTTTTTTGATACTCAATTCATGGCAGCCGATGTGTATTACATCAGCGAATTGCCCTCCAAGCTGGAGTGGTCTGATGTTTATGCGATAGCCGCCATGTCCTTCGGCCTTTCGCTACTAGCGACTATTTATCCTGCCTGGCAGGCCTCGCAAGTCAATCCTGCCGAGGTATTAAGATATGAGTAATCAATCCATTCTTTCCTGCCGTAAATTGACCAAAGCATTTAAGCAAGGTGGCCTTAACGTCACGGTATTGAGAGGTGTCGATCTTGATATAGGCGTAGGTCAGCGTGTTGCCATCATGGGTGCTTCAGGATCCGGAAAAAGCACGCTCTTGCATCTTTTGGGGGGGCTGGATAAGCCGGATGACGGCAACGTTATTCTAAACAACTTCGATCTGAATAAGGTGAGCGCCAAAGAACTAAACCAATTGCGTAATCGCTCATTAGGCTTTATCTACCAGTTCCATCATTTGCTGGGTGAATTTACGGTTTTGGAAAATGTCGCAATGCCGTTATTAATTGGCGGCGAATCGGTCAAGCAGGCAAAAATCAAGGCGCATGGGCTGTTGGAACGAGTCGGATTGGGTCATCGGATCGAACATAAGCCGGGCGAATTATCCGGCGGTGAGCGCCAGCGCGCGGCAGTTGCCAGAGCCTTGATCAATAGCCCGAACTGCGTTTTGGCGGATGAGCCTACCGGTAATTTGGACAGCAAAACAGCCGAGCAAATCTATCAGCTAATGTTGGAATTAAATCGGGAATTAAAAGTGAGTTTTCTTGTTGTGACCCATGATCCAACCTTGGCGGCAAGGATGGACACGGTTCTTCATATGGAAGACGGCTTAATCGTCAATTGATTTTATGATTCGTAGCCTGGATGTTGCATAGCGTAATCCGGGAACTAATTTTGGTATGCCCGTTATTTCGTTGCGATTTAACGGGCTTGTTCAGTCAAAACTCTTTTTAAATCGCGTCAACGATAAGTCCGGATTGGCCGTCGACGCGCTTGATCAATGACTGGCTCTTAACTTTCTTTTGCTCCATCGATGAGCTACGTGATAGCGCCAAAAGGCATTCATTCCGAAATAACCGGCACTGGAGCAGGTGACGCCAAGAATGAGACAGCCCAGTAAAAACGGTGCCCAGACATCGCCTAATCCATTCATCACGCCGTCCAAAGAAAACTCAAAATCAGCCGATGGCGAAGGTTGCGCCATGACAAAAAGGCCGACCCGGTAAGCGAAATAAAACAGAGGCGGCATGGTTATCGGATTTGTCAGCCAGACCAGCGCAACCGAGATGGGTAAATTGCCCCTAAAATAAAAAGCTGCAACAGCTGCAATCGCCATTTGTGTCGGCGTTGGAATCCATGCGGCAAAGAGTCCAATCGCAAAAGCCATCGATACTGACTTTCTGTTTAAATGCCACAGATTGGGGTCGTGAAGCTTTTCTCCTAAAAACTGAAGATTTTTATGTTTTTTTAAGGTTTCATGATCGGGCATGAATTTTTGTAATAATTTCTTAGGCATAGTGATGATTCTTTATAGTTATTTTGCTAAACAACCGAGGGGCTTGGGGCGGCAAAGACACTCAGTCGGTAGGGTAAATTAATTTTTATAAGGTATTGATCGGTTTTACGCTAAGCAGCAGGGAATGATGGTCAAGGCCTATGACCCGTAAGTCTATCAGGTTTTTCTAACCTGAAAAAATTATTGCTAATCAGGAATTCTCTCATGGTGACGCTCGTACTCATCTTTGTGTTGGGTGTTTTATGCCTGCAACAGTTACCTGAATTGCCTGGGCCGATGGGGGTGTTATTGATCGTTGCGCTGGCTGCGATTTGCGCTGCCCTGCGACTATGGAAATGCCTCGCTTTATTTGCTGGCGTGTTGTGGGCGCTTGGCTATGCTGAAATGAAATTATCGGACCGCTTGCCTGGGGCGTTAGAAAGTCGGGTATTTCAGGTCGAAGGCAGGATAGAGCCTATTCCGGTTTACTCTGAGAAGCGTGTTCGATTTGACTTTAAAGTCAGCAAAGCCGATCCCGGTGTGCCGGCAAGGTTAAGGCTCAACTGGTATTTTCCCAAGGTATTGCCCAAGGCCGGGCAATACTGGCGATTTACTGTAAAACTCAAAAGACCTCGGGGTAATTTTAATCCCGGTAACGTCAATTACGAAAGAAGCCTTTTTGTATCGGGTATAGGTGCAACAGGCTATATCAAAGAGCAAGCAAAGCCTCAGTTACTGGCAGACAAAGACCCGTTGTTTTCGCTGGCAGCTTGGCGGCAGAAAGTTTTCGATCAGCTGGTTCAGGCAATGCCCAATACGGATTCTCTGGGTTTGATCCAGGCGCTGACTCTGGGTGAACGGCAATTGATGAGCGATCAGCAATGGCTGATGTTCAGAAAAACCGGAACAGTGCATCTGATGGCTATTTCAGGGTTACATATCGGTTTAGTGTCCGGCATGATTTACTGGCTGGTCGCAAAAATTTGGACAAGATCCGGTGTGCTGAGCATTGCACCTTATCAGGTGGCGGCTTGTTTTGCTTTTCTTGCCGCTTTGGCTTATTCGGCAATGGCCGGATTTGCTATTCCAACGCAACGCGCATTAATTATGTTGGCGGTATTTATGCTGGCCTTGTTAAGGCAACGTCATGTGAGCGCGATAAATACACTGGCTATCGCGTTATTAGTCGTTGTCATGCTCGATCCTTTGGCCGTGCTTTCAGCAGGATTCTGGCTGTCATTTTTTGCGGTGGGGATAATTTTTTATTCGCTGCGCAGTCGCCTGAAGTCGGGTAAAGCCTGGAAATCAGCCCTCAAAATTCATTGGGTCACCAGTCTGGCTTTGGCGCCGTTATTGTTCTTCTTTTTTCAGGAAGTGTCGGTGATAGCGCCAATAGCTAATTTGATAGCGGTGCCTTGGGTTAGTTTTATTATTATTCCTCTGTGTTTGGCCGGCGTTTGTTTACTTTTTATTGCACCTTCTTTAGCTCCGGCAGTTTTGAGTGTTGCCGATTCCATGCTCTGTGGTTTGATGTGGCTGTTATCGCGTTTAGCGGAGTTGCCTTTTGCAACATTTCAACTCGCGGAGCCCAGTCCATTGGCCTTGTTTCTTGGGATTGTCGGTTTATTTGTGTTGATGGCGCCAAAAGGATTGCCGGGGCGATGGTTGGGGATTTTGATGTGTTTGCCCTTGGCTTTTAATGATAAGCCGGGGCCGGATGATGGAGAAGTTGAGCTGACTTTGCTGGATGTGGGGCAGGGGCTTTCGGTTGTGGTGAGGACGGCGCATCACAGTCTGGTGTATGACGCGGGTGCTCGCTTTGATGAATCAGCCGATATGGGCAGTCGGGTGGTTTTGCCTTATCTTAATTTTCTGCAAATTAAAAAGCTGGATGCTGTTGTTATCAGTCATGGCGATAACGATCATATTGGCGGCGCTGAAACGCTTTTGAATATGAAGAATCCTGCTTTATTAATAAGTAGCGTTCCGGAACAGTTAGCACCTCATCATGCCGAATTTTGCCAGGCCGGACAGTCGTGGATGTGGGATGGAGTGCGTTTTGCGGTGCTCAGTCCTCAAACTCGGGCGATAGAAAACGATAATGACGGATCTTGCGTACTGCAAATCAGTTCGGGTCAAGGGGGAATTTTATTAACAGGCGATATCGAGCGAAAAGCCGAGGCTGAGTTGGTCGCAACTTATGGTGATCAATTGTCATCCAGAGTCATGATCGCGCCTCATCACGGCAGTAAAACATCGTCAAGCACCGTGTTTTTAAAGCAGGTCAATCCTGAGATCATTTTAATTCCTGCCGGGTATAACAACCGGTTTGGGTTTCCTCATAAACTGGTGCTTAGGCGCTATAGCGAACAAAATATCAAGTGGTTTGAAGCGGGCAAAGAAGGTGCTATCAGGCTGCTATTGAAGGGAAACGCAGTCACTGTTGAGCGATCGCGGCTGCAACTTGGGCGATACTGGAATGAAAAGCCAGAACGATAACAATGCAGATCGTTTGTTTTAGGGTTAGATCCTTCTGAAATAAAGATGTTTGTTGCCTCAATTAATTTTCTAATTACCTAGTGCTTTACTCGGAATTAAAATAGGACTAAAATAGTCCTAAATGAATGAGGTTAACTATGTTGCGTCTTGGAAAGCTTACGGATTATGCGACGGTGATTTTAAGTTATATGGCAAGAGAGCAGTTCGCTGTTCATGCAGCCCATGAAATTGCAGATGAGACCGGTATAGCCTTAACAACTGTCAGTAAAATACTTAAGCTGTTGTCTAAAGCGAAGCTGGTCAGTTCAACACGAGGGGCTAGAGGCGGTTATATTTTAGCGAACCCGCCGGATAAGATCTCGGTTGCAACGATAATCAGCGCGCTTGAAGGGCCTATTTCATTGACTGAGTGCAGTATTTCTCAACAAAGTTGTGAACAGGCCAGTGGTTGTGAAATTAGAGGTGTATGGGGTTTGATCAATCAAAAGATTTTTTTAACACTGGATTCAATTACGTTGGCTGATTTGATCATGCCTACGCAACAGCCTGAAGAAATTTACGTGCCGGTAGCCAGCCTTTACCGGTAATTACGGAGAACAAAATGTCAGCAAGCACCAAAGAAATTGAACAACTGATCGGCAAGGAATACAAGCAGGGCTTCGTGACGGTTTTAGAAACCGAAACCTTTCCACCTGGATTGGATGAGGATGTCATTCATAAATTATCCAAGGTAAAAAACGAGCCTGAATTCATGTTGGAATATAGGTTGAAGGCGTTTCGGCATTGGCAGACGATAAAGTCGCCGGAATGGGCTTTTGTTAATTTTGATCCGATTGATTATCAGTCTGTCAGTTATTATTCCGCGCCCAAACGCAAGGAAGATGGCCCTAAAAGTTTGGACGAAATCGACCCTCAAGTGCTAGAAGCCTATAAAAAATTGGGTATTCCTTTGGATGAACAGGAGCGCTTGGCCGGTGTGGCTGTCGATGCAGTTTTTGACAGTGTTTCGGTTGCTACTACGTTTAAGGGCAAGTTGAAGGACGCGGGAGTTATTTTTTGCCCGATATCCGAAGCTTTGCGTGAGCATCCCGAACTGATCAAACAATATCTGGGATCGGTCGTGCCGCATACCGATAATTACTTCGCTGCGCTGAATGCCGCCGTCTTTACCGATGGTTCGTTTGTTTATATTCCAAAAGGTGTGCGCTGCCCGATGGAATTGTCGACTTACTTCAGAATCAATGCCGCCAATACCGGTCAGTTCGAAAGAACGCTGATCATTGCCGATGAAGGCAGTCATGTCAGCTATCTTGAAGGCTGTACCGCGCCTATGCGGGATGAAAACCAATTGCATGCTGCCGTGGTCGAATTGATCGCGCTTGAAAATGCTGAAATCAAATATTCCACGGTACAAAACTGGTATCCGGGTGACAAGGAAGGCAAAGGCGGCATCTACAATTTTGTGACCAAACGGGCCGATTGCCGGGGTGATAATTCCAAGGTTTCCTGGACCCAGGTGGAAACCGGTTCCGCCATTACCTGGAAATACCCCAGTTGCGTATTGACCGGCAACAACTCAATAGGTGAGTTTTATTCGGTCGCGTTGACGAACAATTACCAGCAAGCCGATACCGGCACGAAAATGATTCATATCGGCAAAAATACACGCAGCACGATAGTTTCCAAAGGTATTTCCGCTGGCCGGGCGCAAAATACGTATCGCGGCCTGGTCAAGGTGTTGAAGAGTGCCGAAAATGCCCGAAACTATACGCAGTGCGATTCCTTATTGGTCGGCGACCGGTGTGGTGCGCATACATTTCCGTATGTGGAAGTCAAGCAGCCTTCTGCACAAGTCGAGCATGAGGCAACGACGTCCAAAATCAGTGAAGATCAGCTGTTTTTCTGCCAGCAGCGCGGTCTTTCCGCAGAAGATGCAGTGTCGATGATCGTCAACGGTTTCTGTAAAGAAGTCTTCAAGGAATTGCCCATGGAATTCGCTGTTGAGGCTCAGGCGTTGTTGGGGTTGAGTCTGGAAGGCGCGGTGGGTTAATGCGTAAATCCGCCGCGCTTGAGGTGCTGACTCGTATTAAGCCAATATTAGCGCAACAATTTGGTGTGGTTCGCCTGGCCTTGTTTGGCTCAACTGTCCGCGACGAAGCCAGCGACCAAAGCGATGTGGATATATTAGTCACGTTTGATGGCTTAGCGACTTCCGAGCGTTATTTTGGTGTGCTTTTTTTTCTGGAAGATTGCTTGGGTTGTGCCGTTGATTTAGTCACCGACAAAGCCTTACGCCCGCAATTGCGCCCGTTTATCGAACAGGAAGCGATTGATGTCTAGTGCTGATAGAGAGTGGTATTTTTATTGGGATGACATGATTGGTTTTGCCGAAAAAGTCATCGCTTATACCGAAGGCTTTAGCCAAACTGATTTTATCAACAGCGGCATAACCTATGATGCCACCGTGCGTAATTTGGAGCTCATCGGCGAAGCCGCCACGCATATTCCTGAAGATGTGCGTAAAGCCACTCCTAAAATTCCGTGGCGGCAGTTGATAGCCACTCGCAATCGTTTGATCCATGGTTATCTGGGCATAGACAACGATACTTTATGGAGCATTATTGAAACGGATGTGCCGCCTTTGTTGCTGGAACTGCAAAGGTACGAAGCCCATCAAAACCGCCCATCCTAATAGGGGCAAATAGATTGCAATGCTTAAATTGGTACGCAATGCGTACCCTACGAATTAAATTAAAGTCAGGTAAAAACTATGCTCAACATTGAAAACCTCCACGTTAGCGTTGGTGACAAGCCCATTCTTAAAGGCATCAATCTGCACATTAAACCGGGCGAGATTCATGCGATCATGGGTCCTAACGGCTCCGGAAAAAGTACTTTGTCCCATGTGTTGTCCGGTAAAAGCGGCTACACCGTGACCGAAGGAACGGTTACTTATGATGGCAAGGATCTAACCGAAATGGCACCGGAAGTCAGGGCGCGAGAAGGTGTGTTTCTGGCCTTTCAATATCCGGTGGAAATTCCCGGTGTCAGCAATATTTATTTACTGAAAGCCGCGCTAAATGCGATACGCAAGCATCAAGGCTTATCTGAAGTGGATGCGATGGACTTTTTGATGCTGGTCAAAGACAAAGTGCGCCTTTTGGAAATGGATGAAAAATTTCTTTATAGAGCGGTTAATGAAGGTTTTTCCGGTGGCGAGAAAAAACGTAATGAAATTCTGCAAATGGCCATTTTGGAACCCAAGCTTTGCATTATGGATGAAACCGATTCGGGCCTGGATATTGACGCATTGAAGATTGTTTCAGAGGGTGTCAATTCGTTGCGGTCGCCTGAGCGCTCCTTTGTCATGGTTACGCATTATCAACGCTTGCTCGATTACATCAAACCTGATTTTGTGCATGTGCTGGCGCATGGGCAAATCGTAAAGTCAGGCGGTGCCGAGCTGGCGTTGGAATTGGAGGAAAAAGGCTACAGTTGGGTTGAAAACAAACAGGCGGCGGCTTAAATGAACACGGTCATCAAAACGCGCTACAGTGCGGAATATTCAAAACTGGAACCAGCCTTACCCGGGCGTTCTTCGCCCTGGCTAACAGCTCTTAGAGCCAGTGCTCTGGATAAATTTACCGGGAACGGTTTTCCTTCTATCCGGGAAGAGGAATGGCGATATACGAATGTTTCAGGGATTGAGAAAAATCTGTTTGTACCGACGGATCAGCCTTCCAGTGCTACTGTCGATAAAGAGTGGCTAGACCGTTTTAGATTGCCGGATTGCTGGTCTTTTGTTTTGGTTGACGGTTATTTTTCTGCCGAATTATCGCAATTGGACGGCTTGCCGGAAGGCGTGGTGGTTCAGAGTCTGGCCAAAAGTCTTGATACGGATGCCGAACAGGTTAAACCTTATTTTGCTCAAGCCGTAAGCGATGATGAACACAGCTTTGTGGCATTCAATACGGCGTGGTTTTGTGACGGCCTGTTCTTGAAAGTGCCTAAAAAGCAGGCATTGACCCAACCCATTCAATTGCTACATGTAACGACGCAGCAAGAGCGGCTTTCGACGACTCGCACAATTATCGTGCTGGAGCCCATGGCTGAAGCGCAGGTCATCGAGACTTATGTTGGCGTTGAACAGGCTTATCTGTCTGCTGCCGTCACGGAAGTTTTTGTTGAAGCCAATGCCAATCTGACGCTTTATAAAGTGCAGTGCGAATCTGCAAAAGCGTATCACTTTGGGGGGACCTATGTGAAACAAGCCCGCGATGCGCGTTTTATTCACCATAACTTTGCTTTTGGCGGCTTATTGGCCAGATGCGATATTCACTGCGATCTGGATAATGCCAGCGAATGTGATCTCAATGGTTTATATCTGGGCAATCAACGCCAACATCTGGATAACCATACCCGAATCAATCATTTACAGCCGAATGCAGTGAGCCGGGAAATGTACAAAGGCGTATTGGCGGGGCGGTCGCGGGGTGTCTTTCAGGGACGTGTCGTCGTTGCAGAAAATGCGCAAAAAACGGATTCGCAAATGAATAACCGTAATTTACTGCTATCGGATGATGCCGAGGCCGACACCAAGCCGCAACTGGAAATTTATGCAGACGATGTCAAATGTTCACACGGTGTGACCGTGGGGCAGTTGGATGAGAAGTCTGTGTTTTATTTGCAATCGCGTTGTGTTGATGAAGAAACAGCCAGAAATATGCTGACTTTCGCATTTGCAAACGAAATGGTGAATAAGCTGACTATCAAAAGTCTGCATGATCTGGTTTTGAATCAAGTGCTGGAGCGGTTTCCGCAACAAGGTATTTCAAAAGATTGGTTGTAGTGGTTGCGACGCGTCAAAATTGGCCGAGCGTTAATTTTTGTAAAATACGCCGGTTCGGCAGTTGAATTAGCAAACCTTAAAATTAGTTAAGACACACACACAATGACACACTTTCCTGTAGAAAAAATTCGCCTCGATTTCCCGATTCTGGAAGAAAAGATTCGCAATAAACCCCTGGTTTATTTGGATAATGCGGCATCGTGCCAGAAACCCAATGCGGTGATAGACACCATTTCTCATGTGTACCGGCATGATTATGCGAATGTGCATCGTGGAGTTCATACGCTCAGTGTGCGGTCTACCGACAAATTTGAGAGCGCCCGCGAAAAAATCCGCGCGTTTATAAATGCCGATTCAACAAAAGAAATTATTATCACCAAGGGTACAACCGAATCCATCAATCTGGTTGCGCAGACCTACGGTAAAGCCAATCTGAAACCCGGTGACGAAATTCTTATTACCGCGATGGAGCATCATTCCAATATCGTGCCCTGGCAAATGCTGTGCGAGCAAACCGGGGCCATATTGAAAGTGGCGCCTATCAATCAGCAAGGCGAGTTGATAGTTACCGAGTTTGAAAAATTGTTAGGCGACAAAACCCGGCTGGTTGCCGTCGTCCACATGTCCAACGCCCTGGGAACCATTAATCCGGTCAAAAATATCATTGACCTGGCGCATAGTCGATCCATTCCGGTGCTGCTGGATGGGGCACAGGCCATTCCGCACATGGCGGTCGATGTTCAGGCGCTGGATTGTGATTTTTACGCCTTTTCCGGACATAAACTCTACGGGCCGTCAGGCGTTGGTATTTTGTACGGAAAGCGAGCGCTGCTGGAAGCCATGCCGCCGTACCAGGGCGGTGGCGATATGATCAGAAAAGTGACGTTTGAAGAAACGGAATACAACTCACTGCCTTATAAATTTGAAGCAGGAACGCCGTCGATTGCCGATGTGATCGGTTTGGGGGCGGCTATCGAATATCTGAATGATATCGGTATGGATGCTATTGCTGCTTATGAAGCTGAATTACTGAATTATGCAACAGAAAAAGCCAAACAAATCAAAGGTCTGAGGATTATCGGTGAAGCGGCCGAAAAAGGCGCCATCCTTTCGTTTGTGCTGGACAGAATTCACCCCCACGATATTGGGACCATGCTGGACAGTTTAGGTGTCGCCATTCGAGCGGGTCATCATTGTGCCATGCCGGTCATGGATTTTTACGAAGTACCGGCAACAGCCCGCGCCTCGTTTGCCATGTATAATACCCAACAGGAAATAGATGTTCTTATGAACGGTATAGAATCTTTGATTGAGGTGTTTGGCTAATGTTTGATGATTTACGCGATCTCTACCAGGAGGTCATATTTGACCACAACCGTAACCCGCGCAATTTTCGGGTCATGGATAATGCCGACCGAAAAGTCGAAGGCTTCAATCCTTTGTGCGGAGACCGGCTCACCTTATATTTAAAAATGTCTGGCGATGTGATCGAAGATGCCAGTTTTCAGGGCTCAGGATGCGCCATTTCAACGGCTTCGGTGTCATTGATGACGGAGATCATCAAAGGCAAAACCGAAGCGGAAGCCGAAGCGTTATTTAAAACCTTCCATGAAATGACCACCGGCAAGGATGAAGCTATTCAACTGGAGGCGGTCGGCAAATTAGCCGTATTAGCCGGTGTCAGAGAATATCCCGCCCGGGTTAAATGCGCCACGCTGGCCTGGCATACGCTGGATGCGGCGTTAAAGAATGAACAGAAGTCCATCTCAACCGAGTAAATCAGGACTTTTCTTTTTATTTGCGCAACATTTAATACCCAAGTGGCTGATGCGGGCATGACACTTTCCTACAGGGGTAAACTTGCTGTTCTCTATGAAGGGCAGGGGGATTTGGCTATTTACCAGCAACTTGCCGAAAGACTGTCAGTTCCGCTGAGGTCCACAGCAACGCCCGGATTTGATCCGCATGAGTTGTTTTTCCTGAGCTGGCGCGAAGGTTCACTTAAGCTCATCGACCGTCAGTTGCTGCGAAAAGGCGGTATGACGGTCGAAATCGAACCCAGGCCAGGCGAGCAGCGTTCCTGGCCTGCGCCTAAAACAGGCGCGTTGGCGCAGGCAATCGGCCGAAAAACCAAAACGGTCATCGATGCAACCACAGGTTGGGGACAAGATAGTCTGCACATCTTCAGGATGGGTTATGAACTGCGCTGTATAGAGCGATCGCCGGTCATGCTGGAACTGTTGGCGGATGCATTTACTCGATTGACCCAACTGGATTGGGTCAGTCGTTTGAAACTAGAGCCCCCAGAATTGATGCCCGGAAATGCGATCGCTGTTTTAAGTGAACTTGAACAAGCGCCGGATTGTATTTATCTCGACCCGATGTTTCCTCCTAAACGTAAAAAATCCGCGCTGGCCAAAAAATCCATGACTGTATTACGTGATTTATTGGGTGATGATGAGGACAAGGATCAATTATTTGCCGCAGCCATGAAGACAACCGCTAAAAAAGTGGTGGTAAAAAGTCCCGATGATGTGGAGCCTTTAGGTGGGGCGCCTCATGAAAGTTTTAGCGGCAAATTGCTGCGTTATGATGTTTATCTTAAAGTTTAAGTGGAATTATCAGGAGACAAATCAATGTCCAAATGGGTCGATGTGGTCAGTCAGGATGCGCTGGCCGAGGGTGAGCATGTAGTTGTAGATGTCGACGGGGTCGAGGTCGCCGTCTTCAATCTGGAAGGCAGTTTTTATGCGATCGAAGATGTGTGCAGTCATGATGGCGCGGAAATCGCCAGCGGCGAACTGCAGGGCGATGAAATTGTCTGTCCACGCCACGGCGCCCGGTTCTGCGTAAAAACAGGCCAGGTCAAATCAGCACCCGCCTATGAGGATATTGCCTGTTTCAAAGTGCGTATCGAAGATAAGCGCGTACAAGTGCGAGACGACAGGTGGGATTGATTTACTCCTGATTTTTAAGTCACTGGTTGCGTTAAAGGTTGGTGTCGTCCTGCACCGATTGCCGGGGTCCAGAAGCTATGGCCGGTATTGATGTCCTTTCAACGTAACTATATTCAGTCCCCCTCTTTGAAAAAGAGGGGTTAGGGGAGATTTTAAAAATAAATTCCCTTTTTTAAAGTTACCTCCGCCAATATTATCGCAGCCAGTATCTCCAGCCTGGCTGATGTTTCGCTTTTTGCCTAAAAATGTTACGAGCCCATAGCCGAATAGTGTTCCACTGTTTAAGGTTATAATGCCGGCTTACCACTCAGGATCGAGCTTTGATCAAGGAAAATCGACTGTGTCAATTCACATTGATACAGTAGCGATTGTTATCCGGTATTCGTTTATAATTCGCCTTTTAATAAATTCAGCGCCGTCATTCAACTGAAAGTCGGCACAACTCTATTTGCAACAGATAAGCCATGCAAGAAATCAATCCTATAAAAAATAAAATAGCAGACCTCAGAAGCCGCGGTGATGCGCTAAGGGGGTATCTTTGACTACGACACCAAAAACGAACGGCTGGTTGAGGTTTTAAGAGAGCTTGAAAATCCCAAGATCTGGGACAATCCCGAAAATGCACAAACCTTGGGTAAAGAGCGCGTTCAGTTAGAAACTATCGTCAATACGATAAACGAACTGGAAGGCGGTTTGGTTGATGCAAGCGAGCTTTTGGAAATGGCGGTTGAGGAAAACGATGAAGAGACCGTCGATACCGTTGTCGCGGATCTGGAACATCTGGAAAAAAGAGTGGCCGATCTGGAGTTTCGCAGAATGTTTTCCGGTGAAATGGATGCCAACAACGCGTTTCTTGATATTCAATCGGGCTCTGGTGGCACAGAAGCTCAGGATTGGGCTTCCATGATAGAACGGATGTTTCTGCGTTGGGGTGAGGCCAAAGGTTTTAAAACCGAACTGATTGAAGAGTCGCCCGGTGATGTTGCAGGTATAAAAAGCGCAACCATCAAGTTTGAAGGGGAATATGCTTTTGGCTGGCTGCGAACCGAAACAGGCGTGCATCGTCTGGTCCGTAAATCACCTTTTGATTCCGGTAACCGGCGCCATACCTCGTTTGCATCGGTTTTTGTCTCACCTGAAATTAACGATGATGTTGAAATCGACATCAATCCGGCCGATTTGCGTGTCGATGTTTACCGTGCCAGCGGGGCGGGCGGACAGCATATCAACAAAACCGAATCCGCCGTGCGGATAACCCACGGTCCCAGCGGCATCGTTGTGCAATGCCAAAGCGATAGATCACAACATAAAAACCGTGATACCGCCATGAAGCAACTTAAAGCGAAGTTGTATGAAATGGAAATGATGAAGCGCAGCGAGAAACAACAAGCCTTGGAAGATTCCAAATCCGATATAGGTTGGGGTAGCCAGATCCGCTCCTATGTGCTGGACCAGTCGCGCATCAAGGATTTACGCACCGGCGTCGAAACAGGCAATACTCAAGCTGTGTTGGACGGTGATCTGGATCAGTTTATAGAGGCCAGTTTGAAGAGTGGGTTGTGATGGATTTGACAGTTGTCGGCCGATAACTCGACAAAGTAAAAAATAACTTAAAATACAAAATTAAAAAAAATCAGTATGTCTGAACAACAACAAGACGAACAAGAACAAATCAAACAACGCCGCAGCAAGCTGAATGATATTCGTGAGCAGGGTGTCGCGTTTCCTACCGATTTTCGCCGCAATGTGGTGGTCGGTGAGTTGCTTGCCGAGTATGGTGAAAAGACCAAGGAAGAACTGGAAGCAGAGCCGGTAAGGGTCAAAGTGGCGGGGCGGATGATGACCCGTCGCGTAATGGGTAAAGCCAGTTTTTGTCACATCCAGGATATGTCCGGGCAAATGCAGCTTTATGTGACCCGCGATACGTTGCCTGAGGGCTTTTATAACGAGCAATTCAAAAAATGGGATATCGGCGATATTATCGGTGGCGAAGGGGTTTTGTTTAAAACCAATACCGATGAGCTGAGCGTTAAAGTCGATGATATTCGTTTGTTGACCAAAGCCCTGCGCCCGCTTCCTGAAAAATTCCACGGTATTGCTGATCAGGAAATCAAATACCGCCAGCGTTATCTCGATTTGATCATGAGCGAGCAATCGCGCAGTACGTTTGTGATGCGGACAAAAATCGTCAGCTATATCCGTGAATTTCTGGTGAGCAGACAATTTCTGGAAGTTGAAACGCCGATGATGCAGGTGATTCCCGGCGGAGCCACAGCCCGTCCGTTTAAAACCCATCACAATGCGTTGGACATGGGGCTTTATTTGCGCATTGCGCCGGAATTGTATTTAAAAAGGCTGGTTGTGGGCGGTTTTGAGCGGGTTTTTGAAATCAACCGTAATTTCCGGAATGAAGGTTTGTCGACCCGGCATAACCCCGAATTTACGATGCTGGAGTTTTATCAGGCCTATGCCGAATACGGCGATCTGATGGATTTGACCGAAGCAATGCTGCGCGGCATCGCTGAGGAAGTGGTTGGGCAGGCGATCATCAGCTATCAGGGTGAGCACTATGATTTCGGCAAGCCGTTTGATCGCATGACCGTTCTGGAATCGATTCTAAAATTTAATCCTGACCTGGCTCTGGCCGACTTACAAACTCGGGACGCGGCAGCACAAGTCGCCGCCGGTTTGAATATTCCGGTAAAAGACACTTATGGCTTGGGTAAAATTCAAATTGAAATTTTCGAGAAAACGGTTGAACACCGCTTAATGAATCCTACCTTTATCACTGCGTATCCGGTGGAAGTATCCCCACTGGCAAGACGCAATGACCACGATCCCCATGTGACCGATCGGTTTGAGTTTTTCGTTGGTGGACGCGAAATCGCGAATGGATTTACCGAGTTGAATGATGCGGAAGACCAAGCCGAACGTTTCCGTAAACAAGTGGAAGAAAAGGAAGCCGGAGACGATGAGGCCATGCATTATGACGCCGATTACATTGTTGCGTTGGAACACGGCATGCCGCCGACCGCAGGCGAGGGCATAGGCATTGATCGCTTGGTGATGCTATTTACTGATGCGCCGTCGATTCGTGATGTCTTGTTGTTTCCGCATATGCGGCCAAAAAATCAATAAACGATGCGTTTTTGGCAAGATTGGACAGATAAAAGTCTAAGCAGAGTCATGTAAAATATTACGGTACATGGATAATTCCGGATCACAAGAGGGTTGCCTTTCTTTTAAAAAGAAGGGATGGGGGATTTATTAAATAAATTACCTAAAACCCTGTTTTAAAAGTGGAAGCAATGTGTAGCGAGATCCTGAGAGGTAGGACAGATGAATGAGCCCGCATTCCAGCTAGCGAGTTACGAGGATTTATTGGATTTGCCCGAGCATGTCATCGGTGAGATTTTAAATGGTCAACTGATTACCCAGCCGCGCCCCGCGCCGCGGCACTCTCTAGCGGCATCGGTGATTGGCGATGAATATGTCAGTCCTTATCATCGTGGTCGTGGCGGTCCCGGTGGATGGTGGATTCTGTTCGAACCTGAATTGCATTTGGGCAGGGATATTCTGGTTCCTGATCTGGCCGGTTGGCGGCGGACAACACTGCCGAATCTACCTGAAGAAGCCTATTTCAGTGTTGCCCCTGATTGGATATGCGAAGTTTTATCGCCCGGAACGGCCCGAATCGATCGGGCTGTCAAAATGCCGATTTATGCTCAAAACGAAGTGTCATGGTTGTGGCTGGTTGATCCTGATGCCAGAACACTGGAAGTCTATCGCTTGTTGGATTGTCATTGGCTTCTCGAGCATACCTGGCAAAATGATGATGTGGTTAATGCGCCTCCGTTCGCCGAAGTCAGTTTGACGATGAACGATCTCTGGGTGCCCGTCGTGCAGACAGGATAAAACATATGCCCAATTGGAGCTGCTTTCAAAAAGCTTCAATTGGCAAGTATGCTTTTGGCGTCAGTACATCAATCGAAATCTTCAATAATGTGATCTTCCAGATCATCCTCAGCCACTTCCGTTTCTGAAACGGCATAATCTACAACCGAAATCCCCGCATCAATGACGCTCTTCGGACTACCCGATATCAAGGGGTGCCAGTCGAAAAGTTCTTTACCTTCTGCCAGCAACCGGTAAGCGCAGGTCGACGGCAGCCAGTTTAGGGCTTTTTGTAAATTGCTTCCTGTCAGATCCATGCATTCGGGCACCCGCTGCAAGCGGGTTTCGTAGTGGCTGCAACGGCAGCTTGTTAAATCCAGAAGTTTACAGGCCGCATTCGTGTAATAAATATCGCCGGTGTCTTCATCTTCGAGTTTGTTGAGGCAGCAGCGGCCACACCCATCGCACAGTGATTCCCATTCCTGCAGGTTCATGTCAGCTAATTTTTTAGTTTCCCAGAAGTTCATGGCGTTGATTGAAAAGCGGTTTGTTGAAGGGATTTTACGCGGTCAAGACGGGTTTCCAGCGTTACAAATTAGGTCTACCTGGCTAAGGTTGGGCCGATAGGGGTGATGTGTTAGCATTAGCAACGATTCGAGTTTAGCACAGGAAAAGAGAGGCTATGAAAACATTATTTATCGGCGGCAACCAGGGAAGTCAGCTTATTATGGATGCGGCTATTGCGAACCGTCACGGTGTTATCGCAGGTGCAACCGGTACGGGCAAAACAGTGACCTTGCAAGTCCTGGCTGAGGGGTTTTCAAAGCTCGGTGTTCCGGTTTTTTTGGCCGATATCAAAGGTGATTTATCGGGGATTGCCAATCCGGGCAAAGCTCATGACAAAATTTCCGAACGATTGGCCGTGATCGGTATTCAGGATTTTCAATTTCGAGGTAATCCGACCGTTTTTTGGGATATTTTCGGAAAAAACGGCCATCCGGTGAGAACCGCATTGTCGGATCTGGGGCCATTGCTGCTCAGCAATCTGCTGGAATTGAATGAAACGCAAACCGGAGTCATCTACAGCTGTTTCAAAATAGCCGATGATGAGGGGTTATTGTTATTGGATCTTAAAGATTTGAGATCTTTACTGACGTGGATGGGCGAAAATGCATCCTCTCTTTCCAGGGAGTACGGCAATATAGCCCCAGCCAGCATTGGTTCCATCCAAAGGCGGCTGTTAGTATTGGCAGAGCAGGGTGCGGAGCGTTTTTTTGCTGAACCCGCCGTTAAGGTCGATGATTTTTGTAAAACCGATTTTTCGGGCAACGGTGTGATCAGTCTTCTTGATGCAACCGAGCTTGCTAATAAATCCCCCAGGCTCTATGCGACTTTTTTGTTGTGGATGCTATCCGAGTTATTTGAAACCTTGCCTGAAGTAGGCGATAGCGACCGGCCGAAATTGGTCTTGTTTTTTGATGAGGCGCATTTGCTGTTTAAAGAAGCGCCCAAGGTGCTTATAGACAAAATTGAGCAAATCGTCAGGTTGATTCGTTCCAAAGGTGTCGGCGTCTATTTTATCAGCCAAAGTCCATTGGATATTCCAGGTCCCATACTCGGCCAGATGGGGTTGAAAATTCAGCATGCGATCCGGGCATTTACTCCGGCTGACCGGAAGGTGCTTAAAAGTGTTTCAGAGACTTTCAGAGCGAATCCTGCGATTGACGTTGAAACGGCTTTGCAGGAACTAAAAACCGGTGAAGCGCTGGTTTCGGTGTTGAATAAAGATGGAAGTCCAACGCCTGTCGAGCGTATTTTGATTAAGCCGCCCGAATCACAAATCGGGCCTCTCTCACCAGAACAACGGGTTGAAATGATCGGCCGGTCGCCTTACAAAGGGCGATACGATCAGGAAGTCGACCGTGAGTCAGCTTATGAGCTTTTAAAACAAAAGGCCGAACAGCAGGATTTTCAAGAACAAGTCAGGCGCGATACGTCCAAAGTGGCCGCTCCGCGTTCGGCATCATCTAACCGGCAAAGTGTCGGAGAAGCTTTGGTCAAGAGCGCTGTCCGGACAATAGGGTCTCAGTTGGGCCGCCAAATTGTTCGCGGCTTAATGGGCTCTTTATTGGGCGGAAAGCGCTGAAAAAGACCAAACGCATTTCCGGGTAGAATGGCGGTGAAGCACTCAGTCAGGCAAAACAAGGCATGGCTGAGTGCTTGGGCTTACTGTGTAACCATATCCTGAAGTTGCGTTCTGCAGCGAAGATGGTTGGCCGAGATGCGATTGAGAAAGTTGCGGTAGACCTTGTCCATCCATTCAAGTGATGCCTGGGCTTCCTTTCGTGAATTGAACGGGCCGTGAAACTCGGCGTGTTCGTTAAAGCGTCTATCCTGGATCGTTTCAGGCCAGTTGACGATATAAAAGCCGGGTGTCAATGGTTTGCCTTCGCTGGTGTGGTACTTTTTCTGATAAGACTCGGCATCAATAAGCCAGAAATCATGTATGACGTTGGCAATTTCGAATAAATCATAATACGAGTCCATAACTTGCCTCCTCTGGATTAGAAGCATCAGAATCTTGATGCGCTTTTACTCAGGGGGCTCGCTATAGTAATAAAGCGGCCTTTTCCTCGCCTGATTCCCGATGTTCCTGGTTTAAGGTCTTGGTCTGTCAACCCATGCGAGGGTATCCCCTTGGGTTAGAATTGGACCATAAACACAAGCAAAAAAAAATCCGTACGAATACTTACGACTAGCAAAAAAGTGTAAATTCCGATGAGCACGTTGTCTTGTTTTGAAACGGTAAATGTCATTTGCGGTTGCGTAAAAAAATGATTTTTAAGATAAAGTAGCGCAACATATTCATCAGTAATCAACCAAGAGTGGAGTTCATTGCTATGTATCAGATCAAAAGTTCCAGTGCATTGGTTTTAGGCTTATTTATTTTTCTAGGTTTGTCAGCGTTGGGTTATTTGCTGGGAAACGCCGCTATCAAATTTAAGGAGTACGAACGCACTGTCACCGTTAAAGGGCTTTCTGAGCGAGAGTTTCCGGCTGACATTGTCATTTGGCCGATTCAATTTACTGAAGCCGGAAACGAGCTGGAAAAGCTCTATGTTTCACTGGAAGGTAGCACGCAAAAGATCCGGGAATATTTAAACAAAGCCGGAATCAGTGATGCCGAAATATCGGTATCCACCCCGGCGATTACTGATAAATCCGCGCAAAGTTATGGTGATTCGACCAGGGCCGAGTTCAGATTTTCGGCTCAGCAGGCGGTAACCGTCTATTCAACTAATGTCGGTTTGATTAGATCGCTGATGAACGGGCTAGGGAATTTGGGAAAACAAGGCATAGTATTTAGTGCCGGGGGATTTCAAAGTCAAACCGAATATATTTATTCCCAGCTCAATCAAGTCAAACCGGAAATGATTCAGGAAGCAACAACCAAAGCCAGAGAAGTAGCGCAAAAATTTGCAGAAGATTCAAGCAGTCAGTTAGGTAAAATCAAGCAGGCATCACAAGGTCAGTTTTCCATAGAACCAAGAGATACCAACAATCCCCATATCAAAAAGATACGAGTCGTATCCACAGTTGAGTATTATCTCTCGGACTGAGGTTGATAAGTTAAGGATTAATGGTAAAAAGTGTCGCTCCACCTGTTCAGGATTGAAAAGACGAGATCTGGGTGGGTTTTAAGCGATGTTTCGCGGCTTTCAAAAAATAGGAGAAGCAGATGAATTGATCGGTCAATATTGAGAGGAGGATAAGTAAATTTCCTTTAGAATTATCTTCAAGGAGATAAACAGGAGCTGGGAGAATTGATTTGGTGGGGTGGGCGACGGGGCTCGAACCCGCGACAACCGGAATCACAATCCGGGGCTCTACCAACTGAGCTACGCTCACCATAATGAATCTAATGAGGGAGTTTCTGCAAGAAATGGTACGCTTGGCAGGACTCGAACCTGCGACCCTCGGCTTAGAAGGCCGATGCTCTATCCAGCTGAGCTACAAGCGCAGTATGGTCGGGGTAGAGGGATTCGAACCCCCGACATCCTGCTCCCAAAGCAGGCGCGCTACCAGACTGCGCTATACCCCGAATACCTTCAAAAATTGCTTTGGCTTAGTTAGCTAAGCACCCCTGAAGAGCTGCATATATTAGCGATCCCAATTAGTTTCGTCAACAACTATTTTAGGTTTTATTGGGCATTGTTAAAGGCACTGTTTGCGCTAATAGTGGGTATCGCTCCAGCACGGATTTCGGGGATCCAGAAGCCATGGACGGCGTTGAAAACCATTCAACTACTAATACGAACGTTGCATTGTTAGAAGTTGCAGGACGTGCCTGTCGTCGAGGATCAATGGGAACCCCGACGCTGGCATAGACGGCTGCTTCCCGCTGCCGTTTTCCTCTCCAAATACGCCCTGCATCTTCTGGAAATTAGACGTTTTTTCGATCATGCAGAGTAAGATTGTTGACACTTCGTTGACAGCAAAATCCTCTAAAAAAAGAGCTGTATATTTGGCTTAAAGTTTTTCTTTTACAATACGATAAACATCTTCTGCTTCAGAGCTGGAAAATTTAAGGATTTCTTCCAGTTCTTTTAGCACTTGTTCTGCAAATTCCTTGTCCTTAAGGCTGCCTGCATTGATATAGACATTGAGTGCAGCGCTTTTCAGGCCGGCATAACCCGCCATGGCAGCGACACCGGCATCGCTGATTACACCCAGATTACCTTTTTCAGCTGCAATCCGGCTAAGCTCGATCGCCGAGGCGCAGGCTCGGGCGCATGCCATGGGCACTAGCGTCGCTTCTTTTAACTGCTTTTGAATAGATTCGCTTCTAGCCGCTATTTGTTCGTCACTGTCCTTGGGTAGGCCATAAGCTGCCATTAACCGGTCAAAGACTTCAATATCGGCTTTTATCATGCCGGTCAGTTGCTGTCTAAGTACTTCGGACTGTTCCAGTAATTGTTGCATGTCGGTTTCAACGGCTGAGTACTTTGGTTTTCCCAGCGTTAAGTTACATACCATGCTGGTTAGCGCTGCCGATTGGGCTCCCATAAAGGCCGCAGCGCTGCCTCCACCTGGTGTAGGGGTTTTGCTGGCCAGTTCATCGAGAAATAAGTGAAGCGTTTTGTCTTTGATATCGGTCATGGCTATGAATGAATTTTAATCAATTGAGTCAATATTTCATTTAAAAGCAAGGCTATTCTCGGCGCCATGTGGTTATGCCGCCCGGCGCATCTTCCAGAATAACGCCCTGTTGTTTTAGTTCGTCACGAATCTGGTCGGCGATTGCCCAGTTCTTGTTCTTTTTTGCATCAATTCTGGCTTGGATTTTTTCTTCGATCACGGCAGGAGAGAGTTGGTTTTGATCGTCGCCGTCAGTTTGTTGCAAAAAAGCTTCCGGATCGTCTGAGAGAATGCCCAGGATTCCACCTAAGGTTTTAAGCGAAGATGCCAGGGCGTTTGCTTGTGTTTGATCGGTATCTTTGGCTTTATTCAGTTCCCGGGCCAGATCAAATAAAACGGCTAAAGCTACAGGTGTATTGAAATCATCATCCATAGCTTGTTCAAATCGAAGCTGATAAGTTTGCAGCAGATCTGTTCCCGTGGCGTCAACGCCGCGTAAAGCATTATAGATTCGGGTTAAAGCCGTTGCCGCTTCATCCAGATGTTCATCCGAGTAGTTCAACGGGCTTCGGTAATGACTGGAAAGAATAAAAAAACGAATTACTTCAGGCCGATAGCTTTTCAGCACTTCCTTAACGGTAAAAAAGTTGCCCAGGGATTTGGACATCTTTTCTTCATTGATACGGACAAATCCGTTGTGCATCCAGTAATTGACAAACTTTTCACCGGTAGCACCTTCGGATTGTGCGATTTCGTTTTCATGATGCGGGAACTGCAAATCCATTCCACCACCGTGGATGTCAAAATGATTACCCAAACAGCAGGTCGACATGGCCGAACATTCTATATGCCACCCAGGTCTTCCCAATCCCCAGGGCGACGGCCAGGCCGGTTCGGTGGGTTTTGCCATTTTCCATAAGACAAAGTCCAGCGGATCCTGTTTGGCCGCATCAACGTCAACCCGTTCTCCTGCCTGGAGATCGGCCAGGTTTTTACCGGATAATTGGCCGTAATTTTCGAATTTGGCAACCGAATAAAAAACATCGCCATTCTGCCCGACATAGGCCAAACCCTTGTCCAGCAGTTTTTCAATCATGGCGATAATATCGCCAATGGATTGAGTTGCTCGTGGTTCATGATCAGGCGGAAGCACCGAGAGGGCTCTTTCATCCTCATGCATCGCGTCAATATAACGCTGGGTCAGTTCAGCAAAATCCTCATTGTTTTCCTGGGCACGCTTGATGATTTTGTCGTCAATGTCGGTAATATTTCTTACATAAGTCAATTGATAGCCGCTGTGGCGAAAGTAGCGGGCTACCGTGTCAAAAACCACCATCACTCTGGCGTGACCGACATGACAATAGTCATAAACCGTCATGCCGCAGACGTACATGCCGGCTTTTCCGGCTTCACGAGGTTTGAATTCTTCTTTTTGACGTGTGAGCGTGTTGTGAATTTTTATCATGAGCGTGATTAAGTTAGAGGAGCAGTCCTGGCCGAAAATTAAAAGCAGTTTAAGTGTTTCAATGCCTTGGGTCGATACAAAATAATCGAACCATCAACTTATTTGATCATCAGACTTTGAGGTATTCAGGCATTACTGACAGGTTCAGGCTGTAAATCGCAGCAATTTACCAAGCGGCTACTTCTCTTTCAAGCTAAAAACACATAGAATCGCCCGTTTATCATCCTAATTTGAAGGAAAAAAATGCGTATTTTACTAGCTTTTGCGTTGCTTCTTTCTATCACATCAACCCCTTTTGCACAGGAAAAACAGATGTCTCAAACCCAATCCAAAGTTAAATTAACAACCACGCTCGGCGAAATCACCATTCAATTGAATACTGAAAAAGCGCCGGTTTCATCTGAGAATTTCCTGGCATACGTTAAAGAAGGTTTTTACAACGGAACGATTTTTCATCGCGTGATTCCAGGCTTTATGGCTCAGGGCGGTGGCTTTGATGCCGCGTTTGAGCAAAAAACCACCCATGCACCGATTAAAAACGAGGCCGATAACGGACTTTTGAACAAAAAAGGCACGTTAGCCATGGCTAGAACATCAGATCCTGGTTCTGCTACCGCGCAATTTTTTATCAACCTGAAAGATAATTCATTTCTGGACTATTCAAGCCCAACGCCCAATGGTTGGGGTTATGCGGTATTCGGCGAAGTCATCGACGGTATGGACGTCGTTGAAGCGATGGCCACTCAACCTACCGGCAATAAAGGCATGCATCAGGACGTCCCCAAAACGGATATCGTGATAGAAAAAGCAGAAGTTGTTGAGTAAACAACAGAACACTTGATCTGTTCTAAAGAGCCGCTTACATCTTTTTAGCCATGGATGGCCCATAGTCAATGTTTCAGTGGGGGCGGATCAATTAACTAAAATTAGCGTCCAGCCTTGCCGGTTCCAGTTTGACTGTTTCTTTATACATACTTGCTTCGATGCGGGAACTTAGCGCTGTAACACCGGTCTTGAAAACTTGGTCTCAAGGCTTTTAGGTCATCTACTTACCTTGGTATCAGGTTGTTACATTATCCCGTTACAGTTTATTTAAGTTATACTTCGCGCCCCTGTTGTTCATTAACGATTAATTCAGCAGGTTTAGATTTGTTACCAGCTGATTGATCCCTGTCTTAGAATATGAAATCCAATTCCATTGTCTTTGAAGCCCGCCAACTCTCTTGTGTTAGAGATGATCGCGTGTTGTTTGCCAATTTGGATTTTCAGGTCAACGGCGGGCAGGTTTTATTGATTGAAGGACCCAATGGCAGCGGTAAAACATCGTTATTGAGAATTTTAACCGGTTTACGCCTGCCCGATGAGGGTGAGCTTTTCTGGTGCGGGTCACCACTTGAAGAGCTGGATTCGTCTTTTTATCAGCATATTGCTTATGTCAGTCATGGTAACGGCTTGAAAGATGACTTGAGTGTCGAAGAAAATTTGCGTTATGCCAGAGCGTTTGGTGAATCCACATTGACGATAGATCAAGCCTTGGAAAAAGTCGGCTTGATGGGGTATCAGGATACGCCGGTCCGTTATTTATCGGCAGGTCAGCGCCGCCGACTGGCTTTGGCCCGTTTGCTCTGCATGAAAAAAAGTTTATGGATACTCGACGAACCATTTACATCTCTGGATAAAAAAAGTATCGCCACCTTTGAGCAATTCATTCAATCCCATGTTGCCGATAATGGTCTGGTTGTCATGACGTCTCATCACGATACCGGTTTGCCCGCCGAAATCGTTCAGAAAATAGAATTATAACCATGACCGATTCCTCCACTTTAAACGCGTTTGTCGCGATTGTGCGCCGCGATTTGCTATTGGCTTACCGACACAGGGCCGAACTTATCAATCCGCTGGCTTTTTTCGTGTTGGTCGTGACGTTGTTTCCGCTGGGTGTGGGCGCCGACATCGCGCTGTTGAAACGCATAGCTCCGGGTGTAATCTGGGTTGCAGCGTTGCTGGCATCATTGCTGACGATGGACTCCTTGTTCCGTTCGGATTTTGAAGACGGCAGCCTGGAGTTGATGGTGATGTCGCCGCACCCTTTGTCAGTGCTGGTATTGGGCAAGGTCACCGCACACTGGTTATTATCAGGCGCACCGCTTTCATTGGTAGCGCCTTTGTTGGCAATGATGTTCAACATGGACGCTGAGGCCATCAAAATTTTGTTACTGACCTTGTTGCTGGGTACGCCGGTTCTGAGTTTGATCGGCGCGATAGCCGTCGCTTTGACGGTGGGCCTACGAAAGGGCGGCGTATTGCTGGCCATTTTGGTTCTGCCTTTATACGTGCCGGTTTTGATTTTTGCCAGTAATGCCGTTGATGCCGCCATGGCCGGTTTTCCGGTTTCCGGGCAACTGTATATGATGTCTGCCATGTTGTTTCTGGCTATTACCTTAACGCCTTGGCCTACTGCGGCCGCATTAAAAATGAGTTTGAGTTAATTATGATAATGAGATTCCTGCATAAATTTTCTTCACCGCCTTACTTTTATTGGTTGAGCGGCAAGATGCTGCCCTGGCTGACGGCATTGTTGATCGTGTTGCTTGCCTATGGCCTTTATGGCGGATTGGTAATGGCTCCCGCCGATTATCAGCAAGGCGACAGTTTCCGCATCATTTATATTCATGTACCCAGCGCCTGGATGTCGCTTTTTGTCTACGTGGTCATGGCCATCAGTGGCGCAATTGGTTTGATCTGGCATATCAAGCTGGCAGAAATTGTGTCGATCAGCAGCGCTTCCATAGGCGCAGCCTTTACATTTTTAGCGTTGATTACCGGCTCACTGTGGGGAAAACCTATGTGGGGTACCTGGTGGGTTTGGGATGCCAGATTGACATCGGAACTTATCCTGCTGTTTTTGTATCTAGGCGTGATCGGGCTTTATGGCGCGATTGAGGATAAAAGAACGGCGGCAAGGGCGGTGGCTATTTTGGCCCTGGTCGGTGTGGTCAATATACCTATAATTCATTATTCGGTTGAATGGTGGAATACGCTGCATCAAGGTGCGACGGTGACGAAATTTGATAAGCCGTCCATACATCCCGATATGTTGATTCCCTTATTAGTGATGGCCGTTGCGTTTAAGGTTTACTATGGGATTGCATTATTAATGCGTTGCCGCAATGAATTGCTGCAACGTGAACAGAACAACCGCTGGGTTGACGAAATATTGGAGAAACTATGAGCGATTTCTGGCATATGGGCGGCTACGCCTTTTATGTGTGGACTTCCTACGGTATCGGTTTTTTGGTGCTGATTATCGGTCTAATCAAGCCTTTGATGCTGCAAAAAAAAATCTTGCGTGAGCTGGTCCTCAAGCGTCAACGTAATCAAAGAGTCTCTAAATCATGAAACCCATTCGAAGAAAACGTTTATACCTTATTTTATTAATGGTCAGCGGCGTGGCTGTTGGCTCCTGGTTTGGTCTGAAAGCCTTCAATGAAAATCTGATGTACTTTTATTCCACATCCGATGTGATTGACGGTAAGGCACCTAAAGATCATTTGTTCAGACTCGGCGGCATGGTTGTGGACGGCAGCGTCCAGCGTCCCGGAGACGGAATGACGGTCAAGTTTACCCTGACCGATATGGCAAAACAGGTTGAAGTTGAATACACCGGGATTTTGCCCGACCTGTTCAGGGAAGGGCAGGGCATTGTTGCTAACGGCAAGTTAGGCGCCAATGGCGTTTTTGTGGCGCAGGAAGTATTGGCCAAACATGATGAAAACTACATGCCGCCTGAAGTTGAAGGCAGCATGAAGAAACCCTATAAAAAGGAGAATGCTGAATGATCGTTCCTGAAATAGGGCATTTCTCACTGATTTTGGCCTTATCCATGGCACTGATATTGGCATCCGTTCCTATCATCGGTGTTCAATACCGCATCGCCAGCTGGATTGCCGTTGCACGGCCGGTTGCCTGCGGACAGTTATTGTTTGTCGCACTGGCTTATTACTGTTTGACGTATGCCTTTGTCACCCATGATTTTTCTGTCGCCTACGTTGCGGCCAACTCCAACAGCCAATTACCTTATGTGTACCGGATTGCGGCTGTGTGGGGCTCTCATGAAGGCTCTTTATTGCTGTGGATATTGATACTTTCGCTTTGGACAGCGGCTGTAGCTTTGTTCAGCAAAACTTTGCCTGTTGAATTAATTGGCCGGGTTTTGGGTGTTTTAGGCATAGTCAATATCGGATTTTTAACCTTTGTATTATTTACGTCCAATCCATTTTTGAGGCAATTTCCGATTCCTCTCGATGGCCGGGATTTGAATCCGTTGTTGCAAGACCCCGGTATGGCGATACATCCGCCCATGCTGTATATGGGGTATGTCGGTTTTTCAGTGGCCTTCGCTTTTGCTATCGCTGCGTTGATGAACGGCAAACTGGATACAGCCTGGGCGCGCTGGACCCGTCCGTGGACCAATATGGCCTGGATGTTTCTGACAACCGGTATCGTCTTGGGCAGCTGGTGGGCTTATTATGAACTGGGCTGGGGCGGTTGGTGGTTCTGGGATCCGGTCGAAAATGCCTCTTTCATGCCTTGGCTGGTCGGCACCGCGCTGATTCATTCATTGGCGGCAACAGAAAAACGCGGCATGTTTAAAAGCTGGACCATCTTATTGTCCGTCTTCGCCTTTTCGTTGAGTTTATTGGGTACATTTCTGGTGCGTTCCGGTGTCTTGACATCCGTTCACGCGTTCGCCAGCGATCCGACCCGCGGCATTTTTATCCTGATTTTCCTGGGCATTGTGGTCGGTGGTTCACTCACCTTGTTTGCGATCAGAGCGCCTAAAATTAAAAGTGAAGGCAGTTTTGACCTGATTTCAAAAGACGCATTCTTGCTCATCAATAATGTATTGCTGGTTGCTGCAGCAGCGACCATTTTACTAGGCACTTTGTATCCACTGGTTATCGACGCCTTGGGCATGGGCAAAATTTCAGTGGGACCTCCTTATTTCAACAGCGTATTCATTCCGTTAACGGCTCCCTTGGCGGTGTTTGTGGGTGTTGGGATTTTGTCCCGCTGGCGGCAGGATAATCTGGCTCGACTGTCAACCTTGGTCGCTTTGCCGTTTGCCTGCTGTGCGTTTGCGGGCCTTATCCTGGCTTTTTTGCAGGAATCATTCAGTTGGGGCGCTTTGATCGGTCTGACGTTAGCGGTATGGACCGTTGTTTCATCCGGTATGGCCATTCAAGCCCGCTTACGTAACAAGAGCGACAAATTGGCCGCGTTTGTTCAGATACCGGCCAGTGTTTGGGCAATGACTGTTGCGCATGTCGGAATTGGTGTTTTTATTGTCGGCGTCACCTTGACTTCTACTTACTCGGTAGAGAAGGATATCAGGCTTACATCCGGTGAATCGGTGAGCTTGGCGGGTTATGACTTTCTGTTTCACGGAGTTCAAAGTAAAGCCGGTCCTAACTACGATGCCAGTGAAGGTCGGGTAACGATTTCAAAAGACGGTAAAGCGGTGAGTGAGCTTTATCCTGAAAAGCGGATTTACCGGGCATCCGGCATGCCTATGACGGAAGCCGGAATCGATGCCGGAGTGACGCGTGATTTATTTGTCGCTTTGGGCGAGCCTTTGGACAGAGCCGGAGCATGGGCGGTGCGGGTTTATTACAAACCGTATATCCGCTGGATCTGGATGGGCGGATTATTCATGGCTTTCGGCGGCTTGATCGGCGCTATGGATAAACGCTATCGAATCCCGGTTAGAACAGGAGCGGCATAATGCGCTTTCTTATTCCGTTAGGTATTTTTTTCGTATTGGTGATCTTTTTAGGTATCGGCCTAAAGCTGAACCCGAGGGAAGTGCCGTCGCCGTTAATCGGCAAACCGGCTCCCCATTTTCAGCTGGCACAACTGCATACGCCCGAGCAGACTTTTTCGCCCGAACAAATGAAAGGCAAAGTCTGGCTTTTGAATGTCTGGGCTTCCTGGTGTGTGTCTTGCCGGGCTGAGCATCCGGTGCTCAACGAGTTCGCCCGCAGAGGTCAGGTTGAAATTATCGGTCTTAATTACAAAGACGAGCCTGCCGATGCGCGCCAATGGTTAGCTCAATTGGGTAACCCTTACACGATCAGTGTAATGGATACAGAAGGCATGGCCGGACTGGATTGGGGCGTTTACGGCGTGCCGGAAACGTTTGTCATTGATAAGAAAGGCCTGGTGCGGTTCAAGCTGACCGGGCCTGTCGATCCGAATAATCTGCAAACCGAGATCATGCCTTTGCTGCAAACGCTAAATGGCGAGGCGGGATAATGAAAATACTTTTTTTAGTGATGCTGCTTTTTAGCCAATGGGCTCTGGCGACCATTGAAATCTATGAATTTCCGGATCCGGTCCATGAGCAACGTTACCGCGCGCTCACCGAAGAGCTGCGTTGTCTGGTCTGCCAAAATCAGAATATTGCCGACTCACACGCCGAGCTAGCTCAGGATTTACGGCGAAAGGTTTATGAAATGATCAATGCCGGCCAATCCGACGATCAAATTGTCCAATTCATGATTGATCGTTACGGTGATTTTGTTTTGTACCGTCCGCCGCTCAATCCAAAAACCATGATTTTATGGCTGGCGCCGGTATTGACAGTGGCGGCAGGGCTATTTGGCTTTTGGTTTTTACTGAAACGCCGTCGTCAAAGTGATCAACAACCCAGCGATGCAGATTTGCAGCGGATTAGAGACTTGTTAAAAAAGAGCGACAATCAATGATTCAATTTGGAATTTTTGCAGCATTGCTGCTGCTGGTGGCGTTAAGTCTGATTTTGATCCCTCTTTTACTGACCCGGGAAGTGGAATTTAAAGGCGATGATCAAGCTAATATCGAGCTGGCCAAAAAGAAGTTAAAAGACGTTGAGGACGATTTTGCCAACGGAATACTGAATCAACAGCAATTTGATCAAGCTAAACGTGAACTTGAAGTCGGGCTTTTTCTCGATCTGGATGGCAAGCCATCCGCCAAGATTTCGGCAAAAAGCGGACGCTGGCTGGCTATTCCGCTACTTTTCGCAGTGCCCTTGGTATCGTTTTCCCTGTACACCGTTCTCGGCGATTTACGGGTATTAGATAACGATACCTTAAAATCTTTGACGGCGCCTCCGGAAGCCAGTCATGCCTCTAAACTGGAAGATATCAAGGCCATGGTCGACAAATTGGCGGCCAAAATGGATAAAGAACCTAACGATGTCGAAGGCTGGATGATGTTGAGCCGCTCTTATAAAGTATTGGAGCGTTATCAGGATGCTGCCAATGCCATGAGAAAAGCCTATGCTCTGGTCGGCGATCAACCCGATGTGTTATTGCAAATGGCCGATGCCCTGGCGATGGCGAATGGCGGAACATTGAAAGGTGAACCCACGGCATTGGTTGAAAAAGCGTTGCAGGTGGAGCCGGGCAACCAAATGGGCTTGTGGTTGATGGGGATGGCCTATGCCGAGAACGATCAATTTCAAAAAGCGGTTGATAGCTGGCAGGAACTGTTGAAAGGTTATTCGCCGGAACAAAACGGATACCAGGAAGTGGTAAAGCTGATCAATCAAGCCAATGCACGACTGGGAAAACCGCCTGTGCAGGCAGAAGCGCCGTCAGTTGTGTCTGTGGGTTCCGATGTTAAACCGGCAAGCCGCAGCGTTTCGGTTAAAGTGACGCTGGATGACAGCTTCAAAGACAAAGTGAGTCCCGATGACACGTTGTTTATCTATGCCCAAGCCGCAACCGGACCGAAAGCACCATTGGCCATTGTTAAACACCAAGTCAAAGATTTACCTATTGAAGTCAAGTTAGATGACAGTCAGGCAATGATGCCAACCATGACGATATCGTCAGTCGATCATATCAAAATCACCGCACGCATCAGTGCAGCAGGCGGCGCAACCCCTCAAAGCGGCGAGCCTTACGGGATGATTGAAGTCAAAGGCGATGCCGGGGCAGACCTCAAAACCATCGTGATTAATAATTCAATCCGGTAACAGGTCAAGCAATCGAAACCCAATGACCGTTTCTGCTCAGCATAAAGGCTCAGCAGGAACGGTCTATAAAGGATTCGACGGCGCTTTTCTAAAAAAGGAAAATGTACAGCGTTCAGCGGAACAACCAAAGAAAAGTGATGCATCGGGTAGGTTGCGGCTGGCGATAGCCAACCCAACATTTCAAGGCCATGGCGCTATTTATGGCGCTGTTCGCGTTAAAAGTGGGTGTCGCCCGGACATGGTTGCCGGGGTCCGGAAGCCATGGACGGCGTAGGACTTTCACCTCCTTGTGACCTGGGTTCCGGCAATCCATGCCGGAATGACGGCGTTGATGTAGGCTCAACCACTAATGTGGACAGCGCCTTACAAAGCGGCGAGCCTTACGGGATGATTGAAGTCAAAGGCGATGCCGGAGCAGACCTTAAAACCATCGTGATTAATAATTCAATCAGATAAACAGCCAAGTACAATCGAAACCATAATAACGTTCCATCATCAACCGAACAACAAAACAAAGCTGATGCTCTGTGTAGGTTGCGGTTGGCGATAGCCAACCCAACATTTCAAGGCCATGGCGCTATTTATGGCGCTGTTCGCGTTAAAAGTGGGTGTCGCCCGGACATGGTTGCCGGGGTCCGGAAGCCATGGATGGCGTAGGACTTTCACCTCCTTGTGACCTGGGTTCCGGCAATCCATGCCGGAATGACGGCGTTGATGTAGGCTCAACCACTAATGTGGACAGCGCCTTAATTTATTAATGGGCAGCGAAAAGTATGCAAATCACCCAGCGCTGCTTCATTACAAAAGGGTAAATGTTCAGAGGTAGGATGTGCTGAGGTACGAAGCGCATCGCTCGCGATTGATGCGCAGCCTGTTGTCGGCTCATCCCTTTTACAGGAACTTGATCTCTATCGACGCATTCGGGAAGTGATTTGTTAGCCCTCATTCCCCAGATTTCATTGCATCCTGGTCAAGTCGCCTATTTTCCTGAGTTTCAGGATTTAGCATGCATCAGGTTTTGATAACGTTAACAAGCCAACCAAGTAAAATCATTGGACAGCAGTCATTGGAAACTAGA
Source organism: Methylicorpusculum sp. (assembly GCF_030651835.1). Taxonomy (GTDB): domain Bacteria; phylum Pseudomonadota; class Gammaproteobacteria; order Methylococcales; family Methylomonadaceae; genus Methylicorpusculum. Next base: position 318 of record NZ_JAUSBX010000075.1, on the reverse strand, counting down.
ACGTCTGATCGGTAGTTTTCGAGCCCTTGCGATCTATCGCTTCATCTGTTTGAATGGCTGCAAGCTGATCTTGACCGGCCATTATTACTTATCACCTATGATATACGGAAAAGAAAAATTATATGCCAATCAATAAACTATCGTATGGAAATGCATTTTCCGGTAGATATACGGTTAACTATTTAGTGTCTGAAAGAAAACTCAATTTTTTATAATTTCGCCGTTGCTTTGATGACGATTTTCCGGGAATTTTGCCTTCAGATCGAACGCTCAGACACGCTGATTGCGTCTAATTGAGAAACATTCCTATTTGCGCCG
>NZ_JAUSBX010000096.1 GCF_030651835.1 Methylicorpusculum sp. | reverse complement strand
TTTACCAAGCGGGTAATCAATTCCGAAAGCTCTTCTGTAAACATGACGGACGGGGCAATGGCTTCTTTCATCTTTGTCGGCCTGAGGTATTTCGCAAAATCACCATTATGACGGGATTTTTATGCCTGCGGTATCCCTTACCTTGTCGATGGCCCCCTGCTGCCTGTCGTCAATTTCGAGCGCAAGTATCGGACATTGGCCTTCATTGACAGACGCTTCGATCAGTCGCTTGATCAGCAATACCGATTCAACATGTTGGTGTGTCTCCCCGATGAAGATGATTGTGCCTGGTTTGATGTGTTCCTGGATTTCATCGTGCTCATAGGCGTTGGAAAGTAAGGGAAACAACAGCATGATATAAAACCATATCATGCTGTTTGTGTGAGATAATTTTTCCATAGTTTACCCTTTTTGATGGGGCGGTGAACGAGAAAAAGGAATTAAACAAGTATAGAATATTAACGTACAAAGTGATGCGCTTTTGTGGTGCGATTCAAATAAAAAAGGAAATAACTAAAAAAAGGGGTTGTGACGATCAATTTGTCGTCATATAAAGTAATCACAACTCTTCTTCGTCGACCCCAAAAGATGCAAAATCCGGAACGTGATGTTGCCTTGATGCAGGCCAATTAAGTCGATCGGTCACCGTCAGATAGATTCTGATTTCTTCAGCCGTCAATTCCAGTTGCTGAAATTCAGCAGTACCTATGACGGCGATACGCGCTGGGATAATTGACGCGACAGAATCACTTTGAGGCATCGGAAGCTATCTTGTTCGCGGCTATCAGTTCAGCCTTAGCGGATTTAAGATCGGCTGTCGATGTTTCATACCGGACGGTCACCTTTTCCAACTCGACATTCGGATGTCAGAACACCTGGAGCGATCGCGCGGCTGGATAGTTCAGTGTGACAAAATTTTCTAGGGTTCAGGCTTACAAACCCTATAACCTACTTTTGGTTAGCCATGTACGAAACCAGTCGTTTTTGTATAAAAATGCAACTGACATCAAATATTTTCAAACCCCAAAAGCAACAGTTAAATGTTTCAACTACACTCAATTTTGTGGAAACAAAATAGGAATTGCTTATGGGTAAATCTAAAATGCAAGTCGTTACTAACGCTGTTTTCGATCGTATGACTGGACGATAAATTATCATCAACGATACGGTTATCCACAAAACCTGTGGATAACCCTGTCTTTAATTTGTCACAGTTGTTCACAAGCCCCCTTCCTTACTGGCATCAAGTTAAAATGTCTAAAAACTGGTCAACATTTTTGCAGGACAATTCCAGGTATCCAGAAACAGTTGCGGAAGCCGTCGATCGGCTCATGGAATTATTGAACGGTGAGGAGAAATCGGCGATTGCGGTCATGCCAGCGGAAAATTTGTTCGAATTACACTTTACCATACGCATAGCGATCCGGAATGCTTTCGGACTGCATGACGATGTAAGCAAACTGCTTGATTCCTGTAACCAGACTCTACATCCTGGAGCTTTATACTGTTCTGTTCATCCGGATGATGCTTCTGAAGTCATTATTGGCGAGTTATGGAGAAGATTGCAGGATGATGATTAACAAAGGGACGCTGGTCCGCTGGCTTGATGACAAGGGTTATGGCTTTATAAAACAGGACAATGGCGAACAGGATATTTTCATCCACATTTCGGCATTAAAGGGCATGAGCCGGAAGCCTATTATTGGCGATGTCATTCATTATCAGCTTGGCTTTGACAATAGCGGTAAAAGCCGCGCGGTCAATGCCAAAATAGAAGGCGTCAGTCAATCTCTAACCTTGGCCGCATTTGAAGAGCGCAAACGGTCCAAGCCTTCACCGGCCAGGTTAAAACCATACAGATCGCCAGCGAACTTTAGTAAACCGCAAAAGCGCTTTAACCCATTCCCTATTATTATTGTCATTGTGCTCGTTGCCGTCGGTTATAAAGCGTTTTCGAAACGCAAAGATATCACCCTATCTACCGATATTCTCTCAGTTGAATACCAACCAACCAGAAAAATCGAGCCACAGTTCCAATGCCAAGGCAAGGTGCATTGCTCACAAATGACTTCTTATGAAGAAGCCGTTTTCTACCTGCGTAATTGTTCGGGTACCAAAATAGATGGCGATGATGACGGCATCCCTTGCGAAAGTCAGTTTTGATCAAACACAGGCAGTGGACCAACGGTTTATTGAACTATTAAAAGCTATCAACCCGGCAGGCATTATGAAGAGAAAGATCCAGAATATTTTTATAGCTTATGTATTACTTTCGGCATCATCGATTGCGCATGCCGAGGGATCCTTGTTGAAAGAGTTTGGCAGTCTTATTGGCAATTTCGGCTCAGGAGTTGGCGAAGAAATCGGCAACAGCATGGCGAAGCAACAACCGCAATGGATTACGATCGACCCCGGAAGCAAAGAAGAATGTATTGCCAAAGCCGGTGGCGTCCTGAACAACACTTACATGCGTTGCCGTAATGGCCGCCAAGAACAGGTGCGCATTGGCGCTGATGGTAAAAAAGTTGTGCTTAACGAACGTCCAATCCCGACGCACTGATGGATACAACCAAAATTATGACACACGCTTTGGGATCGATACTAAGCACCTATTGGTGGCTTATTCCGGTATTTCTTATTCTTGCTTTTCTGAAATCGCCATTTATGAAAGGCGTATTAGGCGAGTTTATAGTCAATTTGGCAGCTAAATATTTTCTTGATAAAAATGTCTACCGGCTGTTCAAGAACGTCACCCTCCCAACCGAAGACGGAACCACTCAGATCGATCATGTGATAGTTTCCCGATATGGCTTGTTCGTCATCGAAACCAAGAACATGAAAGGCTGGATTTTCGGCAGCCTCCAACAAAAAAACTGGACCCAAAAGATTTACCGGCATACCAACCTATTCCAGAACCCTCTGCATCAAAATTACAAACATACCCAGACGCTGCAATCGGCGCTGGAGATTTAACCAGAAAAAATGTTTTCTCTGGTTGTCTTTGTTGGAGACAGTACATTCAAAACGCCGATGCCTGACAACGTGGTTAACGCCAGTGGTTATATCCGGTTTATCAAATGCAAAATACAACCGATCCTAAGTGATAGTGAAATACTGGCAATTTGCGCCAAGATTGAGTCCGGTCGATTAAAGCCATCGATCAAAACGCACCGGGAGCATGTAAGGCATGTTACAACGATCGTCGAAGAAAAACAGCGTCCGGCTGATGTTAATTCATGCCCTAAATGCGGCAAACCGATGATGTTGAAAACGGCCCGAAGAGGGCCAAATCAGGGTAAGCAGTTCTGGGGATGTTCCGGTTTCCCGCGTTGTAAAATGTTTAGTCAAAAATTATAAAAAAAAGGGGTTTGGTAATATTTTGGCTGTAAAGCCATTTTCCCCTTTTTTTCCGCGATCGCGGATAACCAAGGGAAACAACGTAAACCCACTACTATAAGCAGATGATTATCTCGTACTAGAAACAAAATTTTTTATCCAAAGCCCCCAGTTTTTAGAAAGCCAACTCTACTTTCAAGACGTCAAAAGAAACCGCCTATCAGATCAGTGCCGCTGAACAGTTACAAAAGACTAGAATCGTTCTCTCTTCATACTTTTATAAGATAAAAGTCTTAGGTTGTCAGAGATAAGATAAAAATTGCATTTAAACGATGTATAAATCTCTTCTTATTATTTTATTCTTCTTTTATTTCAACATGTTACGATATTATTGGCAATCGCCAATTTTTAAGATAGAAACCTTTTTCATTAAATATACTCTTCTAACAATGTACCAATCATTTCAATAATATCCTCCTTTTTACATTTGTCATCCTTATCGATTAAAAGCTCAATTTTTTTATCCTTACGCTTTTGAATTTGTATTTTTACCAATCCATTTGTTGATGTATGAATAGTTTTTGATCTGTTCCTCTTTACCTTAACTTTGACTACTGACAATAATTCAGCAATGACTTTTGATCCTTCATATCCCGATCCTTGAAGTTCAATTGCTTTTTTGAGAATGTTTTCTTTATTGAGTTTTTCAGATCCACTTGTTAAAAAAGGTTTCAGCTTTCTTGCATGCATTACTTTAATTTCAGTAATGTCCTTGTAAGCCTTTATTATTTCTTCAGGTAAATCGGCTATATCCAAATACCTTGATAACCAACTAGGTGAGACTTCAAGCCGACTCGCCATTTGAATCTGATTCTGATAATAATGGCCGAGGGCATTTTTGTAATCAAGGGCTCTTTCATAATCAGAAATATCTTCGCGTGCCCTGTTTTCAATATCAGATAAACGAAATGCTTCTTCGTCCGATAAATCACGAATTTCAACAAAATATTTCCATCCTAAGTATTGACTGGTCCAGAAACGTCTTGCTCCACAGATAATTTCATACTTTATGTCCCCTCCTCCTTCAATTAATCTGACAATTCCAGGAAACTCTTGTTTACCTGTTTCTTTGAATTGATTAATTAAATCTTTGCATCGCGTTTCATTCAGTAAATCATAAGAACGATTATGTTGGTGCCAAATTTTACATTGACTAGGCTCAACAAGAAGTCTGGGAGTTTTAATTTTACTGCCTGACATGATTTCTCTTGTTAAATTAAGTCCTTGCTCAAATTTATTTTGCTTAATAGGGGCATTCTCTAAATCCTTTTCTTTTTGAACTTTTTTATCATCTTCTATATTTTGCTTTAAGCTATCAAAATAAGATTTATTTTTACTCATGACTAATCGCCTTTAATCTAATCCAGCATCTCTAAGTGATTTTGAATGACTGGCCCAACTTCGTCTTATTAATAATTCAACTTCTTTATTCACAGAATCAAGAATAGTTAAACATCTGTTATGAACTTTAGGTGATGTTATTGGGCCATTTAATTCATAAACGGTTCTTTGTCTATTTCCGGCACTTGCGATTTCAGCAGAGTCTCTAAGCTTTGCGGCTAGAACAGATCCTTCAAATTGATCATTTGCTAAATCAACCAATGCTTGTTGTGCGCTCTTGCTTTCATCGTATCGACTGATTAATATTTTTACAAATTTGTATTCAATAGGCCCCAAATGTAATTCTAAGGATTCCATTGAACTCTTAAGCATTGTTAGAAAAGAAATTGTTGATGAAAAGTCATACATAGCAGGAGGCATTGGAATTATTAATGCATTAGCAGCATAAATGACATTTAAAGAAATCATCCCTAGCGCGGGTGCTGGATCCATTATGATTACATCATAGTTATCTTGAATAGTTTCAATTCCCTCTTTAAGTAGCGTAAAAGAGCCGGCAGAGGCGTTGCTTGCTAATTCATATTCTGCCTGATAAAGCATCAAATTTGATGGAATGATATCAAGTGAATCCCAATAGGTTTTACGGATATAGGGGGCTAATGTTTCAGCTTCTTCCCTAAAAAATGGTAATAATGTTTCATTTTCATCAATATCATCATCAGGAATATAGCCAAAGGTTGTTGTTGAACTTGCCTGAGAGTCACAATCAATGAGTAATACGCTATAGCCTTGTTTTGCAAGATATTCAGCAAGATGACAAGCCACAGTTGATTTGGAAACGCCTCCTTTAAAGTTTTGAATGGCTAAAATAACGGGATCATCATTTTTACCCCGATGAAGGCGGGTACCAAAAATATCTCTCATTTTATTAATTTGACTTAAGGTAAAGCCTACTCTTCGACCATTAGCACCAATTTCCGGTGGGCACAAGCGACCATCATTTTCTGCATCTCTTATCGCTTGATACGATCGACCAACGAGTTCTTGTGCTTCTTTAAGAGAATATCTACGTTCATCTCGTTTAACATTATCAGGAGAGAAATTGAAATTGCGAAAAGAACGGCGAAGACGCTCTGTATGTTCCAGTAATTTATTGATTTTGTCTAATCCTGTCCCCATCGTCATAACCTCACTTGTTCATTTTTAAATATTATTGACTGATATTATCAAGTCAAGTATATTTTGTCTATTATTTATATATTTCTTTAAAAAGATAAAACAAATATATATATAATTACTTACATTTTCTTAAGTAAATGAAAAATAAGAAGAATTATTTTAAAGGTGGCGAAATATCCGCCTATTCACAGAATCAGCTATAAGCGGTTTAAGTTATTGATATGTAAATTAAATAAATTACAGACTTACTGCAAAAGGTGGCTATTTTTGCGGATATCATTGTTAAAGGTGGCTAAATTACCGGCAAAGGTGGCTATATTTCCGGGTTTGCTGAACACAATCAAGGCATTGATATTTATAGATAAATTATCTAATGAATTGTTTAATAGGTGGCTAAATATGCGACCTTGTGCTGCAAAGGTGGCTAAATAGCCGGCAAAGGTGGATAAATTTCCGCTTGATAACTTAATATTTAAAAGAATCGTAATGCATTGATATGTATCATTAAATAAATCTATTGTTGTAATAAAAGGTGGCTAAATATGCGACCTTGTGCTGCAAAGGTGGATAAATATCCGCGAACGGTGGCTAGATTTCCGGAAGATAAATATATAGAAAAAAAATCTAATAAGTTATTGATATATATAAGACAATAAAACCATGTTGTTAACATAGGTGGCCAAATATGCGACCTTGTTATGCAAAGGTGGATAAATATCCGCGAACAGTGGGCAGATATCCGAATATGGAATTAAAAAGGGTAAACTGTTAAGTTATTGATATAATTAAATAAAATATGTATTTAACAAAGGTGGCCAAATATCCGGCTTGTACTGCAAAAGTGGATGGATCAACGAGATAGGTGGCTAGATTCTGATAATTTGCCGGTTGTTGAATTTATGGGTTTAATACGCCAAGCTTTGTTGTTAGAAATCCGGCGATTTAGAAGAAATGTGCCTAAATAGACGGAATACAGAAATAAATCTTATTGTTGCAAATACCGTTTGCTCATCTGTGTTAATGATCTTGACCGACTAAACAACCACACTCTAAAGTCTCTTGTTTAATCTTTATGATGGAAAAAATTGAGTTTTTTTATGACAAGCCTAAAAAATGAAGAAATAAATGTAATTGTAAAAAAACATAAAGCAATAATTAACTGTGAGAATTCGTTACCTTTGGCATCGAGGAAAATATTTAATATCTTATTATTTTTAGTTAAGGATCGTTTTGGTAAAGATATTGAACATCAAGTGTCCGAAAGTGATGTGATTGCGCTTTTAAATAAAACAGATAAGGACATTACAAGCGCAAGAATTAATTATAAAAAATTGGCTGCAACAGTTATTGAATATAATATTCTTAATAATGATAAAGATCATTTGAATGGGGTAGGGACCATGCTGGCTCCAGCGGAAATTAATACCACCAAAAAAACATGGAACTTTTCTTTTCCTCCAAATATTGTTAAATGGGTTCAAGACCCAAAGTCTTTTGTTTTCTTAGATATCACGACTCAAGAAAGATTTTGCTCCAAGTATTCACAAGCACTATGGGAAATATGTATTGGAAGTTTAGAAGATCAGTTAGAGTCTTATTTCTCTGTAACGCTGGACGAATGCAGAATGTTAATGTGTGGTAAGGATAATCATCAAACATATAAAGACTTTAAACGTCGAGTCATATCGGTAGCTTTAAACGAAATTAATGAAAAATCGCTGTTACATGTCAAGTTATATAAAGAGGTAAAAGAGGGAAGAAGAGTTAGCGAGCTAGTGTTTGTTGTGACTAAACAAGACTATGCAGAGCCTTCCTTATTTGCATCCAATGACGACTTATACATAAAAATGGTTGATGTCTTTGGCATAACAGCAAATGTAGCCAGGTTAATGGCTGAAAAATATGATGACGACCGTATTTCTCGTAACCTGGAATATACCGAACAACAATATAGAAAAGCGATAAAAAATAATAAAGAAAGTCAATTTAATCTGGGGGCTTATGCGACGAGCGCAATAACAAAAGACTACGCTCCAAAGCATCCACAATTATTGATAAATATCATTGAGGAGAAAGCAAAGAAAAAAGAAATGGAATCAAATGTAATCGTACTAAAGAAGAAAGCCGGAGAAGAAGCAATGAACAGGGTTATTTCCATATTCGAGGCACTGGATAGAAACCTCCAAATGACACTAAAAAATGAATTTGAAAAAAATGGTTTAAGAGGACCTGTTAAGAAGATTTTTGATCAGGAAGGGTGGAGCAGCGAAAGAATAAATAGTCATTTTTATATATTTTTGACAGCTCAAGTTGAGCAAGGTCGAAAAGGAGAGGGCTATGATCAGATCATTAAACTTTTAAAGATGAATGATGAGTTAGATTGATTAAAATTGGCAATAGCCAATAATTCTCTAACTTGTTGAAATATAGAAAAAATAATAAGTTAAGGATGTTTTTGTATTACTCTACACATATAACGCTATTTCTGAATCGTACTTTTCTTGACTTTAGTCGTCAATTTTCTGATCCGCTCTTGTAGGACATTAATTTCACTTTGTAAATTAGCCTTGTCCAAGGTCAATCCCGCTAATTTAAGTTTTTCTTCCGCTAGGTTTGTTTCCAATAGGCTGACCTTGTCCCGGTATTCATTCAATTGCTGGCTGAGTTGACCTAATTTTGCTTGGGCTATTTCCGCAGCCTGCTTGTTCCTGGTGGCTTCCGATTGTAAACGATACATGTCCTGTGCCGTCTCACGGCGATGATTTTCTTTTTCTTCTTCGATCCGTTTGAACGACCACTCATGTTCCCGTTCATATTGAATATCGAGCTTCTGATATTTTTCCTTCTCTTGCCGGATTGCCTCGCTGAGTACGGCATTTTTCATTTCGACTGCGCTGACGGTCGCTCTGTAATTCTCTAACTGGGCTAATGCCGAGGCCGTTTCAGCGCTGAGGCGTTCGTTTTCCTTTTTCAGGTAGGTGGCTTCTTCCTGGCATTTTTCTTCGGTGATTTTGACTAATTGGCCAATGCGGTCAGCTTCTTTCTTGAGATCTTCCGTTAATTGGTCCAATTCGAGTTGTTTAGCATCTAGCCCTGAGATCTTATCCTTGATGCTGGCTTTTGCCTCCGTTAGCGCCAGTGCCCACAGTTCAGTGGCCGCGTCCATTAAGGTTTTCGGCGTTCCTGGGTCTAGCCCTTGTTGGCTGCGGACATTGAGCGATAAGTCCTGCTTCCAACTCTTAATGGCGCTGGAAATAATCGCAGGGCTATTGACGCCAATCATCGGTCTGATGGCTTCAATCGTGGGGACTTGGCCCGATTCCAAAAAAAAGGCTTCACAGGCCTCATAAGCCTTGCTGTAAGTGCTGGTTTTGTTCATCGGTTCACCGGGTGAGAGGGCGATTTAGCCGCTTTTAATCGATCGTTTCATTTTGTTCAAGGCCATCGTGGCTGGATTTTACAGGCTTCCCAGTCGCCAAACCCGTTAATCAGGACACAGGTGAGTCAGAATGCCTGGAAAGCGAGTTTTCCCAGCGCTTGAACTCGGGGTCAACGTCAGGGGGATGCATGCGGCATGAGACCTAATTACCGGACTCAATCCCTTGCAAAAAGCGCCGTTTGGGCGGTTTCTAGGCATGACGGGCTTCCCGGGGAATAAGATAGGCCATAATGAATAAATTATCCACTAAATCACTAAAATAATTCATTAGTATGAATTTATATTAAATATAACTGCAATTATATTAAATAGAAGACATTTCCGGTTATAATAAATCCGTCTGGCCTCCGATCGCCCGATTGCGGTTGATATAATGGCTAAACGGTTGTTTTTATTGGCGAAAATTAATAGCCCCGATGAGGGGCGGCAAGGGGAGTGTCAATGAACCTGGATGATGTGACGTTGCTGCGGGGTTGGGCCCATGGTTTAGCGTGGGAGGCACTGGACGACCAGGCGCCAGAAGGCAGTGTGCCGGCCAAACAGCGGGTCAAGACCTTGCGCGAGGGTCTGGCTAGCAAAGCCAGGTACTACGGCCTGTCCGAAACCCTTGGCCGGTGGCTGGGTGAACGGCACAGCACCGACGCCTGGCAGCGGGGGTTCCTCAACGCCTTGGACCGCCTCACTAGCCAACCAGACCCCGTGCCCGCCTTGGCCGATGCCGTGGATCAGTGGTTTGATGGCCCGCTTCTGAGGGCCTTACCCGAACCCATGAAGACCCTAACGGACGTGGTTGCATGGTTGGAAGGGACCTTGGCCGGGGATTCTGAGTTGCCGGAAGGCTTGGGTCCGGAACTCAAAAAGCTGCTGGGTTTTTTTGACCACCATGCCCTGCACCTGGGCTACCAGCTGAATCGGAAGCGCAAGCCCGCGCTCTTGCCCGTGCCGCTTGGCCAAGTCGCCCCGCTGGAACGGGTGTCTGTCCCTGCCGCGCTCAATGGCGCACAGGGCAGCAACCGCGCAGCGGAACCCTGCCGGATCGAGGCGGACCATGACCTGGACGCGATCACCTGCTGGTTGTCTCTTAAGGATGACAATGCCAAAACCAGAAGTGCCTATAAAAAGGAACTGGAACGCTTAGTGTTGTGGGCGGTCCTGGAGCGTGGCAAAGCGGTGTCGTCCCTCAACACCACGGATTGTAAGGCGTATGTCCATTTCCTCAAGACCTTGGATGCCAGCAACCGCCAGTGGGTAGCCCTGGAGCCGCCCATCAAAAGTCGGGGCACCTGGAAGCCCTTTTATTACCGCGCCAAAGCCAACGGCCCAACCGTCGATAGCCAGGGCAGCCCGTCGCCCCAACCCGTGCTGTCGCCCCGCAGTGTCGGTTACGCCAAGACCGTCATTTCCTCCTGCATGGACTGGTTGGTTAAACAAAACTACCTGAAACATAATAATTTCGACAGTATCCAAACCACCAAATTTGCGCAAACGACCCCGCAAACTCAGAACCGCTCCTTTACTCACGCGCAGATGCAAGGGGTGTTTAGCTATGCGGAAAGCCAAGTCCAGGAGGGGCAGCCGGCCTTTGCCCAAAATCGGCGGACCCTGTTTGTCCTGAAGTTTGCCTTCCATACCGGGCTTCGGATTCATGAACTGGCCGCCGCCCGTTTTGGTGACATCGAATGTCTTGAGGACGAAACCGGCGAGCATTATTTCCTGAAGGTGATCGGCAAGAACACCCAAGCACGCAAGACCTCCTTGCCCCAGGTGTTTATTGAAGAACTGAAGGCCTATTTAAGGGGACGCGGTTTGCCCACGCATTTTGATTTCCTCCCGCACGAAGCCCCCCTCATTCCCAGTTTGCGGGACAGCACCGGTCGCAAGCACCTGACCCCCGGGGGGATCCACCATATCCTGTCCGGTTTTTTTGGGCAAATGTACGACCACCTGACCGCGGCCGATGATCCCAACCAGCGGCGGCTGGCCAACAAACTCCAAAAAGCCTCAACCCACTGGCTCCGCCACAGTTATGGCAGTTACCTGGCTAATGACCGGCAAGTGCCCCTGGCTTATATCCGGGATGAACTGGGCCATGCCAACATCAGCACAACCTCGTTGTACCTGGACACCGATGTCAAAGAACGGCAACGGGTGGTGAGTGCCGCGTTTACGGACAAGTAAGCGGTGATTGGCAGCGATAAAGCCGCGGGTTTTAAGCAGGGGACCGGTAGGGCAGTGCACCGGAACCTGCGGCAGCGGAGTCCGAATGGGCTGTTTGAAAAGCGCCGATAAGTGCATTACCGGCCATGGCCGGTGGGTCACTGCCCGCCAGGTAGTCCGGCAAGGCGTCGAATCATTAAATTCCGGAGTAGGGGGAGGCAGGACAACTCAATTCAAGGGTTACCTGTAGTTTCTTGATTTCATAATCGGTTTTTCTTGCACTTATCCGGCATTCTCAGCTCGGATGATTTGATTTTATAAGTTCCCTTTTACCCACATTAATTGCACCTGGCTTTTAGTCGTCTCACATTAAGTGATTTTATCTTTTAGAATTTCTCACTTTAATTGATTCTATCCAACGTTATAAACATGAGTTTTTTATTCGAAAACCTAGCAATCTTTGACTTTGGGGGAATTCCGCTGGTGATTTTATCGGAAGCGGACACTCAAAAATTCGAAATTCGTTGGACTTTGGACTGGAAACGGCCATTATGTGAAGTTTCCTTTTATGCACATTGTCTTGGTTTCTCATAGTTGACGCTAGGAATATAGCGGATTGAGCAAGGCAGCTAGATAAAATGCTGGTCATAATTTTTGCAAACTGCAGGAGTCGATTTTCTGTAGTTCCATTCAGAAACTAACCCTCAGTACTACGGATAGCTTTTTCTACTTAAATATTGCTTCCAACAGGGAAACAATCACGCGGAATTTATTCATGATGTCGATAAAAAGTGAGAATTCGATACGTCTGATGACATCGACTGGAATAATCGCTGATATTGCTCCCTTTGGGTGTATTTGAAAGCTTGTTTTAAATCATGGAAATTATGCAAAGATTGCGTGCGAGGTAGAGGCTTTAAAGCCAGCTTACATCATGGTTGTGCCAAAGCCGCTGCTAATAAAAGGAAACTTCACATAATGGCCGTAATGCAAAGCTTTGCATTACGACCAATACCAGCCTCCCATTAAATCTGAAAATGACCTCACTGAACGTCGGGTCATGTACATTATCCTGCCAGTGACAAAAAACAGAAAAGTTTATCGATAACAATTCGCGACAACTTGATTGCGTCCGGCGTTTTTAGCTTGATATAACGCGGCATCGGCTTTTTGCAATAAATTATCGACTGTTTCTTGGGCCGTAATCATAGTCGTAACACCGATGGATACAGTGAACTGCAATTCTATGATTGGATTTACTAACGGCACTTTAGTACTACCCAATGCCTGACAAATTCGCTCAGCAACCTCTATCGCTTGTTGGCCCGGCGTTTCCGGCAAGAAAATGGCAAATTCTTCTCCACCAATCCGTCCGATCACATCAACCTCACGCAAAATTTCTTTGCAGACGCTCGCCAACTTTTGAAGCACCTGATCTCCAGCCTTATGCCCATACGTATCATTGATGGTTTTGAAGAAATCGATATCCAACATCAGTATGGATAGTGAATTACCATAACGTTGACAACGCGCGAGTTCCTGCTCTGCCAGTTCCAGAAAATAACGCCGGTTGGCCAGTCCGGTCAGGAAATCGCTTTTGGCTTGATGATCTAATTCCTGCAATAGCCGGACATGATCCGAAATATCTCGCACCAAAGCACAGTTATATTCCTCGCCGTCATACTCGAAATAGTTGGCAACCACCTCGACCGGAAACACCTTACCGTCACGGCTTTTATGAAAAGATTGAAAACGCAGGCTACCGCTCTGCTTCAATTCCTGCCAGTGATCCGGCCATTTGTCCATAGGAAAGGAAGGATCAACATCGGCTACTGTCAGGCTGCATAATTCTTCATCCGAATAGCCGAGTTTAGAGCAGGAGAGTCTATTCACATCCAGGATATGAGCATCCTTGTCAATCCAAAATACTTCTTCTCCTGCATGATCCAGACTGAACTGACGAAAGCGAATCATTTCCTCGATTTTTTTACGCTCGTTAATATCGGTCAACATGCCGATATAGCCCATGAATCGCCCTTGTTCATCCATGCGCGGTTTACCGACATCAATGAACCAGTGAAATTGGTTGTCCTTACCACGCAGCCGGTATTCCATTTGGAAAGGTTGCCGGGCTTCGAAATAGGATGTGTAGATATCAAGGCAACGACTGAGATCATCAGGATGTACCCCTTCTGCCCAACCGTTGCCAAATTCCTGCTCTAGACTTCGACCCGTGTATTCGAGCCATGAGCTATTGAACCAGCTGCATGACTTATCAGCTTCGGCTACCCAAATCAGAACCGGCGCGGCATTGGCAAGGCTGCGGAAGCGCAATTCGCTTTCTTGCAAGGCGGCCTCGTTTTTTTTGCGTTCGCTGACATCTGTCAGTAGGCCACTCCACAAGATACCGCCATCGGCTTGCCGCTGTGGCGTGGCGAGGCCATGCACCCATTTAACCTGACCACTTGGGGTTCTAATTCGATATTCATGTTCCCAAACACTTAAAGCCAACGCCGCGTGTTCCACCGATTCACGATGAGAATCCCTATCCTCCAAAAAGATACGGCTTGTTAACGCATTGTGATCTCGAAGTGCTTGTTCGGCAGTCACCTCATAAAGAGCTTGAATGCCTTTGCTGACATAGGTGAATTCCCATTCGTCGGACGGGGTTACTAGAAACTGATAAACCACCCCCGGCACCGCAGCAGTCATGGCTTCCATTTGCCGCCAAATGGTGGTTGCCGTCACCTCAGAAAATTTTCGCAAAGCTTGCTGTTGCTCCAACCGTTGCTTTTGCAGCAAACTTTTCGGCAACGCGAGTGTCAGCATTTGCGCAATGCTGATTTCATTCGCAGTCCAAACTGAAGATCGTCCTCGCCATGTTTCTGTCCATATTTCAAAGGATTTACGCGGCGTAAGCTGTAAATTGCCAACAGCATCCTGAACCAGGCCTTTCTCGGCACTACCTGCCCATTGCACCTGCTGAGGCTTTTCTTTGCGCAGCCAGATTATGCAATTGCTGATGTCGCTTGAAACCGAGGTTACCAGTAAGCCGGATACAATGTCTCGATAGGCACGGGCGGGTGCAAATTGCTGTTCAAGATAGTCACAGCTAAAGACTGAAGTCTGGAGTTGGGTATCTAACCAAGCGAGCAAATCATCTATATCGGATGGGTCTGGTGCATCACCTTGTATATGGCGCCTGCCATCAGCGACGATGATCACCCCATCGGCATCCAGCAATGACTGTAGTCTGGGCAGAAGCCGCAGCAGAACGGCCTCAATGTTGTCTAATGTAATGTGATTAACTAGATCACTAAGGATAGTGTGCGTCTGTTCGACCTGATTAAGCCGACCCTGTGACTCAATCAATGCCAGTTTCGCTGACGCCATTCTACTAATAAAGATGGCGGCTTCACGCATGGCAATCGATATGGGTTTTGCCGTTCTATGATGACAAGCGATCAATCCCCACAAGTGACTATTTTGAATGAGCGAGATCACCATAGAGGCTTGCACCCCCATGTTACGCAGATATTGCATATGTATCGGGGAAAGACTGCGTAATGCTGAATAAGTCATATCAAGAGGTTGTTGACTGACAGGATTTAGCACCGGTGATATGGGTATCGGGGGCGCGTCAACATCGGCCACGATTCGAACTAGGTTTTGAGTATAAAGGCGTCGAGCTTGAGGTGGAATGTCGCTGGCTGGAAAACGGAGCCCCAGATAAGACGGTGCGTCTTCAACACGACTTTGGCTGATCACTTCACCGTCCCAGTTTGAGTCGAAACGATAGGCCATAACACTATCGTAGCCTGTCAACCCCCGAACAAGTTCGACGATCTGATCAAGATAACCAGACGTATCATCACTATTTTCAGAGGCCAGCAAGGTTTGCTGGATGTCCAAAAGCATTTGGGCAAGATCTTGTTCTGCATATGCGTCTTCGTCTTGCGCCAACTCCAGAACAAGAAGTCCTTCTGAGGCATACAAATGCGCTTGCAAATCGAGACTTGATTGCTTTTGGTTAATATTGACCTTGCCGGTAGTCGTATCTTTATCGCCCAACTTTTGGATCAGTTGCTCTATCTGCAGCGTAGCGGGTTCACCCAATAGCGAAGCTAAGGATTGACCCATGACATCGCTTACAGACAGACACAAAAAATTAGTCAAGTTATCACTGGTCTGCAACATACAGTGCTGAGGATCCTTGCTGAATACCAGTAAAGCGCCGTGTGGCTGGATCTTGCCGATTTGATGGATGGGTTCCGCCGCGCATTCTCGCAACGCTAATTCCAGTTCTTGTGGGGTAAAGCCGCTCATGATTTAAGCCCAATCTGAGGTGAGTTCTTGTTGAACATAGTCATCAAGAACTTGGTTGAATACTTGAAAGGTCTGCCAAGCCGATTGTTCAGCGGCTTGGCATTGGGTTTCATCGCCGCTAATACAATCGGCGAAGTCAATGAAAGACTGCCACATCAGGGCAGTTTGTTCGCCATAGCCGTAGAAGAAACGGGCACCTGTATTGAGTGTTAGGCCAAGATGCTGATTCAAACTGCGAGAAATCAATTGGCCGCCTAAAGTGGAGCCTTCTATGACATACAGAGCCCCCACTAACTGGCCAACCGTGTTGATCACTGGCAGATTCATAGCGGGGCTTAACTGAGGGGGGATTTCATGCAAGAAAGCCAAATCCTCCCTCAGCCAGGGAAATTTGCCCCGTTCAGCATAATTGAAGACGTGGTTTTGTTGTCTTTCGAGATAATAATACGTGATCTGTTCTTCCAAGGCTTTGTAGAGATGAAAGTACGCCTTCGGAATGTGTCAATGACATTGAGACACCCAGTTGTTTTATTTAGTGTCTAATTGTTGTGTATTTATGGGTCAAGTTTCTCCCTTTGTGTTAATAGGCGGATTAATCCAAACGGCGTTAGGCAAGCTGGGTGGTAAAGGG
>NZ_JAUSBX010000064.1 GCF_030651835.1 Methylicorpusculum sp. | reverse complement strand
CTAATACCCCGACGATTTGCTACGCCAGGGTATCTAGTCACGACCAAAAGGCGGACTTAGACAGGCAGCATGAAATGCTTGAAACCTATTGCGCTGCTAAAGGTTGGCGGTCTGAAGTCATAAGAGATTTAGGCTCTGGGATGAACTATCAAAATCCGGGGCTTAAAAAACTATGCGAACTTATTCTAAGAAAACGCATGAATAGGTTAGTTATAACTCACAAGGATAGGCTGCTTAGGTTCGGCGCGGAGCTGGTATTTGCGCTCTGCGAGTTGCAAGGTATCGAAATAGTTATTATCCATAAAGGCGAACAACCGTCTTTTGAGCAAGATTTAGCCAATGATGTGCTGGAGATAATCACTGTTTTTTCCGCAAGGCTGTACGGCAGCCGAAGCAAGAAAAACAAACAGCTACTAAAAGAGCTTCAAACCGCTGCTGACAAAATCGGTGAAGATTACGGAATCTACGATGTTAAGAGTCCACAAGATCAAACTGAATCCGAATAAGGCTCAGGAACATTATTTCGCCCAGGCTTGTGGTGTGGCTAGTACCCAGCTTCCGAAATACATCCGATAATCTAAACAAGCAGAGGTTTGCCAATATAAGTCCATCGAAACGGTTTTGCTAAAGTCACATTAAAAAACTCAATGAATGCCAGAATGCGTGCATTTAAAACTTCCTTTGATGGAAAACTCCCACGTTTTAGTAACCGACGGCTCAGGATACCGAACCAGATTTCTATCTGATTAAGCCATGAACAATGTTTGGGCGTATACACAAAACGGATACGATGATCAGAGCATTGTAAAAAGTCTGCGCGGGAAGCCATATTCTCTAAAATACCGGATTTGCCTTTCTCGCCTAATGCGTCTTTTATGCCGCAGAGCTCCGCCACGCATGCCACCAACGAGGCCGACTTATGGGTATTGAGCTGGTCGGCGACAAACACCCATTTTGCATCGGGATCGGTTGCTACCGTTGCCCGGATGTGAGCCACAAAGTCGTCTTCTGTCCGGGTGTCGCCAAGAGTGGGACAGATGACTTTACCGGTAGCCACTTCAAAATTAGCTATCAGGGTTTGTGTGCCATGCCGCGTGTATTCAAACTCATGCAACTCCAGTTTCCCTTTGGACATCGCATGGTCGGGATGTATCCGTTCCAGTGCCTGAATGCCCGTCTTTTCATCAACACTGATCACATGCACGCCCGACTCATGAAGCTCCTGTGCTTGGTGATAAAGTTTACACACCGCTCTCACGTCTTGCCGAAAGTCCGCTTCATTATCGACCTTATGATTCAACCAATATTTGATCCGATGGGGTTTTAAATTCCCCTGATTTTAAAAAACGCCCGACACTGCTGGCTGATATGTTGGCGACAATACCCCGGTTGATCACTGTTCGCGCGAGCTCTGGCTGCGTCCAGTGACTGAGATGTTCCGGGGGCGTTTCACAGGCAACCGCCAACAATTGGCAAATCTGTTCTGCCGTAAATGTACCGGGGCTACCTGGGCGCGGTCTGTCCGCCAGCACTTGACCGACCGCTTCTCGTAACTGCTTGGGTTTATTCTTAAATTTTTCCAATTCAGCGGTGTTATCAACCCAGCGTTTTCGCCAAAAACCAACCGTCTCTTCGCATAACCCCAAGTCTTGGCTGATGGTTTTGTTATAGCACCCTGTGCTTGCCGACAACACTATCTCAGCTCGTTGCACCAAGCTATGGGGAGCTTCGCGACTCCGAGCGATTGTTTGTAAAATGTCTTGTAACTCAATATTCAGTTTCAGTGGGGATAAAGGCCGTGCCATTTGCTCTAATATTATCAATTTAAAACAATATATTATCTAACATATTTCAAGTTGTTTATACTAGGCATGCCTACAACTGGGCACTGGCAGAGTGGAAAAGACACTATGAAGCCGGAGAAAAGCCTAGTGAAATGTCTTTGCGCAAGCGGTATAACGCTATAAAGCCTGTTGAATTTCCGTGGGCACTGGATGTAACCAAATGCGCTCCTCAGCAAGCAATCAAAAATGTAGGTACGGCATTTCAGAATTTTTTCAAGAACGTAAAGCAAGGCAAAAAACCAGGATACCCTAAGTTCAAAAAGAAAGGACAACATGATTCGTTCCGGGCTGATAATGGCCCTCAAAAGAAAGGCGAAAGCGCCGTTAAGGTTGAAGGTAAAAGGATTCAGTTACCTAAGATCGGCTGGATCAGGATGCGCGAAGAGGTACGCTTCTCCGGCTGTATTCAGTCAACCACAGTTAGTAAGATGGCCGATGGATGGTATATCTCTGTGTTGGTTGAAACAGCCAACACGCTAAGCATGAGAGCCGACAAAGGTGTTGTTGGTGTAGATTTTGGTGTTAAAACATTGGCGATACTATCTGATGGCACGGAAATACAAGGTCCAAAACCCCAGAAGAAACTTTTAAAAAGGCTGAGAAGGTTGAATAAATCCCTGAGCCGTAAGAAGAAAGGAAGTGCTAATTTCAAGAAAGCGAAAACCAAACTTTCGAAATTGCACAAGAGGATCGCGGATGTAAGAGAAGATTCTTTGCACAAGCTATCCCATAAACTCGCTACCGAATATGGCGTTATCGGTATTGAAGACCTGAACGTTAAAGGCATGGTCAAAAACCGTTCCCTTGCGCGGGCTATCTCAGACCAAGGTTTTGGAAAACTGAGAACCCTGATCGAATACAAGGTCGCTATGACATGCGCTACGGTGGTTATCGTTGATAGATGGTTTCCAAGCTCTAAAACCTGCAGTGTATGCGGCGCTATCCATGAACTGAAGTTATCGGATAGAAC
>NZ_JAUSBX010000063.1 GCF_030651835.1 Methylicorpusculum sp. | reverse complement strand
GGGAAAGGGCTGGGGGAGGCTTTTTGAGGATGTCGGCAGCAGGGATGCTGCTGTCAAGCCCCCATGGAAGGGTTTACGGCGTTCCTCAAAAGGCTTTTCCCAGCCCAAAATGACGCCGAAAAGATCAAACTGAGAATTGCTGGAACAAATCAGCCGGTCAAAAGTTTAGAACCGCAGCCATTCAGAGCAACGTGATAAGTAACCGAAATTTAGGAACAGAGGCAAGACGTGCAAGCTAACCCATCAAAACCATGGACCACCGAAGAATCAGCGGAAATTTACTCAATCGGCAACTGGGGAGACGGTTTTTTCTCCATCAATAAAGCGGGGCGTGTTTCAGTTAAGCCCGATCCGGATCTGCCTGTCGAGCTGGATTTATTTGAAATCGCCCAAACGTTGAAAGAAAAAAACCTGTCGTTGCCGGTACTGGTCCGCTTTACCGATATCTTAAAAAACCGGGTCAAACAATTGCAGCAAGCCTTCGACAAAGCCTGCCGCAATAATCACTATCAAGGTCATTACACGCCGGTTTATCCAATCAAGGTCAATCAACAGCGCAAAGTCATAGAAGGCATTTTGGCGAGTGACAATGTCGGCCTGGAAGCCGGAAGCAAGCCGGAATTGCTGGCGATACTGGCTTTATCCAAACACGGTTTGATCGTATGCAACGGCTACAAAGACCGCGCATATATCCGTTTGGCCTTGATCGGTTTAAAGATGGGGCTGAATGTCTACATCGTCATCGAAAAGCCGTCAGAACTGGAAATGATTTTGCAGGAAGCCGCGCAACTCAACATAAAACCGCAGTTGGGTGTTCGCGTACGTCTATCGAGTATCAGCGCCGGTAAATGGCAAAACAGCGGCGGCGAAAAATCCAAATTCGGTTTTCATGCCGCCGATCTTTTGCATCTGATCACCCGGCTCAAGCAAGAAAACTTGCTGGATTGCCTGAAATTGATGCACTTTCACATGGGATCGCAAATCGCCAACATCCGTGATATCAAGGTAGCGCTTAAAGAAGCCGGTCAGTTTTATGTGGAGTTGCACAAGCTGGGTGCTCCCATTGATACCGTTGACGCTGGCGGTGGTTTGGGCGTCGATTATGACGGTAGCCGCTCGCGGCGGGAATGTTCCATCAACTACAGCATGGAAGAGTACGCGCAAAATATCGTTCGCAGTTTCGCCGATAGCTGCAGTGAACACGGCATTGCCCATCCCAACATCATTACCGAATCCGGCCGTGCGCTGACCGCGCATCATGCGGTGCTGATCACGAATGTTACCGATCTTGAAATCTATATCGGCCAATCCGACGAACCCGCCATGCAGCCGGTACATAATATCGCCGAGCTTTATCATGATGCGCAATTCGTTCTGGCCGAGGCGCGTCAGGCATTCGCTCAAGGCAAACTCGGCTTGACCGAATTGGCAAACGCCGAGCAACAACAGATCCAGGTTTTTCAGCAAATCAAAAACCAGCTCAATCCGAATATTCACAGCGAATCATCCATTCTTGCCGAACTTAACGAGAAACTGGCCGATAAAGTGTTTTGTAATTTCTCGCTGTTTCAATCGTTGCCCGATATTTGGGGTATAGATCAGGTTTTCCCCATCATGCCTATTCACCGCCTTAACGAGCAACCTGATCGACGTGCCGTATTGCAAGATCTGACCTGCGATTCCGATGGCGTGATAGACCTTTATGTGGACGGACAGAATATTGAAAAAACCTTGCCTGTGCATGCCATCGATTTAAACGAACCCTATTTGATCGGTTTTTTTATGGTCGGGGCTTACCAGGAAATCCTGGGTGACATGCATAACCTGTTCGGCGATACCCATTCGATCAACATCGAGCTGGACCCCAACGGTTATCACTTTTCCGACTTGCAGATTGGGGAAAATGTGGGCGATCTGCTTGATTATGTGCATATCAATCCGGAAGAATTAAGAGCGGCTTATCGGCAAAAACTGGCCCTCAGCGATATTACCGAAACGCTGCGCCAAATGTACCTCAAAGAACTGGACGCCGGTTTGGTTTCCTACACGTATCTGGAGAAATAACATGAAAGCAGGGTTGATCGGCTTAGGTGCCATGGGTTTGGGCATGGCAAGAAATCTGGCCAAAGCCGGATTGCTGTCTGCCGTTTACAACCGCACGGAGAGCAAAGCCCGGGATCTGGCCGATGAACTTAAGGTCAACGCTTACACTGATCCTGCCGAATTGGCGCAAGCGGTGGATGTGGTGCTGATCTGCATTTCAGCCGATCAGGATGTGCTGTCTGTAGTTACCGCGATTGCCCCTTCAATCAAGCCCGGGACTATCGTTATCGATATGTCCACCGTCAGTAGCGATACTGCGCTTCAAGCGGCAGCCATTCTGGCCGAAAGGCAGGCTGAGTTTCTGGATGCGCCGGTGTCAGGCGGCGTTGAAGGTGCCAAAAACGGCACGCTGGTGACCATGGTCGGTGGAGAGGCCGATGCGTTGACGCGCGTTCGTCCGGTATTGGACGCGATGACCAAACGTATCGTCCATATGGGCCCGGTAGGTATGGGGCAGGCAACCAAAGCCGTCAATCAAATCATGTGCGCAGGCATCAGCCAGGCAGTCACGGAAGCGTTGGCGTTTGGCCGGGCACAAGGCTTGCCCATGGATAAAGTCGTCGACGTCATCTCCGGCGGCGCCTCAGGCAACTGGTTTCTGGAACACCGTGGCCTCACAATGGCCCAGGGCACCTTTGCCCCAGGCTTCAAGTTGGCGCTGCATCACAAAGACCTGAAAATATGCCAGCACATGGCTGAACAATCCGGATTAGCAATACCGCTGTCGGATAAGACGGTGAAAGATTATGAGCAGCTGATGGCTCAAGGCTTCGGTGACGAAGATATTTCAGCGCTTTACCGGTTGAAGCGGGGCCGCGAATAGCCAGGATAAGGCTTAGGCGATCCGGGTTTTAGCAGAAAAGCAAGGCAGTGCGAAAAGTCGGCTTACCATATTACCAATAAACGCCAATACGTAATTCGAATGTTATCGAGCGAGGCATGCATTTTCAGCTAAGCTTTTTGCATGAGAATTAAGCAACAAATGTTTTCCGCCTTAATCATTGGAAACATGAAGCTAACTATGGGGATATCATGAGAAACAACCTTCCTGTTACCCAAAACGCAATTGATTATCCCCGTGCAATGGTCCTGACTTCGGCTACAGACCCTAACGGCCTTATCAGTTATGTTAATCCTGACTTCATCAAATTAAGCGGATTTAGTGAAGATGAATTGCTGAATCATAACCACAATATTGTCCGGCATCCTGATATGCCCAGTGAAGCATTTGAGGATATGTGGGGAACGATTAGTGCAGGAAAACCCTGGATGGGAATCGTTAAAAATCGCTGCAAAAACGGCGACCATTACTGGGTTGATGCCTTTGTTACGCCCCGTATTGAAAAAGGCCGGGTCATCGGTTACGAATCGGTTCGAGTTAAGCCCGATGGTGAGCTTCTGGATCGTGCCGAACAACTTTATAAAAACATACAAACAGGGAAATCGGCCGACCTCAACCCCAGTCGCTGGGGAATTCTGGGCCGGATTATGTTGGGCAATACAACGCTATTCGCCGTTTTGTTTTCCGCTTTGTACTTAATTGGAGAAATCAGTCCTGTAACTGCGGGTATTTCTTTTACACTGGCGACCTTGCTTTCTTCATGGCTCATCAGGATGCTGCTGTCTCCTCTCCAAGAAGTCGTAGAGATAGCCAGGAAAGAAGTCGACAATCCATTAATGCAACATATCTATACCCAGGATAAAACCGAGGTTGGGCAATTACTCCTGACGATCAAACTGCTTAAGGCAAAATCAAGAACTATTATTTTACGCTTGACCCAGTCAACTGAAACGCTTTTACAAAAAGCCGAAGAGACCAATTCTGCAGTCAACGAAGTGACGGTCGCGATGCACCATCAGTTACAAGAGACGCACAGTATTGCCAGTGCTGTCCAGCAATTGACAGGCACTATCGATGAGGTTGCCCGAAGCGCCAGTAATGCCGCAAAAGCAGCGACGGACGCCAATCAACAATCGAAGCAAACCTTGTCGCGTGTCAGTGAAACACTTGATTTGATAAGCTCGTTGTCCCAAGAAATCGATGGTGCGGAAGCAGCCATTCAGCATTTGGCTAAAAACAGTCTGGATATCAGCGGTGTGCTGGATGTGATTAAAAGCATTGCCGAGCAAACCAATTTGCTGGCTTTAAACGCAGCGATAGAAGCAGCCCGTGCCGGAGAGCAGGGGCGCGGATTTGCAGTGGTCGCTGATGAAGTGAGGACTTTGGCGGGACGTACCCAAAAGTCAACAGAGGAAATCAACTCGATGATTCAGGCATTGCAACAGGGGACAAGCAGGACAGTAGAAGAAATGGCCAAAGTGCGTAGAAAAGCCTCTGAAAGTGCGGAACAAGGCCAAATTTCGACGCAATTATTGATTGAGACCAATAATTCGGTGAACACCATCAGTGACATGACCGTGCAAATTGCAACAGCGGCGGAGCAACAGCATGCTGTCTCTGAAGAGATAGCCCGAAATATAGCCGCTATTGACAGGCTATCTCAGGAAACATCCAGTCACGCAGCTAAAGCCGGCAGATCCTGCGAAGACTTATCAGAACTCAGTAGGACGCTGGATATCATGGTCGAACAATTCAATGACGGAAAAAACTGATTATCTGCTGCTTCCATCATCAGGATAAATCAGCCGGAATCAGGCCCTGGAATGGCTGCCGGGCTTTGTTTGGGCTTGATGACTGCCACTAAAATCAAAGCCTGCTGTATTAGAGAGTCAACGGCTCTTTTCGCTAATGGCAAGACGACAGCAATTCCCTGTTTGAACTTTTAATGTCGCTTTGAGGGTAGGCGAAAGCCTTGCCAGACTTACCTTGCTCCTAATTAACGCTAAAAAGCCCAAACTGGGAATTCTGACAAGACGACAGGTTAAACATAAATCCCGGCTTAAATGGTAGAATCAACGGTTTGTTTGCTGTCGAGTCCTTTTATCCATGTCCGAACATTTTCCCCTTGCTCCGGAAGTCCTGAGATTAACCATAGATCTCCAGGAAATTGATTATTCACTGACCACCAAATCCCAGCCCCCCATTCTAGGACAGATCCGGGCGCAATCGGCTTTGGAGTTTGGCGTCAGCATGCAGAATTCCGGCTATAACATTTATGTCATGGGTGAGCCTGGGACGGGGCGTTTGTCGATGATTACCAGCCATCTGGACGATCAGGCACAACATCACGTTGCCCCGCCCAGCTTTGCTTATGTTGATAATTTTGAAAATCTTCGTGAACCCGTTGCCATCGAATTGCCGGCGGGTGTTGGTGCAAAATTCAGTAAAGACATAGACAAATTAATCGATAATTTGCTGGCGACTTTCCCCGCTGTTTTTGAAAGCCCGACTTATCAGCAAAAAAAGAGCGCCATCGAACGGGCGTTCAATCAGAAATATAATGCCGCATTGAGTCTGGTTGAAAACCGGGCGCAAGAGGCGGGCATTGCTGTTTATCGAGAGAGCGAAACGATCACATTTCTCCCCGTCCGGGATAATAAATCGCTGGATGAAGATCAATTTACCCAGCTTCCTCAGGAAGAGCGTGAGGCTTTTAAAGCCCAAGTGGAAATACTGGAAAATTTTCTGAGCGATGTTTTACTGGAATTGCCGCAATGGCGCCGGGCGATGGTCAAGGACATCCGGGAACTGGATGACTTAACGATTACGCAAGCGATTACGCCGCTGTTTAAAGAATTGAAAAAACAGTATCAAAATATTGATGATGTCATCACTTATCTAGCTGAAATTAAAAAAGATTTGCGCAACAGCATTGCCATTGAGCTGGCGAATCTGCCGTTCATGGATTCCCGGGATAATCAAACCAAACGCCAGTTGCTTGTCGAACGCTACGCGCCCAACATTCTCATCGATTACAAGCAGGGTAGCGGCGCACCGGTCATTTACGAACCCCACCCCATCTATCAAAACCTGTTCGGTCGCATCGAATACCAGAATGAACAAGGCACATTGGTCACTAATTACCGGCGCATCTGCCCCGGTTCACTGCATAAGGCCAATGGCGGTTATCTGATTCTTGATGCCGATAAATTATTGAACTATCCGTTTGTTTGGGAAGGCTTAAAAAGGGCTTTAAAATCCGGCAAAATTGAAATCGAGTCGCCTTATTCGGAATTGGGCATCAATACCATGACGCTTAAGCCGGAAGTTATTCCCCTTAATATAAAGGTGATCCTGGTCGGTTCTCGGGACATCTATTATTTGTTGCAAGAACTGGATGATGAATTTAACGAAATGTTCAGGATATTGGCCGACTTTGATGACCATATCAAGATTACGCCCTTATCCATCCAGCAGTTTGCGACATTGATGGTCAAGCAAGCTGCCGATTCCGGTGCAAAACCATTGACGCGGTGCGCGATTGAAAGACTTATCGAACACAGTTGCCGTCAGGCCGAGCATCAGCGCCGGCTATCTGCGCATATCAATGATTCCCTGGAAATCATAGGCGAGGCCAACTTGTTGAGTACTCAGGCGGCTGTTGATGTCATCGATAAACAGTTTGTAGAAAAAGCGCTGGCGGCGCGTGAACATCGCAATGGGCGAATTTCGGAAGCGATACTCGAAGAAATGCTCGACGGCACGATTCTGATCGATACCGAAGGCGGTGCCATTGGCAAAGTGAACGGTCTTACGGTACTTGAAATCGGCGGTAGCAGTTTCGGAGCCCCGGCCCGAATAACGACAACGGTTTATCCGGGTTCCCGGGGTATAGTCGATATTGAGCGAGAAGTGGAACTGGGACAGGCCTTGCACTCCAAAGGGGTGATGATCCTGACCGGCTATTTGGGACATTGTTACGCACAGCAATTTCCCCTGGCGATTTCTGCCAGCATCGCAATAGAACAATCCTACGGTTATATTGACGGCGACAGCGCCTCTCTGGCCGAGCTGTGCAGTCTGATTTCGGCTTTGACATTAACGCCGATCAAACAAACGTTTGCCGTCACCGGCTCTATCAATCAATACGGTGAGGTGCAGGCGATTGGTGGGGTCAATGAAAAAATTGAAGGATTTTTCAGGCTTTGTCAGGCGCGCGGACTAAACGGTGAACAGGGTGTCATTGTTCCTAAAGCGAATCAACGTAATCTGATGCTCATGAAGGAAGTGGTCGACGCAGTCGCCCAAGGATTATTCAGTGTCTATACGGTTTCAAATGTCGATGAAACCCTGGAAATACTGACGGGTCAGCCTGCCGGAGCCATCGATGAAGAAGGCAACTATCCGGAGAATAGCGTTAACTACAAAGCCATTTTGCGCTTGAAAGCGATATCGGATATGACGAATGAAGAAGATAAAGAGGAAGGCGGCTGATACAAAAGCAATCAATTACCTACACCCTCTATTCCTGGCGGGCAAGTAGTTAGCATTAAGGAATCAACGATCAGCTTGATTCCCTTCGTTCTAATAAGTGCTGCTGTATAACCCAAAATGCCGTTAGTCTCAAGTCATACCGAGGCTGCACGGGATTTTGGGGTTTATAAAGCGACTTCAGCTAAACCAAAAATCTGCGTCTTACCCGACGCAATCAGCAATTCCTCAAATCCAACTTTTTAATAGAGCCTTGATGGTTGGCATAAAAAATTGCTTTTTATGTCGTTGGCTCGCTCAAGAGTGGCTTGACGGCATTATTCCTGATGACGATGATCCCACAAAGCTTACTCCTTCCCTTTTTTCCTCATCCCTTTAAGCCATTTTTTCGCTTTTATATTGATGAAATCAATTGTTCTTATAGTAACAATCAATTTTTAATTAAGTTAAATGATCGATAAACTGTTTCTGTGCTGAAAATGAGACGACTGTGACGAGAAAACTGTTGCTCATCAACTCCCTACGGCAGACTTTTTAACCTTTTAACGAGGATTCAACCATGTCAAATGAAGGTTATCACGAATCTTTTAACGAGCTTTCTGATGAAACGCGTGATATGCATAGAGCCATTACCTCTTTAATGGAGGAACTTGAAGCGGTCGACTGGTATAACCAAAGAGTCGACGCCTGCAAGAATAATGAATTGAAAGGCATACTCGCGCATAACCGCGATGAAGAGAAAGAGCACGCGGCTATGCTGCTGGAATGGATACGCCGACAGGATCCTAAATTGGACAGTGAATTACGAGATTATCTGTTTACGGATAAGCCACTCGCTCATTATTAACCGTATTGAATCAACTTCCGGAGCAATCAAATGACTTATACAGTGCCAAATGTAGTTTTTAAAACCCGCGTCCGTGATGAAAGTATTGGCGGCGACAATCCATTTCGTTGGCAGGATGTCAGCACCGATGATATTTTCAAAGGTAAAAAAATAGTGCTATTCGCATTGCCGGGAGCCTTTACGCCCACCTGCTCAAGTACTCACCTGCCGGGTTATGAAGCAAAATACCAGGAACTTATCGATCAAGGCGTTGATGAAGTCTATTGTTTAAGTGTAAACGATGCCTTCACGATGTTTCAGTGGGGTAAACATCAGGGTATTCAGCATGTGAAAATGCTGCCCGACGGAAATGGTGATTTTTCCCGGGGCATGGGTATGCTGGTTAAAAAGGAAAACCTGGGCTTTGGCTACCGTTCCTGGCGATATTCCATGTTGGTTGACGATAAAGCGATCGTCAAGGTGTTCAGTGAACCCGGTATCTCCGACAATTGCCCCGATGATCCTTTCACAGTGAGCGATGGAGACACCATGCTGGCTTATCTAAAAGATCGCTAGGCAATGAAGTCGGGACAGGACTTTTAGTCTGTGGAGGTAAACGCCTCGGCCTTTTGTTTTTCACCATTAAACATCGATCCGAGAGGATTCAAATGACTCACTATGATTATGACCTGTTTGTGATCGGTGCCGGTTCCGGGGGCGTTCGCGCGGCTCGGACCGCTTCCGGGATGGGCGTTCGCGTAGCCATTGCCGAAAACCTTTATCTTGGCGGTACATGTGTTAACGTGGGTTGCGTTCCCAAAAAACTGTTCGTGTATGCCTCGCACTTCAGCGAAGATTTTAAAGCGGCGCAAGGTTTCGGCTGGTCTGTTCCCGAGCCGCAATTTGATTGGTCTGCTTTGTTAGCTCAAAAAAACTGCGAGATTGAGCGCTTACAAGGCATTTACGGCGGGTTACTGGATAATTCGGGGGTCACCCTGATTGAGGGGAAAGCCGAGCTACTGGATGCTCATACGGTTCGAGTGGGCGAATGGCAATTTTCTTGCGAACGAATTCTGATCGCCACTGGCGGCCGCCCATTTGTACCTGACATTCAAGGCAAGGAAAATGTTGTCACGTCAAATGAAATGTTCGCGTTAGCCACGCTTCCCAAACGAATTTTGATTGTCGGAGGCGGCTATATTGCAGTGGAATTTGCAGGGATCATGCACGGTCTGGGCGTTAAAACAACGCTTTGTTACCGGGGCGATAAACTGCTGAGAGGGTTTGATGACGATGTCAGAACATTTTCCGTAGAGGAAATGCGCAAAAAAGGTATTGAAATCCTGTTCAATACTGAAATCAAATCCATAGCAAAAAATGAAAGCGGTTTTGCCGTGCAAACCGAACAAGCCCTTACCCTTGAAGCCGATCTTGTTTTATATGCAACCGGCCGGATACCGAATATTGCCGGTTTAGGTCTGGAGGCGCTGGGTGTTGAATTCAGCAGCAAGGGCGCCATCAAGGTTGACGAAAATTATCAAACCAATATTCCCTCGATTTATGCCCTGGGTGATGTGACCGATAGAGTCAACCTGACGCCGGTCGCAATTGCTGAAGCGATGGCTTTGATTAATGCGCTCTATTCCGATCGTCCAACTCCTGTTGACTATGACAACATTCCTACGGCCGTTTTCAGTCAACCTAATATAGGCACCGTTGGATTGACCGAAGCCGAAGCAAGAAAGCGTTACCAGGATATCGATATTTTTAAGTCCGTTTTTAAGCCGATGAAACATACACTTTCAGGATTAGATGAAAAGACGCTTATGAAAATGATAGTCAGGCAAAGTACCGGAAAAGTGCTGGGTATGCACATGGTTGGTCAGGATGCCGCTGAAATCATTCAAGGCATGGCCGTTGCGATCCGGGCCGGAGCAACAAAAGCAGTATTTGACTCGACGATAGGTATCCATCCTACGGCGGCTGAAGAGTTCGTTACGATGCGCAAACCTGTAGATTGATAAACGGGCTTTATTATCTTCAAAAGTCGTATAGCAGAGGCTGGAGGCATTTTTCTGAAGGTGGCTACGGGAAAATGGCTTATTGGGTCTTTTCTGTTGCCATTTTTGAGTAACTCACCATGAATTAGCCATGGGCCTTGTTCATGATGAGTTTGCTGTGGGTAACAATCAGTTTTTTGACTGTTATTCATTAATGCGTGTCATTAAAAAACGCCTGCAATGGAGCGAACCAGACCATTGGTTAACTCGGGTGCAGCCTCTTCGTACTCAAGATTGACCTGATTTGCTGTACTAACGACACGGGTACGGTATTTTTTTCTATCGCTGACTTCTGAAGACGTTTGTGTTCTTGAGCCACCCATCCCTTGTTTGGCGTCCTGTTTACTGTCCTGTCTGACCAACACCCCTTGTTTGGCTTTCTCAGCGATTTCAATATCAGTGACAACCATGAATGTGGTGTCATGAACGGCGGCATCCGCAATAGTTTCAACCAAGCCGCCCACTGCAACCCCTGCAAGTCCGCCGATTCCGGCACCCGACCAGCCGCCTAGACCGCCACCGATCGCTGCACCTGCTGCTGCACCACCCAACGCGCCGCCAAAGCCGGAACCCAGTGCCGTTTCAGCGGCTGTTGGATTGGCTTTGCCGACACTCAAAATATTAGCCCGTAACCAGTAATGAGCCCGTTCCGGATCGTTCGTGACCACGTAACCTCGTGACTGTAAGGATTGGCGTATGGGATCCATGATATCAAAATTGGATTTGTCAGACGTGTTGCGAACTTCAAGATACACCACTTTCTTATCAGGACCCACCGGATCAAGAAAAATGGTATCGCTCATCTTGGTCTGAACGTCCAGATCTTTCTTTGCGATAGAGGTATGCACTGCTGAACATCCATTTAAGAACAGAGCTGCCACTACTACACTCCCAAAAAGTGAAAGTGTTTTTCTTTTAAAATTAACCATTAACATCCCCTTAAAGTGTTTACGTCAGATAAAAAGTTATAAATTGTTTGAAGTTCAGGAAAAATTGATTTGATTAGTAAGGCCAATAATAGCCGTTATATCGATGAAAATAGCTGCAATCCCTGTAATCATTCCAGGAATAACGGCGCAGGTCTCCGCAGGTATAGCCTCTTCGCCAGTATTTACTGGGTGTGGACACTGGAGGCGTACCGTTTTTGGTTGCCTCTTCTATGTACGCTTCTAATTTTGCATTGTCTGCGACATTAAAGGGTTGTTCCTTAACCATTTCATTCAAGCGCTTTTGCATATCCTCTTGCTCGTCGGCTAAGGCAGCACCGCAACAAAGCAGAGAAATTGCCATTAAAGAGATAGTGCAAAAAGAGTTACTTCTTAGTGTTGCCATAATTTCCCCCTGATTTGCCGGATCCCAATAAACGTTGGGAACCCCTAAAAGTTCATGTCGATTGTAGTTTCCAGGTTAAATATTGACAACCGAAAAGCCGGACTAGCGCATTTTTTGATGGCTGGATCACGTGATTAGCAAACAATTTGCGTTTCCATTCCTTACGGAAAATTGGCCATTAACTAAAAATGGGCAGGCATTGACCGAAATCAGCATAATCAAAAGGCTAAAAAATAATGGTCCGTATTTTTAGAAAAATAGAGCTTATCTACGTGTCATCCCTTATCCCTCTTACGCTTACAAGACGGTGTAATTTTCTAAGTGTCTCTATTAGTTCACATTTTTAAAAATCAAACAGGACGTTTTTGGTCCTATTTAAGAAAAGCTTAAGACTTGCCCGGTTAGAATCGAACCATAGATAATGAGAAAAGGTGTTAATTTATGAGTAAAATCATGTTGGCAACGTGTGCGTTTGTAATCGGAACCTATGTCGGAAGCCCTGTTAAAACGGCTTACGGAGAGGGACTCCATTTAGATCAACACTCAACCAAAAAACTTGCTAAAAGAAATCTGATTCAGAGAATTCGTAATAAACCACTCAGCAAAGTATCTTGGTACGGCGCTAAGTTTCACGGTAAAAAAACGGCCAGTGGTCAAAAGTTTAATATGAATGCTATGACAGCGGCTCATAAAACTTTACCGCTGATGTCTTATGTAAAAGTTACAAATCCAAAAAACGACCAAAGTGTAGTTGTTCAAATCAATGACAGAGGGCCTTATGCCGGGCATAGAGAAATGGATTTATCTTATGCGGCTGCCAAAGAGTTGGGCATAGTAAAAAAGGGTGTTGATACGGTAAAAATAGAACCGCTGACACACGCTCAAGCAATACTTGAATTAGGCAGGGACGAGTCTTAGTTTAGTTTGAGGATCTTCCGAATGTTACATTACATTCGGAAGCCCCTCCATTTTTCAATAAGAACGCAGCAATTCTCAGTTTGATCTTTTCGGCGTCATTTTGGGCTGGGAAAAGCCTTTTGAGGAACGCCGTAAACCCTTCCATGGGGGCTTGACAGCAGCATCCCTGCTGCCGACATCCTCAAAAAGCTTTCCCCAGCCCTTTTTTCTCTTCAAATTGAGAATTGCTGATAAGAACGTTTTAAGCCGCAAGACGACTCATCAATTAAGTCAGTTCAATATCCGCTATTTATTCCGCAGTACCCAAATCAATCCACCGATCATAAAATTAAGCATTTTTTAAAAACCTGATAAGTTATCGGTAAGGGACTTTCAATGGATCTGATTCAGCATTGATCTAAAAAACTTTTTAAAGATTAACAACTTTATCTATTCAGCGCAGGCAGTCAGATCTTAGCGTCTGTAAATTCAGAACGTTAGCTTAATTTTTACGCTCATAATAATAAACATCATAAATAAGGTGGAGATCTATGAAAGCAAGTTTAATCTTAAATGCACTCATTATACTCACGCTGCCTACCCAGTTATGGGCCTATGGCAGTAGCAGCAGCAGTAAAAAAGCCTGTGAAAAACCTTATTTTTCGGAGTTTGCACCTCCCGAAAAGGCGGAAGTTGCTGCGGGTACGGAATTCTCTTTTATAGCGGCCACCGTCAGTAATCCGGAAAGTATTAAAGTGACCATCAAAAATCAACCGGTTGACATTACAGTGACGCCCAAAGGCGGTAAATATAATGTATCCGGAAAACTTCCCAACTCATTAGCCGGTAGCTTCGCAAGAATCAACATTACAGCGAACGGTCCCAATCAATGTAAAGGAACCGGTGGCTGGCTGGTTAAAGTAAACGAGTAAATTTCTTAGCACCTTGAATTATTTTACGATCTGATAACAAGGAACATAGGTTTTTCCCGGCAGCTTCATGCGCTGCTGGGATATAAAGGCTTTTAATAATTGATCCACAGGATCCATGATTTCGGCGTCGCCTTTTATTTCAAAGTGGCCGAATTGTTCAATGGCTCTTATGCCGTCGGCTTTGACATTGCCTGCAACAATACCCGAAAAAACCCGCCGCAGATTGGCTGCCAAATGATGACGAGGCTGATTAACGTGCAGCTTTAAATTGCTCATGTTTTCATGATGCGGTTCGAAGGGTTGCTGAAACTCAGGACTGATTGTAATAGACCAATTAAAGTAGTAAGCATCATCTCGGTGTTTTCGATATTCTCTGACCGATTTGAGCCCTTCTCTCATTTCACGAGCAACCCTTGCCGGATCATTAATAATGATTTTATAACGTTGCTGGGCTTCAAGACCTAAAGTATCACCTATAAACTGGTGGATCTGTTTAAAATAAGTTTCAGAAGCTTTAGGGCCGGTAAAAATCAACGGGAAAGGGATTTCGACATTGTCCGGATGTAGCAAGATGCCCAGCAAATAAAGAATTTCTTCGGCAGTACCGGCTCCACCTGGAAAAACGACGATCCCGTGTCCAGCTCTGACAAACGCTTCAAGACGTTTTTCAATATCAGGCAGAATCACTAATTCATTAACGATGGGATTAGGCGCTTCTGCAGCAATAATGCCGGGCTCAGTAATGCCGACATAACGGCCCATAGAGATCCGCTGTTTGGCATGGCCTATGGTCGCGCCTTTCATTGGACCTTTCATCGCACCGGGACCGCATCCGGTGCAAATATCCATACCTCTTAAGCCCAGTTCATAACCGACCTGCTTGGTATAGTTGTATTCCTCGCGGGAAATGGAATGCCCGCCCCAACAAACGACCAATTTCGGGTCGGTTTGAGCGCGCAGTACCCCGGCATTTCGCAAAATATGAAAAACGGCATTGGTTGCGCCATCGGTTGTTTGTAAATCAAATTTCGGATTTTCATTGATTTCATCACTGACATAAATGATGTCACGTAACACGCTAAACAGATGCTCTTTAATCCCTTTGATCATATGTCCATCGACAAAGGCATTGGCTGGAGCATTTTTCAACGCCAACTTGATGCCTCTTTGTTCTTGAATTACGGCAATTTCAAATGATTGATACTGCTCCAATAATTCTTTGCCATCATCCATTGCGCTGCCGCAATTGAGAACGGCTAAAGAACAGCTTCTGAGCAACTGATACAAGCCGCCTTGACTGGTATCAAGTAATTTATTGACTTCAGCTTTGGACAATACCGACAAATGACTTTCAGGGGAAATGCGTGCATCGACGACATTACTTTTCATAGAGTTGTAATTATTCTGAATTTAAAAATAGTTTTAGGAAAGACTCAATTTACCCGGAAAACTTTAGTCGGAAGATATTGGATCTTTATGGTTTTTGACCGCGCGAAGTATATAACAAGTGAAGTGTTTCAGATGCGGCATTCACTCATTTTTAACCGGAATGCCTGTCAGCCGGAAAATCGTAATCTATTTGGCCGCTGATTGATTCTTTTAACGGGATAAATGGAGATCTATCAATTCATCCCGGCTCATTTTAGGGGCATCAAAAAAGGATTAATGGATTTAGTCTAAACTTAACCGGCCAGCACCCCTTTGTTTTCCCCTGACCCGAAATATCATGTACAAGACCGTTATCCTTATATTTGGCTTGATAGTTTGGATGCTTGCTTCTCAGGCCATCAACGCGGAGGAAGCCAGCGATGTTTACGCACTTGATCTTGAAGAACTCTTAGATGTCAAGGTAACCTCCGTTTCCAAAAAAGCCCAGTCGCTTTCCGATGCACCGGCCGCTATTTTTGTCATCAGCAATGAAGATATTAAGCGGTCCGGCGTTACCACTATCCCTGATGCATTACGTATGGCTCCCGGTATAGATGTTGCTCGTATTGATTCCAATAAGTGGGCGGTTTCATCCCGAGGTTTCAATGGTCGCTTCGCCAACAAACTGCTGGTGTTGATTGATGGGCGTAATATTTATACTCCGGCATTCTCAGGTGTTTATTGGGAAATGCAAGACGTCATGATGGAAGATATCGATCGCATTGAGGTCATCAGAGGACCTGGTGCCGCGCTATGGGGTGCCAATGCAGTCAATGGCGTGATCAATATTATTACCAAGCATTCAGCCGATACTCAAGGTGGTTTAGTGACAGGCGGTGGCGGAACCGAAGAGCTTGGGTTCGGTTCTGCGCGTTACGGGACTCAGTTAGGTGAAGATACCACCGGACGGGTCTATATGAAAGGCTTCAAAAGAGATGAATTGATCAGTCAAGACCAATCCAGATCGAATGATGATTGGGACAAAGTGCAAGGCGGTTTCAGAGTCGATTCATTAGTCACCAATGCGGATGCGTTTACCGTTCAAGGCGACGCATACCATAGTAATTTCAACCAAAAGCTAAACTATCCCGCTTTTGATACGCCGAATGGCATCGCTTTTGTCAACGATAAAGCCCAAGCCCATGGCGCTAATGTGGTAGGACGCT
Organism: Methylicorpusculum sp.; assembly: GCF_030651835.1. Taxonomy (GTDB): domain Bacteria; phylum Pseudomonadota; class Gammaproteobacteria; order Methylococcales; family Methylomonadaceae; genus Methylicorpusculum. The sequence goes on along the minus strand of NZ_JAUSBX010000063.1, from coordinate 61,234 downwards.
TGCAGCATACCTTTTCGTCCACCTCCAGTTATACTTTGCAACTTTTCTATGATCGGTATGATAGGGAAGATATTTATATCCATGAAGTACGCAACACCTACGACATTGACTTTCAGCACCGCTTTGCCCTGAACGGCTGGAATGACATTATTTGGGGGGGAGGTTACCGTTATTCTGAATCCGAAACTCGATTTGATAGGACGCCGGCAATTTCTTTTGATCCACAAAACCGAGGCGACCAGTATTTCAGTGCTTTTTTACAGGATGAAATCAGTCTGGTTGACAATACCTTGTGGCTCACGCTGGGTTCAAAATTTGAACATAATGATTACACCGGCTTTGAATATCAGCCTACCGCACGTCTAATGTGGACGCCGCATCCCTCACATAAGGCCTGGGCAGCAGTTTCCAGAGCAGTCAGAATCCCCTCTCGTATTGATTCGGATATGACACTGCGTGGAAGCATCATTCCTGCCGGACAATCGCCTTTCCCGCCTTTTCCTGTAGAAGCGACTGTAAACGGTTCTAAAAGCTTTGATTCAGAAGAATTACTCGCCTACGAAGTGGGTTACCGCTTTACTTTTGCCAAATTATTTTCCCTGGATGTCTCGGCATTTTTTAATGAGTATGAAAGTTTGCGTTCATTTAGTCCCGGGCAGCCTGTCCCGCCGACGGTAAATACTCCGTATATTACTCAACCCTTTATTATTGACAATGGCAATTCGGGAGAGACTTACGGGGTTGAAACCTCGTTAGTCTGGCAAATGAGGGACAACTGGCGTTGGGATTTGAGCTACAGCTTTATTGAAACCCATCTTCACAACAGTGAGTATTATCAAGAGGCTGTTTCACCACAGCACAAGGTTTCATTACGCTCTTCAATCAACCCGTGGAAGGATATCAGCTGGGATATTTGGTTGCGTTATACCGATGATGCCAGTGCCTTCACCGTAGTCGGCGTAGCACCTGTTGAAAGCTATATCACGATGGATATGCGTCTGGGTTGGCGGGTCCACAAAGACGTCGAACTCTCGCTAGTTGGTCAAAATTTACTGAATGACAGTCAGCTGGAATATATCGGTGAAAATTTTGTGCAACCCAACGAAAATCAGAGAGGTTTCTATGGCAAGCTGGCTTGGCAATTTTAGTCGAAAATATTCGTGATGAATGGGTTTATAGCGCTTCTTTAACGATGATTGCCATTTCAATGTCCATTCGAAAGGCCGGGGGGGGTAATAATCGACTCCCCCCAAAATCGCGGTCTTTTGTATTTGCCGCTCTGTTATGGGCGGGCGCATTTTCATGCGCAAGCGTTAATGCAGAAACACTGGAAGAGTTTGCAGTTAAAACCGCAGTGACACTCAATCTTGCGATATTCACAGAATGGCCTGAGCATGCATTTAAAAGCGAAGATGAAGATTTACGGTTTTGCGTGATTGGTGACAATACCGTGCAGCAAGCCTTTGAGCAGCTTTCAGCCAAAAAGATTGGCTCACATTCCGTCGCCATTTTCAATATCAATCGTAACCGGAACATTGATGACTGTCATATTGTTTTTATCAGTGGTCAGGATAGGCTTCAACTCGCTCAGCTTCATGCTGCAGCATTAGGCAAGCCCATTCTTACGGTCGACGATACGGAGGGATTAACGACCTTCAAAGGCATCGTGAACCTGCAAAAAAATAACGATAAATTAACCTTAAATATCAACCTTGATTTAGCTCGGCAAGCGGGTTTCATAATGAGTGCCCGTTTGCTAAAAGTGGCTAATGTGATCACTGCTAATCCCTAAAGGACATGGATAATGCTTAGAATAGGCAACCTTTCAATTCGCACTAAGCTCATTTTGATAATGGCTTTTACAGCCATTTTCGCCATGCTGTTAGTCACTAGCGCAATGGTGACGTTTCAATATCAAAGCATCAAGCGGGCTGTTGAAGGTGAATTGGTCTCTTTAGCCAGCGTTCTCTCATGGAGCAGTTCGGCGGCATTGGCTTTTAACGACCCTAAAACGGCGGAAGGTTCATTAGCCGGATTTTCTTCGCGTCAGGATATTGTGGCGGCTTATATTTACACAATAAAAGGACAACCCTTCGCCTCATTCCAGCAGCATCCGGATTTTCAGAAGTCATGGCCTGAAGCCAAAGTAATCTCTCAATTATCCAAACCTCTTAATTCGGTATCTGAACAAAACGAAATCGGCCGGCTGGCTCGTTTAAAATCCGACTATTGGCGCGGAACCAGCTCCGCTGAGGCTATTGATAATTTTGAGTATGATGACCAGGGATTTTTGCATCTGCTCTATCCCATCACACTGAATGGGCAAACCATAGGTTCAGTTCATCTCATTAATGATCTGTCAAAGCTAAACAAAGATCTGAGTACTTTTTATTTCATTGTGGAATTGGCTAGTTTCGGCAGTCTATTGTTGATATTGCTTTTGTCTGCGCGGCTTCAGAAAATATTTTCCATGCCCTTGATGAATTTAATGAAGGTCATGGATACGGTCTCTTCTAAAAAAGACTACACCGTCCGTGTTGTTCAATCCGGAACGGATGAGTTTGGTCTGCTTTCCAGTGTTTTCAACAAAATGTTGGGCGAAATAGAGCGCCGCGACAAACAGCTGGACGAGTATCGGCTTCATCTCGAAAGACAGGTGGCCGATCGCACAGCCGAATTATTTGATAAAAATATTCAGCTACAGCAGACCACCGAAGAAGCTTTAAAAGGGAAAGAGGGTGCGGAAGCGGCCAGCAAAGCAAAAAGCGAATTTCTAGCCACCATGAGCCATGAAATCAGAACGCCTATGAATGGCGTGCTAGGCATGACCGAACTGTTGCTGAACACGGAACTCGATCCCCGCCAAAAGCGGCTGGCAGAAACCGCTTTTCGTTCGGCAGAATCATTATTGAGCATCATCAACAATATTCTTGATTTTTCCAAAATTGAAGCCGGTAAATTCAAGCTCAACGAAACGGAATTTTGTTTAAGCCGTCTACTGGAAGAAACCACGGAAATTCTGACTGACCAAGCCAATAGAAAAAATCTGGAACTCCTGCTTAATTTGCCCTATGACTTACACATTCAAGTGGTAGGTGATGCGGAGCGATTACGACAAGTTCTGATTAATTTAATGGGTAATGCGGTCAAATTTACCGAACAGGGTCAGATTGAGCTTAAAGTCCGGCCGTTGGAGCCTATTGAAACGTCTGAAAGCATACAGCTCAAATTTGAGATAACCGATACCGGTCCGGGTATTCCTTTCGAGCAACAACAAGCCATATTCGAGAGTTTCACTCAAATTGACGGCTCTATCACAAGGCGACATGGTGGCACGGGACTTGGGTTGACCATCTCACGCAAGCTGGTTCAATTGATGGGCGGCGATTTGCAATTAATCAGCACGCCGGGCAACGGCGCCTGCTTTTACTTTTGTTTGACAATGCAAAAAGGTAAGCTTGCAGAGAACCGGCTTCCGGAACTTTCGGTTCTCAAAAATCTTAAAATACTGGTCGTCGATGATAATGTGACCAATCGCGATATTTTGTTCGACCTATTGAGTTATTGGGGGGTACAGGTTCAAACCGTCGATAACGGAGAAAAAGCCCTGCAAGACCTCCGTCAGGCCTCAGCGATTGGACAGCCTTATCAGATTGCATTATTGGACTGGCACATGCCTTACATGGACGGACTGACCCTCGCTAAAAGCATTAAAAACGATCCCCTGATAAAACCCTTGCAGCAGATCATGTTAAGTTCTGATGCCTTGGGAATGGATTTCGAAAAATACTCCGAATACGGCATCTTTCGAACCCTGAGCAAGCCGATATTTCAAAAGCAACTCTTGCAATGCTTACTTGAGTTAACCGGCAGCACCCCGTTAAATAATGACGGAAAGGGTGATTCACTCTTTAGTTCAGGAAAGTCATTGCAAGGTCTCGTTTTATTAGCTGAGGATAACATCATCAATCAGGAAGTCGGTTTGGGCTTGCTCAAAGCGGTCGGTTGCGATGTGGAAATTGCCAATAACGGACTAGAGGCCGTCGAGGCCGTCAAAAACAAACAGTACGATTTAGTATTAATGGATTGTCACATGCCGACTATGGATGGCTTTGAAGCGACTCGCATGATTCGTCAGCAGTCAGGCAAAAATTACGAGGCCTTGCCGATTATTGCGCTGACTGCCGACGTACAGAAAGGCATCATGGAGCAATGCCAGGCCGCAGGCATGAATGGCTATATCAGTAAGCCATTTAACAAAAAACAAATTATGGCAGAGCTGGAAAAATGGTTGAAGCCCAGCGATAAACCTCAAAGCGGCTCCCATCTTAACCGATTGAACAGTGATCAATCTCGTTTGGACATTTTAAATCTTGATGCCCTGAACCAATTACGGGAAATCAGGACTGAAGACGGCTCTTCATTACTGAACAAGGCTGTCGAACTTTATTTGAATAGTGCCGCAGCAGAAATTGAAAAAATCCGGGACGCACTTTACGATAGAAATGCACCGTTGTTAGCTTCATTGGCCCACGCATTTAAATCCGCATCGGCTAACATTGGTGCTGATTCAATCGCTAAACTGGCGGACGAAATAGAAACCAAAGCCAGGAAGAATTTATTGGATGTTATGCCGCTTAGAGTTGAAGCGCTGACAGACGAACTGCCTACCGTCATAGCCGCTTTACATGAGGCTATCAACCCTTTTGAAATGCGTTTAACTCAAACTGTCCAGGCAGAAAAGTCATGGCAGCGCATCTTGTTGGTTGACGATGATGCCAGTTTCAGATTGGTGATCAGTGAAGTGCTTCGCTCGTCCGGATTTCAAATCGAAATGGCAGCCAACGGTAAAGAAGGGCTCATCAAGGCACAAGAAACCATCCCTGATCTCATTCTATTGGATGCAATGATGGATGAGCTTGATGGTTTTGAAACGTGTAAGCAACTTAAAGCCCTTCCGGATTTGGCTGATGTCCCTATTATTATGACAACCGGCCTGGGTGACACCGAATCGATCAATAAGGCCTTTGCCGCCGGCGCTACGGATTTCGTTGTCAAGCCGTTAAACTACACCATCCTGACTCATCGCCTGCAATTTATATTACGGACCGGGCAAATCACATCTGAACTCAGAAGCAGCAAGCTTCAACTGGATGCCGCCCAGCGCATCGCGCGCTTAGGTTACTGGACCTGGGACAGCAAAAACAATCACTTTAAGCTGTCATCCCACTTGGCAAAACTTTGCGAGATCAATCCGAATCAGTTCAATAACACCTTAGAAGATTTTTTAGAGCTCATTCATGCAGAGGATCGTAGTTTCGTCAGCAATATCATCCGTAATTCGATAAATAACCCCTCCATTCAGCATACCGAATATCGCCTGCAAATTACGCCGTACGAAATTGTTTTTGTTCATCAGGAAATTGAAGCGATAACTGATTTAAGCAATCCTATTATCACTGGAACCGTTCAGGACATCACTCATAAAAAAGAATCAGAAAAACAGATACACCGCTTGGCTTATTTCGATAATCTGACCGGACTGGCCAGCCGGACTTATTATCATGAACGCATGGATGGCATTATTAAGAGCGCGGCCCGGCGCAACGAGCAATTTGCGTTTCTGTATCTTGATCTGGACGGATTTAAAGATATTAACGACGGCCTTGGCCACAATGTCGGCGATCAATATTTGAAAGCGATTGCCCAGCGTATCAAGCTGGTCATCAGAGACATTGATTTTGCTGCACGCCTGGGCGGTGACGAATTTTGTATCATCGTAGATAACATCATCGATGAAGAGAGTGTGGCGGAAGTTGCGACACGGTGTTTAAACCAAATTAACCTGCCATTGAACTTGGATGGCAATTTGCTGAGACCGCGCGTCAGTATCGGTATTGCTATTTATCCGCGAGACGGGCGTGATGAAATTGAAATTATGAAGGCCGCTGACGCCGCGATGTATTCGGCCAAGCAAGCCGGTAAACAACGCTATGCTTTTTATACGCCGGAAATGACCTTGCAAGTCAAACAGCGGATGAAAAAAGAACAGCAACTTCGAGAAGCATTTGAAAAGCAGCAATTTATCCTGTACTACCAGCCGCAAATTACACTGCAAACCGGCAAAATGGTCAGCGTTGAGGCCTTGATACGATGGCAACATCCGGATGGACGTTTAGTGAGTCCTTTTGAGTTTATTGCGCTGGCTGAAAATCTGGGCCTTATTATCGAGTTGGGGAAATGGGTGCTGACAACCGCCTGTTCACAGTTGGCTATTTGGCATGCAGCCGGTTGGAGTTCGCTATCCGTATCGGTCAATATTTCTCCATTTCATTTTCGTGACCCTGAGTTATTGGCTACGGTTCGTGAAATTTTGCATAAAACCGGCATTTCAGGACGATTTCTGGAGCTCGAAGTGACTGAAAATGCGATGCAACAGGAAAGTTATCTGACTGTATTCAGGCAACTGAGGGAAATTGGCGTAAGGATCGCTATTGATGATTTTGGTAGCGGGTTTTCATCACTGGCCTCTCTTAAAGAGCTACCGATTGACACCCTGAAAGTGGATAAGGTCTTTGTTCAGGATGTTCTTTCCAGTCATCAGACCCCGCTTATGCTGGGAGCCATTATCGGTCTTGCCAATGCGCTCAACTATACATTGGTTGCCGAAGGTGTTGAAACCATCGAACAGGCACTCGTCATGCGGGGTTTGGGTTGTCACCAGGTTCAGGGCTATTATTTTAGTCCGCCTGTATCGGAAGATAAAATTCCTGCTTTGGCTGATCAGGATTTCAGGCTCAAGTTTCATCCAAGCAGTTGAACCAAGCAGGGGTGAACCATTTTTTGCCCCTGCTTGGTTCGGTTTATAAAGCTATGGCATCATGTTGGCGAGGCCTTCGGTCAACAGGCGCAGTTTATTTTGAATGATTCGGGTATTCTGAGGCCCCATCCTGATCATCTGTTTATGCACAGGATTAAGCGTCTCAAGTTTTGGGTCATTAAATTTATAGCCTAGCTTGGCCTTGGTCAAAGCAATACGTGAGTCGATGACCGGAGCGGTCAAAATTTCGGCAGCGGCTTTTTGGAAAAGATCATCCACACTGTAACTTTCCGGATAGCTGAATTCTTTGAAAATCTGTTGAAAAAGCGCATTCAAAGTTCGAAATGTTTGTAAGCCATCTTTAACATTAATGTCGTCAATGGCTGAAGCCATTTGATTGTAGCGTTGATAGCTTTTAGGCGAGAGGTACAGGCCTTGGTTATCTTTTTCTGCAATGAAAGCTTCCGTTAAAGTAAACGGTTTCATATGCTTGTAAATTCTAAGCCCTTGAGAAAAATCGTTAACGATGATGACAAACTTTCTAATGAGCTCGTCCTCTTTTAACCATGGGCTAAAACCCGGTGATAATCTGGCAACCTGTTCTCGGAAAAAATCATCGCTATTTTCCAATGCAGGCAACGCTTGGTCACTGCCCAATGAGGGTTCTTCCGTACTGATTTTCGGCAAGGTTTCAGACGATAAATTGAGTGCGTTGGCTGACGAGCCTTGTTCCTGAATGGTTGCAACAGGCAAGGCCAACTCTTGAGTCGTCAATCCCGAATTAGCGCTCTCAACTTCTTGTGGATTAAAATAAAACCAGGCCCCTGCGGCGATTGCAGCCATTAAAATTATCAATAGGGTTATGATTAAACCTATTGGCTTTTTTCGTTCATATAAATCATATCTTCCCACAAATCTCTCCTCTGAATGAGTGTGGCTAGACAACGCCAAGTCATATCAATGCATCGTTCGGCAAAGAATAGACCATTACGTCTCATTAATCTCACAGACGATTTTACCTTGTATTGTCATCAGGTGCGGGTAGAAGTTTATTCAAATCTTTCTGGAAGGGCTTAAAGTCAGGAATGCCAATCCAGAATTAGCATGAAATTTAACAGGGCGGTAGGATACGGTGGGGCACGAACCGCATCAATCGCGAACCGATGCGGTGCGCGCTGTTTATCGTATCCTACGAGTTGAAAGGGCTTAAAGAGGGGGCGATGCCATCAGGAATGACTGTGAGATTTACCGGATGGATGGGGTTTCAGTCGAGGAAGCAGTGAAAAAGGTGAAATTAACCACCTTTTCACCAGGGCTATCAATTATTTTCGATCATAGAGGGAGGCGGTTCCATTTGCATGGCTTTTATAATGGTACTCAGCTCATTCCTTTGTCTTTTCAACGGTTCAAGTTCTTGTTCCAGTTGTGTAATGTTCTCCGCTACACTGCCTTTTGACTCGTTGATTTTCCTCAGCATCTGCAAACGGCTTTCAATTTGCTTTTTATGATCTTTAATCTGATGCATCAGTGGCGTTAGCACGCTATTGCACCATGTTGTAGCGTCCTTGTTGGCTGTTTTCAATATCGTCCTGGCTCTATTAATCAGAGTTGAATAGAGCTTATTGATCACGATGCTTTGTTCGGTCATTGTCGTACGAGCACTGTTTCGAAACGCCTCGCCTTCTTCAAATATTTGTTCCAGTTCGAATTGGTACTGCTTGATCGAAAACAGCTGGGGTTCTATTTCCTTAAACCCGTATTCATCCTGGAATTTTTTATGAATAGCTTTGACCAGTCTCCGCGTTTCATTTGTGGTATCGACGCAGTCCTGTAAGACTTCGCGCAATTCGTCGAATAATTTGCGCATGCTCTGTTTCATTCCATAAGTCGTTAGGCTTTTAGCCATCTCGATACGCATATTTTTGATTATTTCATCAATGCGTTCGCTAGACAGGGAATCAACCAATATTTTGGCCTGAACACTAAACACTTTTCTGCTGGCTTGAAAATTCTCAATATTCAACATGTAATGTTGCTGACGATCACGGGTTTCCGCCATCAGTTTGTCAGTCATTTCATGATTTTCAAAATCTATCTTCTTGAACTCTTCCAGTTGTTTTGAAGCATTACTCAGCTTCGTGTCGGTTAAATTGGAGGATTCGGTCACCAGGAAGCCGATATCCCGTTTGATAGTGCTGAGAATAATATTGCGTCTTTGCTTGAGAATGTCATTCGCGAGGTAATTTTCCAGTGCGAACAACCGGCTTTTTAGCAATAAGGCATCATCCGATTTAACTTTAGCCAATAAGGCTTGTTTGGCGGAGGCAGGAAAAACCAAGGATTCATCAATATTCAGAATGGATGCGCAGGTTTTGATTTGAGATTTTATCGAAGCTTCATAACCTGAATCACCCGCCAGATCATCCCACATGGCATCAATTTTGTTCATGACTACGGCCAGGCCCTGCTTTCGCTCGCCACGCGTGTTACTGACGTGGTTACGCCACATTTCCAGATCGCTCTTGGTGACGCCCGTATCGGCAGCCAAAACAAAAATAATGGCTTGAGCACTGGGCAGCATATTCAACGTCAGCTCGGGCTCGGTGCCCAGCGCATTTAAACCCGGGGTATCGAGTATGCACAAGCCTTCCTTAAGTAAGGGGTGAGGAAAACTTATCAACGCGTGACGCCAGCAAGGAATTTCTACTGTTTCAGGATTGACGATGCCTTGTTCAGCGGCCTCTTTTTCATTCCAAAGCCCCAGTTTATCAGCGACTTCGCGAGGCACTCGTTTGGTGGCGACTAACTCTTTGAATGCTTCCTGCATTTGAGTGGGGGAATCAAAATCCAGATCAATCTGGTTCCAGCGTTCCGGCTTTTTTTTGTACTCGCTGAGAGAAATGTCTTCCAGACGGCTCTCAATATTGAGTAAGCGAATATAATGCCCCCCTTTTTCATCATAAAAAAGTTCGGTAGGCGACATGGTGGTGCGGCCGGGTGAAGAGGGCAGTAAACGGACGCCGGTTTCTGCAAAAAACAGAGCATTAATCAGTTCTGTTTTTCCACGGGAAAACTCTGCAACAAACGCCAGTGTAATCCGGTCAGATTCAAGGCCATGTAGAATATTAAGCAGCATTTCAGTGCTGTGAATATCGTTCATGGCATAACGTTGCCGCCATTCCTGATACATTTCTATGGCTTGTATCAATTGGCTGCGCCACTGCGAATATTCGTGCAGTTGTTCTTTAAATTCCAAGTTCCTCATGGCAAGCCTTTTGCTGTCACTGGTCTGCAGGGGTCAAGTCGGTAAAACCTGTTTCGGGGTAATTGTAGACTATATCTTGATTACTGTTAGTCCGCTGCGGCTATAAATCATCCGGTACGAGAATTTGTGACGCCATACTGTTCCCTGTAAGCATTAATTTTCTCTAAATAGTGGTTGGCTTCAGGCTGTTCATTCAGATATTCGATAATGTGCTCTAGGCTTATTATAGAAAATACAGGCATGTCGAAAGTGGCACTAACTTCTTGAGTGGCCGAGAATTGGTTTTCACCTTTTTCCTGACGATCCAGCGCAATCAGAACGCCGGCCGGTTTGGCATTTGCGGCTCTGATAAGGGTGACAGACTCCCTGACTGAGGTTCCGGCAGTAATGACATCATCGAGTATCAGAATGTTACCAGCCAATTCCGAGCCAACGAGAGTGCCGCCCTCGCCATGGTCTTTCGCTTCTTTACGGTTAAACGCAAACGGAATATCTTGTCCGGCCAGCCGCGCATAAGCGATTGCCGTTGCGCAGACCAGCGGGATGCCCTTGTATGCGGGGCCGAACAAGACGTCGACAGGTAATTTGGATTCAATGAGCGCATGTGCATAAAATTCGCCCAATTTGCCCAATTGCGCGCCGGTTTTAAATAAACCGGTATTGAAAAAAAAGGGGCTGATACGGCCTGACTTGAGCTGGAATTCACCAAACTTGAGTACGCCGCAGTCCAAGGTGTAGTGAATAAAGTCTTTTTGAAACGCTAGCATAGGTTGAGTGCTTCCGAATGAGGGCTTAATGATTGTCAGTGCAGCGATTAGTATAACCCGCGAGGGCTAACGAATGAACCTTTCGAGCACGGAGTCCAGAAAATTCCAGCCTTTTTCGCTGCATTTGTAAATAGTCTCTTCATGACTGATCAAACCGAGACTGAGGCACTCGGCTAATGCGGGTTGCAACGATTCGGCGCTCAATCCTGTCATGCGTTCATATTGGCTCAGCGTAAAGCCTTTTTTAAGCCGAAGCTGGTTCATTAGAAATTCCAATGCCAACGCATCGGTTCCTATCGCGACGCTCGGTTGAAGATGCGTTTGGGCTTGATAAATTTCGGGGCTTTTGGGTTTGGCGGTGCGGAATATGCCCTTTGGCAGATGAGTACTTATTTTGCCATGTGCACCCGCGCCGATACCCAGATAATCGCCAAATTGCCAATAATTAAGATTATGGCGGCACTCGAAACCAGGCTTACTGTAAGCTGAAATTTCATACTGGCCGTATTGGTGATCGGCTAACTCCTGTTGACATGCCTGTTGCTCCGCATAGATATGCTCATCATCGGGCAATTGTGGTGGAAACTTGTGAAACAAGGTATTGGGTTCCAGCGTAAGCTGGTAAAACGAAATATGTGCGGGGTTCAGTTTGATCGCCATTTCAACGTCTGTCCGGCTGCTATGATTGTCCGTAGCGGGCAGTCCAAACATCAAGTCCAGGTTAAAATTGTTAAATCCTACCTGATGCGCTGTTTCAGCGGCACGAATCGCTTCTTTAGACGAATGTACCCGGCCGAGTTTTTGCAGCAAGGTGTCATTAAAACTCTGAACACCGATTGACAGGCGGTTAATCCCTAGTGCTCTAAACTCTGCAAACTTATCCAGCTCAAAAGTGCCGGGATTGGCTTCCAGAGTTATTTCCGGATTATCCGAAAAACCGACTTTCTGTTTAATACCTTCCAATAAGCTATTGAGCGCTTCGGGTGAAAACAGGCTTGGCGTTCCTCCGCCGATAAAAATACTGTTGATCGGTCGGGCTATAGCAAAATGCTGAAGATCATGTTCCAGATCGTTTAGTAACACGGAGACATAGCGCTGTTCAGGAAGTTCGCTCTTGACTGCATGGGAATTAAAGTCACAGTAAGGGCATTTTCTGATGCACCAGGGAATATGGATATAAAGGCTAAGCGGGATCAAATCGGTTTACGGTTGCTGTTGAATAAAAAGCTAGTGTAACACTCACGGGTTCTAAATTTAGAGGGGAAGTGTTTTGCGCTTTACAAAGGTTATGTTATAACATTTGTAAAATTCATTGAGGTTTTAAGATGCTTGAAGATTTTCCACGCAAACTCCCCGTCACAGTCCTGTCCGGCTTTTTAGGCGCAGGGAAAACCACGTTGTTGAACAATATCCTGAACAATCGGGAAAATTTGAAGATTGCCGTGATTGTTAATGATATGAGTGAAGTCAATATCGATGCGGCATTGGTTAAGAACGAATTATCGTTGAGCCGCTCCGAGGAAAAACTGATCGAAATGAGCAACGGTTGTATCTGTTGCACATTGCGCGAAGATTTATTGGTAGAAGTCGGAAAATTGGCTAAAGAAGGTCGTTTTGATTATTTGCTGATCGAGTCAACCGGTATCGCAGAGCCGATGCCGATAGCTGAAACCTTTACTTTCAGGGACGAACTTGGCACCAGTTTATCGGATATTGCTCAACTGGATACGCTGGTGACTGTCGTTGATGCCGTCAATTTCATGCGTGATTACATGGAAGCGCAATCATTGAAAGAAATCAATGCGGAATTAGGCGAAGATGACGAGCGCAATATCGCCGATCTGCTGGTCGATCAAATTGAATTCAGTAATGTCATTTTGATTTCTAAAATCGATTTGGTCAGTACCGATGAAATAGCCAATATGACAGCCATACTGCGGCAGCTAAACCGCGATGCAGAGATCATTCCTATGGTCATGGGGCAGGCACCGCTCGCTAAATTATTAAACACAGGGACATTCGATTTTGACAAAGCCGCGCAAGCGCCGGGCTGGTTAAAAGAAATGCGCGGCGAGCATCAGCCCGAAACCGAAGAATACGGCATTGCCAGTTTTGTTTACAGCGCCCGCCGTCCTTTTCATCCAGGCCGGTTTTATGACTATTTGCATGAGGGCGATTGGGATAACGGTACCTTGCTGCGTTCCAAAGGGTTTTTCTGGCTGGCATCACGGCCCGAATGGGTAGGCACCTGGTCACAAGCCGGCGGCATGATGCAGCACGGCTGTGCCGGACGCTGGTGGGCTTCAGTGCCTGAGTCCGAATGGCCGGAAGAACACATTGCCGATATTAAAGCCAACTGGCAGACGCGGTTCGGTGATTGCCGTCAGGAACTGGTTTTTATTGGTCAAAATGTCAATGCCGATCAAACCCGGCAAGAGTTGGATAATTGCCTGCTGTCCGATGAAGAATTAGACCTTGGCCCTGAAGCCTGGCGACAGTTTCAGGATAATTTTCCACAGTGGCTTGAACCGGCTCCGGCTGAGATGGAATAAAACACCTTGAGAGAATGAGGAAGAAATAATGTCCGCCAATCCCCGCACTATTTTTAAACCGGCCTATTCAGAAGCGATAATTTCGGATGATTTAGCCGATCTGACGCGAATTTATGAAGACAGCGTTAACATTTGCCAGATAAATCGGGCAATAGATCCCGGTGTTGAAGCCTTTATCGGCGAGTTGCTGCAAAGCGCTGTCGATATCGGCGTTATCGAGAATTTGCCGGTCAATACGTTTGATTTTTCCAGGCTGATACCTGCGGCGAGCCACCTCGAAGGCTATCCCGCTTTTTGTCAGGACATTGCTCATCTGACTACCTTGTTTTGCGATTTGTTTGATCTTAAACGGGTGGGTTTGCGCCTGCGTACCCTGGATCGCCCGATGTGCCCGAAGTTTCATGTCGATGCGGTTCCGTGCCGACTGGTTTCGACTTACGGCGGCATAGGGACTGAATGGCTTGAGGACAAAGAGGTTAAGCGCATAAAACCGGTTCTTGTCAGGCATGATTCAAAAGATGACTCATCAGGAATGGTGAGTGATTCAAGCTTTATTCATACCATGCCGGCGTATTCGGTCGGTCTTTTGAAAGGCAGCAATTGGACAGGTAACGAACTGCACGGTGCCGTGCATCGTTCGCCAAAACTCAGCGCCGATCTGCCACGGCGGTTACTGCTCACCCTGGATTTTGCCTGATGGTTCTAACTGAAAATTGCCTGCTCACTCGTTATTGAGAGCCAGTTAAAACGCAACAATCGTTCCTCTGTTCCTATCGTTAAGCTATAACCCGGAGATTCTGCATGACCGAGTCAAATCAACACGATCCAGTGCCCGTAACCATTCTGACCGGATTTCTGGGGGCCGGTAAAACCACCTTATTGAATCGCATCTTATCCGAGGAGCATGGGAAGCGGATCGCTGTCATTGAAAATGAATTCGGCGAGGAAGGTATCGATAACGATCTCTTGATTCAAGGGGATGAACAAATTGTCGAAATGAATAATGGTTGTATTTGTTGTACGGTACGTGGTGATTTGGTGCGCATTCTGGGTGAGTTGAGCGAAAAGCGTAAAACCGGGCAAATTCATTTCGACCGGGTCATTATCGAAACAACCGGTTTAGCGGATCCTGCGCCCGTCGCCCAAACCTTTTTTGTCGAAGAAGCTATTGCAGAATTTTATTCGCTGGATGCGATTATCACCGTTGTCGATGCCAAGCACGCGCAACAACAACTGGATGAACATCATGAAGCCCAGGAACAAGTCGCGTTTGCCGACCGTTTGCTGCTGACAAAGAGTGATTTGTCAGAACCGGTAAGCCTGAATAACCTGGAAAAGCGATTACGAGCGATGAATCCGCGTGCGCCGATTCAACAGGCTAATTTTGGTGAGTGCAATTTGAGTGACATCCTCGATATTAGCGGCTTTAATTTGCAAACGATTTTGGAAATTGAGCCTGATTTTCTTGTCGACGTGAGTCATGAACATGACGATGAGGTTACCTCATTCGTCTATCAAAGCGATCAGGCATTTGATCCTTCACGCATTCTTGCCTTCCTGGATGCGATGATTCGTATTTATGGGCAGGATATGCTTCGCTACAAAGGCATCATGAATATCAAAGGCCATGAATCCAGCGTAATTTATCAAGGGGTACATATGTTGATGAATTATGATTTCGGCAAGCCCTGGGCAATAGACGAAAATCGCAAAAGCGTTATGGTGTTCATCGGCCGCAATTTGCCCCGTGAAGCGTTTTTTAGTGCATTAGATGAATGCCGAATTTAGTAAATTTCGTGGTTCAAATAATTATTCTGAGTTAATGGGACCCAAAACATGTTGATTCGGTTAAAAGGCGGAAGAATATACGATCCGGCCCAAAAGCAAGAAGGTGTTGTCAGCGATATTTATATTCGCGACGGTGTCATTGTCAATCATCCCGAATCTGCCAGCCTTGCCGATGTGGAATATGACATAACCGGGAAAGTCGTCATGGCCGGTGCCATTGATATTCATAGTCATATTGCCGGGGGCAACGTCAATACCGCCCGATTGTTATTGCCCGAACAACACCGCAATTTTCTGGCCCGCAAGCTCAACCATCCGTTCAGCACGGCCCGTTGGTCGGCGACAGAAACCGGTTACCGCTATGCGCTCATGGGTTATACGACAGTTGTTGAACCGGCTGTGCTGCCGATTAATGCTCTGGATGCGCATCTGCAAATGGCGGATATTCCTATCATCGATACAGCAGGACTTGCGATACTGGGTAATGATGATTATTTATTGCGCTTATTACGGACCGGAGTTGCTCAAAATCAGATTAACGATTACGTAGCCTGGACGTTGCATGCCACGCGCTGCCTGGGTTTAAAAGTTATTAACGCCGGTGGCGCGAATGCGTTTAAGTCAAATGCTCGCAGCTTTGACCTTGATGATCAGGTTCCTGAATACGGTGTCAGTTCGCGGCATATTTTGCAAACCTTGCAACGTGCCGCTTGTGAAATCCAGCTTCCACATCCGGTTCATGTGCATTGCAATAATTTAGGCATTCCCGGCAATGTCGATACTGCGCTGGCAACCATGGAGGCCGCCCAAGGCTTGCCAATGCATTTGGCGCATATCCAGTTTTACGGGTACGGCAACGAAGGCAATCGCGGATTTTCGACGGCTGCGGCCAAGTTGATTGATGGCTTCAAAAAACATCCGAATATTACAATGGACGTAGGGCAGGTTCTATTTGCGCAAACAGTGACGATTTCCGGGGACGTGATCGCCCAATACAGCCGCAGACATGACGCCTCACCCAACAAATGGGTGGCCTTGGATGCTGAATGCGAGGGTAGCGGCGGCGTTGTCCCTTATTGCTATAAAGAGTCCAGTTTCGTCAATAGTTTGCAGTGGTTAATCGGCCTGGAGATATTTCTGCTGGCAGAAGACCCCTGGCGGCTGTTTTTTACAACCGATCATCCCAATGGCGGACCTTTTACCATGTACCCTTTTCTGATCCGGTTATTAATGGATAAAGACTATCGCCTGGAGTGCATGGCGCAGTTGAATCAGGAAGCGGTCGCAATGTCGCTGCTTAAAGATCTGCATAAAGAATTTACCTTGTATGACATTGCGATCATGACCCGGACCGCAGCGGCCCAATTGTTAGGTTTGGCGGATCGGGGGCATTTAATGCCGGGTGCCGTTGCCGATATTGCCGTTTACACTGAACAAGCGGACAAAGCGGCAATGTTCGGTCATGCCGCTCTCGTGTTTAAAAACGGGCATTTGGTGGTTAAAGATGGTGAGATTGTCGGACGGCGCAACGGCACGGCTCAAATTGTGCAGCCAGAGTTCGATAAACAAATCGAACGGCGTCTGCAACTCTATTACGATCAGTTTTACAATCTGAAGTTAGATAGTTTTGCCGTAGCCGATGTCAGTTTTAATCAATCCGATAACGAGCGATTTATCAGGCATTCGTGTGGAACGCCTTATCTGGCAAGCCATTCATGATCAAGTCAAAAAACGTCGAACGCATACCTGTAGTGGTGCTCAGCGGCTTTCTGGGTAGCGGTAAAACGACGCTATTGAACCGCTTACTGCAACATCAGCCGCATTCTGCCGTTATTATCAACGAGTTTGGTGCGACGCCCATCGATCAACAACTCATCAAGGAACGCAATATTCCATTGACCACCTTATCGGGCGGTTGCCTATGCTGTCAGGTGCGGGGGGCGCTGGCGCCGTTGCTTAAAAACCTGCGCATGGCCTGGGATGGCAAATCCGATAAACCGTTCAGCCGGATTTTTATCGAAACCAGCGGTGTCGCCAGTCCTGAACCTATTCTCGATACCTTGTTGAATGAACGCTGGCTATCGACCAAATACCATTATCAAGGCATGATCGCGACTGTTTCGGCCATTGCCGCCGATGATTATCTGAACCGGTTTCCCGAGGCCCAGGCTCAGATAACCTGGGCGGATAAACTGGTGATCACGCAAACTGACCTGGCTAATTCTGAACAGATCCTGCGCTTACAGGACAGACTCAATGAATTGGCCCCGGCAACGCCACGTCTGGAGGTTGTCAATGGCGGATTTGACCCGGAAGCGCTGCTCAATTTTGGCAGCAAATTTCGGGCGGTCGACTCACTTGCTGCCATTGATGGACCCGATCACGGCTTTAGCAGTATCTCCCTGCATTTTGATCATCCGATGGCCTGGCCACGCCTGCAAACCGTGCTGGAAAATTTGCTGAACGAGCATCGCGAACACATTGTCAGGCTTAAAGGGGTTGTGTTTACTCTTGAACACAGCCAGCCTTTGGCCGTGCATGGCATCACCGGAAGACTGTTTCCACCCGTTCCGCTGCCAAATCGCGCTGAAACCGGCAACCGGGGGCGTTTGGTACTCATTACGACCGGCGAAATTAAAGGTTTGGCCGAAGAAATCATGTCTCGGCTGCGAGAGCAAACGCCTTAGACTTAAACCTGGATGAAAAGATGAATCAGATTATGCCTAAATCCCTGTTAAAAGATGTGCAGGGCATTCCCGATGCAAGACGCATTGCCATTGATAAAGTCGGTATCAAGGCTATTCGCCATCCGGTTCGGGTTAAAGACCGTGCAGAAGGCGAGCAGCATACGATTGCTGTATTCGATATGTATGTCAATTTGCCGCATGATTTTAAAGGCACTCACATGTCGCGTTTTGTTGAGATACTCAATCAGCATGACCGGGAAATCAGCGTCGCCTCGTTCCGGCAGATGTTGACGGAAATGACGGAACGGCTGGATGCCGAATCAGGCTATATCGAAATGCGCTTTCCGTTTTTTATCGACAAAGCCGCACCGGTCAGCGGGGTGCGCAGTTTGCTCGATTATCAGGTCAGTCTGATCGGCGAAATTACCGGCACTCAAATACAGACACGGATCAAAGTGATCGTGCCGGTGACCAGCCTCTGTCCTTGTTCCAAAACCATTTCGGATCGGGGCGCCCACAATCAGCGCTCACATGTCACCTTAACGGTACTGATTGAAGATTTTGTTTGGCTGGAGGAGTTGATAGAATTGGTTGAACAGGAAGCTTCTTGTCAGATCTATGGGTTGCTAAAACGGCCCGATGAAAAATACGTCACCGAGTATGCCTACGATAATCCCAAATTTGTCGAAGACATGGTGCGGGATGTGGCAAGCCGCCTGGATGCAGAGCCTCGCATCAGCGCTTATGTCGTCGAATCGGAAAATTTCGAGTCTATCCACAATCACTCAGCCTATGCGCTGATTGAGCGGGACAAAAGGCAGGCTTAAATAATTGTGACCCTCATCATTCGGGGTTATAAAAGCATCCTCATGATCATCAAGACGGTTTCAGAAGACTCAAACATTCAGCCAGACTCTCTTTCCAGTAAGGAATTGAAATGCCAAATTGCTGCTTTATCTTTGTTTTGTTGAGCAAGCTGTAATGGGGCCGCGTGGCGGGGGTGGGGTAGTCTTTGGTTTCGATAGGATTGACCTGACAGGTCTGACCGGAAAGTTCAAATAGGGTTGTGGCAAAATCATACCAACTGCACACACCTTCATTGCTGTAATGGACAATTTCGGTGGCAGTCAGCGCGTAAAGTTGCGGATTTACGACGAGGGTTAAAATCGCATGCGCTAAATCGCGGGCATACGTGGGTGTACCAACCTGATCGAAAATAACACCCAGCGATTCCCTTTCTTTACCGAGGCGCAGCATGGTTTTGACAAAATTAGTGCCAAAACTGGAATAAACCCAGGAAGTTCTGATGATGAGGGATTTGGGCGGATTAATGTTCTGCAAGGCCTGTTCACCCTCCAACTTGGTTTGCCCGTAAACGCTTTGAGGATCAGTCTTATCGGTTTCGAGGTAAGGCCGGTAATTTTTACCGTCAAAAACATAATCGGTAGAAATATGGATGATGGCGCTATTTTTTTCTTTGGCGATGCTTGCCAGGACTTCGACGGCATCGGCATTGATCGACTTTGCCAGAGCCGGTTCTGATTCGGCTTTATCGACAGCCGTGTAGGCGGCACAATTGATGATGACATCAAAGGTTTTGTCTTTGAAATAGGCCTGGATAGCTTCAGGCTGACTCAAATCAATATCGTCTCTGCCGATAAACGTAAACGATAAGTCAGGGTGTTTAGGGCTTAACAAACGAAGTTCACTGCCCAGTTGACCCTGTGCGCCGGTTACTAGCAACGTTTTAGTCATACAATGAACCACCGTATTCAAATACTTCCGCGTCATTGAGCAGCGGTTGCCGGGTATCTTTAGCTGATAGTTGGAGCCGGTCTTTTTTAATCTGCCAGTTGATGCCTAACGCCTGGTCGTCAAAAGCTATGCCTCTGTCATTTTCCGGCGAATAGTAGTTATCGACTTTATAAGCAAAGACCGTATCTTCCTCCAGCACCACAAAACCGTGGGCAAACCCCCGAGGAACCAGCATCTGGCGCTTATTGTCACCGGATAACTCGACGGCTACATGCTGCCCAAAGCTGGGGCTGCCTTTTCTGATGTCGACGGCTACATCCAGCACTTTTCCTTGGATAACTCTGACCAGTTTGGTTTGCGCCGCCGGTGGCAGCTGATAATGCAGGCCTCTCAGAACGCCGACGCCCGATTTGGACTCATTGTCCTGTACGAAGTTGATTTTATAACCTAGAAAGTCATCCAGTTTGTCCTGCCGGAAGGTCTCAATAAAGTAGCCTCTGTGGTCGCCGAAAATTTGTGGTTCAATGATAACAACGTCAGGTAATGCGGTTACGCTAAACTTCATTTCACAATCCTCCCTTGACTGGCTCGATGAATCAAATATTGACCGTATTGGTTCTTTTTAAGCGGTTGCGCCAGTTCGAGCAATTGTTCTTTGGAAATATAACCTTGTTCATAAGCGATTTCCTCAATACACGCCACTTTCAAACCTTGCCGGTTTTCTATGGTTTGTATGAAATTGGAAGCTTCCATCAAGGATTCATGGGTACCGGTATCGAGCCAGGCAAAACCGCGTCCCATCAGTTCCACTTTAAGGTTGCCTTGGTCAAGGTAAAGCTGATTTAAGCCGGTAATTTCGAGCTCACCTCGAGCGGAAGGTTTAAGCGTTTTGACGATATCGACAACATTGTTCGGATAAAAATAAAGTCCGACGACGGCATAATTGCTTTTCGGTTGCGCGGGTTTCTCTTCGATACTTTGAACGTCACCATCGCTATCAAACTCGGCAACGCCATAACGTTCGGGGTCTTTGACATAGTAGCCGAATACCGTTGCTTTCTGCCGTTCTTCAACATGGGAAATCGCTCTGCCCAGCATTTTACTCAAGCCGTGACCGTAAAAAATATTGTCCCCCAACACCATGCATACGCTATCGGAACCAATAAATTCTTCGCCCAGTATAAATGCTTGAGCAAGTCCGTCGGGTGAGGGCTGAACTTTATAACTGAAGGTCATGCCGATTTCTTCGCCACTACCCAATAAAGCTTGAAAAAGCGGTAAATCATGCGGCGTAGAGATGATCAACACTTCGGTGATGCCCGCCAGCATCAGCACAGAAAGCGGATAATAAATCATCGGCTTGTCGTAAATAGGCATTAACTGTTTACTAACGCCTTTTGTGATCGGATAGAGCCGAGTGCCGGTGCCCCCTGCCAGAATAATACCTTTCATGGTGCTAATCTCTCTAAAATAGGAATTCGTTTTCGAAGCGGATCAAACTCTTAACGTTTGATTCAAGTGTTAAGAGTAACAGGTTGCAACAGGAGAAAGTGTAGCCGTTTCTTGGCTCTTTACCGGAATCGTTAATCAGCGTGCAACTTAAGGCAATTTGAACCAGATTAAAGCGCTAGGCATCTTTTGTCACATTTATTGATCAATTAAAAGCCTTTCAACAATGTGGCCTTTTTGCAGATGTTCCGTAATGATTTCGTCGATATCGGTTTTACTGCTGTATTTGTACCAAACGCCTTCCGGGTAAACCACAAGCACAGGACCTTGAGCGCAACGGTCCAAACAGCCGGCATTGTTGACCCGGCATTTTTTGGGTCCGCTCAGCTTTAATGCCTTGACCTGCTCTTTGGCATAATCGCGCAGCTCTTGCGCGTTAAAGTCGGCACAACAGGCGGCGCCGTTTTCTCGTTGGTTGGTACAAAAAAACAGATGATGTTTATAAAAGCTCATTGTTTACCTCATGGAGCATGAAATCTAGCGTCCGCCTTCTGTTACCATGGCATCAATGCCATTTTTCTTGAGGCGGTCCTTGATGGTTGTGACACTGCTCATTTGTTCGTAAGGACCCAGTTTTACCCGGTTCCAAATCACATCGCCGACTTTGGCTTTTTCAACCCGGGCGACCAGTCCCATTAGCGCCAGTTTTGCCCGCAACCGGTCTGCATCGGCAAAATCCCGAAACGATCCTGCCTGTAAGGTATATTTGGACTCTTTTGCCTTGCCGACGCGCTCTTCTCTAACCCGCGTTTTGATTTCATATTCGGGTATAACCACCTCTTTTGCCGGCAAAATAGTGTAAAAATCAAAATGAGGCTCTTCGGCTTTTTTTTCTTCAACCGGTTTTGGTTTTTGCGCCACCGGTTTGGTTTGGGCGATTTGAGTCTTGGGTTCTGCAGTGTTAAGTGCTGGTTGCTCAGCGGTTTGATCCGTTTTATTGTCTTTAAGAGAAAATAAAAAAATGCCGAACGCGCCGATGATTCCCGCTATCGCCACCCATTTCCAGCCGGCAATCGCAGACGGCGCCTTTTTGACGACTCTGCCCCTCCCCCGGTTTTTATAATCTCTGGACATTACATGGCCTCTGGCGTATTAATTTTTAATAGTAGCAAACCATTAGACAGTACCTGCTTGACTGCGCAAATTAAATTGAGTCTGGCGTTACGAATAACCGGGTCTTCAACCAAAAATTGGTGGGCATTGTAGTAAGTATGGAATTCAGTCGCCAAATCCCGTAAATAATGGACTAGTTGATGCGGTTCGTACATCAGCGCCGAGCGTTCCAATACCTCAGGATAACGCGCCAGCGTGGTTAATAGCGCCATCTCATGCTCTTCACGCAGACAATTCAGATTATCCATACCCAGCGTAATGTCCCGTTCCCAGTTTTTTTCATCCAGCTGCCTCAGCACACTGCAAACCCGTGCGTAGGCATATTGAACATAGTAAACGGGGTTTTCATTGGATTTGGAGGTGGCCAGTTTAAGGTCAAAATCCATATGCTGCTCTGAGCGGCGCATGACATAGAAAAAGCGGGCGGCGTCCTGTCCAACTTCGTTACGCAACTGTCTTAATGTGACAAACTCACCGGAGCGTGTGGACATTTGCACTTTTTCTTCGCCCCGGTACAACACGGCAAATTGAACCAGCAACACCGTCAATTTTGACGCATCCGCGCCTAAAGCTTCAATCGACGCTTTAACTCTGGGAATGTAGCCATGGTGATCGGCGCCCCAGATGTTGACAATTTTATCGTAACCTCTATCCAGCTTGTTCATGTGATAGGCAATGTCGGAGGCAAAATAAGTCATCTGGCCATTATCACGAATCACAACGCGGTCTTTTTCATCGCCTAAACGGCTGGAGGCAAACCAGGTTGCGCCGTCCTGCTCGTAAAGATAACCGGCTTGCCGTAAACGATCCAGAGCCTCTTCGACCGCACCGCTTTCCATCAGCGAGCGTTCGGAAAACCATTCCTGATAATTCACGCCAAATTCTGCCAAATCCTGGCGAATATCCTGCAATATGGTTTTGAGCCCAATTTGGAAAAAATCCTCATAAAGGCTAACGCCTAACAAGGTTTTAGCCCGGGCGATCAGTGCATCAATATGCGTTTCCTTATCACCGCCTTGGGGTTCATCGGGTGGAATATCTTCAACTATAAGTTCAGCCGGTCTGCGATAATCATTACCCGCAGACTTGTGAATATCCCCGGCGATTTCACGCACATATTCACCCCGGTAACCGTTAGTCGGAAAAGGGACCACTTCGCCGCATTCAGCCAGATAGCGCAACCAGATGCTGGTTGCCAGAATATCCATCTGCCTTCCTGCATCATTCACATAGTATTCCCTATGCACGGTAAATCCCGCCGCTTCAAGCAAATCGGCGACCACCGATCCATAAGCGGCGCCCCGTCCATGACCAACGTGCAAAGGTCCTGTGGGATTGGCGGAGACAAACTCAACCTGCACTTTTTGGCCTGCACCTGTCTGGCTCAGCCCGAACTTGGCACCCTGATCCAGGATTTGACTGACAATTTGAAATTGGGCATCGGGGTTAATAAAAAAATTGATAAATCCAGGTCCCGCTATTTCAATGCGTGACACCAGTTCATCTTTGGGCAAAGCGGCAACAATCTTTTCGGCTAATGCCCTGGGGTTTGATTTGGCAGGTTTTGCAAGGACCAGGGCGACATTGGTTGCGAAATCCCCATGCTGCAAATCTCGAGAGTTTTCTATAGTAATTTTGGGAGTTATTCCCGCGTCAATTACGCCTTCATTTTTTAACGTATCAACAGCAGTGAGAATCAGCGCCTCTAATTTTTGTTTCATTACGGCTTTGTTGCTCTAAGTCAAAAATAACGAATTATTATCCACTAAAGACCGTTGATTATCCATTCAAACATCAGCAACCCCAGCAATTCTCAATTTGAACAAAAAAAAGGGCTGGGGGAAGCTTTTTGAGGATGTCGGCTGCAGGGATGCTGCTGTCAAGCCCCCATGGAAGGGTTTACGGCGATCCTTAAAAGGCTTTTCCCAGCCTAAAATGACGCAGAAAAGATCAAACTGAGAATTGCTGTCAGCAACCTACTTGCAAGCATAATGGCAATCAGTAATTCCCCGTTTGATGATAAAAAAGGGGAGGCGTAAGCTTTGCGGGGATGTCGGCACCAGGGATAGGGATGCTGCCGTCAAGCCCCCATCGATGGGTCTAAGGCCTTCCTCGCAAGGCTTTCGCCTTCCCTCAAGCCGCATAAAAGTTCAAACATGGAGTTGCTGTCATGGCTATAAAGCCAGCTCACAAGACTGCGTTTATAGCCGGCATTTTTAATAAAGGTCAATCGGGTCAACATCAATTGACCAGCGAACTTTTCTGGCACTGGCAAGCTTTTCCAGTGCGGGCAAAAAAGTGTCCAAAAACCGGTGCAATGGTTTTCGTTGTGCGCTTTGAAACAATAATTGATAACGGTAGCGTCCCGCCTTTCTCGCCAACGGCGCAGGGACTGGCCCTAGCACTTGCAGGCTTTTATCGGCCGTTTGATGAATGATTTTGGCAACTGATTCGAAAAACTGTGTGGTCTGCTCAGGTTGATTTGACTCGACTCTTAATAAAGCCTGAAAGCTATAGGGAGGAAGACCGGCTGCCCGGCGTTCATTCAAGGTTGCAGTAACAAAATTGCCGTATTGTTCATTCAGCAAGGTGAGCAGGAGAGGGTGTTCGGGGTGTCTGGTCTGCAAAATGACTTTACCCGGCTTTTCTGCGCGGCCTGCGCGTCCGGCAACCTGAACAATCAGCTGCGCCAAGCGCTCGGTGGCTCGAAAATCAATACTGAATAAACCGCTATCGGCATCCAGCAAAACGACCAGCGTGACATTTGGAAAATGATGGCCTTTTGCGAGCATTTGCGTGCCGATAATGATATCGATCTGATTTCGGTTGATCTTGTCAATATACTGCTCCCAAACGCCTTTTCGCTGTGTCGTGTCCCTATCCAGACGGATGATGGCTTTACCCGGAAACAAATCGGGCAGGACATGCTCCACGCGTTCAGTTCCCAAGCCTAAAGGCATCACATCGACGGCTTTGCAGGCAGGGCACTGATGGTGTAACGGCTGTTCATGGCCGCAATGGTGACAGCGCAACACACGCTGATCCATATGAACGACCAAGTTTGCTTCACAGCGTTTACATCGTGCAACCCAGCCACACGCGTGACAAATCAAGGTCGGAGCAAAGCCTCGGCGGTTTAGAAAAATCAGTACTTGTTCCTGTCTGGCCAGCGTCGCGCTAATTTCACTGATCAGCGGTTCTGACAGGCCGCCATTCAGTTTTTTATTACGTATATCCAGCAGATGGCAGGCAGGAGCAACCGCGACTCCGGCTCTTTGCGATAAATGCAGCAGCGTATAACGCTGCTGGGCAACATTGAAATAACTCTCCAGCGAAGGCGTCGCCGAGCCCAAAACAACGGGTACATGTAAAAGTTTTGCCCGCATGACGGCAATATCACGCGCTGAAAAACGAAAGCCCTCCTGCTGTTTGAAAGAGGCGTCATGCTCTTCATCCAGAATGATCAAGCCGGGTGATTTAAGTGGTGTCAGTAAGGCCGAGCGCGTACCTAGCAGGATGGATGCTTTGCCTGTCTGCATGGATAACCAGGCGGTTTGACGCTGCTGGTTGGTCAGTTTCGAATGAGTGACGGCAACCGGGCAGGCAAAGCGTTGTCTGAAACGGTGTTCCAATTGCGGTGTCAAGCTGATTTCAGGCAGCAGAATCAGCACCTGGCGTCCTGATTCAAGCACTGATCGAATGATCTGCATGTACACTTCGGTCTTTCCGCTGCCGGTGACGCCTTCCAGCAGAAATACCCGGAATTCTCCCAATGCGCCTCTGATCGCATCAATCGCCGACTGCTGGGCCGGATTGGGCAGTAATTCCGGAGCTTGCAGCAAAGCGGCGCGGTCAACCGGCGCGCTGTTTTCGTCAATAAATACCAGCTGCTTTTCCAGTAGACTCTTCAATAAAAGGCGCCAGTGACCTTCGGTTTCAGACAAATCCGATTCGGATAAACTGTTGGGCGATGCCTGGAATTTTTCCAGTAATAAACGTTGTTTATGCGCGCGTTTAAGCGCGGAAGGCTCCAAATTCCGACCGGCCGAAGTCAAGCCATAGCGTTTTTCCTGTCCTGATTTTGCAGGTTTCCCGTTCCTTAATCCCACAGGAAAAGCGGCGGCAATAACCTCGCCGATGGAATGATGATAATAATTGCCGGCCCAATGCAACAGCTGTAAATCTAGGCCGGACAATAACGGAACGTCGTCTATGATCCGGGCAATTCGTTTGAGTTTTTCTAACGGTCTATCGGTCTGCCAAACGATTTCAACCAGGACACCAACTTTTAATGCTTTTCCAAATGGAACCTCGACTCTGATACCGGGCTTCAAGTCTATAGATTCCAGATTTTCCGGCGCGCGATAATCAAAGAGGCGATACAGCGGGACTGAAACAGCAATTTTAAAAATAGGCTCTTCAGTTGCGTATGAGTTAGTCATGCACCTCATTACGTGCGGTAATTGTTTGGGCTTGATTCATTAGGATAATTATTGACGCAGGCTGTGGATAACTCTGTGGATGGATAATTAAGTATTTATTTTGTTGCCGTCATCAAAGAAGTGAGTTATTGATAAAAGCTAATGTATATCAGTGATCTGGGAATATTAATTGCGCTAAAAAAATACGAAAAAGATTTTTCATTCAACTAAACAGCAATAATTAACTGTGTGTAACTTTGTGAGCTGTTTCACACAATTAATTTTTTTCATTGCATTTAGTTAATTTTATGTTCTCTCAAGGTTTAATGAATTTTAAAGTCATGCGATCGCTCTCCCCGATATCCAGGTAATGTGCTCTGTTTTGCTGGCCTAGTTTTAATGCAGGCGGCAAGGTCCAGACGCCCATAGGGTGATCTTTGGTATCTTTGGGGTTGGCATTGATTTCAGCTTTTTCCAGTAATTTAAACCCTGCCTTTTCAGCATAAGTGATGACTTGATTTTCGCTGACATAACCGGAGGTGATTTGCCGATCCAATGTTGCATCAGGTAAGCTGCGATGCTCTACCACTCCAAAAATGCCGCCCGGTTTAAGTGCTTTGTAGGCCGCAGCGAAGACCGCTTCCGCTTGGCCGTCTTTCATCCAGTTGTGCACATTGCGGAATGTCAACGCCCTGTCGCAGGACCCTTCGGGAGCAATGTTTGTAAATTCAGGCGGTTGCAGAGCAGTTAATTCAACCGCTCCGTATATTTCCGGATTAGCGGCTAACTTGGACTTGAAGTCTGTCAGGCTCTTTATAAAGTAAGGTATTTTTGCGGTTTCTGAAAAGTGTGCCGCATATAGCATGCCCTTGTCTTTTAAATAAGGGGCCAGAATCTCGGTATACCATCCTGCACCGGGGGAAAGCTCGACCACAGTCATGGTGTTTTGAACATCAAAAAAACGGAGGGTTTCTTCCGGATGCCGGTAACGGTCACGGGCTTTATTTTCAGCAGATCGATGAGTCCCCTCAATGGCTTGGGATAAATTCATTTCTGATTGAGCTTGTGCACTGCATATCAATAAAAGCAGCAATGCCGGTAATTTGTACAATATCAATTTCATAACATTTATCCTTATTTTTAACCGTTAGAATTCCAAAATTGCAACAAGCTGAGTCCGGCCAGCATTAAAAACGCGACCAATGTCCAGGCCGGCATGCTGAAACCCAGCAGGGTCCAGTCGACTTTAGCGCAATCGCCGGTACCGCTCAGCATTTGTTTGATGACTTCAGACAATGGAAAGTTTTCCATCATGTATTCAATGCCTGGGCCGCATTCGGGCACTTCATCGGGCGGAAGATGCTGAATCCAGATGTGTCTGATCGAAACCGCTCCGCCGCATAAAGCGACCAGGGTTCCTAGAATTGAATAGATTTTACGGCCTTTTTCTGCTGGATTATGGAGTCCTGCAATTAAAAAAACCAAGCCTGTTAACATGATGCCTATGCGCTGGGAAATGCAGAGAGGGCAGGGCTCAAGTCCGCCGACAAACTGAAAGTAAGCGCCCATGGACATAAGGAATACACAGCCGGCAAAACCCAGCAAAAACCAGATCATGGCTTTCATTTTTATTAGATTTAACATTTTGGATCTCTAGTTTAAACGCTTCAATTCCCAACGAAGGGTCCAGAAAATCAAGCTTATCACCCTCAGCTCATGCGAGGAACTCAGCTAAATTCGCTGAACATTTTACTCTCCCGATAAAAGCTCTGCAGTAAGCTTATTTTCACAAAGAGTAAATTATGCTGCCGGAAAAGAGTTTGGTTTCACTTTATAAGTGAGATGGCGATTTTTAACAAGGTCCTAAATTTTCGTTTCCTTTTTAAAGCTGATCACTTTATTAAGCGGGCTCAGATTGATTTCATCGATCACGATAGCCGTGTTTGAAGCCAGGACATATAAAACCGCATCGGCAACATCTTCAGGCCTTATATATTGACCTTCCGAAGATCCAGGCATAAACGATAGCGCATCAAAAAAAGGTGTTTTGACCATTCCGGGATTAATCAATGCGATTCTTAAATGACTTTTTGAGCATTCTTCACGTAGCGCTTGAGTAAAGCCGCGTATTGCGAATTTACTGGCGCAGTAAATACTGCCTTTTTGCGCGCCGCGCAAGCCCGCTTCCGAACCGATGAAAATGATATCGCTGTTTGACTGGCGCTTGAAATGGGGCAGCAGCGCCCGGGTCAGAAAAGCCTGGCTGGTAAAATTGAGGGTTATCAACGCTTCTAACTGAGCATAGGAAAACTCCTCCAATGAGCCAAACTGCCCCCTGCCTGCGCATAAAACAGCGGCGTCTATAGCGGGGTAAGTCTTCAGTAAGCGCTGAACGGCATCGGGTAAAGATGTTAACTGGCTTAAATTCATTTCAAAGGGATAAAAATGAGGCCGCACTTTAGTGAATTGGCTGCAATCTCTGGATGCACCGATGACAGTATGCCCTTGGTCCAGTAGTTTTCTGGCTATCGCGCGGCCTATTCCCGAACTTGCGCCGGTCACCAAAATGGTTCTTGCTATATCTGGCATGGAAAGTATTTTTCCTCCGGTATGAATTTGAGTAACTCGTCGCGGCAATAAGTAATCATGTCCTGCTCAAGATCGGCAGAATAAGACACCTTGCCTGCAGCGCTAATCAGCGGTCCGGAAAATAATTTTTCCTCGGGATAGAGCTTGTGCATCTTTTTAAAGTAGTGCTCCGGTAATCTGAAAACGCCGAGACTGACCGAATGCAATTGGTTTAGGTCAATAACCGAAAAAACCTGTTCAAAAAACTGCCGGTAATCGGATTTAAAATCCCGGTAGTAAATCAAGGGATCAAATCGTAAACCAATCGGCCATCCCGCTGCCTGTAGTTTGGATAAGGCAATCAAGCGTCTGTCCAGCGTTGGAGCCTTGTCCTCAATTGCTTTGGCGACGGTGTCAGGCGATAGGCTAAATGCGACTACACAGCGAGGTTGAGGCTGGCGCTCCAGCAATGTTCTGACCTGGGTGCTCTTGGTTCTTAACTCCAGCCAGGCATTAGGCAATGTTTCAAACACCGGTAAAAACGATTCGGCAAAACCGGTGACCGGCTCCAAAGCCAAACTGTCGCAATCATAACCTGAAAAAAAATGCGTCATTTCATTACCGGCGCTTTGGGCGATGCGCAGAATTTCCTGTTGATAGTCCTCATAGTTTACGAATAACACATAGTGCGCCGATTGGTACATGCCTTGTAAAAAGCAATACCGGCAGTCATACAGGCAATTGAGCATATGGGAAAAATAATAATTCTTTTGGGCACCTATCCCATATCCGCTGGGTGCCTCAAGCACAAATCGCTGATACTTTTCAGCCAGGATCAGTGCCGGTTTCAGCTTTTGCAGACGGAAATTCTGAGCGCGGGGATTAAACACTTCCCCATAACGCTGACAAGCGATTTTGCGTGCAGCAGGAAATCGGGCGCAGATTTCATCCACTCTGGGGTGATTTGCGATACTTTCTTCAATATAAATCGTGTCAATCATGGTAAGGAAAAAAAGTAGGGGCCTTGTGATTTATCGCATCAACCTTATATAGGGTAGAATACCATTAACTCATTATTAAACCGTCTTACTATGAAAACGAAAAAAATTGGTTTTATCGGTGGTGGCAACATGGCCTCCAGTCTTATTGCCGGCCTCATAGCCAGCGGCCATTCTTTCAGCGATCTCTGGGTCCATGATGTCAACCATCAGGCCGCAGAAGCTTTGGCGGCAGGACATCAGATTAACATAGCGGACAGTAACAAAACGCTGGCCGAAAAAGTCGAAATCATTGTCTTAGCTGTTAAACCACAAGTTATCAAAGAAGTATCACTAGACATTGCGCCCCATATAAACCAGCAACAACTCGTCGTTTCTATCGCGGCAGGAATACCGCAAAGATCCTTGAGTCATTGGCTGGGAGAAAAAGTAGCAATTGTCCGCTGTATGCCGAACACACCTGCATTGGTATTAACCGGAGCAACAGGCTTGCATGCCAATGCCAATGTGAGCGCAGAGCAGCGAGATCTGGCCGAAAATATCATGCGCTCTGTCGGTGTTTCTTTATGGTTTGATGAAGAAAGCCAGCTCGACACCGTTACTGCTATTTCGGGCAGTGGGCCGGCTTACTTTTTCCTGTTGATGGAAGCAATGGAAAAAACGGCACTGGAGCTGGGTATGGATGAACAGACGGCCCGATTACTGGTTCAGCAAACCGCTTTAGGCGCTGCAAAAATTGCCCTGGAGGCTAGCGAATCGCCCGAGCAATTACGCAAACGGGTCACATCACCGGGCGGCACGACGCAGGCGGCGATAGAAACTTTCGAGCAAGCCGGTTTTTCAAGTCTTGTTGAAAAAGCAATCAAAGCGGCCAAAGACCGCTCAATTGAAATGTCCAAACAACTGGGAGAATGCTGATGGATACTTCATATATGTCAAATCCGGCGATATTTCTGATTGACACTTTATTTTCGCTGTACATTTTAGCCGTCATGTTACGTTTTCTCCTGCAATGGAGTAACGCTGACTTTTACAATCCCATTTCTCAGTTTTTGGTAAAAGCAACCCATCCTCCCATCAAATTATTGCGCAGGTTTATTCCATCAGTTGGAAAAATAGACACTTCCTCGCTGGTTTTGGTGATGATTTTACAAATGACGGCCGATTTTTCCATTCTTTTGTTAAAAGGTGTGTCAATCGGCTTTGCCGCTTTGTTGATACTGTCGTTTACGCAAGTGATTTCGCTGCTTCTCAATATTTTTATATTTGCGATTTTTGCACGGGCTTTATTGAGCTGGCTCAATCCAGGGGCTTTTGATGCAGCATCTTCATTACTTTATAGCCTGAGCGAGCCATTACTCAGATTATGCCGCAGTTTCATCCCGAATTTTGGCGGCGTTGATTTAACACCCTTGGCGGCTCTGATTTTACTGCAACTGGCTAAAATGGTGCTGTTGCCTCCGCTTCACCAATTGGCTGGGTTAATTGGTTAAGCCGATGGGATAAAGGTATACAGGGAAGTAATTTTTCTTCTACAATCGCACCAATAAAAAGTTTACCCATTAATTATCGGGTAATTTATAACAAAGTGACTTTTCCAAGCCACACCAAAAAATGTTGTTGTTCTTGATGCCTAACAATTTTAATAGCGCTTAACTACTTATGTCTTACAATTCGCCCAAATCCAGGTTTATTGTAGCTATCATTTTATTTGCGCTTTGCAATATGCCTGCCTATGCAAAAAAAATGTATCGCTGGGAAGATGAGCAGGGAAATGTCTTTTTTTCTGATCAGATCCCACCCGAACATTCAAAATTTCGACGTGATACTCTCAGCAAAAAAGGGCGGGTGCTGGAAACAACTGATAGAGCCAAGACTAAAGAAGAGCAGGAGCTCGACAAACGATTGCAGGAGTTGAGAAGCGCCCAGGAAAAGATCATAGAAAAACAAAAATCTTATGACCGCGTTCTTGTCAGTACATTCAGAAGCATTGATGACTTATTGCTGATGATCAAGGGCAAAACCGAATCCATGGAATCACAGATAAAAGCAACCGATAGCAATCTTAACCGGCTTCAATTTCAACTGGATGCTCAGCAAAAAAAGGCAGCAGCATTTGAGCGTAACGCTCAAAAAGTGCCTAATGAATTATTAAAAGATATCTCGTCAACTCAACAGCAAATTCAAGAAACGCAAATTTCTATTAATAGATTGATAGAAAAACAAAACCAGATGAAAAAAGCCGATAATGCCGACATCGAGCGATATCTTTTTTTAACGCAATTGCGGACCGAAAACCAGCCTAAAGCCAATCTCATAGCGAGCATAAAAGACGCCAACGAATTAGGTTTGTTTTATTGCGAAAATGATCATCAATGCAACAAGGCTTGGGAAATCGGCCGCAACTTCGTTCACTTCCATTCGACAACGGGCGCGGATATTGATAGTGACAAGCTCATCATGAGCCGTCAGCCGTCCAAGGACAGTGATTTGAGTTTGTCGCTATCCAAAATCGCAGTTAATGAATCCGAATACCAGCTGTTTCTTGATATCCGCTGCCGCGATTCTTCACTAGGAAAAGAGCTGTGTAACAGTCAGAAAGTCAACGAGATAAGATCGGCTTTCAGGCCTTATATCAATGATGCTCTATCGAGAATGACCGACCAATAACGTACCTACGCCCTGGTCGGTAAGCAATTCCAATAAAACCGCATGTTCGACTCTGCCGTCAATGATATGAACGCTGGATACGCCTCCTTTTAACGCGTCAGTCGCGCAGCGCGTTTTTGGGATCATGCCGGCTGAAATGGTACCGTCGGCAATCAGGTCGTTCACATCCTTGAGTGACAGGCCGGTCAGCAGATTTCCTTCCTTATCCAGAATGCCGGCGGTGTTTGTGAGCAATATCAGCTTTTCAGCTTGTAATACTTCAGCGACTTTTCCGGCAACCAGATCGGCATTAATGTTATAAGAAAAACCGTCGTCCCCAACACCAATCGGTGCAATAACCGGGATAAAATCACTGCCGTTAAGCATGGACAAAACGGAAGGATCGATGCTGCTGACTTCTCCCACATGGCCTAAATCAATTATCTCGGGCTCCAAAACTTCTGGCGTTAATTTTTTCATCGTAATTTTTTTCGCATGAATAAAATCGCCATCTTTTCCAGTTAGGCCAATTGCTTTACCACCGTGACGATTGATCAAATTCACAATTTCTTTATTGACCAAACCGCCCAGAACCATTTCGACTACATCCATCGTCTCGCTGTCGGTGACACGCATGCCGTCGACAAATTCGCTGGTTTTACCCAGACGTTTAAGCAAATCACCGATTTGAGGGCCGCCTCCGTGGACAACAATAGGATTTAAACCAACCAGCTTCATTAGGACAATATCCCGGGCAAAGCTGTTTTTCAATTCGTCATCGATCATGGCATTACCGCCAAATTTGACAACAATGGTTTTGTCTTTGAAGCGTCTTATATAGGGCAAGGCCTCAATCAATACATGGGCGATTTGATGTGCAGTCTTTGATTTCATGTTTTTTGCGAGTGCTCACTTAAAAAGGCAATACTATATCGGGTTTAATCCGTGTCATCAGCATTTTGAATTCATTTTGAATGCGCTTTAAAGCATGCTGAGAGTCCGCTTCAAACCTCAATACCAGTGAAGGCGTGGTATTGGACGCTCTTACCAGTCCCCAGCCATCAGTAAAATCAGCTCTGAAACCATCCACTTGTGTGATCTTGCAGCCTTTTAAATCAGCTTTGGCAATCAGCGCATTCATGAAGTTGACATTTTCGCCCTCAACCATGTGAACCATTAATTCCGGGGTGTTGATGCTGTTTGGAACTTCAGCAAAAATTTGGGCACTGGAACGCGAATCTGCCGAGATAATCTCCAGCATTCGGGCTGCGGAATACAAGGCATCGTCAAAACCGAACCAGCGGTCGTTAAAGAAGATATGTCCGCTCATTTCTCCCGCCAGTTTGGCGCCTGTTTCTTTAAGCTTGGCTTTCATAAAAGAATGTCCGGTTTTCCACATCAGTGGACGGCCGCCGTATTTTACAATTTGATCGGCCAAATGCTTCGAACATTTAACATCGAAGATGATTTCAGAGCCCGGTTTTTTGGATAGAACATCTTTTGCAAAAATCATCATTTGCCGGTCCGGCCAAATGAT
Source organism: Methylicorpusculum sp. (assembly GCF_030651835.1). Classification (GTDB taxonomy): domain Bacteria; phylum Pseudomonadota; class Gammaproteobacteria; order Methylococcales; family Methylomonadaceae; genus Methylicorpusculum. Next base: position 26,805 of record NZ_JAUSBX010000063.1, on the reverse strand, counting down.
ATTGCCATCCGAATCGACGATACCCAGACGGTCACCATCGCCATCGAAGGCGATACCCAAATCAGCTTCGTGCTCTTTTACCGCTTTGATCAGGTCACGAAGGTTTTCAGGTTTACTGGGATCCGGATGATGATTGGGGAAGTTACCGTCAATATCACAAAACAACTCTATAACGTCACAGCCCAATGTTTTTAGAAGAACCGGGCCAATATCACCCGCGACGCCATTACCGCAATCCAACACAACTTTTAAGTCTCTCTCCAATTTAATATCTTCGGAAATAATGCCGATATATTCAGAGACAAACATGCTGTTCTGGTCAATTTCCCCGCGAGTATCGGTCTTGTAATCTTCCTCTTCCATGCGTTTCTTTATGTCCTGAATTCTCTCTGCTGCCAGGGTGTCGCCCTGAATGACCATTTTTAAGCCATTGTAGTCGGCAGGATTATGACTGCCGGTGATCATCACGCCTGAGCGTCCTTCGGTATGCTGGACCACAAAATATAAAAGAGGTGTAGGAGCCATGCCCAAATCGAGGACATCACAGCCGGTAGAAGCAAGACCTTTCGCTAGCTCTTCAGAAAATGCCGGGCTGGAGTTACGTCCGTCTCTGGCTATAACAGCGGTTTTACAGTCGTTATTTCTTATTTCTGTTCCGAGCGCCCGGCCAAGGTCATAAACGATGCTTTTAGTCAGGGTCTTGTCAACAATGCCGCGAATGTCATAAGCTCGGAAAATTTCATCCGGTACGCCGCGTTTAACAGGCGCAGGCACAACAGTTTGTGGAATGGCAAATTCGTGGGACATCGCGATGGGTTTTTCTTTCGGTTTTGTAGCCAGTTTTTCTTTTTCAGGTTCGCTCACATCATCAAAGGAGATTTCTTCAATGGCAAAGCTGGACTGCTCAAAAAAACCATCAATATCTAAATTGTCATCCTGTACCAGGGGGTCATCGTGGTGATCCATAACCCGTTTAAATTGAACCAGCGTTGAAATGATGATGCTCATTTCCGTCAGATGAACAGGGTAATTGCCATGAGCATTACCCGTCATCAAATCTTTAACAGCCAACAGTACGCTGCTCTGGTCGTGCGAGAGCATATCCGACGTTTTTCGGTAACTGACAAAAAAGGCCAATAAAATAAGCAGGCAGCAGGCAACCACAATTCCAAATATAAGTCCGGCTTCGCCTATTGATGCGCCGCCCTCATACCACACTTCAATCATCCAACCGGTATTGGCAACATTAACCGTGTTTTTGTCTGCGTTGCCTTTTAGCGATTTATTGCCCGTGCTCGCCAGTTCAAAATCCGCTTGTTTCAATATAATCAACTGATCTTTAATTGGTGCTACCTTTAAGCTTTCATTCAAAAAGTCATAGCTCAGGCTGGCCAGAATAATGCCAATGACGCGTCCGTCATTAACCACTTTTGCGGTCAAGGCCAGATGCCGATTAGGTCCTGCATCACCCTGAACTGCAGGCATTTGGTGAGCATTAACGGTCTCTCTGACCATATCAAGGTCAGCAAAGCCCATATGGGGAATACGGCTGGTATCCAATTGATCAACGCCAGGTCTTAGCAACCTGATAGTCAGTGCGCTTGGCAATAAATTAGTCAGCTTGTGTTCTTCGGCACGGATCAGGTCCGGATTTTTGCTGTCGATTGCGCCGATCACATCAGGATCTTGAGCCATCTTGACAAGCACACTGTTCAGCTGGTCAATTTGCGCAGAAATACCAAAAGCAGCACCGGTTCCAATAGAAGCAGAGGAGGCTTCTTTTGCCTGATTGATAAAAATGGATGAAGCCCAAAATACGCCTCCGCCGGCCACTATGACCAGAATTACTGCAATGGCGGATAATGTCAAAAAGATGCGTTCCATCAATGTGCTCCCGAGTAATTATTCTCTACCGGTATGACCAAAGCCGCCGGCACCGCGCATACTTTGATCGAACGATTCCACACGCTCAAATTCAGCTTGTACCACGGGAACAAAAATCATCTGCGCTATTCTCTCGCCGATTTCTATTTGAAAAGTGGTTTGCCCCCGGTTCCAGCAAGACACAAAAATTTGACCTTGATAATCGGAATCGATAAGTCCTACTAAATTACCCAATACGATGCCGTGTTTATGGCCTAATCCTGACCTTGGTAAAATCATTGCCGCCAGATGTTTGTCTTCAATATGAATGGCGATGCCGGTAGGAATAAGGCTTGTTTCACCTGGATTTAAGGTAAGCGGTTCCGTGAGACACGCTCTTAAATCGAGTCCTGCTGATCCTGAAGTCGCATAATCAGGTAATGGAATTTGGTCGCCAAGTCGGTCATCCATAACTTTAATTTGTATTTTTTTCATTCATTTTCTCTGCGATTAAATTTATTAGTTGTCTGGCCAGCTGGGTTTTATCCGTCATTTCCAATTGTTTTCCCCCTCCCTTCCAATAGACCTGCAGCGCATTTTGATCTCTGTCAAAACCGCCCTGGTCTTTGCCCACCCAATTAGCCGCAATCATATCAACATTTTTTTTCGCTAATTTATCCTTTGCATAGCGTTCCAGATCGTGTGTTTCTGCGGCAAATCCGACGGTAAACGGTCTTTGTACCGGTAATGCAGCCACTTCGGCAAGAATATCCCGGGTCTTAAACAACTCAAGAATCAGCGTGTTTTCGATTTTTTTGATTTTTTCCGGTTGATGGGTGTTGGGGCTGTAATCAGCCACTGCAGCGGCACCAATATAAACATCGCTGTTGGGCGCACTGGCCATAACGGCTTCATGCATTTGCGCAGCAGATTCGACATTGATGATCTGACAATATTTGGGCGGCGGTAACGCAACGGGGCCGCTAACCAATGTGACGATTCCACCGGCTTCGATGGCGGCCTCTGCAATGGCATAGCCCATTTTTCCGGAGCTTCGATTGGTGATGAAGCGGACCGGGTCAATAGGCTCGCGAGTTGGCCCCGCGCTGATCAGCACTTTTTTACCGGATAGATCGCAATGGCAGAAAAATCGTGAAAGCGTCTCGCAGATGACATCCGGTTCGGCCATACGGCCGTATCCGATTTCTCCGCAGGCTTGTTCACCGGACGCAGGGCCAATAAATCTGAATCCATCCCGGTTAAGGCGAGCCACATTTTCTTGTGTCACGGCTTTATTCCACATCGCCTGATTCATTGCCGGCGCTATAAAAACAGGGCAGGTTGCAGCTAAAACAAGCGTCGATACCAAGTCATCAGACAAGCCATGGCTGAATTTGGCGATGCAATTGGCCGTAGCCGGAGCAACGAGCACGCTATCCGCCCAACGCGCCAGACTGATGTGCCCCATTACATGTTCCTGGTCTTCATCAAGCAAGCGGGTACCGACTGGGTGGCCCGATAATGCCTGAAAAGTCAGCGGACTGATAAAGGCTTGTGCGGATTCTGTCATAACGACACGCACGTCAAAGGCCTGTTTCCGTAATAACCGGACCAGTTCCGCTGCTTTATAGGCCGCAATACCGCCTGATACGGCGAGTAAAATATGCTTGTTAATAATGGTTCGCTCAACTTTTAAAAATCAAAGAGTTTTAAATTAACCCGTTTTCACTGTCAAAAAAAACCAACTCGTCATTATGGCAAGTATAGCTAATTTCTCCTATCCTTAAATTTTAGGTCTGATGGAGTGGTTCCATGACAATTAAGGACTGGCCGGCAGATGAGCGGCCAAGAGAAAAGTTACTGCAAAAAGGCGCAGGTTCTTTGACCGATGCCGAGTTACTGGCGATTTTTCTACGTACAGGCACGCCCGGTCAGACGGCAGTTGATCTGGCTCGGACCTTGCTGATCGAATTCGGTTCGCTACGCACCTTATTAGACGCCAACCAGCAACGCTTTTGTCAAAGTAATGGGCTGGGTCCGGCAAAATATGCACAAATGCAAGCGGTACTGGAAATGGCCAGGCGCCATTTTCACGAGATCCTTCAACGAGGTGACGCCTTGACCAGTCCGGAGATTACCCGGGCTTACCTTAGCGCCCAATTAAGAGGATACAGCTATGAAGTTTTTGCCTGTTTATTTCTCGATAACCAACATCGGGTGATCAAGCTTGAAGAACTGTTCCGGGGCACGATTGACAGTGCCGCTGTTTATCCCCGGGAAGTCGTCAAGCGTATCCTGCATCATAATGCAGCGGCAGTGATTTTTGCTCATAATCACCCCTCTGGAATTAACGAACCCAGTCAGGCGGATAAACAAATCACCGATAAACTAAAACAAGCTTTGTCGCTGTTCGATATCAGGTTGCTGGATCATTTTATCATCGGTGACGGCCAGCCTTATTCATTTGCCGAGCACGGCTTGCTGTAAACCCAGGAAATATCTAACATCAAGAACGCGTCAACTGCAGCTCTGCCTCATGATACTTTTCAGCAGTGCGCTTAATCACTTCATCGGGTAAATGAGGTGCCGGGGGGATTTTATCCCAAGCCAGCGTTTCAAGATAATCCCGGATATATTGCTTGTCATAACTGGGCGGGCTGATGCCTACCCGGTATTGATCGGCAGGCCAGAACCTTGACGAGTCGGGCGTTAAAACCTCATCAATCAGATGCAAAGCGCCTTGCTCATCCAAGCCAAACTCAAATTTGGTATCTGCAATAATAATGCCTCTTTCGGAGGCATAAGCGGCAGCTTCTTTATAGATAGCTAAACTGGCCTGACGAACCTGCTCCGCCATTGACTCGCCGAGTAAAGCGACGGTTTGGGCGAACGAAATATTTTCATCATGATCGCCCACTGCGGCTTTTGACGAGGGCGTAAAAATAGGTTCCGGTAATTGCTGGGCCTGCTGCAAGCCTTCAGGTAACTGAATGCCGCAAATAGCGCCTGATGCCTGATAGTCTTTCCATCCTGAACCTATAATGTAGCCGCGGACAATAGCCTCAACCGGTAAAGGTTTTAATTTTTTGACAACAATGGCGCGCCCTTCAATCTGCTCTCTCTCGGCCGCATCAGGAACCGCTTCTGCCAAAGACATTCCGGATAAATGATTGGGCAGGATATGCGCCATTTTTTCGAACCAAAAATGGGAAACATGCGATAAAACAAGGCCTTTACCGGGAATAGGGTCCGGGAGTATCACATCAAAAGCCGATAAGCGATCCGTTGTGACAATCAGCATGTGCTTGTCATCAATTGCGTAAATATCACGCACCTTGCCGCGAGCGATCAGCTTAAGGTTTGATAAAGATGATTCGAATAGAACCGACGGCGCGCTCATAATGCCTCACTTGAATTGAAAATTAATGGCATAATTCTAACATCGTTTTGTTCCTTGAGTTTCATATCCATGAGTTGGCTAGGTAAAATCTTTGGCGGTGCATTTGGCTTTCTGATGGGAGGCCCGCTGGGTGCCATTTTAGGCGCCTCTTTAGGACATCAATTCGATGTGGGTATCGATCATTCGGTAACTGAGGAGTCCCTCGGGCCTGGTGATGCGCATCGGGTGCAAATGGCATTTTTTACGGCCACATTTTCTGTCATGGGGCATATTGCCAAAGCCGATGGCCGGGTTTCCGAAGCGGAAATCAACATGGCCAAACAAATCATGACCCAGCTGGCTTTATCAGAGGCCATGCGCACGGCCGCGATTAATTTGTTTCAGCAAGGCAAAAGTAATGATTTTCCTTTGGATGATGTGCTGGATCAGTTTCGCCAGGAATGCCACCGTCGCACGAATTTGATCAGAATGTTTTTAGAAATTCAATTACAGTCTGCGCTGGCAGACGGTCAATTGCATGCCATAGAGGACCATCTTCTTTTACATATCTGTCATCGGCTGGGCATTTCACGTTTTGAATACGAACGCATCAAGTTGCAAGTCAATGCTCAACAACGGTTTTATTCTCATCAGCAGCAAAGTCAGTATCCGGCCCCAAAAAAAGGGAATCTCAGTGATGCTTACGCCATATTAGGCCTAACTTCTGACGCTTCAGACAGCGATATCAAAAAAGCCTACCGCCGCTTAATCAGTCAGCATCACCCGGATAAACTCGTCGCGAAAGGATTGCCTGAAGAAATGATGACGTTGGCCAAAGAAAAAACCCAACGTATTCGAAAAGCCTATGAAACCATTACCGAAGCTCGAAAATCAGGACGATAAAGCCCTGATATCCGAAACCATACCATTCGGACATCAGGAAAATACGGGAGACAAAATAGCGGGGTTAGGCGTTAAACGTTGCAATAGGCGGCTGATTTAACAGCATCAGTAAAGCCGGTTAAGATCATCTTCCTCCTGTAAATTCATTTCTGAACCACCCGCCAGACTTTCTGCCCCCAGTTTGATCATCAGCCTAACTTCATTTCTTGAATCTGCAGAATTGAGCGCGTCTTCATAGCTGATCTTGCCTGCCACATAGAGATCGTAGAGGGCCTGATCGAAAGTTTGCATGCCCTGCTCACGCGAAGTTTTCATTAATTCTTTAAGCTTATGCACTTCACCTTTTCGTATATAGTCGGATACTAACGGTGTGTTGATCAGTATTTCCACTGCAGGATAGCGGCCCTTGCCATCCGCGCGCGCAATCAATTGCTGGGCAACAATGCCGCGAAGATTCATCGATAAATCCATAAACAACTGTCCATGCATTTCATCGGGAAAAAAATGCAGTATACGGTCAATGGCCTGATTGGCATTGTTCGCATGTAATGTGGTTAAACACAGATGCCCTGTTTCGGCAAAAGTAATAGCCTGTTGCATGGTTTCGCGGGTTCTGACCTCGCCGATCAAAATGACATCCGGCGCCTGCCGCAGCGTATTTTTTAAAGCGACTTCATACGATTCGGTATCCATGCCTACCTCGCGTTGAGTGACTATGCAGCCCAGATGCGGATGCATGAACTCAAGCGGATCTTCTATAGTGATAATATGCCCTGAGGTATTCTGGTTGCGGTATTTGATCAGTGACGCGAGGGAGCTTGATTTACCGGTTCCTGTTCCCCCGACAAAAAGAACCAGTCCCCGTTTATTCATCACCAATGATTTGAGTATCGGTGGTAAATTCAATTCTTCGGCATCAGGGATATGCGTTTCTATCCGTCTCAATACCATGCCCGGCGAATCGCGCTGAGTATAGGCGCTGACCCTGAAACGGCCTAAATCAGTGTAACTGATCGCAAACTGGCATTCCTTGGTGTTTTCAAATTCATCCTTTTGCCGTTGGTTCATGATGCCGGTGACGATGGCTTCAGTTTGCTGGGGGTTCAATTTGGATTTTGACAGCTCAATTAATTTGCCGTCGACTTTTATGGTAGGCGGCCGACCGGTTGTAATAAACAAGTCGGATGCTTTTTGCTGGACCATGATTTCCAGTAATGGCTTGAAATCCATGTTGATTGCCTCAGCGGAACATGTCTTTGTTAACCGATTTAGTCATCGCGGCTTTCGCCGTTACCAGCCCTTTGTCCACCATTTCTTTCAAATTTTGATCCAGGGTTTGCATACCTTCTTTCCTGCCGGTCTGGATGGCTGAATACATTTGAGCCACTTTGGCTTCACGAATCAGGTTTCTGATCGCGGGTGTTCCAACCATGATTTCATGCGCAGCGATACGTCCGCCGCCCACTTTTTTGAGCAGTGTTTGAGAGATAACCGCCTGCAAGGATTCTGACAACATGGACCGGATCATATCCTTTTCTGCTGCCGGAAAAACATCGATAATCCGGTCAATGGTTTTTGCCGCCGATGTGGTATGCAATGTGCCAAAAACCAAGTGTCCTGTTTCCGCCGCGGTCAATGCCAGCCGGATGGTTTCAAGGTCGCGCATTTCGCCTACCAGAATAATATCCGGATCTTCCCGCAGAGCGGAACGTAAGGCTTCGGTAAAGCCGAGGGTATCTCTGTGGACTTCCCGTTGGTTAATGAGACATTTCTGGCTTTCATGGACAAACTCGATAGGGTCCTCAACCGTCAGGATATGGGCGTAATCATTGGTATTGATATGGTTAATCATCGCCGCCAGCGTTGTTGATTTTCCGGAGCCTGTCGGGCCTGTGACCAATACCAGCCCCCTGGGCTTTTTGGTTACTTCTTCAAAGAATTTGGGGGCATTGAGATCTTCCAAAGACAGCACTTTGGAAGGAATCGTTCTGAATACTGCGGCAGCGCCCCGGTCCTGATTAAACGCGTTAACACGAAAACGTGCCACGCCCGGTAATGCAAAAGAGAAATCGGTTTCAAGAAATTCTTCATAATCCCGCCGTTGCTTATCATTCATGATGTCATAAATGAGCGCGTGGACCTCCTTGTGATCAAGCGAGGGAATGTTGATGCGCCTGATGTCTCCATCAACCCGGATCATTGGCGGCAAACCGGCCGACAAATGTAAATCCGATGCGTTATTTTTAACCGAAAAAGCCAAAAGTTCAGCAATATCCATAAAATCCTCTGGAACTAGCCTTGTGTTGAAAATTAAACAGGTTTAAGCCTAGACTAAGTCTTTGATTTTTTGAAGCGGTATTGTGTAATACCCCTCCTTTTCATAAAACCAGTCCACCATGATAGTGATTGCCGAACAATTAAGTCAGATAAAAGCCCGGATAAGCGCGGCTGAATCCAAATACCACAGGCTGCCGGGCTCCGTTCAATTGCTGGCCGTCAGCAAAACCAAATCGGCATCCATCATCGCTCAGGCTTACAAAGCCGGGCAACGGCAATTTGGCGAAAGTTATCTTCAGGAGGCGCTTGCAAAGCAACAAGCCTTGAGCGCTTTCAATATCATCTGGCATTTCATCGGGCCGATCCAATCGAATAAAACCAAACAAATTGCCAGTCATTTTCATTGGGTGCATAGCGTCGATCGATTAAAAATAGCGCAACGCTTGAGCGAACAGCGTCCGTCTGACTTGCCGCCCTTAAACATTTGTCTGCAAGTTAACATCAGCCATGAAAATACCAAGTCCGGCATTGATTTGCAGGAGCTCGCCGGGTTTGTTGATGAGGCTTTAAGGTTGCCCAATATAGTCGTCAGGGGAGTGATGGCGATACCGGCACCTGAAACTGAATTTACTCGTCAATGCCTCCCCTATCGCTCGCTTTATGAGGCCGTTACGGCGTTAAATTTACCCCAGCTCGATACCTTTTCTTTTGGTATGAGCGATGATTTGGAAGCGGCAATAAAAGAAGGCTCAACCATCGTGAGAATCGGAACAGCGTTGTTCGGCGAGCGCAACTAAAAGGCTGGTCCGGTTAAGTCTTGGGCGGAAGATCAATTCTCATCCTTTTTCTTACCAATCGATACCGTGTATTGTTTGACGTCTTCAACAGCCGCAATAATCTCTTTTCTGTTTTTGTTGATGTAATAGCCACTGATAATGCCCATGCCGAATAGCAAAATAGGGTGTTTGGCCATTTTCAAAATAACCGTAGCGCCAATTTTTGTTCCTACCGCGACGACGCTTAACTTGGCTAAAGGATGGATATCTTTGCCTGATTCAGCATTGTCATCATCGTCTTCGCCCAAACTTTGATCGTTCATGCTTCTAACTCTCCTGAAAATTAATGATTGCTGATAGTAGTGTAACTTTGATTATCCGGCAATTTTTCTTGCTGAGGAAAATGAATGTTTGACACAATAAGACAACCGGTCGTATTATTTGCACATGGCAGAAAAAAATCAAAAACAAATCAATCGTGAAAACTTGTTGAGCCAAGGTGTTGCCTTACTCATGGCTCAAGGTTATCACGGCACAGGATTGAAGGAGATTTTGGACGCCGTCAATATTCCAAAAGGGTCCTTTTATAATTATTTCGGTAGCAAGGAAAACTTTGGAGCTGAAGTTATTCAGCACTATATCGAGCCTTTTATCCAGGAACTTTCCGGACACATGCAGAACAATGACGGAAATGCGCTGGGTGCGCTCGCACGCTATTATGCCGAACTCATTGAGGGTGCTGAAAAAGCGGAATTTAAAGGCGGATGTCTGTTAGGCAATTTAATGGGCGAAATCAGCGATACCAGTCCGCTCTGCCAGGCATCATTACAGGTTGCCGTTAAACGCTACCGTGATCTTTTAAGAACAGCTCTGCAGCAGGCTCAAGAACAAGGAACCATCAGAACTGATAAATCAGCGGAAGAGATGGCCAACTTGCTGGTCGACAGCTGGCAGGGCGCGTTGTTGAGGATGAAAATTGAAAAATCAACCAGCCCTTTAAAATACTGCATCGACAACTTACTGAACGACTTATTCAGACCCTGATTTTTTTAACCGAAATTAAGACGACCAGTCATTTAAAATAAGGAGAGCACCATGCCCAAATTCATCATCGAAAGAGAAATACCCAATGCAGGCGCATTGTCAGCCGATCAGTTGCAGCACATTTCCCAGAAATCATGCAGCATCCTAAAGAACATGGGGCCTTATATTCAATGGCTTGAGAGTTATGTGACGGACAATAAAATTTATTGCATTTATATCGCGCCTGATGAAGCAGCCATCCGCGAGCACGCTGAACAGGGCGAATTTCCTGTCAACCGAATTTCCCAAATCAAAACCATCATCGATCCCACCACCAGCGAATAATTCAGTCAACACAAAGAGGAGTCTAAAAAGGTTAAGCAAATACTGGATGCCAAACTGGCCCTGGGTCTTTGGCGCCGCGTGAAAAACTACAAGAAGAGTGCAGACACCATGAAAACAAAAATGATTAAACCCGCACAACCGCTACGAAATTTGTTAAAAGTCAGTTTTTTTGCCGTATCGACAATCGCACTATCCGGCCTGGGCTCATTGTCGGTGCAAGCCGATGAAACCTGTATGTCGCCTTATATGGCCAAAATTGTAGGCCAGGAAGATTTCGTTTATGTCTGGACATTAGGCATGGAAGGGGTGGGCGATGAGCAAGACAAATTGGTCACTGTTGACGTCAATCCTAAATCGGCCAGCTACGGAAAAGTCATCAATACCTTGTCCGTTGGTGGACGCAATGAAGCGCATCACTCCGGTTTTACCGATGACCGTCATTATTTATGGGCAGGCGGCCTGGATACCAACAAGATTTTTATTTTCGATGTGCATACCAATCCAGCTAAACCCAAGTTGACTAAAGTCATTACCGACTTTGTCGCCAAAAGCGGTGGTGTCGTGGGTCCTCACACGACCTATGCGTTACCGGGCCGGATGATGATCACCGGATTATCCAACAACAAGGATCATGGCGGCCGTACCGGATTGGTTGAATACACCAATGAAGGTGAGTATGTGTCGACTTACTGGACACCTACCGACAGTAATCTGCAAGGCGCGGTTAAAACCGGAAATTATGCCGACGGTTACGGCTACGATGTGCGTGTGTTGCCCCGGCGTAACCTGATGCTGACCTCCTCGTTTACCGGTTGGTCGAATTACATGATGGATTTCGGCAAAATGCTTAATGATCAGGAAGCCATGAAGCGTTTCGGCAATACGGTTGTGCAGTGGGATCTTCATGCCCGTAAACCTAAAAAAGTGCTTGATGTGCCCGGCGCGCCCCTGGAAATTCGATGTGCATGGGGTGCCAATAATAATTATTGCTTCACCAGCACCGCACTTACTTCAAAAATCTGGTTGATTTACGAAGATAAAGAAGGTGCATGGCAAGCCAAAGCGGTTGCCGATATCGGTGAGCCCAGCAAGATTCCGCTACCTGTCGATATTTCCATCTCCAGTGATGACAAAATGCTTTGGGTCAATACGTTCATGGACGGCAAAACCCGTGGTTTCGATATTTCCGACCCGTTTAATCCCAAGCAAATATACGAGGAAAAAATTGGCGCTCAAGTCAATATGGTCTCCTCCAGCTGGGATGGTAAACGGCTTTATTACACCTCTTCATTGCTGGCCAATTGGGACAAAAAAGGCACTGACAATGAGCAGTTCTTCAAACTGTACCATTGGGACGGCAAAGCCTTGAAACAGCAATTTGCTATTGATTTCATCAAGGAAAAACTGGGCCGGGCGCATCAAATGCGGTTTGGCGCATACTCTTTATATGCTGCAAATTTACCCGTTCAACAATCGGTCTTGGCTAAACATCCATGAGGTAATGCCTCGGCTTGTCCTGATTAAGAACCTGTTGATAAAACAGGTTCTTAACAGCAATTTCCAGTTTGATATTTTCAATGTCACTTTGGGCTGGGAAAAGCCTTTCGAGAAACGCCGTAAACCCCTCATTGGGGGCTTGACGGCAGCATCCCTGCTGCCGACATCCTCGAAAAGCTTCTCCCTACCCTTTTTTCCTTTAAATTGAGAATTGCTGGGTTCTTAATCACCGTTTGCAATAAATTCCGGAATTTACATTATGAAAACGTCGAAATTGATGGTGTTAGGGTTGCTGATATCGGGTGTGTCAGCAGCGTATGCCGGTAACAGTCCGCAAACGGTGGCACCCGGCTACGGCGCCTTGGAGTTTTCCCCCCCCTCTGTGGGCAGTTACAGTCTTCCGGCCATCGGCTCAGCTGATGATGGCAACGTTCTGACCAGCGATGGCAAGCCCATAAAACTGCACAGTTTGATGGGCGATAAGCCGGTTCTGCTCAGTTTCATTTATTCCACCTGCAGCGATATTAACGGCTGTCCATTGGCGACGGCGGTATTTCATAAAATTAAAAACCGGCTGCAAAAAGATCCGGAACTGGCCTCGCTTGTCCGGCTTGTCACCCTCAGTTTCGATCCCGGCCATGACACGCCCGATAAAATGCGGCAATACAGTGAGGGACTTAGCGGTAACGGTGTGGACTGGCATTTTTTGACGACGGTATCTGAGCAAGAACTGCAACCCATTTTGTCCAGCTATAAACAAAACATTCAGAAAGTCTATGATGAAAAAGGCGAATTCACGGGGACTTATTCGCATATTCTGCGCGTTTATCTGATCGATACCGATAAACACATTCGCAATATTTACAGCACATCTTTTCTTCATCCGGACACTTTGATCAATGACATCAAAACCCTGCTAAATAAAAACGAGTCTTCAGATCCCCGATTAGAGGTTTCCAATCCGCTTAACCCCTATAGACCGGGTGACTATAAAACCAGCTATGAAAAAACCGGTTACGTCACACAAAGCCTAGCGCTGAGTCACAGAACGGGTCGATCAGCGGATTTGATGAAACGTGTTCGAACACCTCCGCTGGGCTTGCCCGCCATGCCGCAACCGGCTGAAAATAAAGTGACCAATGAAAAAATTCAGTTAGGCAGAAAGCTGTTTTATGACCGCCGCCTGTCGCTCAATAATACGTTTTCTTGCGCGATGTGCCATATTCCCGAACAAGGTTTTACCAGCAACGAAATGGCTACGGCGGTGGGGATTGAAGGCCGCAGTGTTAAACGCAATAGTCCGACCCTTTATAACGTAGGTTATTCCACCGTATTATTTCATGACGGCCGAGAGTCAACGCTTGAACAACAAGTGTGGGGACCGTTGTTAGCTCACAATGAAATGGCCAACCCGTCCATCGGTTATGTCATCGACAAGCTCAACGTTACCGATGATTATGCAGAACAATTTGCCAAAGTCTTTGGCAAAGGCCCCAGCATGGAAACTTTAGGCATGGCCTTAGCCAGTTATGAACGATCGCTAGTTTCCGGCAATTCGCCTTTCGATCGATGGCAATACGGCAATGATAAGCGCGCCTTGACTGGGGCGGAACAACGCGGATTAACACTCTTTACCGGTAAAGCTAACTGTTCAGCCTGCCACACTATTGGCTCTCATGACGCCTTATTAACCGATAATACCTTCCACAATACCGGAATCGGTTATCTCGAAGCGATGGGCACACCCGATGCGAAAAGAAAAATCCAGGTGGCTCCCGGTATTTTCATTGACGTGGATAGGGATCTGATCGCGCAGGTTTCGGAAGCAAAAGCCAATGATCTGGGGCGTTATGAAGTGACGCAAAATCCCGAAGACCGCTGGAAATACAAAACACCGACCTTGCGTAATGCCGCTTTGACGGCGCCTTATATGCATAACGGTTCATTGGCCACGCTTAAAGCCGTTGTCGAGTTTTACAATCGCGGAGGCATCGCTAATGAAAACCTGGATCCATTAATACAACCTTTAAAATTAAGTGATCAGGAGGTCAATGATCTGGTCTCTTTTTTAAAATCACTGACAGGTGACAATACCGATGAATTGGTTGCCGACGCATTTGCTGCGCCGGTCAGTGATGCTGATTAGATGGATGGCGAGATCAAGCCAGGGTAAGCAGCGACGAAATGATGTGAGCATAGATATCAAGCAAGGCAGCAAGCGAATTCTGATAAACAGCATTGATCGTATTCATCGGTTGCTGCATCAATAAATCGGACACCTGTAACAGGTTGGAATAAGTAGTGATCAGATAGGTTTCGACTTGCCCCGTCAATGAACTTAAATGGCTTTGACTTTGAGTCAATAAACCATTGAGTTGTGCCAATAAGGGCTCGATCAAACTGACAGAAAACGCTTCCGGATCGGCATAGAAAGCTGACCAAAAGGCTTTGGATTGAGCATTCAAGTCAATTAAACCGCTCTCAACCTGCTGATAGGACGCGGCTAATTTAGGCAGTACTTCCTGATAGGTGGCTGTCCCGTTGTCTAAGGCCAGTTGATACCAGTCATTCAGTGTTTCGCCGGGATGCTCATAAACCTGCTTGGCCTCCACTGAAATAAAGCTGTGCGCCTCTAGCAAAACGTCCTTGAGCTCTTGATAAGCGGTTGTGGTCTGTTGTTTAACGTGGACAAATAACTGGGCGGTAGGCTTATAAAGCTTGTTTTCTAAATCAAGCGGTTGAATGGATAAAAAATCAGGATTATCAAAAATAGACATGGTGTACCTCCATCCAGGATTTAACGGAATGTTTGAAAAAAAGATGCGGCCGGAGAGGCCGCATTGAGAGGAAGGATTTCAACTCTGTTCTCGTGAAGAGTGCATACAAGAGTCGAAGCGCAGTCTAACGGCAACGCTAACCTCTGAAAATGTGGCATTTTGCCGCGCGACATTTAGCCGCCTCCATCGGTATGGATTTTGCCTCAATAAATTATTTTGTCAAAAAATAAGAGTCCTATTTTGTATTGAATTGACGCAATCTGTTTGAAATCAAGTGCTATATAAATCGAAATACAGCCGTTAATGCACGTTCGCTTTAAATTTGAAAATAGTGCAATTGACACAGTTTATTGTGAAATGCCCTGTTTTTGCGTTGCCCTTTCAGAATAAATCTACCCCTGAAATTTCAACATCTTCTTTATCCCGGATTGGCTGTGTGTAAATGATTGCCTACTCGGGTCAAATTTCCGGACAGTTTGGATACCGATTCTTGAATTGTCTGAAGTGCGGAATCCCTATCCTGCTCCAGAATCGAAAACTGGTTTTCTGCATAATCCATAGCTTGATCGGAGAGTAACTGATAGCTTGACATCACATTTTCAAGCTCAGCCATGCGTGTCTGTTACTTTAATTTCCAGCTATTACGGCCCCGGTATGAAAAAAACAGACTGCCAAGTAATAACAAGGGGGAAACCAGGGAACAAGCTGGAGATACATAGCCAAAGAGTTGAGCCCAAATCCAGCATAAGGCGGTTAATAGGACTGCGGACCAAGTCAAAAAGTGGTCTATACGTTTCATGTTGTCTTTAAAAAGAGTGGTTGTGTGTCACAGTTCATCGGAATTTTATTGGGCCGTCAGCTGAGCGGGTGCGGAACCGATCAGAAAAATAAGAACATGACCGGTTCGCGGTCGATGTTAAGACTCGAGGCTTGGCGGGTTTTCACATTTATACTCAAAAAATGGTTAACTTTATGAAGGTATGGGGTGTGGCTAGCGAGGATGTCGGCAGCAAGGATTGCTGCCGTCAAGCCCCCATGGAGGGGTTCACGGCGGTCCTCGATAGACACATCCCATACCTTCTATTCTTAGACGGTTTTTCAATCAAAAGGGAGTAAGTTGGCTTCATCGGCAATGCGAACCAGATCCGTCATTTTGCTGAAGATGTGCTGATTGCCTTTAGAGCCCAGCAATATGCGTTTTTATGCTTATACTTCAGAGTCACCTATCAGATTCACAGGAGATTTCATGCTGGATATAAGTAATTATTACGAGCAGTTGGTCATTGATCAGCTATGGAAACTTAATGAAGGTTCTTCAGAGCCGCTGACCCGCGCGTTTCTGGAAGATGTGGCATGCCTGGTTCTCAATCAACTGCCGCCCTGTTACGTTCGAAATGCTGCGGATAAATCAGCCAATCTCACCGAAAGCCAATACACGCAAATGATGGATGCCGCCTCAAAAGCAATCAGGCAGGCGATTGAATTGGTTCATCGGCGGCCTCATGATGACAGAGAGACCTAATGGCTAATAAAAAGTCACCGGATTTTGATAGGGATTAAACTTTGTTTTGTCTCCTTATCGTTCATTATGTTTCCAGTTTATAAAGATCAATCAGCTTAGCCAAAAATCGTCATCTCGGCAGGGAATGTCGAGATCCAGATGCCATGGATGGCGAGCGCCGAACACATCCTTGTGCTCTGGATTCCGGCAATCTCTGCCGGAAAGACGTTGTTGCTGAAGCATCTTTATAACCAGGTTATGTTTTGTATTTATGAATGTTTGCCGGCAAAAAATTATGAGATTTCCCTGCTTATGCGTAGCCAAAAATCGGAGTAAGGTATGTACTTAACGGCAAACAGGTTTCGTTTCGCTACCTTTCGCTACCTTATGCCAAGGATTTTGCTTTAGCCATGGTCTGAGTACCAAGCCGTTCGAGAAATCCAGATTTTGATATTTTTTCATTAACCTTATCGGGGCCGGTTTTTTTTGAAACAATTATTAAACTACACACGTAAGGAACTCCTATCTATTACCGGCCTGGCCGTTGCGCATGCTCTGGTTGCAATACTGGTTTGGGTGTTGTTTGCCGGCGATATGCCAACAACGGTTTTGTGGCGGCAATTGTCATTGTTGATGGGGTTATCCATTACAGGCATTATTCTGGGTTTGATAATTGAACAACGCCGTCGCCCTCTTAACTCTGCCGATGATCTCGATGAGCTTAACCGGGAAATCCAGCAATCAGTTCAGGCGCCGTTGTTAGGTGAAACTCGGTTGCAAAGCATCGTGGATAATTCGCCGACGGTTATCTACAGCAAAGATCTGGATGGCAACTATTTATTCGTCAACCACTGTTACGAAAATCTGTTTGCCGTAAATAACGACACGATAAAAGGCAAATCTGATTTCGACGTGTTTTCTGCTGAACAGGCTTATGCCATGCGGGAAAATGACCGGCAGGTTGCGGGCAGTGGACAGCCGCAAGTTTATGAGGAAAATGTGCCGCATCCGGATGGCAGCGTTCATACCTATCTATCGCATAAATTCCCGTTATGTGATGCTCATGGCAAAATTAACGCTGTTTGCGGCATATCGATCGATATCACCGAACGCAAGCAATACGAACAACTGTTATTGGAGAGTGAATTACGTTGGAAATTTGCCTTGGAAAGCGGCGGTGACGGGGTCTGGGATTGGGACTTGTCAACCGGCAAAGTGTTTCTATCGCCTCGCTGTATCGAAATTCTCGGCTTTTCTGAACTGGATAGAGAGGATTACTACCGCAACTGGGAAGCCACCATTCATCCGGAAGATCTTGAGCGGATGAATGCGGATTTAAACGCCCATCTCAACAATCAAACTAAGCGCTTCAGCAATGAACATCGCGCCCAACACGGCGATGGAGAATATCGCTGGATTTTGACGCGCGGATTGGTTGTCAGTCGTGATCCTACCGGCAAAGCCTTGCGCATGATAGGCACACAAACCGACATTACCGACCGCAAGCAAATACAATGGGCGCAATTGTCAAAAATTGTCGACGGCTCTCCGGAGGCCATGTTGCTGGTGGCCGAAAATGGCTTAATCAAATTTGCCAATGAACCGGCATCCAGAATTTTTGCCTACCCTCTGGGCGATTTGATCGGTCTAAGCGTTGATGAACTGGTGCCTATGGGCGCCCGTCATGGGCATGACCATAAGCGTGCACAGTTTATGAGAGAGAACAAGTCCAGACCAATGGGACAAAGCCGGACTTTAAAAGCCTTGCGCAAGGACGGCTCGGAGTTTCCGGTGGAGATCAGTCTGACACCGATAGAACTCGATAATCAGCGGTCGCTCATCGTGTCGATTCTGGACATCAGTGAACGCAAGCACATTGAACATGAAATGCTGCTGATGGCCATGGTTTATAAGGCGATAGGAGAGGCCGTGATCGTGGCCGATGCCAAAAATAAAATAATAGCGGTCAACGAAGCATTTACCCGCTTGACCGGATACTGCGAACAGGAAGTATTGGGCAAATCAACGGATTTACTGAAGTCAGGCCGCCACGATTCTGATTTTTACCAGACGATGTGGCATTCACTGACATTAACAGGGCACTGGCAAGGGGAAATTTGGAATCAGCGCAAAAACGGTGAAATCTATCACGAATGGTTGGTTATCAACAGTATTTACGGTACTGATGGTGCGGTCGAAAGACGGGTGGCGATGTTCTCTGAAATCACCGCGCAAAAACAAGCCGAGCAAACTATTTGGCGGCAGGCCAATTATGATCCTTTAACCGATTTGGCAAACCGGCGCATGTTCCAGGATCGGCTGGATCAGGAAATCAAAAAAGCCCAACGTAGCGGTCACTGCTTGGGGGTTATTCTGTTGGACCTGGATCATTTTAAGGAGGTCAACGATACCTTGGGACACGGTATGGGCGATATCCTGTTACAGGAAGCCGCTAATCGCCTGCTGGGCTGTGTTCGGCAAGCCGATACCGTTGCGCGGTTGGGAGGCGATGAATTCACCATCATTCTCAGCGCTCTCGATTCAGAGTTCAGTGTCGACCGGGTTGCTCAGGGCATTTTAGAAAAACTCTCCGAGCCATTCAGTCTGGGTGAAGAACGGGTTTATATCTCGGTCAGTATTGGCATCACTTTTTATCCGCAGGATGCAACCGACTCCGAACAATTGATAAAAAATGCCGATCAGGCCATGTACAGCGCCAAACAACTAGGCCGCAATCGCTACAACTACTTTACCGTAGAGATGGAGCAATTCGCGCAGAACCGGATGCGGCTGACCAATGATTTGCGCCATGCGCTGGCAAATGACGAGTTTTTGTTGTTCTATCAACCGATTGTTGAAATGAGCAGCGGCAAGATTCACAAGGCAGAAGCCTTGATTCGCTGGCAGCACCCGGTTCGCGGCATGGTGAGTCCCGCTGAATTTATCCCGTTGGCGGAAGAAACCGGATTGATTAACGACATCGGTGATTGGGTTTTTCGAGTTGCGGCCAAACAAGCCGGGGAGTGGCGAAACCAATATTTTCCTCATTTTAAAATAGGGGTCAATAAATCGCCGGTACAGTTTGACAAACATAATCAAAGCTCTGGCGATTGGTGTGTTTACCTGAACGAACTGGGCCTATCAGGAGACAGCATTGTGATAGAAATTACCGAAGGCTTGTTGCTGGATACCAGCAACGGCACTCGCGAGCATTTGTTTGCTTATCGCGACGCCGGCATAGAAGTGGCTCTGGATGATTTTGGCACCGGCTATTCAGCGCTTTCGTACCTGAAAAAATTCGATATTGATTATCTCAAGATTGACCAGACGTTCACCCGGAATATGGCCAGTGATGAAGGTGACAGAGCTTTGTGTGAAGCGATTATAGTGTTAGCCCATAAACTGGGGCTCAAAGTGATCGCCGAAGGCATCGAAACCGAACAGCAATTTCAGTTATTACTGGCCGCCGGTTGCGATTATGGCCAGGGTTATTTGATCTCCAAACCGGCACCCGCAGAAGAAATTGCGCTGCTATTGACCGGACAAGCGGGGTCTTAGGATATCGCTACAAATAACTTCCTCGAAAAGCTTCTCCCAACCCTTTTTTCCTTCAAATTGAGATTTGCTGGGATAATCGTGCGGTTTGACACAATCCGAATTCCGGGAAGTTATTTATGACGTAATCCTTAGGATAAGGCAGTTCAGTTCGTACTGAGCCTGTCGCCTGTCGCAGTCAGCTAGGTATTGTTTAAAACCCGGATATCTATCGGCTGATTAATATCCAGATGAACATCGCGTTGCGGAAAGGCCATTGAAATGCCTCTGGCGGCGAATTTTTTATTGATGATATAGCGCAAATCACTGGCCACCACGCGCCAGTCGACCTCCGGGCTTAATTCCAGCCAAACATAAAGACCAAATATCAGCGCATCACTGCCAAAATCCTCGAATAAGATCTGCGGCGGGGGCTTATCTTCAATTAATCCATGCCGTTCGGCGGCTTCGCGCAGAATATCGGTGACTTCCTGAACCGGTGATCCGTATGCCACGCCTATTTTGACGGCAATACGTACGGATTGATTGCTCAGTGTCCAATTAGTGACTTTCTCCTCAATAAAGGTGCTGTTGGGAATCAAGGTTTCAATTCCATTGCCGTCGCGGATATGCGAACTTCTCATGCCGATATCGGTGATACGTCCACGAATACCGCCGACTTCCACCAAGTCGCCAGGCCTAAAAGGCCTTTCCAGTAAAAGCATCAGGCCGCTGATCAGATTTTTCAGCAAATTCTGCATGCCAAATCCGGCGCCAATAGCCATTGCGCCGCCCATAAAGGCAAATACAGTCAGTGGAATGTGAACTAACATCAGACTCATGGTCCCGAGTATGATGAGCTCGACAAAAAGGATCCAGCGCTTGGCGATTCGTGCCAGACTGGCGTCCATAGCAAAACGGTTCACCGACAGTTTTTCAATGGATACGGCCAGTTTTACTGCGATCCAGTAACCAACAATCAGAATCAGTAACGCAGTGACCACTTTATCGACAGTGATACTGCGTTTTCCGGTGATTTTTTTGCCGTCGACTTCAATATTATCTTCAGCCGTAAAAAGCTCGTACTCCCAAAGGGCTGAGGCTGTTTCGTTGATGCTTAACACCAGCTCAGACCAGCGTTCCGATCTGGATTTGATCTGAAAACGCTCATCAAGGTCTTGTTTGGTGCGAAGCAACAGATGTTCGTTTGATTCGAGCACCGCCAGTAAACGAGACAGTATATAGATACGGTCGACATCCAGGTTTTGAAGTTCTTGAGTCTGCAGCGCTTCGAAGGAGGTTAAATTGATGGATGGTTTTAAATGATCGGTAGCGTTATCCAGGGCCAGAAATCGCATTTGCTTGACATAGTCTCGAACCACTTCCAAATTTTTTTGCCATTGGGCAATTTGTTCATAAGCTTTCCGGGCATTTTCTCGCTCAACTTCCCTTAAGGACGACCAGCGAAATTCCCATATCATTTGCCGTAATTGCAGGAACTCCAGCATCGATTGCAATCCCTGAAACTTGAGTTCAGAGGTTTCCTTATGATTCTGCTGCAACAAGTGAATGCTATGAATGGCTGCTTGGGTTTGGCTATTAACGGAATTATGCTTTGATATTGTCGGCACTTTATCGGTGCCAATTTCGGCGGCCGATTTTTCAAGCTCGGTAACCAGGTTTTTCTGTTCTGCCTGAATATTGCTGCGTACAGTCTCCATATCCTGCTCGGTCAGTTGTGATCGCGCTCGAAATTTTGTTCTTTGAGTTTCGGCGAAGTCACGCTTGCTGGTTATTTGCTGAATGGCCAGTTTAATGCGCTGTGATTCAATCTGTGCTGCCAATAAGCGGATAGCGTCAAGGCGGTTTTTAAGCAGCGCTATTGTGCGCTTTTCGCTGATCAGCGCTTTATTGTCACCCTGACTACTTTCCAATTCTTCATTAAGTTGCCGAAGTTTGGTTGCGGACTCTTTCATCACTGAGATCCGGCGCGCGGCTTCCTGTTCTATAGAAATCAGCATGCCTCCAAATCTGTCAAGACGTTTAGCTTGAATCGCCAGTGTCTCACGTAAGTCGTCTTCGAAGAGAAACGAAAAAGGCGTCTGGTTATCTTTATTTGCCTGAGCATTGCTGTCGTTTTGCCAGCGAACAAACTGCTTTTGCTGATCCTGTAAGTCCCTGATGCGTTCTAGCTGCACTTCATAAGCGTGAATCAGTATTTGCAAAAACAGGTTACGATGAAATAGGCCTTCTGGAGCGTCCGTGTGTGCTTTACCTGCTTGAGCATTGGCCTGCTCGTCTGCCAGTTCTGCTCGAGTATCAGCCAGCCTTTTTTCTATGTCGACAATCAGTTCCGCCGGATCGGCAGAGAGATCCACTGCGTCCAGTGCTTTGGATGGCTGCTTGGCATTAAAGTTAAGTGAAACCGCGCCAGCTTCACTGTGGCTCAATAGTAAAGTCAATACCGAAGCAATAGCAATCCACAAGCGCAAGCGATTCATAAATAAGGCTTTGCAAGGCAAATATAAATCAGTGCAAGTCATGGGTTTGTTTCAGTCAAAAAGACTCATTAATTAAGATATAAAAAGAGCATAGGCTTTTCTCGGTCATCGCAAAATTAAGGGCTTAGGATTCCGTCATAAATAACTTCCCGGAATTCGGATTGTGTCGAACCGCACGATTATCCTCCCTCTTTGAAAAAGAGAGGCAGGGGGAGAGTTTTTAATAAATCCCCCCTCGATCCCCCTTTTTTCAAAGGGGGAAGTTAGTTATAGCGATATCCTTAGTGGCTGGAAAGTATCCAAACCAACGGTAGGATTCGAATTGTCTGCCTCAATAAAGTTATTGGCAAGTTAATTGGCCGGTAACCCTTCTTTAAAGCGCCACCCGGTTAATAAAAGGATCAAGAGATTAACTCGTTAGAATGTGAATCCGGAAAAACCCCAAAATTTGTTTTGAGAATTAGTTTATTGAGTAATACAGGTTATTGGGTGGCTCAATGTTACGCTTCTCGTCTAACCGTCATGCCCGTTGTCCGTGCCCGGCTTGGCTGATACAATCCAGATGCCTGCTTCCTAAGCCTGTTCCTCGGCTTTTTAAAATAAAATCAAAAATATAAACCTCAATAATGATAGATCAACCCTTGATACACTTACTCTTACTGCTTGGGTCCTCGGTGGCTGTAGTCGTTCTCTTTCAGAAGCTACATATTCCGTCCAGCATAGGATATCTCTTGGTCGGCGTACTATTCGGGGCGCATACGCCCGGCCCCGTTATTGAAGTTCAACAAATTCGAGAAGTCGCCGAATTCGGCATCGTGTTTCTGTTGTTCACGATTGGCTTGAGTTTTTCCTTGCCGCAGATCCATGCATTACGAGGCCAAGTATTGGGGTTAGGCACCGGACAGGTGTTGCTTACGACGGCCGTGATCGGCGGGGCAAGTTGGTGGCTGGGTTTGCCTCCGGTTACCGCTTTTGTCATCGGCGCGGTGTTCGCGCAATCCTCGACCACCATTATCAGCAAGCAACTAGCCGAGCAAGGCGATGAACATAGCCGCCATGGTCGTTTGGGCGTAGCGATGTCGGTGTTTCAGGATGTGACGGCGGTGCCGTTCGTGGTCGTTATCCCGGTTTTGAGCAGCATCGATGACGATGTCAGCGTGTTATTCGAGGCGTTGGGTTGGGCAATGGCCAAAGCCGTTCTGGCGTTTTTGCTGGTGTTCGTGCTTGGTCGCTGGTTATTGCGACCGCTGTTTCATACCGTTGTCGCCCGACGCTCCACCGAGCTGTTTACGTTGACCGTGCTCTTCGTGTCGTTATTGGCCGCCTGGACAACCAACCGTTTGGGGCTGTCGATGGCATTCGGTGCTTTTCTGGTCGGCATGATGCTGGGCGAAACCGAGTTCCGACACCAGGTGGAGTCGACAATCAGGCCGTTTCGCGATGTTCTTATTGGTTTGTTTTTCGTCAGTATCGGGATGTTGTTCGACCCTTCCTCGATACCGCAGAATTGGCAATGGGCTTTGGTCGGTGTAGCTACTATGCTGGTATCGAAAACGCTATTGGTCGCCTTGATCGTGCGTTTGTCAGGGCTCGACGGTCTTACGGCATGGCGTACCGGACTTCTGTTAGCGGTAGGCGGTGAATTCGGTTTCGCCTTGCTGGCCATTGCGCTCGACGTGCATGCCTTAACAAATCAACACGCGCAGATTGTATTTACCTCGGTGCTGTTTTCGATGATCGTTGCCCCTTTTCTTATTCGCTATAACCATGTCTTGGCCCGATTGTTTGTGCGGCAGCACAAACTTCAGGTTGACCCGGAAACCTATCCGGTCGATGCGGAAACAACGAAGCATCTTCGCGATCACGCGATTATTTGTGGCTACGGACGAATAGGTCAGAGCGTGGGACATTTTTTGGAAGAAGAAAAGATACCCTATGTCGCTCTCGATCTGGATTCGTCACGGGTCAAAGCCGCGCATATTGCCGGTGAACCGGTTTATTACGCTGATTCGTCTGAACGGGATATTCTTGAAGCGGTTGGTCTCGATACCGCGAAGCTGATCGTTATCAGCTATGACGATGTTTTGTTGGCAAAGAAGATTCTTCACCATGTTCGCGCTCTACGCCCCGATTTACCCGTTATGGTTCGTACTCGCGATGAAACTCACGTTGAAGAATTGCGGCAGGCCGGTGCTACGGAGGTGGTGCCGGAAGCGCTTGAAGCCGGTTTGATGATAGCTTCTCATGCCTTATTACTACTCAATGTGCCGTTCACTCGGGTAGTGCGTCGCATGCAGCAGCAACGAGCAAGCCGTTATCGGCTATTACACGAATTTTACCGTGGCGAGGAGGACTTTTTGGATGAATTCAATAGGGTTATTGCCGATGGTCTGAGATCCGTATCTATTTCTTCGGGTAGTAGCATTGTAGGGAAAAAACTAAAGGAACTGGAATTGGAAGGTGTGATCGTATCGTCGCTGGTCAGACAAGGACTTCGAGAGTCCGAACCGCTCGATCTTGTTATAGAGGAAGATGATGTGGTTGTCCTATTCGGGACGCCTGGCAATTTAGATCGTGTCGAAAGAAAGCTAATCGGCAAAGGGAAGTAGGCTGAGGTGACGATAGGAACCGCATCAATCGCGACCGATGGCGGTTCGTTCTTCACCACATCTTACCGAGTTGCTGTGCATGACTTGACTGACAATGCGGTCAAAAAGAGAAACGATGGGGCAAGTCTTGCAATTACGCAATTGCTTGATGGTAACATTTGGCACTGATCCACCTTGCCGGTTTGAGGAGGTTTCGGTATAAATGAGCCTTTATTGCATTCATTAACCGTAAATTAGCCGATGCGATCAGGAAATATATGCGCTTCAAATTAATCATGGTCTTCGTCGATGAAGACAAAACCGAACAAGTTCTTGATGCTTCCAGAAACGCCGGTGCGACGGGCGCGACGATCATCAACAAGGCTCGAGGTCAAGGACTGGAAAAGGTTTTCGGTATTTTCGGCCTAGAAATATTAAACCCTAGAGCTGTCGTACTCATTTTGGCCGAGGAAAGACGCGCCGATTGCATCTTAGAAGCCGTTACCGAAGCCGGCAATCTTGATGAAAGTTTAGGCACCGGTATTGCAATACAACTTGATGTCGATAAGGCCCTGGGCCTCAGCGAGCATATCAAGGAATTGCAAAAACTAAAACCGTTAGGCTAATCTGGGAAACACAGGGCCGTAGGATGCGGTTCATGACTAGCCGGACAATGAGGTCAAAAGGCATAACCCAAATTTTATACAAAGTTGGCCGGTATCCGTTCTCTATAACCCTTCTCCCCAGCGGAATTGGAAAGCCATTCCGACGATGTCGAAGTTACTGCCGGTTCGAGAGTAAACGCCGGTATTCCCGTAGAGTTTTACCGAGAATTGTCTGCTGAGAGGAAGCGCCAGTGTGCCGCCGACACGCCAGTTTTCTTGAAGATTATTGCCTTCTATTTGATCTTTAGTGGTTTCTCCACCGGTATAGTAATTGGTATCGAAAGCCACCCAGATGCCGCGGGTCACGTTATAGATCAGATGCGCTTGAAGCGAATAAAGGGGGTCCTGTTCCAGGTTTTTTCCTTGAAACGGCTCATCGTTGTCGGTGAAGATGAAGGCTCCGGCAGCGATCTCGGCGGTCAATGGACCCCACGCCTTGGAAATGCCCAGTTCGGGCTTGATAAACCAGCGATTGGTGCCGATGTTGACCAGTTTTGTAGGGTCGTATTGTCCGCCTGGCGCTGACACCGCAAGACTAAGGCCGACAAGGGTGTCCTGCTGATAGTTGGCAAATTCTTTCATTGACAACGCGGGAGCGCCATAAATATTCACGTATAAACGCACGAGCGGATCGGCAAAACCACCAACTTCTCTCGTCCTCGTTTCTCCTAATACGTCCGCTTCACCGGATATCCAGGCATGGGGAATGATGATGTCAATCTTGCCCGATTTCCCCCAAAAATCCAGCGAACGGACATAGGCAAGGAAAGCGCTATGCGTTTCTAATTTACCGTTGGTGATGGGTACTGACGGTGCGAAAGTGACATTACCACTGGTGTGAGCGTATCCGGTAACCAAAAAGTTAAGGCCGATGGGAATATTGGAATAGGACCGGGGTTCAATGTCCGTCGCTCTCACTGAAAACGGCAGTATTCCTATTAGCGTAAGTACAGCAATTCTGAAGAACTCAGACAGAATGAGTGAAGCGAATCGAACAAAAAGACTCATAACTTTATCCAACAAATGAAGTTCCTGCGTATCTGCTCACCCCTTCCTATTTTATTGGGTGTAGGTGCTTGATTTCAAAGGACGCATGAATACATCCTTGTAGCTCTCTGCAACATCCCTGTTGCAGAAGCCTTTTCAATCAATCACCTACACCTTCTATTTCAAGCG
>NZ_JAUSBX010000053.1 GCF_030651835.1 Methylicorpusculum sp. | reverse complement strand
AAGCCCAGAAAATCCTGATGCCAGTCTTGAATATCGGTCTGCCCGACGCCTTCATCGAACAAGGCACCCGCGAGGAATTGCTGACTTTATGCGGTCTGGATCAGGCCGGTATTCAGGCGGCTATCGAGCAGTTTTGTGCTTAAAACAGTCATAAGGTGCAGGGAAGCACCTTTCTCGCTCTATAAATTTATGTGCCGCTCAAGCACTTAGTTAAACAACTCTGAACAACCATCCCAATTAGGGCTTGCGTTTTAGTCAAATCAGATTATTCACTTTTTAATAAATCTAAAGCCAGTCGACAAATTCGCCTTTGTGCGGTTTAATGAGACCCAAGTAGAGTGTGTTTCTGATCATTTAAGTTAAACGACAGTCGTAACCCAACAAATGGCCTTCAACTCTTAATCCATAGATTCAAATTATGTATTTTTTGCTTCGAAATGGCTCAACTTCACTATTAAACCGATAACCAGCCTGGCCTACCCTGATAGGGATGGGACAACCAAGTTTGATAATTCCTTTGAGAGTCAAAAAATTAATTAACAAACTGATTGCCGCTAAAGGCGAATCAACCAACCCAAATGACTCGGCCCCATCTTCTGAAGGAGACGCGGCAATGATTAAACGGGTATCTGTCAGGTTTGCGCTCTTTTTTATATTGATTTTCTTTTTTGAAGAGTTGCTGGAACTCGTCATAGAAATATTTGCGCTTTTTTTAGAAATCATCCATCTTTTCATAGAGCTTATTGAGCAACTGCTTGAAGACATTCTCGAACACCTTTTACATACCGACCATCATGAAACCGAAACCATCATTGCTAATGGTGTATTGATCATCGGCTTTGTTGGACTCATTTTATTGGCCCGATACCTTCCCCGACTCTGGCGCCGCATAAAAAGAAAGTTTTTTGCAGTTTGGCTAAACTATAAAAGACAGAAATACTCTAGCTGGCGCGCCCTCACACAATTACAAAAAATTAAATTGGTATCCGCCTACTGTCTAGGCATATCGCTGATCCTAATTTGGCTTACCCTTTAAAAATCGCTTGTTAGCTTTTTGCAACCTGATTTGTTTTTACAAATTAACGTTTCAATTTCATAATCAGAAGGAGTTTTATGAAGACCATAATGATATCGATAGCACTTGGATTTTTGCTAAATCCCTGTTTTGCAAAAACACCGGAAGAAATTGGGCTGGAAATTTCCGAAGAAGTTGTACGCAAAGATACCGGCTGGCTAGACAGCCAGTCTGAGTTAAAAATGATTTTACGAAATCGAAGCGGTGATGAATCAATCAGGCAGCTCAGGATGAATACTCTTGAAGTCAATAGCGATGGTGATAAAAGTCTGACTATATTTGATAGCCCTGCCGATGTTAAAGGTACTGCTTTTTTAAGCTACACTCATGCCCTTGTGCCGGATGATCAATGGCTGTTCTTGCCCGCTCTTAAACGGGTAAAACGAATTTCTTCAAGTAATAAGTCAGGTCCGTTCCTTGGCAGTGAATTTGCATTTGAAGACTTAAATTCGTTTGAAATACCAAAATATAAATATAAGTATCTAAAGGATGAGGCTTTAGATGGCATTGACTGTTTTGTTGTTGAGTTATATCCGCAGTATGAACATAGCGGCTACACCCGTCAGATTTCCTGGATAGACAAGGCACGCTACATTATTCTGAAGGTAGAATATTATGACCGTAAGAACAGCTTATTGAAGACGCTCGAAAATAAAGACTTTAAACTGTATCTGGATCAGTTTTGGCGCCCAAATGAAATGCTGATGACCAATCATCAAAATGGCAAAAGTACCAGTTTGATAACAGAGAATTTAAAATTTAAAACAGGTCTGAGTGAACGCGACTTTGATCAAAATACCTTAAAAAGATCCCGATAGTAAAAACTAATCAGCCAAGCTATGGCTCTGATTTAAAATTATTATTAGCGGTAAGGGTTGCCTTAACCCTGGCTTGATGGATAACACCAGTATTTTTTATGACTCAAAATATACCTGCCACTTTTTTATTTTTTATCCCCTTCTAATTGCATTTTATGAATTATTTCAGAAGTGGTCTTTTAGTTGCCAATCTGCTGTTTTTGACACGCGCTGTTTATGCTCAGAAAGCGGAAATCCTGGATTTTTCTTTCGATGAAGGAGGCGAAACCAGCCAGTGTATACTGAGTTTTTCTTCGATACCTGAATATAATGTATTCATTTTGGATAACCCGCCCAGGCTTGTTATTGACTTGTTTGACGCCAAACCCGCTAACACGCCTATCCAGCCGCCAACGAAACACCCGGCCTTTATAAGATTGAGGTACTCACAAAGAAACAAAACGGATTTCAGGCTGGTACTGGACTTAAACAAACCAGTAAACCAGGACAATCCGGTCACTGCCGTCAATCAATCTGAAAACGGTATGTTAATCGTTCAATTGAATTATCAAGCCCAAAATACAAATATCGAACCGCTTACCCATAAAATGCTCCTACCCCTGAAAATCATTGATACGCCCTCTACTTCGAACGTTAAGATGGATTTGACCCGCTCTTCTGACGAAATTTATAAAGCTGAACCTGTGCCCATATTGGCCTCTAAAACGCCTCTTGGCGCAGGAGATGGCACTGACACACTGTTTTCCAATTGGGAAATATCCGGTTATGTGGGCGCGGAAAATCTGGGTTTTTTTAATGACGGAACAGACAGTCGTCAACACAATAATTACGTCTCAGGCGTTATACAACCCGAAATTTATCGACGCTGGGATAATGACAAACAAAGCTTTACCTTTGTACCTTTCTATCGATACTCTCAACACGATAACCGACGCACACATTTTGATATTCGCGAATTGACTTGGGAAAAAGCGACCGACCGCTGGGAATTACGTGTCGGCTTTCATAAAGTATTCTGGGGCGTGACAGAGGGTATCCATCTGGTTGATATCATCAACCAAACCGATTTCGTTGAAAATACCGACGGTGAGGACAAATTGGGCCAACCCATGATCAATTTTGCCTGGGTTAACGATTTGGGAACTTTGGATTTGTTTTTTCTTACCGGGTTCAGAGAAAGAACATTCCCGGGAATTGAAGGCCGCCTTCGCACTGACCCTATGATTGATATGGGAGAAGCACAATTTGAAAGGCATGGCGCGGAAAAACACTTGGCTTATGCAGCCCGCTGGTCACAAAGCTTCGGTGACTGGGATATAGGCCTGGCCCATTTTCATGGAACGGCACGACAACCGACCATTGTCCCGACTTTTGACACCCAAGGCGAACTCACACAACTGATTCCCTATTATGACTATATCGACCAAACCAGTCTCGACGTGCAAGTAACTCAAGGAAGTTGGCTTTGGAAGCTGGAGTCGCTGGTCAGGTTAGGCCAAGGCTCCGCAATTTTTGCCGCTACCGGTGGTGTCGAATACACTTTTTTTGATTTATTTGAATCAGGACTGGATTTAGGTGTTGTCGTTGAATATATGTATGACAGTCGGGGCTACAACAATATGACAGCGCTAACCCAACAAACCATTTTTCAGGATGATATTTTGACTGCGTTAAGATTTGGCTTCAATGATGTTCAAGATAGCCAAATTCTGGCCGGCGTCATTTTTGACCGGACCCACAATACAAAGCTGTTCAGCGTGGAGGCGAGTCGTAGAATAGGAGACAACTGGAAAGCGGAATTAGAACTTCGTCTCTTTAACGGGATTCCCGCATCAGATCCTGTGTTTATGTTTAAGGACGACGATCACATAAGAGCACAGTTAAGTTATTATTTTTAAATCAGACTCTGCTTAATTGAAAGGGTAAAACAGACAGCCAATTGGCGTCCCCAGGGGGGTTCGAACCCCCGTTACCGCCGTGAAAGGGCGGTGTCCTAGGCCACTAGACGATGGGGACTAAATCAGGTTTAGTCTTTACAACAGCTCGTAGTGCATACTCATTTTTTATAATCCACATTGTCCGAGCAAAAACAATATGGCGTCCCCAGGGGGGTTCGAACCCCCGTTACCGCCGTGAAAGGGCGGTGTCCTAGGCCACTAGACGATGGGGACTAAATCACAGTTAATCAACGGATTTGGTGGAGCCAAGCGGGATCGAACCGCTGACCTCAACACTGCCAGTGTTGCGCTCTCCCAGCTGAGCTATGGCCCCGTCTGTTGAGACCGCGTATTCTACAGAATAAATCGGCCTTGTCCAGAACTAATTTAAGCTTTTAATATAAGCAATAGCCCGCTCTATCCGGGCCACTGTTTTCTGCTTGCCTAAAAGCGATAATGTCGCGTCAATAGCAGGTGAAACCGATGAGCCCATGACGGCTACACGCAGAGGTTGGGCTACTTTTCCTAAATTCAATTGCCTGTCCTCCGCAAAAGCCAGAACAATCTGGTGCAACGCATCAGTGCGCCAATTTTCAACAGAAGTAAAGCCTTCAAGCAGCCCTTGAAGCACATGAACCGCCTCGAGAGTTAAATTCTTTTTGGCCGCTTTTTCATCGTATGTCTCAAATTCTTTGTAAAAATAAACACTGGCTTCAGCCATTTCAACCAGTGTTTTACAGCGCTCCCTTTGGACTTTGACCACTTCAACCAAATCAGGCCCATCGCTAGGGTCAATTTCTTTTTGCCCCATATGCCAGCTTAAATGCCTGGCCACGTGAGCCGGATCTGAGGTCATGATGTAATGATGGTTAAGCCAAACCAGCTTTTCACGATTAAATGAAGAGGCTGAAACATTCACCTGCTTCAAATCAAAGAACTCGACCATTTCATCCAGCGAAAATATTTCCTGATCCCCGTGAGACCATCCCAGCCGGACTAAATAATTCAACAATGCCTCAGGCAGGAATCCGTCATCCCGGTACTGCATGACACTGACAGCCCCGTGTCGTTTGGATAGCCGCGCACCATCCGAACCCAAAATCATCGGTAGATGAGCATATTCGGGCACATTGGCCTTCAATGCCTTAAGAATATTCATCTGTCTGGGCGTATTGTTGATATGGTCGTCGCCTCGAATCACATGCGTTACCCCCATATCCATATCATCAACAACAACGGTCAAATTATACGTTGGGGTTCCATCGGAACGAGCGATGAT
Source organism: Methylicorpusculum sp. (assembly GCF_030651835.1). Lineage (GTDB taxonomy): Bacteria > Pseudomonadota > Gammaproteobacteria > Methylococcales > Methylomonadaceae > Methylicorpusculum. Next base: position 685 of record NZ_JAUSBX010000053.1, on the reverse strand, counting down.
CAAATCATCCAATTCCTTATTGGCCACGACAATATCCCCTTTGACCAGATCTTTAATGGTCACCGCACCTTCTTCAGGGTTTTTAAATCGTATGACCGTCTCCTGGCCTTCCACAAAATAGCTTTCCTGGCGGCATTTGCCGTTGTACCGGGGCTTTTCTTTGTTAGCCATTTGCTCATTACGTAACTGTTCAAGTTCTTCCTTGGAACAATAACAATAATAGGCGTCGCCTTGATTCAATAATTGTTGAATGACTTCCTTGTACCGATCAAACCGGTGGGTTTGATAAAAAGGGCCTTCGTCGTATTCCAGGCCCAGCCAGGTCATGCCTTCCAGTATGGCATTCACTGATTCCTGAGAAGACCGTTCCAAATCGGTGTCTTCAATTCGTAAAATGAACTTGCCGCCGTGCTTGCGGGCATAGAGCCATGAAAACAAGGCGGTGCGGGCACCGCCAATATGCAAATAACCGGTTGGACTGGGCGCAAATCGTGTTCGTATCGTCATGAGAAATAATTCTTCAGTTAATTTTATTATTTTGTAGGTATCTGCTCACCCCTTCCTATTTTATTGGGTGTAGGTGCTTGATTTCAAAGGACGCATGAATACATCCTTGTAGCTCTCTGCAACATCCCTGTTGCAGAAGCCTTTTCAATCAATCACCTACACCTTCTATTTCAAGCGG
>NZ_JAUSBX010000092.1 GCF_030651835.1 Methylicorpusculum sp. | reverse complement strand
GGATAAAGCTTTTTTAATCGGAAGATATTGGAACCTTAAAAGATTTAGAAGTTAGGCCCATAAAAACATATAAACTACTTTTTAATACGTCACAAAAATCAAGGTAATCTTTCACCAACTTAACGTCCGGTTAGGGTCGGTAGTGATACTTGGCGAATGAAAGGTAAAGGGAAGGGCGAATTCAACCTGAAACAAAAGACTTGAAGGGACAAGTTGCAAGCAAATTGAATCCGAATAATACGACGCCAAAATCGTCAGCTGCTCTCAGATCAAGAGTTAACCGCGTCCTTCAAGTTTTTCCCAGGTTTGAAACCAGGGATATTGGCGGCCGCAATGGTAATGGGGGTTCCGTTTTGTGGATTCCTGCCGGTACGTGCGGCGCGGGCTTTAACTTCAAAACTGCCAAATCCGACCAAGGTGACGGAATCCCCCGATTTTAAGGTCATCTCGATGGTTTTGAGCAAGCCATCCAATGCCCGTGCTGTATCGGCTTTGGTTAACTGGGCGTGCTGGGCGATGGCGTCGATTAATTCGGATTTATTCATGCTGCGGATCCTGTGTAGAATTGAAAAAAGGACTTTATTTATAGCTCACAATGATACGATTTTCACCTAGCCAGGTTAAATATTTTCTTTTCGCAGTGACTACATTGCTTATCCTGAGTCATTTTAATACTGATTCCTATTGATAACAGCTGACCAAAAGAACCTCTATTTGTATTACTCGTCCATTGAGTTGTTAAACGTTTGCCTAAAAGTAGGTGTTGAAACAGCGTATTTTGAAGAAGTTCACAAACTGACTGCAGAGTAAGAGAAGCTCGAATTGCCTCAAAGTTAACTTCACTACAGACATGGTGAGAAAATTCGCGGCTGTTGTTGAGTGAGTCGATAGTGAGTGACATTGTTTCTCTGACGACTAATGTTTGAATTGTGGCGCAATGAGATATACCTTTCGCACTTCAAATTTCGGCAGTGCCTAAGGAGGCAACGGGTAATTCGGCAACGGCTTTGCCAGCATGGATGCGGGTATAGAGCCTATAGGGATGTATTGTCGGCGTCCTTTGACGGGTACCCCGGTGCCGAATTTCGATCTACGATGGGTATACAAATCGAAGCTTGCCGTTATAGCGAACTTTCGACGCGATTGTTGTATGATTTCATCAATTATTTAATTGCACCAGGCACCTTTTCGCTCACCTTACATTCCAAAAATGACCTAATTATCCTATATTGCCACGCCGGGCCAATCTCAATAGGCCTAACAATCCGGTACCGAATAGCCAAATTGCGCCGGGTATTGGAATCACGGTAACATCTCCAGGGCGGACCGGCCAGACGTATCCCTTTTGTGCCTTATTATCTAAGCCCTGATAGTAGCCATGGGTAATGAACCCCCACGCGCTATCAGCATAAGGTTCGAGCATATACTCGACGCCAGACCAGTAAAACCAAGGCGACCCTGCTTGGAGATTTTCGAATGGTCCGGTGTTTTGCAAGCAAATTGGCCAGCATCCGATAAGACCGCCAGAGGTATCGTACTGACCTACATTATTAAGATTCATATTAAACATATAAGCCAGTTCGGAGTTTGAGCTGGTTATGTTGTAACCAATGTCGGTTGACCCATCAACGCTTATACTAAGATTGAATGTCATACCGTTCACAGGGCTTATCGTCGGCAGGCGCCAATCGTTGTAGCCCAACCAACCGGAACCATTAGCGTAGGCATTCATTGCATTTATCCAGGTATTCGCAGTTTCCCAGTGCATAGACCCATTATCTAAACCTAAGGCATTAATACCACCTACCCCGAAGGACTCGGTAGCAGCCAGATTTGCATTCTGCAGCCACGTTACGTTCAATACGTCATCATAAACCAAACCGTTACCTCTATCATGCAACGTCGCCTGTGCGGTCCCGTTTATAAGTGTAAGCGTTAGAATTAAGCCGGCAGCCGCCCAATTGCTTTCTTTCATGTTCATTTATTTGCTCTTTTGATGAATGTCAATATCTTTAAAGTATGTGTCCGCGTAGCTCAGAATAGCGATAATGTATTCGGAAGAATTCTGTCTTTGAAACATGCAATTAAGCAAACTAATCGCACCTACATTTTGAATAAAAGTTTATTATCTTTTTGCCTTTCCTGTCACCGCAAATTAAATCTTACCTGTCAGCTCAGGATCGTCAGCAACCAAGTATTGCACGCTTACATTGCTCTAACCAACTTCCAATCCGTCGCATAGCGCCGGTATAGACATCACACTGGATGAATCACGCTCGTCACCACGCCCCATATAACTACTTCCAGCTCTTCGAGAAGAACGATATCCCGATAGGCCGGGTTTTCAGAGCCTAACAGCCATTGCCCGGTCTGGCGTTTCAACCGCTTAACCACCAACTCCCCATTCAGCGCACAAATCACGATCCTTCCCGGCACCGGTTCCAGCGAGCGATCGACCACCAGAATATCGTTGGGATGAATGCCTGCGCCGAGCATCGATTCGCCTTCCGCGCGGACAAAGAACGTCGCGGCGGGCTTTTGGATTAGCAGTTCGTTTAGGTCCAGGGTTTTCTCAATGTAATCGTCGGCTGGAGAGGGGAAGCCTGCGGAGACTTTGCCTGAAAACAACGGCAAGCTCACAGGATTGGGTGTTAGTGCAGGGAAGAGAATATGGGTTGGAAAGCTATGCATGGGGGGGTATCGTGTTTTGATGTGTGTTAAAGCGTTATTAAGTTCTCTATTTGTTCTTATTGTAGTTTGTTTTTGTCGCAGAAACAAAAAACGGCTATTTGCATTCTGGGGTTGGAAATCAGAACGATTCATGTTTTTTAATTGCGCCGTTTTGTGCAAAACAGGGTTGGATCGTTGATGAGCGCGGTAGCTTGTTATGAGCAATAGTTGGTTGGGCTGTCAATGCTCGTTACCGTCCATTAACCGCCGCTCTTGGTAACTATCCAATTTAATTTCAATAATTCAGGTATCCGGTGACTCAGCCGAATGTCAGGTATTCAGCGAGCAAATTGACAATATCACTGCTTCACTACGGCCACTTTTCGGCATTCAAGTATTTCAGTGTATGGCATCAGTAAAACCCAAAGCTGTCGGTGGAGTTTAGAGTCACGTCGCCGATAGGCGGTTGAACCCTCGAATTAAAGATTATGCATAGGAAATGAATGAATGGTATGCGTCAAACAATCCCCAAGCAAAAAAACCGTAAGAAGAGACGCCTAGCAGGATGCACAACATGTTGGACGCAAACCCTAGCTTTCGCGACCAAGGGTGAGTACTTGCATAGAACCATTGGGACAAGTAGGTAAGCCCAGACGTAACAGCAATTGCCAGTACTCCATATGCAAACGGCAAAAGGCAACCTGAAAATGCAGACACCTTATCTGCTTTGAATTGGGCTAGGTGACCAATAAAGGCTAACATCGCAACAGCCGCACCACCGTTTAGCAAGAAGGCAGATTTGAGTGCGGCCTGACCCGACGCGATAACTGATCTGAACATTTCTAAATGTACCTCGTGATCGCGCTTGTTTATTTCGATCCAGTTCTGAAGGTCTGCCTTGTATTTTTCTATTTGAATAAGAGACGGCTCTTCCTCGGGAGTGTTTTCGACTTCATTGAGGTAATCAATGAGATTGTCGCAAAAGATGGCGGCAGTTCCCTTCGCTTTGATGTCTTCAATCATGGCCTTCATCTGCGCGGCAAACTGCTTAGTACTCATGGACTGCTCCTATGCATAAGGCTTGAAATAACGGGACATTTTTGTTGGACCGCATTTAATTGACTTTTTATAACAAGCTTATTCGAAAGTGAGGAACAGTTGGTGCGAATAATAAGCATTAGGAGACTAGGTAAGTATATACTTAAATAATAAAAAAACAGGATTACTGATATATAAGAACGCTATAAAAAAAGCAGAACTATCCAGGAACACTCTGATGCTATATGGTAATTCATTTTCTATAAACTGGCTGTACTCATATGCCAATAGCACTAGCGAAACAAGAAAAAATAAGAATGATTGTATAGGTATTATACCAAATGCAAAAGAAATATGTATGTCTGTCCATTTTTTCTCGTTATTAATATTATCTTTACTGCCTACTTCTTCTATCAATTTCTCATCCATTCTGTAGTGGTCATCCAAATTACGAGCCCTGTAAAATAACCTATTACAATTTCAACAATATTAATAAAATAATAGAGCCCTTCCACTGAAAGAGTTAAACTCATTGGCAGCCACAGTAAATGCAATAGCAGGAGGTAATACAAAAAGAGCGATATTTTCTTCAATAAAAAAGGTAAACGAATATTTAAAACGCATCAACGATGTAACCAATTAAGCTATAACAGGTAGATTGATAGTTAACCATATATTTACAGATAAATGATCTTCTACACCGTAAAGTTATTATCAGCAAATGATTATCCTTTCTGTATATCATCGGGGATGAATAATAATGGCCGGTAATGTTCAAGCTGCGGCCATTGCATCAGAAGATCCGACCGACCGCAAGGAGTCGATGGCCGCCGACAAACAACATCCCCTGAATGACTACTATTCACTAGCGGAATAAAGGGTAGGAATTATTAGTCATGTTAATCAGAATCGACAGCAAGCATTTCAACGTCATTTGTCTTCGTATTCTTTATTCCAAGAGCACGCCATAACATTCGATGAATTTTAATTTGATTAACGCGCTTAATTTCGCTCTTCGATAATATGGCATGATCATAATCAGACCACATGAAGGGTTCTGTTGTACTACATTTGACACCTACAGCGCCGACTCTATAAAAGCAATTTAGTATTTCGGTGATTAAATCTGAGTCTGAAAACTGTTTGTTCGTGCTCTTACAATATTCAATAAGTGCTTTACCACAGGGGTCATTTGGATAATCAACTAGTTTTTCAGATACAGGGTCAATTTTCTCGATAATCATTGATCGTTTGAATGAATCAGGCATATTTCTTAGGATTTCAATGGTTTCAATAAGTCCTGGAAATATTTCAGACCATTCTTCAAATAATGATTTTAATCTTTTTTCAGAGTAAGTTGTTTCTGCTGCAATTATTGCTCTCCACGAAACTCTTTGACTATCTAATGCTGACAAGAAACATTCGTTGATGAATTGTAAAACGTCTCTTGGTCTTAGTAATGATCTCTCCAAAACATAATCTATTGCTGTTTGTCCACCGCCTTTTTTTGGACTTGGAAAGATGTCATTAAACGTCACATTATCTCTTGTGTATTGACGCTTAAAAACTTCGCTAATCCTCTTTTCAATAAGCCTTTCTAGTGCAATCTTATTCCATTTTAAATGTAGAAAATATGATTCATATTTTTCTTCTTGAAATCCAGCGTCTCTTGTTTTGTTAAAAACAATCTCCAATAAATCCCTGCGCAATGATATTATTATTTTAACATTCCTCAATTTTCTAAAGGTTTTAACCTCTTCTATTAGTGCGCGGATAAAACGGTATCTAGTATCAGTATTTGCCCAATCTTCATCAAGCTTATCAATTAAAAGGTAAAATCGTTTTTGATCGTCTGTAAAAACCTTTTCTTCTAATAAATCAAGAATGTCGGCTAGTTTTTTTATTTGTAACTGACTGACAACTTTATTTGCTTTGTGTAATATTTCAGTTTTCTTTTCTGTTGATATATTTTTTGCACCTTCTAAAGATATATCTATCCCTTCTATTGAAGAGCCAAATCCAGCCTTAAGGTCTCTACTTAGCTTCTCTGTTACCTCTTTGAGTTGCTGATCAGTATCAAGCCAAAATTTTTCTCCCCATTCTTTAAAATAAGATAAAGCTTCTTCTTTAACGGGATCTCTAATTACCAAACAGGTCAGCTTAGAAAGAATGTTTTGACTATCTTGTTTGCTTTTTAAATCATATCTTAGTTTTAGAAGTTCTATCGTTAGAATATGTCTCCATAGCATTCTATAGAATAAATCTATATTTATTCCCAATGCCTCGAAAAATTGAATTATGTCAGAATGCTCTAAAAACCGAATAGAAATATCTTTTGGACGGAATGTGTCAATGACATTGAGACACCCAGTTGTTTTATTTAGTGTCTAATTGTTGTGTATTTATGGGTCAAGTTTCTCCCTTTGTGTTAATAGGCGGATTAATCCAAACGGCGTTAGGCAAGCTGGGTGGTAAAGGG
>NZ_JAUSBX010000032.1 GCF_030651835.1 Methylicorpusculum sp. | reverse complement strand
GTAGGCTTTGAAGGTGCCTCCACGCAAATCCGCCATGACTTTCGTCAATGCCGCTGTTAAGGTCGTTTTACCATGATCAACGTGACCAATGGTGCCTACGTTTACATGGGGTTTTTTACGTTCAAATTTTTCTTTGGACATGAGTCAATACCTGTGTTTTATTTCACTATGAAACTTTTTTTATAATTGCTTCTGCAACGTTTGCTGGTGCTTCTGCGTATCTTTCAAATTGCATACTATATGTTGCACGCCCCTGTGTTGCAGAACGCAAATCAGTCGCATAACCAAACATTTCCGCTAACGGCACTTCGCACGTTATTTGTTTTCCTGATGGCGTATCATCCATTCCGTGAATTAAACCTCGCCTTCTATTGATATCACCGACTACATCTCCCATGTAATCCTCCGGCGTCATCACTTCAACTTTCATAATCGGCTCTAGTAATACCGGATTAGCTTTTTTCGCGCCTTCTTTGAACCCAATTGAACCTGCAATTCTGAAAGCCATCTCACTTGAGTCGACATCATGATAAGAGCCATCAGTTAAGCTAACTTTGACATCAACCATCGGATAGCCGGCTAAAACTCCATTTTGCAATTGCTCTTGTATACCTTTGTCAACTGCTGGTATGTATTCCTTAGGAACAACACCACCCACAACTTCATTGACAAATTCATATCCTGTACCTTGTTCTTTTGGTTCTATTCGTAACCAAACATGTCCATATTGGCCTTTACCGCCAGACTGCCTTATAAATTTCCCTTCTTGTTCAACCGACTTCCTGATCGTCTCCCTATAAGCTACCTGTGGAGCGCCTACATTAGCCTCTACTCCGAATTCCCTTTTCATCCTGTCGACTATAATCTCAAGATGTAGCTCACCCATCCCGGCAATGATTATTTGCCCGGACTCTGAATCTGTATGAACCCTAAAAGAAGGATCTTCTTGGGCAAGCTTACTTAAAGCTACACCCATTTTTTCCTGATCTGCTTTTGTTCTTGGCTCCACAGCAACAGAAATAACCGGCTCAGGAAAATCCATTTTCTCCAAAAGGATAATTGACTTTAGATCACATAATGTGTCACCGGTAGTCACATCTTTTAACCCAATAGCAGCAGCAATATCGCCAGCTTGAACTTGCTTTATCTCTTCCCTGGAGTTTGCATGCATTTGAACTAGCCGTCCTATGCGTTCTTTTTTCATTTTTGTAGCGTTATAAACTGCATCACCTGAGTTTAATACACCCGAGTAAACTCTAAAGAAGGTCAATGTACCTACAAAAGGATCTGTCGCAATTTTAAAAGCTAGAGCAGCAAATGGTTCCGTATCTTCTGCATTTCTTACTTCTTCTGCCTCTCCGTCATCCACCAAACCACTTATTGGCTTTACATCTATGGGGGAGGGCATGTATTCAATTACTGCATCCAGCATGGCTTGAACACCCTTATTTTTAAAAGCAGAACCACATAAAGTAGGCACCACTTCATTTCTAAGAGTTCTTTCTCTTAAGCCGAACCTGATTTGCTCATCATCTAACGTTCCTTCGTTTAAATACTTGTCCATTAACTCATCGTTCGCTTCAGCAGCAGATTCGACCAGATGATCGCGCCATTCTCTGCAAAGGCTTTCCATTGCCTCCGGTATCTCTTTTTCCTTAAACTCGACACCTTTGGTTGAATCATCCCAGTAGATTGCCTTCATCTTAATAAGATCGACAATTCCTTCGAATTTCTCCTCAGAACCAATAGGCAACTGTATCGGCACTGCTTTGCTACCTAAACGATCCTTAATCTGCTTAACTACACGAAGAAAGTCAGCTCCCGATCTATCCATTTTATTGATGAAAGCTAACCGTGGAACGTGATATTTATTCGCTTGTCGCCAAACTGTTTCCGATTGCGGCTCTACTCCACCAACAGCGCAAAAAACCGCACAGGCACCATCCAGGACTCTTAAAGATCTTTCTACTTCTATTGTGAAATCAACATGTCCCGGTGTATCTATAATATTGATACGATGTACTTGGAACTGTTTGGACATCCCACTCCAGAAGCAGGTGGTTGCAGCAGAAGTGATGGTTATACCTCTTTCCTGCTCTTGCGCCATCCAGTCCATAGTTGCCGCACCATCGTGCACTTCACCAATCTTGTGTGAAACACCCGTATAAAAAAGAATTCGCTCGGTTGTTGTTGTCTTTCCGGCATCTATATGAGCCATTATTCCGATATTACGATAACGGCTAATAGGGGTTAATCGAGACACCGGCGAACCTTATTTTATTTCATTACCAACGATAGTGTGAGAATGCCTTGTTAGCATCAGCCATTCTATGAGTTTCTTCTCTCTTTTTTGCTGCAGCGCCTCTATTTTCAAAAGCATCCAGCAATTCACCTGCTAATTTTGCAGGCATATTCTTTTCGTTTCTTTTTCTTGCGGCATCTATCAACCATCTCATGGCTAAAGCCGATCGACGCGAAGAACGTACTTCAACAGGAACTTGGTATGTAGCACCACCAACGCGTCTGGATTTAACCTCAACGCGAGGTTGAACATTCTCCAAAGCTTTTGTTAATACTTCCAGGGGTTCTGCATGCCCTTTTGACTCAATGACATCCAATGCACCATAAACAATGCTTTCTGCCACGGATTTTTTGCCGCTCACCATAACCATATTCATAAACTTAGAAAGCATAACGCTGCTAAATTTAGGATCTGGTATGACATCTCTTTTTGCTGCAACTCTTCTTCTAGACATTCAATTCACCAACCGACATTAGGCTTTAGGTCTCTTTGTTCCATATTTAGAACGACCACATTTTCTATTTTTTACACCTGAAGTATCCAGGCTACCACGCACTACGTGATAACGCACACCAGGCAAGTCCTTTACTCGACCACCCCTTATCAGGACAACCGAATGCTCTTGAAGATTATGCCCTTCACCGCCGATATAGCTACTTACTTCAGATCCGTTTGTGAGCCGTACCCGTGCAACTTTCCGCAATGCGGAATTTGGCTTCTTAGGCGTAGTAGTATATACCCTCGTACATACACCTCTTCTTTGCGGACACGCCTCTAATGCCGGCACATTGCTTTTTTCTATTTTTCTAGCACGCGGCTTACGAACCAATTGGTTGATCGTGGCCATAACTTTGACACTCCAATATTTAATTTATCTGTTTAGCAATAAAAATAACCGCTGAGCATAAATCCATGCGCAGCGGTCATGATGCTTAAACCTGATTTATCATGTTAGCTCATTCGAGCCAATTATAGTAACGCCTAACTTTTATCAGGTCAAGCCAATTTAATAAAAATGCTTTCTATTCAGTATTTAACGCTTGTTTAAGCGCCTCTTCTACCTCATCTGTATCTACTGACGATATTGATTCGTTTTCAATGGAAGGCTCATTTGAAGCAGTTTGTCTTCGCGCATGCCTTAATTCATGATAAGCCAAACCAGTACCAGCCGGGATTAATCGACCTACGATTACATTCTCTTTTAACCCATGCAATCCATCACTCAGACCTCTAACTGCCGCATCGGTCAGTACTCGCGTCGTCTCTTGAAAAGAAGCCGCTGATATGAATGATTCGGTAGCTAACGAAGCCTTTGTTATTCCCAAAAGAATGGGTTCAATCGTTGCCGGAATTTTGCCTTCATTTTCCATCTTTTCATTAACTTCTCTTACTAACGAACGCTCAACCTGATCGCCCTTCAAGAAGTCAGTGTCACCGGAAGACAATATCTCAACTTTTCTAAGCATTTGACGAATAATGGCTTCAATATGCTTATCATTGATTTTTACACCTTGTAATCGATAGACATCCTGTATTTCTTTAACCAAATAGTTGGCAAGCTCTTCAACCCCTCTCAACCTCAGGATGTCATGCGGAGTTAATTCGCCTTCAGCAATCGTTTCACCTTTTTCCACATACTCCCCTTCGAAAACGGTTATATGCCTCCATTTTGGAATCAAAGTTTCAAATTGTTCGCCGGTTGAGTCAGTTATAACAACCCTTTGCTTACCCTTTGTCTCTTTTCCAAACGAAATAGTGCCACTTGTCTCTGCAAGAATAGCCGGATCCTTTGTTTTTCTTGCTTCAAATAAGTCGGCAACGCGAGGAAGGCCCCCAGTAATGTCCCGTGTCTTACTTGATTCTTGAGGGATTCTAGCTAATACATCACCTACCCTGACCTTTTCTCCATCTTTAATACCCGCAATCGCACCTGTTGGTAAAAAATACTGCGCAGGAATATCGGTTCCGGGAATATTAATTGATTCTCCCGACTCAGCTAGTAACTTCACCATTGGCCTTAGTTCTTTACCCGCACTTCCTCTTTGTTTTGGATCAATTACGACTAGAGAACTTAAACCGGTAATTTCATCTGATTGCTGCTGTACGGTTACCCCGTCAACAAAATCATTCAAAATTACAATACCCTCTACTTCTGTAATAACAGGGTGAGTATGCGGGTCCCAGTTTACTATTATTTGCCCGGCATTTACTTTACTACCTTCCTGCACGGACAATACTGAGCCGTAAGGTATTTTGTAACGTTCACGTTCACGTCCATAATCATCGACAACACCAACCTCGCCTGACCGGGATACTGCAACAAGATTGCCTTCTCTATTGGTTACTGTTTTTAAATTGCTCAACTTGACTGTTCCAGCCGATTTAACCTGGACGTTACTTATTGCCGCCGAACGCGATGCTGCACCACCGATATGGAAAGTACGCATAGTTAACTGAGTTCCTGGCTCACCAATTGATTGAGCGGCAATGACACCCACCGCTTCACCGATGTTGACGACATGCCCGCGAGCCAGATCTCGACCATAGCAAGACGCACAGACACCAAAGCGATTTTCACAGGTAATGATTGACCGGACATAAACCTGATCAATACTGTTTTCTTCTAAGACTGACACCCAATGCTCATCAAGCAATGTACCGCCCTTGACCACCACATTTTCGCCGGAGGCATCTTTCACGTCACTAATGATGACTCGACCCAATACTCGCTCTGACAATGGCTCAACAACATCGCCGCCTTCAATGATCGGCATCATCATCAAACCCTGATTTGTACCACAGTCATCTCCAGTAATTACCAGATCCTGTGCCACATCAACCAAACGTCTTGTCAGATAACCTGAGTTTGCAGTTTTTAAAGCCGTATCCGCCAAACCTTTACGAGCACCATGGGTTGATATGAAATATTGAAGTACGTCTAGACCTTCTCGGAAGTTAGCCGTAATTGGTGTCTCAATGATTGACCCATCAGGCTTTGCCATCAAGCCTCGCATCCCTGCCAATTGGCGGATCTGCGCTGCCGAACCTCTAGCTCCGGATTCCGCCATCATGAAAATTGAGTTAAAGGATTTTTGTTTCAGCTTATTTCCATTTGAATCAATAACCTCATCTTCACCCAATCCTTCCATCATCACTTTGGCTACTTGATCATTGGCATGCGACCAAATATCAACAACCTTGTTATATCGCTCACCGTCGGTAACCAGACCTGAGGAATATTGGTTCTGAATTTCATTAACTTCAGCTTCGGCCATTTTAATGATATCGACTTTTTTGGCTGGAATTGCCATATCTTCAATACCAAAAGACACACCTGAAATTGTGGCATATCTGAATCCTAAATACATCAACTGATCAGCCAGTATGACTGTCTCCTTGATACCCAAATGCCGGTAGCAATAATTGATCAACCTGGATATATTCTTTTTAGTCATGTCACAGTTGATTACCGAATAAGGCACTCCTTCCGGGATGATTTCCCATATAAGGCCGCGACCTACGGTTGTATCGACTCTATAAGTCTTTGAAACCGTTTCGCCGTCATCCGATATCAGCTTTTCAGTAATTCTTAAACTAATCTTTGCTTGCAATTCAACAGACTTGCATTCAATGGCTTTATGTATTTCAGCTGTTGAAGCAAAAATACTATTTTCACCCCTCGCATTAATCTTCTCTCTGCTTATGTAATACAAACCAAGAACAACGTCTTGAGAAGGATTAATAATAGGCTCACCATTTGCTGGCGAGAGAATATTATTGGTAGCCATCATCAATGTCCTTGCCTCGAGCTGAGCCTCGATAGACAAAGGAATATGAACCGCCATTTGGTCACCGTCAAAGTCGGCGTTAAATGCGCTACAGACCAGCGGGTGCAACTGAATCGCTTTACCTTCAATCAAGATGGGCTCAAATGCTTGTATACCCAACCGGTGAAGTGTAGGCGCTCTATTCAGGAGAATAGGATGCTCGCGAATAACTTCTTCTAAAATATCCCATACTTCAGTGCCCTCACGCTCCACCATTTTCTTGGCAGCTTTGATGGTTGTTGCCAATCCGCGTAATTGAAGTTTGCTGAAGATAAACGGCTTAAATAATTCCAAAGCCATTTTCTTTGGTAAACCGCACTGATGGAGGCGAAGTGTAGGCCCCACCACAATTACTGAACGGCCAGAATAATCGACCCGTTTACCTAACAGATTTTGCCTGAAGCGCCCTTGTTTACCTTTAATCATGTCTGCCAATGATTTTAAAGGTCTTCTATTGGTTCCGGTTATTGCTCTACCACGACGGCCATTGTCCAATAACGCGTCAACAGATTCCTGCAACATCCGTTTTTCATTTCTGACAATAATGTCAGGCGCATTCAGGTCCAATAATCGGTTAAGCCGGTTATTTCTGTTAATCACTCTACGGTACAAATCATTAAGATCCGAGGTAGCAAAACGCCCGCCGTCCAAAGGCACCAATGGCCTTAATTCTGGAGGAAGTACTGGAAGAACCTGCATGATCATCCATTCAGGATGATTTTTTGAAGCCACTAAGGACTCCATCAGCTTCAATCGTTTTGAATATTTTTTAATTTTTGTTTCAGAATTGGTGCCGAGTATATCTTCACGAAGACGAGTAATCTCCATTTTTAAGTCAATACTCTTTAACAGCTCATAGACAGCTTCTGCACCCATTTTTGCGACAAAATCATCGCCATGATTTTCGACCGCATCTAAATATTCGTCATCGGTCAACAATTGACCTCTATTTAAAGAGGTTGTGCCTGCATCCAGGACAACAAAAGACTCAAAATAAAGAACCCGTTCAATCTCACGCAGCGTCATGTCCAGCAGCAACGCAATTCTTGAGGGCAATGACTTTAGAAACCAGATATGTGCAACGGGGCTTGCAAGTTCTATATGCCCCATTCTTTCTCTGCGCACTTTTGACAGAGTGACTTCTACACCGCATTTTTCACAAATCACGCCGCGATGCTTGAGCCGCTTATACTTGCCGCATAAGCACTCGTAATCACTGACTGGGCCGAATATTTTCGCACAGAACAAACCATCTCTCTCCGGCTTGAACGTACGATAATTTATTGTCTCCGGTTTTTTTACTTCACCGTAAGACCATGAACGGATCATATCGGGAGATGCTAAACCGATTCGTATGGCATCAAAGTCTTCAGTACGACCTTGACGTTTAAGAAAATTCATTAAATCTTTCAAGAGCTAGTCCTCTTTAAATACAATTTAGCAAATGCTAAGAGCAAAAAACTGTAAAGCGAAATGCATACAATTAATCACTCTCTAATTCAATATTGACACCCAGTGAACGTATCTCTTTTATTAATACGTTAAAGGACTCCGGCATACCCGGCTCCATTTTATGATCACCATCTACAATATTTTTGTACATTCGAGTACGACCTGTTACATCATCCGATTTTACCGTCAACATTTCTTGTAACGTATAGGCTGCACCGTATGCTTCCAATGCCCACACCTCCATCTCACCAAACCTTTGCCCGCCAAACTGGGCTTTTCCACCCAATGGCTGCTGAGTAACAAGACTGTAAGGTCCTGTAGAGCGAGCATGCATCTTGTCATCGACCAAGTGATTGAGTTTTAACATGTACATATAGCCTACAGTGACTTCTCTTTCGAAAGGCTCGCCTGTCAAACCATCATAAAGTACCGTCTGACCATGTTCCGGAAGATCGGCTAAACGCAACATTGTTTTAATTTCTTCTTCGGTAGCCCCGTCAAATACAGGACTTGCCATCGGCACACCACCAACAAGATTCTTTGCCAACTCGAGAATTTCAACTTCGTTGAATTCATCCAAGCTTTCTTTTCGTCCGCTGGTGTTATAGATTTTTTCTAAAAATGCTTTGATTTCTGTAGCTTGAGCTTGAGCCTCGAGCATTTTCCCTATTTTCAAGCCCAATCCCTTCGCGCCCCAACCTAAATGTGTCTCAAGTACTTGCCCTACGTTCATCCGGGAAGGTACGCCCAATGGATTTAAAACGATATCAACCGGATTGCCATCAGCTGTATACGGCATGTCTTCTATAGGCCTTATCATTGATATGACCCCTTTATTACCGTGTCTTCCGGCCATTTTATCACCTGGCTGGATACGGCGTTTAACAGCTAAATAGACTTTTACCATCTTTAGAACACCAGGCGCTAAATCATCACCCATGGTGATTTTTTTACGCTTGATTTCAAATTTAGCTTCGAAATCCTTTCTTCTTTGTTCAATTTGCTCGGCAATCGCTTCAAGTTGTAAATTTATATTTTCATCATTTAATTTAAACAACAACCATTGAGACTGTTTCAGTTGGTCAAGAGATTCTTGAGTAATTGTTTCCCCTGAACTTATTTTTCCAGGGCCTGACTCAATCTTTTTACCCACCAGCATTTTTGCAACACGAGAGTAAATGTCCTGTTCTACAATCTTCAGCTGATCGTCCAGATCCTTTCTATAACGTTTAATTTCATTTTCTTCTATTTCTAGCGCGCGTTTATCCTTTTTAACGCCATCTCTAGTGAAAACCTGAACGTCAATGACAGTGCCTTCTACACCATTCGGAACACGCAGGGAAGTATCTTTAACGTCGGCTGCTTTTTCACCGAAAATAGCCCGTAGCAGTTTTTCCTCAGGGGTTAGCTGGGTTTCCCCTTTAGGGGTTACTTTTCCAACTAAAATATCTCCACCCTTAACTTCTGCACCAACATAAACGATGCCTGATTCATCTAGTTTGGATAACGCTTCTTCGCTGACATTAGGAATATCTGCCGTGATTTCCTCAGGATTATGCTTGGTGTCTCTGGCAACACAGGTTTTTTCTTCAATATGAATCGTGGTGAAACGATCTTCCTTAACCACCCGCTCCGAAACCAGAATCGAATCTTCAAAGTTGTATCCGTTCCATGGCATAAACGCCACCAACATATTCTGACCTAAGGCCAGTTCACCCATATCTGTAGATGGGCCATCTGCCAAAATATCACCTTTGTTAATGATGTCGCCCGGTCTTACCAGTGGCTTTTGGTTAATACAGGTGTTTTGATTGGAGCGGGTGTACTTGGTAAGGTTGTAAATATCAACCCCGGGTTCACCCGCCTCTGTTTCTGCATCATTCACGCGGACCACGATTCTTGCCGCATCAACAGCTTCAACGCTACCTCCGCGAGTCGCAACAACGCAAACACCCGAATCCTTCGCAACAGTTCGCTCCATTCCAGTACCGACAAGAGGCTTTTCAGCTCTCAATGTTGGCACAGCCTGACGCTGCATGTTTGATCCCATCAATGCGCGGTTAGCATCATCATGTTCAAGAAAAGGAATAATTGAAGCGGCAACGGAGACAATTTGTTTTGATGATACGTCCATATATTGAACGGTATCAGACATTGCCAATGTAAATTCGTCTTTATACCGACAGGAAACAAGCCCCTCAATCAACTTGCCATTATCATCTACACCAACACTTGCCTGAGCAATAACATATTCGCCTTCTTCTATAGCGGATAAGTAATCGACCTGGTCAGTCACTTTTCCCTCTACGACCTTCCGGTATGGCGTTTCCAGGAAACCATACTCGTTGGTTCTGGCATAAACAGATAACGAGTTGATCAAACCGATATTGGGACCTTCTGGTGTTTCAATAGGGCAAACACGACCATAATGAGTTGTGTGAACGTCTCTAACTTCAAAACCTGCACGCTCTCTGGCCAAACCGCCAGGCCCTAACGCTGATACACGTCGTTTATGCGTCACTTGCGACAATGGATTGTTTTGATCCATGAATTGGGACAATTGACTAGAACCAAAAAATTCTTTGACCGCAGCAGAAACAGGCTTTGCATTGATAATTTCTTGCGGCATCAGTCCTTCTGAATCCGCCAATGTCAATCGTTCCTTAACGGCTCTTTCGACTCGCACCAAACCAACACGGAACTGATTCTCGATCATTTCACCGACGGATCTGACACGTCTATTACCCAAGTGGTCAATATCATCAACAACACCGTTTCCGTTTCTGATGTTGATCAACTCTTTCAGCACATCAATAATGTCTTCTTTGCTTAGAGTGCTGGTTCCAAGAACCTCTTGACGTCCTAAACGTCGATTGAATTTCATTCGCCCTACACTGGACAAATCATATCTTTCCTCAGTAAAGAAAAGATTTTGGAATAGATTTTCTGCCGATTCCTTAGTTGGCGGCTCACCAGGACGCATCATTCGATAGATTTCAACCAAAGCCTCTAGTTGATTATTAGTGGTATCCACTTTCATCGCATTAGAAATATACGGCCCTCTATCCAAATCGTTGACATACAGGGTATTGATTTCCTCAACACCGTTATCAATGATTTTTTGTAATAAATCACCTGTCAATTCGTCATTAACATTTGCAACGATTTCACCCGTTGATTTGTTAATCAAATTATGGCTTAAAATTTTTCCATGAAGATACCCTCTTGGCACCTCAATTTCAGCCATACCAATTTCATTTAACTGACGAATATGCTTGGCCGTAATTCTGCGCCCTTCCTCTATCAGCACTTTGTCATTTAGCTTAAAGTCAAAGGCTGCAATTTCCCCTCTTAAGCGCTCGGGAATAAGATGAAACAGGCATTTATTTTCAGAAAGAGTAAATCGGTTAGTTTCAAAGAAAATCTTTATCATTTCTTCGTTATCGTAACCTAACGCTCTCAGTAAAATCGTAGCGGGTATTTTTCTCCGCCGGTCAATCCGGACGAAGACACAATCTTTGTGATCAAATTCAAAATCAAGCCATGATCCTCTATAAGGGATGACCCTGGCATTAAACAGCAGCTTGCCCGATGAATGGGTTTTACCTTTGTCATGATCAAAAAACACACCGGGCGAGCGATGAAGCTGAGAAACAATGACTCGCTCTGTACCATTAATAACAAACGTTCCGTTGTCTGTCATGAGCGGTAACTCACCCATGTAGACTTCTTGTTCTCTTATATCTTTTACAACTTTTGCATTTGCAGGAGCTTCTTTATCGTAAATAACAAGACGCACTAACACTCGCAAAGGTGCAGCAAATGTAGCTCCCCTTTGTTGGCATTCCCTCACATCAAAAGTTGGCTCGCCTAATCTGTACTTCACATATTCGAGAACTGCATACCCAGAATGGCTTTCAATTGGAAACACGCTTTTAAATGCCGCATGCAAACCAATGCTTAACCTTTTATCTGGGTTCAGACCGGACTGTAAGAAACTGGAATACGAATTAATTTGGGTCGCTAAAAGATAGGGAACTTCAAGTACTTCTGTACTTTTTCCAAAGTTATTACGAATGCGCTTTTTTTCGGTAAAAGAGTAGGCCATATTGCTTCCGTACCTATTTCATCAGGAATTGTTTACTGGGATCATTTGCATGAAGCAGTAAAAGGCCGATGACAAAAATTGTCACCAGCCATATTTAAGGGGTTGTTGCCTTTTTTCAATAATCAATTTTACTTGATTTCGACACTAGCTCCGGCGTCTTCAAGTTCTTTCTTCAATGCGTCGGCATCAGCTTTACTGATACCTTCTTTCAATACAGTAGGAACGCCTTCAACCGCATCTTTGGCTTCTTTTAAGCCCAGGCCGGTGATACTGCGAACCGCTTTAATTGCGCCTACTTTGTTAGCGCCTGCAGCTGTCAGAATTACATCAAATTCAGTTTGTTCTTCAACTACTGCTGCAGCTGCAACAGGAGCGGCCATCGATACTGCTGCCGCTGAAACGCCAAACTTTTCTTCCATTGCAGAAATAAGGTCAACGATTTCCATAACGGACATGTTCGAGACTGCTTCTAAAATATCTTCTTTAGAAATTGCCATTCTTTTTTTCCTCTAATAATAAATTTAATTGGGTAATACAAAGGTTATGCGGCTTCTTTTTGATCTCTGATCTCTGCCAAAGTCCGCGCCAATTTTTCAACTGGTGCTTTCATCACATACATTAACAAGCCGATGCCTTGATCTCTTGTTGGGAGTCTAGCAAGACGCTCTAGCTCAGATCCATCAAAAGCCTGTCCTCCGATCGCTACAATTTTTGTGACAAGTTTATTTTTTGTTTTCGCAAAATCACTTATCAAGCGAGCGGCACTGCCAGGATCTTCCATTGAAAATGCTAATAACAAAGGGCCTACCAATCTACTTTGCATACACTCAAATTCAGTGCCACTGACTGCTCTTTTTGCCAGCGTATTTTTTACTACCCTTACATAAACACCTGTTTCACGGGCTGTTTTACGTAATTCAGTCAACTCGGTGACTGTTAATCCACGGTATTCTGCTGCAACAGCAGAATGGGCTTTTGCGGCATATTCAGCAACTTCTTCTACGACGGCTTTTTTGCCATCCAAATTTAGAGCCACAGTTTACCTCCGGTACACTTTCTGATTTTTTTATCAGAACTAACGAAATGCATCAATATTTTTGATGCCCCTTACGGTCCCTTTAACCTTTTCAGGTTAAGCTCCCGTCTGCGCAGGAAATTAAGTTTATTAAAACACCTGCGGTCTTTGACGGTTGCCGCAATATATCCGGGCAACCCAAAGTTCTAATATTTATTAACTGACAGAGCTCTGGTCAATCCAGATCCCTGGGCCCATAGTGGACGAAATCGTTATTTTTTTCATGTAAACGCCTTTTGCTGCGCTAGGCTTTGCTTTTCTCAAATCTGAAAGTAAGGCTTCCAAATTTTGTTGAATTGCATCCGCCTCAAAGGTCACCTTGCCAATAGTACAATGAATTATTCCGGATTTGTCAGTTCTGTAACGTACTTGTCCAGATTTTGCATTGACAACTGCCGTTGCAACATCGGGTGTTACAGTGCCTACTTTTGGATTAGGCATTAAACCTCTAGGACCTAATATTTGACCTAATTGACCGACGACACGCATTGCATCAGGTGAAGCAATAACTACATCGAAGTTCATAACGCCCTTTTTAACTTGATCAGCCAAATCTTCCATACCAACGATATCAGCGCCTGCCTGTAAAGCTGCATCCGCATTTGCACCTTGAGCAAAAACGGCCACACGCACAGTCTTGCCAGTTCCATTAGGCAGAACTGTAGCCCCTCTTACATTTTGATCTGACTTTCTTGGATCCACGCCCAAATTAACACTGACGTCTATTGATTCAACAAATTTATTTGTAGTTAATTCTTTCAGTAATCCTACCGCTTCACTAACTGTGTATTGCTTTGCTCTGTCAATTTTTGATTTAATTAACTTTGCTTTTTTAGATTGCTTAGACATTACAAACCCTCCACATTAAGTCCCATACTGCGAGCAGTTCCCGCTACTGTTTTGACTGCTGCATCTAGGCTGGCAGCATTTAAATCGGGCATTTTTGTCTTGGCAATTTCTTCCAATTGCTCTTTAGTAACAGTACCGACTTTGACTTTATTGGGTGTTCCACTTCCACCTTTTATGCCTGCTGCTTTCATTAACAGAATGGCTGCCGGCGGAGTCTTTGTAATAAACGTAAAGCTTCTATCACTATAAACGGTGATAACAACAGGTGTAGGAAGGCCTTTTTCTAAATCTTGAGTTTTTGCATTGAATGCCTTGCAAAACTCCATAATATTCACGCCATGCTGACCCAATGCTGGTCCAACTGGTGGGCTTGGATTAGCCTCGCCTGCTTTTACCTGTAGTTTGATATATGCATTAATTTTTTTTGCCATTTTTCTCTCCAGTGCGGGTCATAACGCTTTGCAGCTCCCCAATTAAAAAAATCTCGAGCGCGTGAACGCACGAGATTTTATTTTTTCAGCCTGCTTATATTTTCTCTACCTGATTGAAGTCTAATTCAACCGGTGTAGATCTTCCAAATATCAGGACTGATATTCTTAATCTGTTTTTTTCGTAATTGACTTCTTCAATCGTTCCGTTGAAGTCTTTAAATGGTCCGTCATTTACCCTGATAACTTCACCAGCTTCAAAGAGTATCTTTGGACGCGGCTTATTGACGCCTTCTTCAACTCTGTTAAGGATTGCCATTGCTTCTTTATCGGATATAGGAGCAGGTCTATCAGAGGTCCCTCCAATAAAACCAAGCACTCTAGGCACGTCCCTTACCATATGCCAAGTTTCATCCGTCAGTTCCATTTGAACCAAGACATATCCTGGAAAAAACTTTCTTTCGCTTTTTCTTTGCTGCCCCATCTTCATCTCAACTATTTCCTCAGTTGGAACAAGGATCTTGCCGAAATAGTCACCTAAACCATCTCTTTTAATTCTTTCTTCTAGGGCTTCCTTTACTTTGTTTTCAAAGTTGGAGTAAGCATGAACAACATACCATCTCAAAGCCATTGACTAGACTCCTTGCCCAGTCAAAAGACGTATACCCGAAAACAAAAACATGTCAAGGACCCACAAAATAAGTCCAACTATGAAGACCATTGCGAAAACAAGGAGTGTTGTTCTTATTGTTTCTTGTCTGTTAGGCCAAACTACTTTTCTTACTTCTTGTTTGGACTCCAACATAAATGCCCAAACATTTTTTCCGATTGCTGTAGTTAGCATTAACCCTAATGCCAACATCACTACCAGGACTAAACCTAGTACACGGTAGAGCAAAGGGAAGCTTGAGAAATAATAAAAAGCCGCCAAACCTGCAATCACAAACACAAGGGACGCTACTTGCTTTACAACATCGCCCATCGAGGATGTGTTTGGTTCAACTTGTGTATTCATTATTATATTCAGTTGTTTATATTTTTTATTTTCTTCTGCCTGGCAGGCCAGGAGGGAATCGAACCCCCAACCTACGGTTTTGGAGACCGTCGCTCTGCCAATTGAGCTACTGGCCTAACATATGCTCCCATTCGGTTGAGCACCCATGTGCTCAACCATAAGCATTACATACTATTCGACGATTTTAGCAACGACACCAGCACCAACAGTGCGGCCGCCTTCACGAATAGCAAAACGTAAACCTTCTTCCATCGCAATCGGATTGATTAAGGTTACGTCCATCTTAACGTTATCACCAGGCATGACCATTTCAATACCTGCTGGTAATTCACATGCACCAGTTACGTCGGTAGTACGGAAATAAAACTGTGGACGGTAACCATTGAAAAATGGTGTATGACGACCACCTTCGTCTTTCGACAAAATGTACACTTCCGCTTCAAACTTGGTGTGTGGCTTGATTGTGCCTGGGTGCGCCAGTACTTGACCACGGTCAACGTCTTCACGTTTAGTACCACGTAACAACACACCAACGTTATCGCCTGCTTGACCTTGGTCAAGTAATTTGCGGAACATTTCAACACCTGTACAGGTGGTTTTTTGGGTGTCTTTGATACCAACGATTTCTAACTCGTCGCCAACTTTAACAATACCGCGCTCTACACGACCGGTTACAACGGTACCACGACCAGAGATAGAGAAGACGTCTTCGATAGGCATTAAGAATGCACCATCAATGGCACGTTTCGGCTCTGGGAAGTAGGTATCCATTGCTTCTGCTAAGCGGTGAATTGAAGGTGCACCAATTTCGCTGGTGTCGCCTTCTAATGCTTTCAACGCTGAGCCAACAATGATCGGGGTATCATCACCTGGGAAATCATATTTGTCCAATAACTCACGGACTTCCATTTCAACCAGCTCAATCAATTCAGCATCATCAACCATGTCTGCTTTGTTCAAGTAAACAATGATGTATGGTACGCCAACCTGACGTGATAACAGAATGTGTTCACGGGTTTGGGGCATCGGACCGTCAGCAGCGTTAACCACCAAAATCGCGCCGTCCATTTGCGCTGCACCTGTGATCATGTTTTTAACATAGTCAGCATGGCCTGGGCAGTCTACGTGGGCGTAGTGGCGATTAGGTGTTTCGTACTCAACGTGCGCTGTCGCAATGGTGATGCCGCGCTCTCTTTCTTCCGGTGCGTTATCAATATCCGCGTAATCTTTGAATTCACCACCTGATGCTTCGGCCATTACTTTCGTAATCGCTGCAGTCAGGGTAGTTTTTCCATGGTCAACGTGACCAATGGTGCCCACGTTTACGTGGGGTTTTGTACGTTCAAATTTTGCCTTGGACATCTATCTACCTCGTTCAACTATGTTTTATTTCGTTTTGTTAATGATTGCTTCAGCGACATTTCCAGGAATTTCACTGTACTTCGCAAACTCCATTGAGTACGTAGCACGACCTTGTGTAGCTGAGCGTAAATCTGTTGCGTAACCGAACATTTCTGCTAATGGCACTTCTGCCTTTATAATTTTTCCACTTGGTGCATCATCCATCCCATTCACCAAGCCGCGACGGCGATTCAAATCACCCATCACATCTCCCATATAATCTTCGGGAGTCACTACTTCAATTTTCATAATCGGCTCTAGAAGTGAAGGTGACGCTTCAAGCGCACCATTTCTGAAAGCCATTGATCCGGCAACTTTAAAAGCCATTTCATTTGAATCGACATCATGGTAAGAACCGTCAAACAAAGTTACTTTGACATCTTCCACAGGGTAGCCGGCTATTACACCATTTTTCATCTGCTCTTGTATACCTTTATCTACAGATGAAATGTATTCTTTTGGAACTGTTCC